>JBMOOM010000052.1:0-6613 GCA_049323275.1 Pseudomonadota bacterium
CAAGAAACATGGCGCGATCCGCGTCGCCGAACAGATCGAAATCCGTCCACATTGTTGCGCCGGCGAAAGTAACATCGCCGATCCGGACGTAGTCGTGCTGCAGCACATGAATGTTCGTGCCGGCTGCTGCCGCTCTCGCCTTCTCGACCGTCCGATCGATATCGGCGCCGTAGAATTCGTGGTTGCCGGGCACGTAGATCACTGGCCGATCAGGGACGCGTTCGTGCAGCCACCTCACGCCCCGCTCCATGCGGGGGATCAGATCGCCGGCGACCACCAGGACGTCGAACCGCGGCCGCGCATCGGGAGCCGGCAGGTCCCAGCCTCGCGTCAGTTCCACATGTAGATCCGACACAACCCATAGACGCACGTCAGTCCTCATGCTCATTGTCGCCGTCATCGAGAGGCTCGGCATCGAGCAGCGCCGCCACGAGCTCTTCCGCCAGCTCATCGATGCCAGGCGCGAACACGATGTCCGCCGATCCGCAGAGCGGACATTCGTGGCGGTACGGCTGGTCATCGCACGCGCCCTCGCGCTCACACCGGAATCCAGCCATCCTATCGCTCCAATCTGCGCGCGGGCCGCGTGCCCCTTCCGGGGCGCACGCGAAGCAAGGCCCCTGCGGTGGACGGATGTTCTCGCTCCGCCGATGGCTTGGCCTTTTGGCATTGCCCTGGGTGTGTTCGGAAAAGCATTGTGTTGAAAGACCTCAGCATGCTGCAGCGACCGATCCCTCCAGGCCGCAGATGTCACAGGTCCAGCTTGCGCGCTGGACGGCGAGGCTGATGGCGTCTTCGATCTTCGCGCGACTCTCGCCCGAGACCTCGCCCTCCCACTTGATCCAGAGCAGGCCCAGTTTGGTGCCGATGCGGACGAACTTGAAAGTTTCGTTATGCGCCAATGCGGCTTCAATTCGCCGGCAAAGCTGGTCGAGAACATCTCGCCACCCTGGCCGGCAGGATGGATAACCGAACGACGCCTGAGGCTTGGCCTGCACGATCGCGAACAGCTTTGGATGAGCCTGCATGAGATCGACGCGCCAATCCGCGGTAACAGTTGTCTCAGGCCTCCTTGTTTCTCGAACTGCCGGGTCCTCGTCAGCGAAACGGTCAGCCAGGCGGTCGTAGCGTCGCGCCACTATCCGGTAGCCATCCGCCATCGAGACACGGACAAGGTGGACGTTCTCCCGGCCTGGCGGGGTCGGAATCAGCTCGCCTTGGACGTGGGCGGCGCAACGGATCATGTAGACACTGCCAACAAAGCAAAGCTGCCCCTCCGCGCCGCACGACTCGCAGGTGCAGGTGGAGCGTGCCTTGGCAAGCGCAATCGCTTCGTGCAGCCTGGCGGCGGTCTGCGGAGTGACGTCGCCGCGCCAGTAGACCCGCAGGCTGCCGGACTTCTTGTCGATCTGGATGATCCGGATCGTCTCGCCCGGCTGCAGCGCCGCTTGCATGCGCGCGCAGACACGCTCCAGCAGATCGCGCCAGCCGTCGGCGACGTCCGGCAAGGTCCGCGCAGGCGGCGGATCGCCGGCCGGATGAAATAAATCCGGGTAGGCCCGCACGAGTTCGCCCCGCCAATCCCTCTCGTCACGCGCCATCACAATCCCTCGCTACCACCGCTGTGACCGAGAACGAACCATAAACGGAGATAAATGTCAACGTTCATCTATATACATAGTGAGATAGGATATGCCCATATCCAGCAAGTCACCTATGGCCATTTGACCGAGCACGGCCTACATTCGGCCCGGCTTCAAGGATTCGCCTACCGGCGAATCCTTGCCCCCTCATCACCCACGGAGAGCCCATGGCCGAGCAAGGAAAACCCGCAAAAGCAGGCAAGACGGCGGTCCCGCAGCCAAGACGCAACTTCTTCGCAACCCTGGACGCCGAGCTGATCAAATCGATCAAGCGCATCGCTCTCGAGGACGACACCAGTGCCTCGGAGATCCTTGAGGAGGCTGCGAGAGACTGGCTCGAACGGCGGAAGAAGTCGCCAAAGCGCTAGGCTTGCTGGTGGGTCGGCAGCGAGGGCGCGATCGGCTCGGAGCGCACCCTCGCAACGAGTTCGATCGCCTCGGGCGTCCTTTGCGCAGCATGCATCCGCGCCAGGCTCCGCATGTTTCCGCGCGGCGGGTCCGACGGGCAGCATGGTGGATTTGAGGACGAGAGACGACGGAAAGCTCATGCGCGGCCTTCCCTGCCCGGGCGCAGGGCATCGAAGGCCCGCAGCGTCTTCAGCAAGGCTGTCTCGGCCGGACTGAAGCCGCCGCAGCGGGCCGAGCGGCCGAAGCGAAACGCCAACCAGGAGCCGCACAGCTGATCTGCTTTTTGGGCATCGTGCTCGGCGCGATCGATCACGTGAGCGAGCACGAGCGCGCACCTGGGCTCCCCCTCGAGCGCGAGGGACAATAAGGCAGTCATCGCAATGTCCGTCTTGATCCCGCCCAAGCGCGTGATCGGCATCAATGAGCGCGCCAGCGCGATGGCCGCTTCGGCATCCCCTTGCAGCGCCGGCTCGACCTCGGCGCCTTCGATCAGCCTTGTGACCTCCTCGAGGGCGGACCGGACCGCGAGGTACTCCGCCGGCCGAAAAGCGTCCGCCGGCATCGACCGCCACCAGCGCAGCGGCGAGATCTCGACGAGCGCACGGACGATCGGCGATGAGACATCGAGCATCCGGCCATCGTGATCCGCACCCGGATGCGTCGCCCCCCCTCCAGCCGGCGCGGTGCTCTCGATCGGCGCGCCGCCTTCGCCAAGACGGCCGCGGAGACGGGCCTCGCCATCTTGCCGGGGCTCGTGCCCCGGCATTGCCGTGGAATTGGACATCCGGCCGCTCCTACTCCGCGCGCGCGATCGGCCCGGGAGTGCGCGGGCGCACCCACTTGGTGCCGGCCACATGCGCTCCCGCGACGAACTTGGCTGCGACCGCGGCAGAAAAGAAGTGCCAGTCGACCTGGAAGCGCAGGCGATCCTTGATGCCGGCGATCGGCACCACGACGCCCATGGCGAGGAGATCCGCGCGGAGCTTTTTGATGTTCTGCCTGAGGCTTGGGGTCTCGATGTTGCGCACCTCCGATCCGGCCCGGACCACGAACCCTTCGCGATCGTGGTGCCCGCGCGCCCAGAGGCCGCAATAATCGAATTCAAGCTCGCCTTCGGCTGGCGGCGCCATCGGCGAGCCGGTCTCGACGACCGCATTCACAGCCTGATTGTCATCGAACTCGGCCTCCGCCGGCAGCTGCCTCACAAGGTTGGCGTTGAAGATCCGGCAGCCGGCATCGAACAGCAGGCGGCGGCCATCGGCCACTAGCCGCTCCAGGGCTGCGGCGTGTTCTCCCGGGCAAGGAAGACCCCGCGGCTCAACGGTGTTGGCCAGGGTGACCAGACCTGCCTCTTTGGCGAGTTCGTTCAAACGATGCGCGAGGCGGAGTCGCGCCGACCATGGCAGTACGTGCGGCTCCTGTGCGTGGAGCAGGTAGGCCTCCGCGCCAAAGATGTTGGAGGCAGCCGCGGCATGCTCGGCGACGCACCTGACCGCGCGGTTGCTCTCCCCGATATAGGCTTCGTCTCGCCCGGCAATGACGTAGCACGCGGACCACAGCTCGCAGGTCGCCGCCAGGCTCCTGGCCATCGACAGCGGAAACGCCGTGACCGCGAGCCGGCCGGCCGGATCGTGGATCTGGCGATAATCCTCGACGCCACCGAACGGGCGATAGATCGTGTGGGTGCAAGGCTGCACCATCGGGATGGTCTCGTTGGAAAATTTCATGGATCGATCTCTCTGTCCTCTGAGAGATCGCGAGGTCGACATCGGACCGGCTGACGCGCCACGCAACGCCCTGCCAGACGTCGCAGGGCGTGGGCCGTCATTGCAGCTTGCCTGGCATGATCCGCAGAGATCGTGGACGCCAGGATTGGCGTCCTCGATGCGCGGAATTGCCAGCGCAGGCCACGGACCGCGACCGATTCATGCGACGTCGTCGCGCCGCATGACGTCGGACCTCGCGATCCGTGCCTAGTCGATAGAGGGGGTGATGCTGGGCAGGACCGTGCCGTCCACCGTGGGCCCGACCCCGGGCACCAAAGCGCAACCGCCGGTCACATCGGACCGGACACAGAGCATCGGAGAGGACGGAAGAAGGATCGCCGAATCGGCGCTATAGTGGCGCTTAGCCATGACTGACTCCAGTTAAGTCGGTTGTGGTCAGGCCGCTCGTCGGTGTTGGTAGCACCGGCGGCGGCCGCCTCGCAGGGATCCGCGAGGGTAAGCTCAATATGCGGTCTGTTCTCGGAATATTCCAGCTGGCACGCCAACTGATGGTTAATGACCGGCAGGCGACAGGACTTGACCGCGAGCTGGCTTTTCAAAACGCACCAGATCGCAGTCTGTAAGCTCTTGGATCTAAAGATCGAATTCCGATCGCACCGTATAATGCCGGCATTATACCCGCATAATGCCGGCACGATCCGACCTTGAATGACAATCGAATTGGCACCGGGGACACCCCGCGCGACCTACTGGTTTTCAATCCGCGCATCCGCGGCCCAGACAAGTTGGTTGGCACCCTTACGTAGCGTGCCTCGTCGCCCCGTTCTCAACCACGGCTTGGCGAATCGAGCAACACTTTGGGAGTGAAAGTGCGATAAGGTAGTGCCTTCTGAGTAACCGCATGTCTTGATCCCTCAACGGGGTAGCAAACGAGCGCTCTCCGAAGGCGCTTTTTTGCGTTCATCTAATGCATCGCAAGGCTGCCTTCTGCCAGCGCCGCATCCGCCACTTTGCTCGTTAGCAACTTAGCGACAAAGGGTAGTGAATCGAAGAATACTGCCCATCAGATGGGAGCTCCTGGGAGCACTCCAGCTCGAGCCTTGGAAGAGCCCCGCCTCTCATCTCGACTGCGCTCCGCGTTCATGGACGTCGTTGTTAACATTGGCATCGAGATGTTGTTGTTCGGTGGGACGCAGTGAGCTCCATGAAAATGCGATAGACGACCCCTTACGCCACACGAGGTGAAGGGGTGCTTGAAAGTGCAATATAACCGTGCTTTCGCCCCGACCCATCTAATGACCCCTAGTGGGGTGGCAGAAGAGCGCTTCTCCGGAGGCGCTCTTTTTTGCTTTCATCTAGCCTTTAACAGCCGGGGCGCATTCGGCCGAACTTAGCAAAATCATCTGGACGCATTTCGGCTACCGGATTCGCGCCGAGGCGGCACGCCATCGCTCAGATGGCCGTTACCATCCTGCATTGGGCAAATGCAATCCGGCTGCCATTGAGCGTCAGGGAACCGCTCCGAGGTCACTTTAGTCAGGCGGCGTTCCGCGCCTCTAAGGCGCCCCCCGCCGGCTCGTTCGATGATGATGATCGAGGGATCCTGCACTAGCGTCTTAGCCCGCCCGGCGTGCCGCAGAACAAACCACCCTTCTGCTGGTTGCCGCCCGAAAGCTCGACGATCTTCGCTTTCCGCGGCAACGCGCTAATCTTTAGCCGCTCGACCCAATAGCCGGTGAGCTTCCTGATCGCGTGCGCGACAAGAAGCTGAAGCGGCCTCTCGTGGCGAGCTATCCAGGATGTGCTGCACTGTCTGATCGCCTTCGACAGGTTCTCGCATCCGGCGTTCGGCCCCCTCGCCTTCCGCGCGGCTCGTCAGAATGATGGCGTCGCGCGCGCCGCACGCAAGCCATGCCGCCCGCTGACTGTCTGGTTATCGCTCGATGAGCCGCTTGGTCTTGCGATGCGTCAACCTCGCTCGGGCGCGGCGGTTCTGCCATTCCAACACGACTTGGTGACAATCGTGCTTTGACGAGAGCCCAAGCACGATGTGTCTTCGCGGGCTTTTTACCGCCGCGCACTTCTCCGGATCATGCTTCAAGATTCGGAAGCTTTGCAGACGCTGGGAGATGGCGCGGCCGCGAGCGGCTGTCGATCCCCTTGGGCAATCTGTCATTGAGCCTCACGATGCCGGATCGCGTTGCCGCGGCCGGCGCGTCTTCCTGGCTGTAGATCAGCGTCGCTTCGAAATTCACGCCAGGCGCTTGCCGGGCCGTGCCCGAACAGGTCGCCATCGCGCCGGTATACACGCCGGAGAGCTCGACCTCGACCTCGTCCAGCCCGAACACCGTCGGCGGTCCCTCGGCATGCCGCCGCGTGGTCAGAACGGCCGTGAAGCGCCGGTCATCATCAAATTGATAGGAGCCGTCATAGGTGAAGAAGCTGTCGCTGCCGGAGATGCGGCCCTCGGCCAGATGCACGATGCCGGTGCCCTGCGCTTGCGCGGTCCTGAACCACGCCGCGTATTTGCCCTCTTTCAGCATGGAAACATCCACCCATGGAATTCATCCGTATCTGCAACGAAGTGTGAGGCGCAACAATGACCGAGACGGCGAGCATTCCGCCACGGTTAACGCCCTGCAAAACCAATCGATCAAATTTCTGCGGCGCACGAGACGGCGCGCAGGGACTTCAAAACAGCTCTATGCCGTCGTCAGCCGTTTCCGCGACTTCGACACGGCGCGTGGTGGCGACCGACGTCAGCCCGAGCGTTTGCAGAAACTGCCGGTGGACGTCCCGCTCGCGCTCCATCGTGTAGCGCGCAAACAGCTCGTC
>JBMOOM010000053.1:0-90204 GCA_049323275.1 Pseudomonadota bacterium
GCACCTTCTCCCGCAAGCGGGAGAAGGGGAAAATCTGGATTGAATTCTGAGTCTCGGCGATTGAAGATGAGTTCCATCTACGTGATTTACGCCGCTTTCTCCAACATCCCATAATTTTTCCCGGACAGTCCTCCCGCGTGCGGGAGAAGGTGGCCGAAGGCCGGATGAGGGTGTTCTCTCCGCGTCCATACAGTCGAAAGTGTAGGAAAATGTTGAAGCCTTCTCTCTTGTTTCCCTGAAGCGCTGTCGCAAGCTGAACCGACACCCTCATCCGTAGATTTTATGGGGACTATCAGGGAATTCCCTGTTCCTATCTTTGATGCATCACACGCGGCGTCGCTTCCGGCAGCTTCATCGCGAGAAGGCCCTGCCGGCGCAGCGTGTCGAGCCTCGCAAGCTTGTCCGGCAGCCGCGATGGCCGCGCGCCCCATTCCTCGTAGAGCGCCTGCGCGTTGCGGAGCAATCGCTCGGGCGAATCCCACAGCGCGAAAGGCGTCGCCCGAAACTCATGGCCGAGCAGAAGGTCGCCCGCCGCCGCCTCGGCGCTCATGCCCAGGCCGCGCCGGCGATGCAGCTCCTCCTGGATGAACTCCCAATAGGCGATCTGCAGCTCGACATCGCCACGCGCCGCCAGCGCCCCGTGACCGGTGACGATGAACTCGGCATCGAGGCTCAGGACCTTGCGCAAGCCGGCGACGATATTGCCGACCGGTCCCGCCCAGCATACCGGCGTGCAGCGGGTGAACAGAATGTCGCCGGCATAAAGCACCTTCTCGGAGGGCACATGGATCATCGCGTCGCCCGGCGTATGCGCCGGTCCCACCTCGATGAGAACGAGGTCGATGCCGTTGACGGTGAGCGTCGTCTCCCCGGAAAAACCCTGATCGGGGGCGACGAGACGGATGCCGCGAAAATCATAAGGCGCGACCATCGCGCCGGCGTAGCGGCCCAGCACGTCGATGCCGGCGACCGGCAGACGCTTCATCACTTTCGCGGCCTTGCCGAGGAGCCGCATCGATTTGGGCTCGACATGATGCATGTGCTCGATGCAGGCATGCGTCGCGATGATCGGCACATTGCCGAAGAGCTGGTTGCCCCAGCAGTGATCGCCATCGGCATGCGTGTTGATCACGCTATGGACCGGTGAGCGCGCCAGGATTCCGGCGGCGCCGTCGAGGAATTCGCGGGCGCAATGGAGATCCCAGCCGGTGTCGATCACCACGCTTTTGCCGTCGCAATCGACGAGGCCGAGATTGGTCTCGCCCCAGGAGCCGTTCGGCACCATCCAGGCATAGGTCCGCGGCGTCAGCCGGTAGAGACCTTCGCGGAACTTCGCCGCCTCGCCGAAACGCGTCACCTTTCGATCTGGTCCGGTCAGCCATTGGGCGGCGTTCATCATCTACAGAATCCGATGGACGATCTCGCCGATTCCATCGATGACGAGACGCAGCTCGTCGCCGCTTTGGAGCAGCCGCCCCGCTTCGAGACCCGAGCCGCCCGGCAGCGTGCCGCTGGCGATCAGCTCGCCCGGATGGAGCTGCTCGTCGCGCGAGAGATGCGCCAGCACCTGGCCGATCGGGTAACGCATGCCGGCGGAGCTCATCTTGGTGACGAGCGCGCCATTGATCTCGACCCGCGCCGCGAGCGCATCGGCGCGCGGCAGGACATGCTCAGGCGTGACCAGCGTCGCCGACATCGAGCTCAGGAAATGTTTGCTCTTCTGCGGTCCGAAGCCCGATTGCATCTCAGCCCTCTGCACGTCACGGGCGGAGAAGTCATTGACGACGACGAAACCGCCTATCGCATCGAGCGCCTCATCGGGCGTGGCGTTGAGGAGCGGCCTGGCCAGCACCCAGCCGAGCTCGAGCTCGTAATCGAGCGCTTTGCTGTAGGACGGGATCTTCACCGGCGCTCCGCTCGCCACGATGGTGAGATGATTGCCGAAATAATAGAGGGGCTGCCGCGCCATGAGCTTGGGCGGCCGGAAAGCCGGAAAGACAGCGCCGGTGAGCCTCTCATAGAGCGCGGTCACCCGGAAGGCGGCCGGCATGAAACGCCGGACAAACCCACGCGAGCTTTGGATCCAGTGATCTTCATAAAGCAGCACGTCACGAAAGGAACGCGGCTGGAACGGCAGAGTCCCATCGGCGGGCGGAGGCAAAGCGAGCAGCCAGCCGAGTTGCCCGGCCTCGCCGTCGCTCAATTCGGTCCAGGCGCCATCCTTCTCGATCTGGACGATGCTGCCATCCGGCCTCTGCTTTCGACGTATCTTCACCGCACCTCCCGCCGGACATCTACGCCCGGCGCCCGCTTTTCATCCCCTCCACATTTCCCCTTCTCCCGTTGCGAAGCAATGGGAGAAGGTGACCGAAGGCCGGATGAGGGCTCTACCCTGCCGCTCCCGCCCGGCGATCGTCTTCCGTCACCGAGGTCAGCCGCGCCAGTTTGCGGCCGATCCAGCCGCGCAGCATGTCCATATAGACGAAGACCACCGGCACGAAGACGAGGCTCAGCAGCGTCGAGGTGACGAGGCCGCCGATCACCGCCACCGCCATCGGGCCCCGGAAGGAAGCGCCGGCGCCGAAGCCCAGCACCGCCGGCAGCATGCCGGCGACCATGGCCAGCGTCGTCATGATGATTGGCCGCGCCCGCGTGGCGCCCGCCTTGAGCAGCGCCTCGCGCCGGCTCATGCCCTGCTCCATCCCGTCGATGGCGAAATCGACCAGCAGGATCGAGTTCTTGGTCACGATGCCCATCAACATCAGGAGGCCGATGATCGAGGAGAGATCGAGCGCCGCGCCATAGACCAGAAGCCCGATCATGGCGCCGCCGATCGCCAGCGGCAGCGCCATCAGGATGGTGATCGGCTGCAGGAAGTCCTTGAACAGCAGGATGAGCACGACGAACACCATCATGATGCCGGTCGCCATGGCGAGCGCGAAGCTCACGAACATCTCCTGCATGAACTCGGCCTCGCCATATTTCACCTCCTGCACGCCATGGGGCAGGGTCTTCATGGCCGGCAGCTCGGCGATGGCGGCGAGCGCCTCGCCGATCGTCGCATTGTTGAGATCGGCCTCGACATTGACGCGCCGCTTGCGGTCGAAGCGCTCGATCGCCGCCTCGCCGGTGCCGAAACCGACATCGGCGACGGAGCTCAGCGGCACCGCGAGACCGGCGGCCGTGGTCACGCGCAGCGACCTTATGGCGTCGAGATCGGCGCGCGCCTCGCGCGTCAGCGCCACGCGGATCGGCACCTGGCGGTCGCCGAGATTGAACTTGGCCGAGCCCGTATCGGTGGCGCCGATCGTGGCGATGCGCAGCGCCGTACCGATCGCCTCGATCGACACGCCGAGCTGCGCCGCCTCGTCGAAGCGCGGACGGATCAGGAGCTCCGGCTGCGGCAGCGGCAAGGTCGTAGCGACATTGGCGATCTGCTTCAGCCCCTTCATCTGGCTGGCCAGATCGTTCGCCGCCTGGGTGAGCTTCGCGGGGTCGTCGCCCGCCAGCACGACCGAGACATTGCGTCCGCCGCCACCGCCGTCGCTCTGGAAGGTGAAGCGGATATCGGGAACACCCTGCAGCAGCGGCCGGACCGCGACCTCGAATTGCTGGCGGGTGATGCTGCGCTCGGCGCGCGGCTTCAGCACCACCAGCAGCTCGCCCTTGCGGACCTCGCTCGACGTCGCCAGCACATGGGCGACTTCCGGCCGCTCGCGCAGTTTCTCGACCAGCTCGAGCGCCACCTTGTCGGTATCGGCGAGCCGGGCGCCCGGCGCCAGCTCGAATTTGATGGTCGAGAGATTGCTGTCGCTCACCGGCAGAAAACCCGCCGGCAGGAACTGGGTCAGCATCATCGAGCCGATGAAGATGGCGACCGCGGTGGCGATCGAGGTGAGCTTGTGGTCGAGCGTCCAGCCGAGCAGGCCCAGATAGCCCGACATGAGGCGCGACGGTTTCGCCGCGCCGTCCGCATGCTTGGGCTGCTTCTTCGGCTGCATCAGATAGGCCGCCATCAGCGGCGTCAGCAGGCGCGCCACCAGCAGCGAGGCCAGCACTGCGACCGCCACGGTGATGCCGAACTGCTTGAAATACTGGCCGATGATGCCGCCGATGAAGCTCACCGGCGCGAAGACCGCGACGATGGTGAAGGTCGTCGCCACCACCGCGAGGCCGATCGCATCCGCCGCGTCGATCGAGGCCAGATAGGGCCTTTTGCCCATATGGATATGGCGGTCGATATTCTCGATCTCGACGATGGCGTCGTCGACCAGGATGCCGATGACCAGGGTGAGCGCCAGGAGCGAGATGCTGTTGAGGGTGAAGCCCAGCCATTCCATGACGATGAAGGTCGGCAGCATCGACAGCGGCATGGCGAGCGCGGCGATGAGGGTCGCGCGCCAGTCGCGCAGGAACGGGAACACCACCAGCACGGTGAGGAAGGCGCCTTCGACCAGCGCTTCCATCGCCGCATCATAGCTTTCCCGCGTATAGTCGACGGTGGAGACCAGTTGGCTGATCTTGACGGCCGGATAGCGCTGGCCGATCTCCTCGAGCTTCTTGGCCACCGCATCGGCGACTGTGGTGTCGCTCGAGCCCTTGGCGCGCGACACCGAGAAGCCGACGACATTCTGCCCGTCATAGCGCGCGAAGCTCCTCTCCTCGGCCGCCCCGTCGGTGACGGTGCCGAGCGTCGTGAGCTTCACCCAGCGCTCGCCGGGCAAGGGAATCTGCGTTTCCGCGAAAGCTTCGACGGTGAGAGCGCTGCCCAGCGTGCGCACCGACTGCTCGCGCTGCCCGAGCTCGGCCCTTCCGCCCGGCATATTGGCATTGAGGCTGCGGATCTCATTGTTCACCTGGTCGGCGGTGATGCCGAAGGCGGCGAGCCGGGCCGGGTCGAGCTCGACCCTGATCTCGCGCTCGATGCCGCCGAAGCGCTGCGCCTTCTGCACGCCGGACACCGCCAGCAATTCGCGCCCGATCGTGTCCTCGACGAACCAGGACAGATCGCGCAGCGACATGCTTGGCGACTGGACGACATAATAGAGAATGGCGCTGCCTTCAATATCGAGGCGCGCCACCATCGGCTCCTCCACATCGCCCGGCAGGTCGCTGCGGATATTGGCGACGGCGTCGCGCACGTCATTGGTGGCGCGGTCGACATCCATTTCAAGGCGGAACTCGACCGTCGTGGTCGAAACGCCGTCTTCGATGGTCGAGGTGATGTGGCGCACGCCGGCAAGGCCGGCGACGGCGCTTTCGATCTTGCGGGTGGCCTGGGTCTCGAGCTCGGCGGGGGCGGCGCCCGAGCGCGTCACCGTGACATTGACGATCGGAAAGGAGACATTCGGATCGGCATTGATCGGCAATTTGGCGAAGGAGGCCCAGCCCATCAGAGTAAGCACGATGAAGAGCAGGATGGTCGGTATCGGCCTCCTGATCGCCCAGGCGGACATATTCGACATCATTTGAGCGATCCGGTCTCCGTGACGGCGAGGATCTTGTCGCCTTCCTGGAGGAAGGCCGACGCGCTGCGCACCACGCGCTCTCCGGCATCCAGCCCGGAGCGGATCTCGACATAGCCGTCGCGCCGCATGCCCGGCTCAATGAAGCGGCGCTTCACCCGCTGCTCGTCATCGACGACATAGACATAGGGCTTGTTGCCGGGCTCTTCATAAAGGACAGCGGTGTCGGCGACCGCGACGACGCTCCGCCGCTCGATGAGGAGCGCGCCCCGCGCAAAGATGCCGGGGCGGATCAGCGGGTCCTTCGGCAGCATAACCTTGACGGTGCCGAGCCTGGTGCGCGGGTCGACCTTGGGCGCCACGATGCGCACTTCGCCTTCGAAGACATGGTCGATGCCGGTGAATCTCACCGCCACGAACTGGCCGGGCTTGACCAGCGGCAGATCGGCCTCCGGCACGTCGGCCGCGAGCTCAATATCGCCGTTGCGGATGAGCTTGAGCAGCGGATCGGTGCCCGGCATCGCGCCCACTTGGGCGGTCCGCTCCGAGATGAGGCCCGCTTCCGGCGCCTTGATCTCGGCGCGCTCGACCTGCAGCTTCGCTTCCGCCACTTGCGCCTCCGCCTGGGTGAGCTCGGCCTGCTGAGCCTTCAGCGCATGATCGGCGGCGAGGAACGCGGCGCGGCGCTCGTCATAGGTCTGGACATTGGCGACGCCCGAGGCGCGTAGTTTTTCGGTACGGCGGAAGCTCGCTTCCGCCTCGGCGCGCTGCGCCTCTTTTTCGGCGACGGCGGCGATGGCGCGCGCCACCCGGCTCTCGGCGTCGTTGAGCTTGGTCGTGAGGATATCCGTCTCGAGCCGGATCAGCACCTGGCCCTTTGCGACCTGATCGCCCTCCTCCACCAGCACCTCGCGGATACGCTGGTCCTGCAAGGCCGTGCCGATGAAGATCTCGTCGCGCGGCATCAGCGTGCCGGTGATGGCGAGGCTGCGCTCCATCTGGCGTTCCTCGAGCGGCATGGTGGTGACGCGCGGCAATTCCATGGCCGACGAGGTGCTGGCGGGCGACGGCGCCGGCTCGAGATTTTCGAGCAGGACCAGGGCGCCGCCGAGCAGAAGAAAGGCCAGCAGCACGCTCACCAGGATCATGCCCCAGCGCCGTTTCGGCTTCGTCTCGGTTCTCTTCAGGTCGGTCGTCATGATGCGCGCTCCTAGGAGCGTCCTGTGTCAAATTTGAGACATGGCGCCGGCGGGTTTCTCGGCGCGATCGAGTTCATAAAGGCCCGGCAGCAGCGAGGCGACGAAAACGAAGGCGCCGAGCAGGATCGCCGAAGCCCACAGCACGATGCGGGCATCGGTGAACTCCACCGCAGCGCCGGCGATCAGCACCGCGACGGGCGTGGCGACGAGAACCAGTGACGTCGCCGCGCCCAGAGCGCGCCCACGCAGCGCCTGCGGAATGCGCCGGAACAACGCCGCATTGGCGATCGGTCCGATCGGACCGCCGGCCAAACCGGCCAGCGCCGCGGCGCTCCACAAAACGACGTCCGAGGAGTGGAAGGCGAGCACCAGGAAAGCGAGCGCCTGCGCGGCGCAGCCCATGAGAAACAGCCCGCGCTGGCTGAAATGCTCGCCCCACAAAGCGAAAGCCACGGTGCCGATCATCGTGGCGCCGCCGAGGATCGACAGGAACAGGCCGAGATCCAGCGCTGCGCGCCCGCTCAGCAGGAAGAAGGCCGGCATCACCACGGTGCCGAGCGAGGCCGCCACGGCGACGAAGGCGGCGGCGAAGAGCAGAAGCGGCCGCAGCAGCGGATCGGTGAGCAGCAGCTTGATGCCGGCCAGCGCGTCCTGCGCCGTCTCGGCGCGCCGGGCGATGCGATGCGGACGCTCGCGCGGCAGGGACACGGCGATGAAGCAGGCGGCGATGAGCGAGCAGAGTGCCGTGAGCCACAGCGTGTTCTGCATGCCGATCAGCGCGATGGCGAGGCCGGCGACGGCCGGACCGACGAGCGTCGCCAGGCCTTCGATGAGGCTGTCGATCGAGGTCACCTTTTCGAGCTTGAAGCGGGCGAGGCGCGCCAGCTCCGGCATGCGGCTTTCCTCGGCGGTCATGCCGGGCCCGTCGAAAAGCGCGCCGATGGCGATCAGCACGATGAGGAGTCCGATGCTGAGGAGACCCGCATGGTGGAGCGCCGGCACGGCGGCGACGGCCGCGGCGCTGACGAGGCTCGCGGCGACGGCGATCATACGCGGGCCATGACGGTCGATCAGCCCGCCGCCGAGAAAGGCGCCGAGGATCAGCGGCACGAGACCCGCCGCCGCGGCGACGCCGGTCCATAGCGGACTCTTGGTCAAGGACAGGACGAACCACGGCAGAGCCACCGAGGCGATGGCGTTGCCGAGCAGCGCCAGCGATCCGGACGCGAACAGTCCGTAGAGTGGCAGTTGCCGTTTCAATCTGATGGCGCGGGACGCTTGCATGGTCTCACCCCTGGGCCTTGGGCTTGAGGATGCGGGTCAGGAGCTCGCGCAGCATGGCGCTCTGGTCGGTCGGATCGAAATAGGGATCGAGCGCCGCGCGTCCGAAGGCGCCGTCGCCCAGCGCGGCGATCCAGGTGGCGAGCTTGTTGATGTCGAGCGTGGCGTCGATCTGCCCCTTGGCGGCCGCCTTCTTGAGGATGCCGATGAGGGCCGCGATCGATTCCGCGTCATTGCGCGCGACGAGCTGGCCGACGGACGGGTTGCGCATCGCCTCGGCGAAGATCTCGATGCCGATCTTGCGGTAGATCGGCTCGGCGATCAGCTCGAGATTATGCTGCATGAGCTTGAACAGCTCCTCGAAGAGGTTCTCCGCCTGGAGCGCCTTTTCGTACCATTCCGAGGTCTTGCGGCGGTCGTCGTCGACGATGGCCTCGATGATGGCGTTCTTGTTCTTGAAGTAATGGAACAGGTTGCCGGGGCTCATGCCCGCCTCGGCGCAGATTTCGGCCGTCGACGTCTTGTGAAAGCCGCTGCGCGCGAAGCAGATCACCGCCGCATCGAGAATCTGGCGGCGCTTGGCTTCGTATTTCTCCGGGTCGACTTTGCGCATGGTCCGAGGGTCCAAAAATCTTTAATCGATCAGTCGATCTAGTAATTCACGGGCTCAACGTCAAGGGCTCCCCTTGCGCCGGAACAGATAATGCCTCCCGGCCCGGGAGTAAAAAGCATAATTGTTTCAGTATATTACGCCAGGATTACGGAGCCGCCGAAAACCGAGAAACCAAGCTTGGTCATGCGCTTGGGCGTCGATCGCCCTGGTTCTCGGCCCCGCCGAAACTGACAGTCTCACCTGATTTCCCCTTCTCCCACCTGCGGGAGAAGGTGGCCGAAGGCCGGATGAGGGTGTTCTCTCCGCTTCGCCGTAACAATCAAGTGTGGGAAGTGTCGGAGCTTCACCATTTCTCTTGAAGAGCTGCCGCGAGCTGAATCAACACCCTCATCCGCCCTATCGGGCACCTTCTCCCGCAAGCGGGAGAAGGGGAGCTAGAACAGCTCAACGGCCCCTTCTGAGGTCCGCACGCAACTGCTCCGCCTCCTTGCGCGAGGCCTCGCACAGATCACCATTCTGGAGTGCGCGGTCGAGATATGCCGCCGCTTTCTCCGCATCTTCTTCCAGAGACAGCTTGGCAAGCTCGAACGCGGCCTCTCCGTCTCCAGCGGCAAGCGCCTTTTCGAACCAGCGCCGGGCCTCTCGAATATCAACACCAAGATTGAGGAGGCCAGTGATGCCGCCGAGTTCGATCGGGATTTTCCACAGTGGCAGCTCTAGACCGATCGTTTAAGATTTGCCACAGAAATGCATGACAGAGTCAAAGCTCCGTCGGCCTGACGACAGGAACAAGAACACCTTGATAACCTTCACACGCTTTCCGCTAATAGGCTACGGTGACTTTTATCGGCACCCGAAGATCCGCGAGCAGGCGCGCGTTGTCCGGAGAGAGCGTGAGCACCTGCTCCCACATACTCGTCTCCACCCGAAAAATATCTACAAAGGCTTCCTCGACATTCGGAAGCTTGTCGAGCGTCAAACCTTGCTCTTTCAGCGCTCTTACAAGCGGCTCCAGATGTTCGGCCAGCACACGCAGATGATCATCGACCTCAGGTGAATCGATTTTCACGCCAAACTTCCACAGGCCGGTCTTTCGGATCACGATCCGGCCAGTGGAGGTTACATGCCTGTCATTTTTGCGCTGCGCATGCGTAGGCTTCGTGCGCAGGATTTGGCTGATCTGGTCGGGATCGAGGTTCGCGCCATATATCAAGAGCGCCACGGATACGAGCGGGGCCTCAGACTCCGTTCGCTTGCTGTATCGCCCGGCGCGCTCCAAAGGATCTTCATTCAGATCGACGTCATAGGCTGGCGAACTCGCATAGGTTACGGCGACAGGCTCACCGAACGCCAAATGCCTCGCCGTGTCGTAGTCGGACACTTCAAATATGCTGCGTGTCAGCTCCGTTCCGTGCCTCGGCGGAGCTTCTGCTGCACCGAACGATATTTTGCGAATATCACGGACACCCATGAACTCCAGTCGGGCACGCACTCCCTTCCATACGAATTCCTTGGGGCCGACCGTCTCCGCCGCCCGGCCGATGGCGACAGCCGCCAGCCGCGCCGCGGGGACATTCTCCGCTTCGATCAGGACCAGCCGCTCCTCGACCGGCCCGATCCCCTGTTCCGTTTCAAAAAGGCGAGTCGCCACGATGATGTGGGCGCAATACCAGTCCATGTCTCGGCCATCCACTTTTGTGTGGACATTCAAACAAGAATGGCCGAACAAGGTCAAGGTGTTTGGGATACCCTAAAGCTCTGTCCGCACATCCCATAATTCCGGGAACAACACGACTTCCAGCATGCGCCGCAGATAGGCGACGCCCGACGTGCCGCCGGTGCCGCGCTTGAAGCCGATAACACGCTCGACCGTGGTCACATGGTTGAAGCGCCAGCGGCGGAAATAGTCCTCGAAGTCGACGAGCTTCTCGGCGAGCTCATAGAGTTCCCAGTGATGCGCCGGGTCGCGATAGATGACCGCCCAGGCCGCCTTGACGCTCACCTGCGCTTGATAGGGCTCGGCCACGTCGCGCTCGAGCACCGCCGGATCGATCGCGAAGCCGCGGCGGTCGAGAATGCGGATCGCTTCGTCATAAAGGCTGGGCTTTTGCCTAACGCCGTCGAGCCAGTCGTGCAGATCCTGCTTATGCCCATGCGGCGCCAGCATCGCCGCATTCTTGTTGCCGGCCAGAAACTCGATGGCGCGATACTGAAAGGATTGCAGTCCCGAGGACTGGCCGAGACTTTCGCGGAACAGCGTATATTCGCTGGGCGTCATGGTGCGCAGCACGTCCCAGGCCGAATTGAGCTGCTCCATGATGCGCGCCACCCGCGTCAGCATCTTGAAGGCGGGCTGCAGCTCATCCGCGGCGATCGCCTGCGTGGCGGCGCTCAATTCGTGGATGGCGAGCTTCATCCATAATTCGCTCGTCTGATGCTGGATGATGAACAGCATCTCGTCATGCGCCTGAGAATGCGGCGCCTGCGCGGCGAGGATCTTGTCGAGCTGCAGATAGTCGCCATAGGACATGCGGCGCGTGAAATCCGTTTCGGCCCCGTCCCTCTTCGGATCGAAGGGCTTGCCGCTCATGTGACCGCGGCCCGCTTCTTGAAGTGCGGCTGGTCCCACAGGCGCTCTTCCATCACCCGTTCGAGGATGCGCGCCGCATCCCAGATATCGGTGAAGCCGATATAAAGCGGCGTCAGCCCGAAACGGATGATGTCCGGCGCGCGGAAATCGCCGATCACCCCTTCCGCGATCAGCGCCTGCATTACCGCATAGCCGTCGTCGCAATGGAACGACACCTGGCTGCCGCGCCGCTCGGCTTCGCGCGGGCTCGCGAGCTTGAGGCCGTATCTGGCGCAGCGTCCCTCGACTTCGGCGATGAAGAGCTCGGCGAGCCGCACCGATTTGTCGCGCAGCACAGCGAGGTCGACGCCTTCCCACACATCGAGCGCGGAATCGAGCGCGATCATCGACAGGACGCCGGGTGTCCCGGCGCGCAGGCGGTCGATGCCTTGCGCCGGCCGGTAGTCGAGATCGAAGGCGAAAGGCGTCTCATGCCCCATCCAACCCGACAGCGACGGCACCACCTTGTCCTGGAGGTCGGTCCGCACATAGACGAAGGCCGGCGCGCCCGGTCCGCCATTGAGATATTTGTAGCCGCAGCCGACCGCGAAATCGGTGTTGGCGCCCGCGAGATCGACCGGAAAGGCGCCCGCCGAATGGCAGAGATCCCAGATGGCGAGGCCGCCCTTCGCTTGCGCCTTGGCGATGAGCCTCTGCATGTCGTGGCGCCGGCCGGTGCGATAATCGACCTCGGTCAGCATCAGCACCGCGAGATCATCATCGATCGCCGCCTCGACCTCTTCCGGCGCCACGATGCGCAGCTCGACGCCGCCGCCCAGCGCCTTGATGACGCCTTGCGCGACATAAAGATCGCTCGGGAAATTGCCGCTGTCGGAGAGGATCACCCGCCGCCCGGGCCTGAGCGCCAGAGCGGCGGTCAGCACCTTCACCAGGTTGATCGAGGTCGAATCCGCCGCCAGCACCGTCCCGGGCCTGGCGCCGATGAGCTTGCCGATCCGATCGCCCAGCGTGCGCGGCAGGTCGAACCAGCCATGCGCATTCCAGCCGCGGATGAGGCTCTGTCCCCACTCCTGCCCCACGGCGCCGGAGAGCCTGTCCGCCACATGGCGCGGCAGCGGCCCCAGCGAATTGCCATCGAGATAGATGGTCTTCTCCGGCAGAACGAAAAGCTGGCGCTTGTCCTTGAGCGGATCGGCGCGGTCGAGCGCCTCGGCTTGCGCGCGGGTAGTCATTTGCCGGCCTCCTCGGCGCGCAACGCGAAGCGCTGCAGCTTGCCGGTCTGGGTCTTCGGCAGCGCATCGCGGAATTCGATGCGGCGCGGATATTTATAGGGCGCGATCTCGGCCTTCACGTGGTCCTGCAAGAGCTTCACCATGCTGGCGTCCCTGGGGTTTCCGGGCCGCAGGACGACGAAGGCCTTGGGTACCATGCCGCGCTCCGCATCGGCAACGCCGATCACCGCGCATTCGGCGATGGCCGGATGGGTGAGCAGCGCATTTTCGATCTCCGGCCCCGATATGTTGTAGCCGGCCGAGATGATCATGTCGTCGGAGCGCGCCTGATACCAGAAATAGCCGTCCTCATCCTGGATGAAAGTGTCGCCGGTGATGTTCCAGCCCTTCTCGACATAATTGCGCTGGCGCCTGTCGTCGAGATAGCGGCAGCCGATCGGTCCCTTCACCGCAAGCCGGCCGGGCGTGCCGCGCGGCGCTTCATTGCCATTGGCATCGACTATGCGCGCTTGGTAGCCCGGCACCGGCAGGCCGGTCGCGCCGGCGCGGATCCTGTCCTCGGGCGCGCCGATGAAGATATGCAGCATCTCGGTGGCGCCGATGCCGTCCATCAGCTTGATGCCGGTGCGGTCGAGCCAGGCGTCGAACACCGCCTTGGGCAAGGTCTCGCCCGCCGACACGCATTTGCGCAAGCTGCCGCACGAGCCGGGCTTGAGCTTAGCCAGCATGGCGCGATAGGCGGTGGGTGCCGTGAAGCTGACGGTCGCCCGATGCTTGTCGATGGCTTCGATCAGATCGTCGGGGGCCGCCCTCTCGAGCAGGATCGCGGATGCGCCGACCCGCATCGGAAAGATCACCAGCCCGCCGAGACCGAAAGTGAAGGCGAGCGGCGGCGAGCCGATGAAACGGTCGGAGGCCTCGGCCTTCAGCACATGCTTGCCATAGCCGTCGGCGATCAGCAGCACGTCGCGGTGAAAATGCATCGTGCCCTTGGGCTCGCCGGTGGTGCCCGAGGTGAAGCCGATGAGGCAGACATCGTCCGTCGCCGTGTCGCAGGCCGTGAACCGCGGCGAGGCCCGGCGCATCAGCGCCTCGAGCCCGTCCGGCGCATCGCTGTTGAAATAGACGATCCGCCTGAGCTCCGGCGATTGTGCCTTGGCTTTCTCCATCTCCTCGGCGAGACGCGCATCGCAGAGCGCCAGCGCGATCTTCGCTTTGACCGTAGGATAGCTGAGCTCCTTGGCGCGCAGCAGCGGCATGGTGGCGACCGCGATGCCGCCGGCTTTCATCACCGCGAGATAGGCGGCGACGAATTGCGGATTGTTGGCCGAGCGCAGCAGCACGCGCCCGCCCGGCACGAGCCCGCATTCAGACGTGAGCACATTGGCGATGCGGTTCACCCGCTCCGCCAGTTCGCCGTAAGTGACGGTCTCGCTGTCGGTGATGAAGCATGGATGATCGCGCCAGCCTTTGTCGAGCCAGCGATCGAGCAGCTCGCTCACGCAGTTGAGGCGGTCGGGATAGCGGTATTCCGGGCGATCGAAGATGAGATCGGGCCACAGATCGCACGGCGGCAGATGATCGCGGGCGAATGTGTCGGCATAGGCGCTCGGAATCATTCGGCTCCTCACGGATGGTATGCGCGGTCGCGCGCCGATAGTTTAATTCTAAAATAATCACTTTGAATGTCAATTCCACACCTCACGGAAAAACGCTTTAGACTTGAAATAATTTCCGGCCCGGCCCTACAATCGCTGTGAGCAATGAAAGACAGGGCACATGGCTGAACAGCGAGCACTCGTCACGGGCGGAAGCCGAGGCATCGGACGCGCCATCGCCATGGCGCTCTCAGGCCTCGGCCATGATGTCACCATCATGGGCCGCTCGGAGACCGCCTTGACGCAAGCGGTCGCAGAAGGCGTCGCCAGACGCGGCTTGAGCGTCGACGTTACCGACGAAGAGGCGCTGAGCCGGACGGTCACCGAAAGCGGCCCCTATCACATCCTGATCAACAATGCGGGCGCCGCCGAATCCGCGCCTTTCCAGACCGCCAGCCTCGACCTCATGCGCCGCATGATGGCAGTGAATGTCGAAAGCGTCTTCATCGCCACGCGCGCGGCCTTGCCGGGCATGACGAAATTGGGCTGGGGCCGCATCGTCAATGTCGCATCCATCGCGGGCCTCAAGGGTTATCCCTATGTGTCGGCCTATTGCGCGGCGAAGCATGCCGTCCTCGGACTGACCCGCTCGCTCGCGATCGAGCTCGTCAAGACCCGCATCACGGTCAACGCGCTCTGCCCCGGTTATACCGACACCGATCTCATCGCCGGGGCGGCGAACAAGATCGCCGCCAAGACCGGCCTGCCGGCGGCCAAGGCGATCGAGCATTTCGCCAAGACGAATCCCGGCGGCCGGCTCATCACGCCGGCGGAGGTGACCAATGCGGCTCTGTGGCTGTGCTCCGAAGGCGCCTCCGCCATCACCGGCCAGGCGATCACCGTTGCGGGAGGCGATCTGTGACCGCGCCTGAGGAGCAGCCTCCCTTATGGATCGATGCCGAGACGACGGTGGCGGAACGGCCGGCCGACCATAAGATGGAATTGCGCCTGTGGCTGCGCCTCCTCTCCTGCTCGCGGCTCATCGAGAACGATATCCGCCGCCATCTCAATGCCGAATTCGATTTCAGCCTGCCGCGCTTCGACATACTGGCGCAACTCGACCGCGCCGATGAGGGGCTGGTGCTGGGCGAGGTGTCGAAGCGGCTGATGGTTTCGGCCGGCAACATCACCAGCTTGGTCGAGGGCCTCGTCAAATCGGGCCACATCACCCGCACCACCTCGAGCGGCGACCGGCGCGCCCAGATCATCCGCCTGACCGACAAGGGCCGGCGCGAATTCCGCCGCATGGCCAAGGTCCATGGCGACTGGATCGCCAGATATTTCGAGCATCTGACGCAAAAGGACATCGACAAATTGATGGATCTTCTGGCGGCGCTCAAGGACTCGACGCGCGAAAGCATCCTGGCGAGGCAGGCACCATGAGTCGAAGTCACGCGGTGATACCGCCTCTGAGCGCCTATCAGGCGCGCAACGTGCTGATGACCGTGACCGATGGCGTCGCCGCGATCACGCTCAACCGGCCGGAGAAGAAGAATCCGCTCACCTTCGACTCCTATGACGAGCTCACCGCCATCTTCGCGGCCGCCCGCAAGGACGAAACCACCCATGCATTCGTGATCCACGGCGCCGGCGGCAATTTCTCCTCCGGCGGCGACGTGATGGAGATCATCGGGCCGCTGACCGAAATGAACGTGCCGCAATTGCTGCGCTTCACCGAGATGACCGGCGATCTGGTCAAGGCCATGCGCGCCTGCCCGCAGCCGATCGTCTCGGCGATCGACGGCATCTGCGCCGGCGCCGGCGCCATCATCGCCATGGCCTCCGACTTGCGGCTCGGCACCGAGGCCGCGAAGGTTGCCTTTCTGTTCAACCGCGTCGGCCTCGCCGGCTGCGACATGGGCGCTTGCGCCATGCTGCCGCGCATCATCGGCCAGGGCCGCGCCGCGGAGCTGCTTTATACCGGCCGCGTCCTGGGCGGCTCGGAAGCCGAGCGCTGGGGCTTCTTCAACCGCCTCGTCGACCCCGCCAATCTGCTCGAGGAGGCGACGAAGCTCGCCCGCCAGCTCGTCCAGGGCCCGACCTTCGCCAATGGCATGACCAAGCGCATGCTGCAGGCCGAATGGGCGATGAGCATCGACGATGCGGTCGAGGCCGAGGCGATCGCCCAGGCGCTGTGCATGAAGACGGAAGATTTCCGCCGTGCTTACGAGGCCTTTGCCAACAAGCAGAAGCCCGTCTTCAAGGGCGATTGAGCATGACCGACAGGAGTTTCCTCGCCTGGCCGTTTTTCGACGCGAGACATCGCGATCTCGAGATGGAGGTTCTGGCCTTCGCCCGCGCCGAAGTGCCGGCTCTTGTCGATCATCACGACCCCGACGGCTCCTGCCGCAAGCTCGTCGCCGCTCTGGGCGACAGCGGCCTCCTGCGCCATGCGGTGACGGCGCCCTATGGCGGGCTTGGCGAAAAGCTCGATGTGCGCTCCTTGTGCCTCATCCGCGAGACGCTCGCCTATGCCGATGGGCTCGCCGATTTCGCTTTCGCCATGCAGGGACTGGGCACCGGCCCCGTCACCTTGTTCGGCACCGAGGAGCAGAAGCGCAAGTGGCTGCCGTCCATCGCCGAGGGCAAGGCGATCTCGGCCTTTGCATTGTCCGAGCCCGAAGCGGGGTCCGACGTCGCAGCGCTCGCCTGCACGGCGCGGCCCGACGGCAATGAGCATGTCGTCATCGAGGGCGAGAAGACCTGGATCTCCAATGGCGGCATTGCCGACCGCTATGTCGTCTTCTGCCGCACCGGCGAGGCGCCGGGCGCGCGGGGCTTGAGCGCCTTCATGGTCGAAGCGGACACGCCCGGCCTGAGCATCGCCGAGCGCATCGAGACGATCTCGCCGCATCCCCTGGCGCGCCTGCGCTTCGACAATTGTCGTATTCCGATCGGCAACCGCATCGGCAAGGGCGGCGAGGGCTTCAAGATCGCCATGTCGGTGCTCGACATCTTCCGCTCGACGGTCGGCGCCGCCGCTCTGGGCTTCGCGCGGCGCGCCCTCGACGAAGCGCTCCTCCACGTATCGGGCCGCCGCCTGATGGGTGGCGTGCTGGCCGATCTCCAGATGGTGCAGGGCCAGATCGCCGACATGGCGCTCGATGTCGACGCCTCGGCCTTGATGGTCTATCGCGCCGCCTGGACCAAGGACCAGGGCGCCCCGCGCATCACCCGCGAGGCGGCGATGGCGAAATACACCGCGACCGAGGCGGCGCAGCGCGTGATCGACACCGCGGTGCAATTGTTCGGCGGGCAAGGCGTCAGATCGGGCGCGCGGCCCGAGCAGCTCTATCGCGAGATCCGCGCTCTGCGCATCTATGAAGGCGCGAGCGCGGTGCAGAAGGTCATCATCGCGCGCTCGCTGCTCTCGCCGACCACCACCGTCATCCCGGCGAAAGCCGGGACCCATTGAACAAGCACAAGCGGGCGGCGCTGCTCGCGCGGAAAGAGTCTATTGGATCCCGGCTATCGCCGGGATGACGGAATTTGGGAGACGGATATTGCCTGTAACCCTCACGGTCGAAGATGGCATCGCCATCATCACCATCGACAATCCGCCGGTGAACGCGACCTCGCATTCCGTGCGCCAGGGCCTGGCGGACGTCATCACGCGGATCACGCAAGATGGGTCTCTGCGCGGCGTCATCCTGGCCTGCGCCGGCAGGACCTTCGTCGCCGGCGCCGATATCCGTGAATTCGGCAAGCCGCCGCTGCCGCCCTCGCTGCGTGACGTGATCGCCGCACTCGAGGCGCTCGCCATCCCGGTCGTCGCCGCCATCCAGGGCACGGCGCTCGGCGGCGGCTTCGAGCTGGCGCTCGGCTGCCATTATCGCGTGCTGGACCGAAACGCTTTTGTCGGCCTGCCGGAAGTGACGCTCGGCATCATTCCGGGCGCCGGCGGCACCCAGCGCCTGCCCCGCCTCATCGGCATGGCGCCCTCGATCGACATGATCACCTCAGGCCGGCGCGTGGCGGCGGCGGAAGCGCTCAAGCTCGGCATCGCGGACAAAATCGCGGAAGGTGACCTCCTGACCGAGGCACGCGCCTTCCTCGCGGCAAAGCCCGTGGTCAGGCGGCTGCGCGACCTCGTCGCCACGCCCGCGGATTTTGCCGCGTTGCGCAAGCAGGTGAAAGCGCGCGGCCAGATCAGTCCGGTGCGCGCTTTCGACGTCCTGGAAGAGACCGCACATCTCGACTTCGCGCAGGGCATGGCGCGCGAGGCCGAGGTCTTCGCCGAGTTGCGCAACTCCGAGCAGGCGCGCGCGCTGCGCCATATCTTCTTCGCCGAGCGTGAGATCGCCAAGATCCCCGAGGCCGATGCGAAGCCGCGACCGGTGGCGCAACTGGGCGTCATCGGCGGCGGCCTGATGGGAACCGGCATCGCCGCCGCGGCTCTGCTCTCCGGCCTCTCCGTCACCTTGCTCGAGCGCGATGGGCCGTCGGCTGATCGCGCGCGCGACCGGACTCTGGGCCTGCTCAAGGCTTCCGTCGAGCGCGGCAAGCTCGCTCAGGCCGAGTTCGACCGGATCGCCGCGGGCAGCTTGCGCACGACGCCTGAGATCGCCGATCTCGGTTCCGCCGATCTGGTGATCGAGGCCGCCTTCGAGGATATCGGCGTGAAGCAGGCGATCTTCCGCGATCTCGACAGGATCGCGAAAGCGGACGCCATCCTCGCCACCAACACCTCCTATCTCGATGTCGGCGCCATCGCCGGCGTCACCTCGCGGCCGCAGCGGGTCATCGGCCTCCATTTCTTCTCGCCCGCCCATATCATGAAGCTGCTCGAAGTGGTCGTGCCGCCCGAGGCCGCGCCGGAAACCGTGGCGACCGGCTTCGCGCTCGGCCGCAAGCTCGGCAAGATCACGGTCAGGGCCGGCGTCTGCGACGGCTTCATCGGCAATCGCATTCTCTCCGCCTATCGCAGGCAGGCCGAATATCTGATGGAGGATGGCGCCGCGCCGCCTGAGATCGATGCCGCCTTCCGCGATTTCGGTTTGCCCATGGGCGTCTTCGAGATGCAGGACATGGCCGGGCTCGACATCGTCTGGGCCAACCGCAAGGCGCTCGCTCCCCGGCGCGATCCCAGGGAGCGTTATGTCCGCATCGTCGATCTCATCTGCGAAAGCGGCCGCTTCGGCCGCAAGACCGGCAGCGGCTATTATGATTACGCCGGCAAGACGCCCGTTCCCAGCGAAGCGACCCTCGCCCTCATCGAGACCGAGCGCGCACGCCGGAACATCACGCCCCGCGCCTTCACCAGGGACGAGATCATGGACCGCATCCTGCTCGCCATGATCAACGAGGGCGCGCGCATTCTCGAGGAAGGCATAGCGCTCCGGGCGAGCGACATCGATGTGGTGATGGTCAATGGCTATGGCTTTCCGCGCTGGCGCGGCGGTCCGATGTTCATGGCCGACGGGATCGGCGTGAAGGCCGTCCTGCGCCGCATCGAAGCGCTCGCCGAGGAAGATGCCTGGTCCTGGCGGCCGTCGGACCTGCTGGTGCGGCTCACGGAGACGGGCGGAAAGCTCCAGTGATCACTCGACCATGAAGCGCGAGCTGAAAGGCAGGCTCGCCGCGCCGACGGCCTTAGGCGACGGCGACAGCTTGCCGGCAATGGCCGCGACACCCGGCAGCACCGCGCCGAGCTTGGCGCACAAGACCTGGCAGACCTCTTCCGGAACATAGGAGGAGAGGATCACCGTCTTCACCTCGACGAACTGGGCAAGCGCCGCGATCGAGCCGCGCATCGAGGCGATGAGGTCGGTCTCCCAGGCGAGGAGAAGATCGCCATAGTCGGGCCAGCGCAGGGAACGGTCCCGGAGCGGCTCCGTCGCCAGTCCCTTCTCTTGCGCCGACCGCTCCAGCGCACCGAGACCGATATCGAAGCTCAGAGGCGAGTTGCTGTTGTAGATCTGGTGATTGAGCACGAGCCGGCTGTGCAGCTCATGACCCAGATAGAAATAGAGATAGTCGGCATGGGGCTTGGCCGAGCCGAACATGCTTTCGCCGGCCGCCGCCGCCGTGATGTCGTTCTGCACGAAGACGGCATGGCCGATCTCTTTCTCGATCTCCTCCTGCAGCGCCGCATAGCGGTTCTTGCTGTCGCCCCTGCCGGCCGTGAGGCCCGAGCGCGCCTCGGGCAGCGCCAGGCCGATGCCCGCCAGCCGGCGCTCGGTGCCCGGCGGCAGGACCTCGAGCGCGCGCGCGATCGTCTCGAGGAATTCCGGATGATTGCTTGTGCTGTTGGGCTCGGGATTGGGCAGCGTCGCATGGAAGCGGACCGCGCCGACGAAATCGATGAGCACGATATGCGCGCGCCGGCTGCCGATGCTGATGCCGACCGAATAGGCGCCCTCCGGGTTGAGCGCCACCGGCGTCGTCGGCGGTCCGACGCGGCCCTTCTGCGCCTTGCCTTTCATGACCAGGCCTTCCTGCTCGAGCGAGCGCACCAGCACCGACACGGTCTGCGCCGAAAGCCCGGTGCTTTCGCCGATCTCGAGCCTGGTGATGCCGTCATTCTGCAGGAGCAGAGACAGCAGAAGGCGCTCATTGTAGCTGCGGACGCTGGTGGCGTTCAGTCCCGCGGCGCGGTCGGCGATGCGCAGCGGATTGGGCGGCGCGAAGCGCATGTCAGGCATGATCGCTCCATCCGATCGTCACGACCTCGCTCGCCAGCGCCACGCCCAGCGCCTCATGGGCCTCGGCATTGATGTGAAACCCGTCGAGCGGGTCGCATTGGATGACCGAGCCGGCGTCGAAGAAATGCACCTCCAGCGAATCCGCGAGGATCTCGAACTCCAGCGCCAGGCGATGCGACTTCTGCTGCGCGCCCGAGAAGATCGACTCCCATTCCTTGATGTCGTCGCGCATCGGCGGCGGCGAGACGATCATGATCTCGGGCACATGCCCCGAGGGACCGGGCGCCAGCTCCTTTATATCATGGACGAGGCAGCCGATGCCCATGGCGACTTCCGACGGCGGCTGCTGGAAGCGCGCCTTGAGGTCATTGGTGCCGAGCATGATGATGATGAGATCGAGCGGCGCGTGGCTTTGCAGGCAGGGACGCAAATAGCGCCGGCCGTTCTTGTGGACGCCTTCGATGGGGTCGTCACGCACCGTGGTGCGCCCGCTTAAGCCTTCTTCGACGACTCGCCACTGGGGACCGAGCTCGCGGCCGAGCACGCCCGGCCAGCGCTGCGTCCAGCCATAGCGGTCGAGCGGGCTGCCGCCCGGAACTTGCCCATGGGTGTTGGAGTCGCCGAAGCAGAGCACCGTGCGCACCGCTGATCTCCCGGAAATTTCAGTGAAATCAAGGCCTAGAGGGCGCTCCGGGGAAACCTCGGCGCCTGCCGGACGATGCCATTCGGGAGGATGGGTGACAAGTCTCGGATTATTCATTCAATATGAATAACTATTGACAAGCCGGAAGACAACGTGGTTTTCTGACACGCGAAGTCATTCCGAAGAAATTCCCGCTGCCGCGCCGGCACATCTTTCTGATGTTCGGCGAAAGGGGAACTGCATTCAAAAACCGGCGTCCGGGGGTGACCATGACCGACATGAGCCCATGGGAGGACTCTCGAATGAGACATCTGGTGAAATCACTCGTCGCCGGCGCTTTGCTCGCCGCGACCATCCTGACGCCGGCCGCCATGGCCGATGAGGTCAATCTGCTGGACGGCGTCACCGCGCGCGCCGAAGGCAATCCGACCGTCGAGGCCGGCAAGTTCAAGAAGGACGCGCCCTGGGTCATCGGTATGAGTCATTTCGGCGTCAACGCCAATACCTGGACAGTGCAGGTGGCGCATGAATCCAAGGCCGCCGCCGCGAAGGACAAGCGGATCAGCAAATTCATCCTGCTCGACGCCGGCTTCGATCAGAAGAAGCAGGTCGCCGACATAGAGGACCTCATCGCCCAGAAGGTCGACGCCATCATCGTGCAGCCGGTCACCTCGACCTCGGCCGATGCCAGCATCCAGAAGGCGGTCGCCGCCGGCATTCCGGTGATCGTGCATACCGGCCGCATCGAGACCGACGCCTTCACCACCGAGATCCAGGGTGGTGCCGAGCATTTCGGCAAGGTCATGGGCGACTTCCTGGTCAAGGAGCTCGGCGGCAAGGGCAATATCTGGGTGCTGCGCGGCCTCGCCGGACATCCCGAGGACACCAACCGCTATAACGGACTGCTGCAGTCGCTCAAGGGCACCGACATCAAGATCAGCGTCGAGGAGCATGGCGACTGGCAATATGACAAGACCAAGAAGGTCTGCGAGACGTTGTACCTGAACAACCCGCAGGTCGACGGCATCTGGTCGTCCGGCGCCGACATGACGCGCGCCTGCGTCGATGTCTTCAAGCAGTTCGGCGCGACCATCCCGCCGATCACCGGTGAAGGCAATAACGGCTTCTTCGGCCAGTGGATCAAGGACGGCTTCAAGTCGATCTCGGCCGAATACAGCCCGTCCCAGGGCGCCGCCGGCATCCGCGCCGCGGTTGCCCTGCTCGAGGGCAAGGAGCTCAAGAAGCACTATGACTACAATCCCCCGGGCTGGGATCTCGACAAGGTCAAGAAATACTATCGCGAGGATCTCTCGGCCAATGTCTGGTGGCCCTCAGAGCTCACCGAGGAGCAGCTCAAGGAACTCTACGGCGTGAAGTAAGCCGTCATCGGGATTTCCTCTCTCCCCTCCTCATGAGGGGAGAGAGGAAAATGCATGGACAGTCCCATGGCCTGCCTCGTCGAAATGTCGAATATCGCGAAAGCCTTCGGCGGCAGCGTCGCGCTGAAGGGCGTGTCGCTCCAGCTGATGCCCGGCAGCGTTCATGCGCTGATGGGCGAGAACGGCGCCGGCAAGTCGACCTTGATGAAGATCCTCGCCGGCGTCCATCAGCCGGATGCGGGCGAAATCCGCTTGAAGGGTGAGCGCGTGGCCTTCGCCCGGCCGCGCGACGCGCTGGCCGCCGGCATTTCCACGGTCTTCCAGGAGCTCTCCCTCCTCCCCAATCTGACCATTGCCGAGAACATGTTTCTCGGCCGCGAGCCGACCGGCCGGTTCGGCACCGTCGACTACGCCCGGATGAAGCAGCTGGCCAAGCGGGCCTTGAGCGAGCTGGGCCTCGATCTCGATCCCGGAACACTCGTCGCCGAGCTTTCCATCGCCGAGCGCCAGTTCGTCGAGATCGCCCATGGCATCAAGGCCGATGCCAGCGTCTTCATCCTCGACGAGCCGACCGCGGCGCTCAACGCCGCCGATGTCGAGATGCTGAACCGGCAGATCCGCCGCCTGCGCGATGCCGGCAAGGCGATCGTTTATATCTCGCACCGCATGGACGAGATTTTCGCCATTTGCGACACCGTCACCGTGCTCAAGGACGGCGAGCTCGTCGGCACGAAGCCGGTCTCCCAGATGACGCCCGACCGCCTCATCGCCATGATGGTGGGCCGCGAGCTGAAGGAGCTGTTTCCGCCGCGCGGCGCGGCCCAAGGCGAGATCCTGCTCGACATCAAGGACTTCCGGATCGATCCCGCCTCCAGGCCCTTCTCGCTCGCTCTGCGCAGAGGCGAGATCGTCGCTCTGGCCGGCCTCGAGGGCCAGGGCCAGCAGAAATTCCTGCGCGCGCTGGTCGGCCAGTTCCAGCCGGCCGCCGGCAGGGTGACGGTCAAGGGAACCGAGATTGCGCTGCCGCTGTCGTCCGCCTCGGGCATCCGCAAGCTTCAGGCTGCGCGCATCGGCTTCGTGCCGGAAGACCGCAAGGACGAAGGCCTGTTTCTCGGCCTGCCGATCAGCCACAACATCACCATGGCGCTGCACGCCGCGCGGCCCGGCTGGGCGCCGGCTAGGCCCTATCGCGGCGAGATCGCCGCGACGCTGACCAGCCTCGATGTCAAGGCGGCCGGCAGCGAGGCGCCGGTCGAGACGCTGTCGGGCGGCAATCAGCAGAAGGTCCTGCTCGGCCGCTATCTCGCCGCCGACATGGACGTGCTGCTGATCGAGGAGCCGACCCGCGGCGTCGATGTCGGCGCCAAATCCGAGATCTACAAATTGCTGCGCCGCTTCGCCGCCAAGGGCGGCGCCGCGATCGTCCTGTCGCGCGAGACCGTCGAGCTGATCGGCCTGTGCGACCGCATCTATGTCATGCATGCCAATACGGTGGTCGGCGAGATGCCGGCCGCTCAGGCCACCGAGCACAGGATCCTGGATGCCGCCCTCGTCAACTGACAGCCAGGCTTCGCCTGAAAAGCCACTTTACCTCAAGCTCCTGACCGGCCGAGGCTCGCGTCAGGGACTATGGAGCCTTCCTCTCCTTCTCGCTTTGGCGCTGGCGCTCGGCCTCAGCCTCACGACGCGGCAATTCGCCAGCGCCGACAATTTCTTCAACCTGATCACCCAGGCCATGCCGCTGATCATCACCGCGATCGGCCAGATGTTCGTGATCGTGATCGGCGGCCTCGATCTGTCGGTCGGCTCGGTGATCAGCTTCACCACCGCCATACTGGCGCTCGGCGGGCCGGCCTATCTTCTGATCCCCCTGGTGTTCCTGCTCGCCGCCGTGATCGGCGCGACCAATGGCTTCGTCGTCACCAGGCTCAATGTCCATCCGATCATCGCGACCCTGTCGATGCAATATGTCGTGCTCGGCATCACCCGCCTGCTGCGTCCCGTCTCGGGCGGCACCGTGCCGGATGTGGTGATCGCCTCCGTGTCGGGGTCGTTTCTCGGCATTCCCCTGCCGGTCTTCTGGGGCCTCGGCGTCCTTCTCCTGTCCTGGAAGCTCCTGCATGGCTCACGCTTCGGTCTGCATCTCTTCGCCATCGGCGGCGGCATCGCCTCCGGCATGGACAAGGCTGCTCATAATTTCGGCGTCGCCGACCGGCGCAACATCCTTCTGGCCTATGTCGCCTGCTCCTGCTTCGCGGCGCTGGCCGGCATCTTCCTCGCCGGGCGCATCGTCTCCGGCGATCCCAATGTCGGCCTGCTGTTCGAGCTCGACGCGATCACCGCCGTGGCGATCGGCGGCACGCAATTGTCGGGCGGTGTCGGCGGGCTGCATGGCACGGTGATCGGCGCCCTGGTCATGGCGCTGCTCGCCAACGGCATGAACCTCACCAATGTGTCGCCTTTCATCCAGACCACGATCAAGGGCCTGATCCTGCTGCTCGTGGTCGGTTTGCAGTCGCGCAAGAAGATGGGGCTGTGAGATGGCCGTGACGTTCCGGGACACCACCTGGCGGCGCATCCGGCGCGTGCCGCCCTCCTATCTCGTCTTCGCGGTGCTGCTCGTCACCCTCGCGGTGCTTCGCCCGCATATGATGAATCTCAATGTGCTGGGCATCTTCATCCGCCAGATCGTCCCGCTCGGCATCCTGGTCCTCGGCCAGCTTCTGGTGATGCGCGTGCGCAGCATCGATCTCTCGGGCGGCGGCGTCATCCTGCTGATCAACTATTACATCTCATCCGGCCTGTTTCCCGGCGCGTCGATGGCCTTCTTCATCACCATCGCGATCGCCACCGGCCTCGTCATCGGCGCCTTCAACGGCGTGATGATCGCCAGGCGGCGCGTCTCGGCGGTCATCGTCACCCTCGCGGTCAGCATCGTGCTGGTCGGCCTGGTCCAGTTCCTGTCGAGCGGCAAGCCGCCGGGCGACGTGCCGTCGATGTTCGCCGCCGCCTACAACACCAAGCTTCTCGGCGTGCCGACGCCGGTCCTCCTGTGGATCGCCCTCACCATCCTGATGGCGCTGTTCCTGGCGCGCAGCGTCTTCGGCCGCTTCGTCGCCTCGGTCGGCGAGAACATGCAGGCGGCGCATTTCTCCGGCGTGCCGGTGGAGCGCACGGTGATCGCCGCGCATATCCTGGCCGGCCTGATGGCGGCGGTCGCGGCCCTGGTGCAGACGGCGTCCATCGCGGTGGGCAGCGTGCGCGTCGGCCTCGATCTGCCGATCCTGGCCGTGGCGGCGACCATCCTGGGCGGCGTCGTTTTCGGGCGCGGCGACGGCGGCGTCTGGGGACCATTCTTCGGCGTCCTGTCCTTCGCTCTGCTCTTCATCGTGATGACGACGCTCGGCGTCGATGAGCCCGGCAAGCTGATCATCCAGGGCCTGATCATCCTGCTGGCGGCGATCTTCTACGGAATGCGCGGCGCCAGGACCTGACCCACACCCCCATCTGATCGAGGAGAGCACAATGGAACAGAAATCAATTCTTTGCTTCGGGGATTCCTTGACCTGGGGCTGGATCCCGGTCGCCGAAGGCTCGCCGACGCGGCGTTATCCCTATCATGAGCGTTGGACCGGCGTGATGGCGGCGCATTTGGGCGACGGCTATCACATCATCGAGGAAGGCCTGAGCGCCCGCACCACGAGCCTCGATGACCCGAACGATCCCCGCCTCAATGGCGCCGCCTATTTGCCGTCGGCGATCGCCAGCCACCTGCCGCTCGATCTCGTCATCGTGATGCTCGGCACCAACGATACGAAATCCTATTTCCGCCGCACGCCCTATGAGATCGCCATGGGCATGGGCAAGCTGGTGGGCCAGATCCTGACCGGCGGCGGCGGCATCGGCACGCCCTATCCCGCCCCCAAGGCCCTGGTCGTGGCGCCGCCCGCGCTGACCGCGATGCCGCATCCTTATTTCCAGGGCATGTTCGACGGCGGCACCGAGAAGTCGAAGCAGATCGCCCGGCAATATCGCGACATGGCCGATTTCATGAAGGTGGACTTTCTGAGCGCCGGCGACTTCGTGACCACCGATGGCTGCGACGGCATTCATTTCACCGCGCAGAACAACAAGGATCTCGGCAAGGCGATCGCCGACAAGGTGAAGGAGATCTTCACCCGCGATCCGGCCAGACGAGCTGCCTAGAGCCCTTCCCGTTTTGATCGAATCGTTCCGATTCGATCAAAACGGGAAAAAGGGCTCGAAAAACATATAATCTGGAGCGCTTCCTCATCGCCAAAGTCGAGCAACTTTGGCGGGAAGCACTCTAGACCACGCTCACTTTAGGTCGAATCGACCTAAAGTGATAAACGTGCTCGGAATCTAATATTTAGCGCGTGATTGGACGGAAAACCGGCGTCCACTTTTCCTCATCACGCGCTAGCCCAAACAACAAGATAACGAGTGATGGCGACTCTTTCTAAAGCCATCACGCTCTAACTCCGGCTGCGCAGGGACTGGGGATCGTAAGGCGAATCGGCGATCACCCGCGCCTTGCGCATCTCGCTCAGTATCGGCACGTCGAGCGCCGTTCCGGCGGCGGCGAGACCGAGAGGCAGCAGCGCCAGCGCGATATCGTGTCCGAACGTGTGGGCGAAGCCGCCCGAGGTGATGCGCCCCACCAGCCTGCCGCCTTGAAAGACCCCTTCATGCGCCAGCGCGCTGGCGCCCTGAGTTTCGATCGCCAGCGTCGCCAGCCGCCGCTCGATGCCCTTCTCCTTCTGCCGGATGAGGGCATCGCGGCCGATGAAGTCGCCCTTGTCGAGCGCGATGAAGCGATCGATGCCGCTCTCCCAGGCCGAGAGCTCCGGATTGAGGTCGCGGAACATCGCGCGGAAAGATTTCTCCAGCCGGAGCGATTCGAGCGCATACAGCCCGACGGGCCTGAGGCCATGCGCCTGTCCCGCCGACAGGATGAGATCGAGCAGGTGGCGCTGGTAGCACAGCGGATGATAGAGCTCCCAGCCGAGCTCGCCTTCATAATTGACCCTGAGCAGGCGCACGTCGCTGGCGAGTCCCACGGTGCCCGAGCGAACGGTGAACCAGGGAAAGGCTTCGTTGGAAAGATCGATCTCGGTGAGGGGCTGCAGGACGTCGCGCGCCTTCGGCCCGACGATCGTGAAGCAGCCGCGATCATTGGTGACATTGCTCAGGCGGACGCTGCCGTCCGCGGGCAGGAGCCGCGCCAGCTCGTCGAAATTCCACCGCTCGGCGCGCGGCGTCGAAATGAGATAGAACAGACCGGCAGCGAGCTGCGTCACGATATACTCGGCCTGGACACCGCCGCTCTTCGTGAGGTGATGGCTGAGATTGACCCGGCCCGGCTTCGGCAGGCGATTGGCGAGAATGCAGTCCAGCCATTTTTCGGCGCCGGGACCGCCGACCTCGAATTTCGTCATCGGCGTCATCTCGACGAGGCCGACGGCATTGCGCACCGCGCGCACCTCTTCGCCGATATATTTGTCGTAACCGGTCCATCGCCAGCTATAGGCGCCATCGGCTTCTATCCCTTTGGGGACATACCAGTTGGGAAATTCCCAGCCATTGAGCACGCCCCACTGGGCGCCGAGCTCGCTCAGGCGGTCATAGGACGGCGCGGTCTTCTGCGGGCGCGCCGCCGGCAGGCTTTCGCCGGGATAATGTTGAATGGCATGCGTGCCCCAGGCCTCGCGAACCTTCTCGCGCGTCCAGTTCTTGTTGGCATGATCGCCGAACCGGCGCGGGTCGAGATCGGACGTGTCGAGGCTGTTGCCGCCCTCGACGATACGTTCGGAGAGGTAATAGCCGATGGCGCCGCCCCAGAGAATTCCGCCTGGCACGCCTTCGGCGAGCCAGACATTCTTCAGGCCCCAGGCCGGCCCCATCAGGGGCAGCTCGTCCGCGGTCATCTGGAAGGGCCCGCGGACATTCGCCTTGATCCCCGCGCGCCCGAGCGCCGGAAGCAGCTTGATCGCCCGTTCCCAGTTGACCTCGACGGCATCGAAGTCCTCTTCCAGGAGATCGGCGCCGAACCACTCGGGCACGCCGTCCTCGGCGAAGAGCTTGAGCCTCTCGGTCCGCTCATAGGGGCCGAACATCAGTCCGTCGCCTTCCTGCCTTATATAGCCTTCGACATCCTCATCGCGCAGGATCGGCATTTCGGGCAGGCCTTGCTGCTTGCGCTCGATCAGTTCCGGCACGGCTTCCGTGATCCAGTATTGATGGATGATCGGGATCGCCGGGATGTCCAGGCCCAGCAGGGCGCCGGTCTGGCGCGCATAGTTTCCGGTGGCGCAGACGACATGCTCGCAGGTGATCTCGCCGCGGCTGGTCGTTATCTTCCATTCGCCGCCCGCTGTTCTCGCAATGCCGCGGACTTCGGTATCCTGATGGATCCTGGCGCCACGGTCGCGCGCCCCCTTCGCCATCGCCTGCGTCACATCCGCCGGCGCGATGTGACCGTCATCGGGATTATAGAGGGCGGCGAGCATGGTCCCGCCCTCCAGCAGCGGCCAGAGCTTGCGGGCCTCGTCCGGGGTGAGAAGCTCGGCCCGCGTGCCTTGCGCCGCGGCGACGCCCATATAGCTCTTGAACTCGTCGAGCCGGTCGCGGCTGGTGGCCAGCCGCAGCTGGCCGCATTTATGCCAGCCGACATTCTGGCCGGTGTCCGCCTCGAGCCCTTCATAGATCTCGATCGTCCGTGCGATCATGCGGCCGATATTGAAGTTTCTGGTATAGGACGGCACCAGTCCGGCGGCGTGCCAGGTCGAGCCGGCGGTGAGCTGTGTCCGCTCGAGCAGGACGACATCCGACCAGCCGCGCCTGGCCAGCCCATAGAGAATCCCGGCGCCGACGCAACCGCCGCCGATCACAACCACCCGCGCATATTTCTGCATCAGACCGTCCCCTGTTCTGCCCGAAGGCTATCGTCCCTGGACATACATGTCTACTCGTGGCTTCGCCTGTCGCTTGCCGATTTCAACGACTTCGTGCGGCCGGCGCAAAGGCTTCGACATCCTGCACATTCTTACGGAATGTTCTGTGCCGGTCCGCGTCCGATCACCATACGGCAGTTGCTCCAGCTTTTTCCGCGCATCAATTAAGGGTGTCGTTGTCCGCCATATTGTGCGATACTGCGCCATCGTCAGACCACATCCTCATCAAGGCATTCCGACGACTGAGAGCGTATTCGCTCCCGCCATCTTGAAGGAGCGGAGAGCATGGTCAGCCGAACGACCCGGGAATTCAAGGCGCAGGTGACGCATGTTGCGGCCATGAAAATCATCGAGGCCGAGCAGAAGCAGCGCCTGTTGAAGACACACCGATTGCGCGAATTGCGATTGGCGAGCCAGACCGGGGCACATGAAGAAGGGCTTCCCCGGGAAGACGAAACGGCCTCGCGTTCGGCGAGGTCGTGCCGTGGAGCCGAAGACTGAGCTGAAGAAAGATCGCGTCGCGGAGTTGCTGCGCAGGCGCGCCGATGAGCTCGAGAAGGAGTTTCTCGCCCGGCTCCGCCAGTATCGCACGGATCTCGTCAAGGCACGCGAACAGATGATGTTTCTGGAAAAGGGCTGTGACGCCGCTCGATCCGCCATGGAGAGAGCAAGAAACTACGTCCCGGTCCTTGCAGGAGAGTATGAATGCCCGAATTGCTTCGTCCGCATGGGCCTATCCGGCAAGCTGTTCGAAAGCAGCGAGGCGACGGCGGCGGAAACAATGACATGCCGGAAATGCGGCGCCCGCTTTAACCTGTACACGGATGGATGATCCGCGAATCTCATGAGATTGGAGCAGCATGATCGAACCTGTCGAAAAGGATATCGGCCGCGAGGTGCAGTTCATCGGCACGCGCTGGCGCAGTCAGGAAGCGAAAATAGGCATAATAACGTCATTCGATCTGCATTGCGTCTATGTGCGCTACGGCCGGCATACGACATCCGAAGGCAATCGACGGCAGGATCTCGATTGGCTCGCGCAGGCATCGCCCCACCGCTCGGCCACGACGTAGTGCGGCGCTTCGGCCGATTATGGCTTGCATAATCGAGGGATTGCGCCCATATACAGCACTTCGAGTTTCGGCCGCATTGATTATCGGTCTCGCGCGGGGCCAGTCCCGGCGCCAACTGACGACCTCTCTCCTGAACATCGATCGTTTGAGCGGACGCGATGACGCGTTTCCGCGGCGTCTAAAGCATGATCCGGAAAAATCCGCAGCGGTTTTCCGGAAGGATCATGCGCAAAGCAAATGAGCTGAAGCGCTATGACGCTTCAGCTTCTGAAAGGTTACATTCATGCCGGTAGGAACGGTTAAATTCTTCAACATGCAGAAGGGCTTCGGCTTCATTCAGCCTGAGGATGGAAGCAAGGATGTCTTCGTCCATATCAGCGCTGTCGAGCGCGCCAATCTGGGATCTCTCCAGGAAGGCCAGAAGGTCCAGTTCGAAAAGGTCACCGACCGTCGGACGGGCAAGATCTCGGCCGACGGTCTGGGAGCGGCTTAGAGCTTCGGCGATTTCGATCACGTTTATCACTTTAGGTGGATTCGACCTAAAGTGATCGTGATCTAGAGCAGATCTGAGCTGGAGTTGAAGACTCTGGCGACCAGGCTGTCGGCAGAGCAGACCGCGGATGTACCGGCTGTTCTGCCGGCCACTTTCTTACGATTTTATGGGCGTCAGCCCGGATGAGGTAGTCATGCAAGTCTTTGTACGCGACAACAATGTCGATCAGGCGCTCCGGATCCTGAAGAAGAAGATGCAGCGCGAAGGTCTCTTCCGTGAGCTCAAGCGGCGCGCCGCCTATGAAAAGCCGTCCGAGCGCAAGACGCGCGAGAAGGCCGAGGCCGTGCGCCGGTCGCGCAAGCTCGCGCGCAAGAAGGCGCAGCGCGAAGGCCTGCTGCCGGCGCCCAAGCCCAAGGAAAAGCCGGCTCGGCCGCGCGACATCTTCCGCTCGCCGCAACCAGCTGGCGCCGCACCGGCCGTGGAAAAGGCCGCGGAACCGGCGAAGTGATCTCGTCCCATCGGCAGGCATCTACGACCAACGCGAAGGGACCAGGCTGATGGGCAAGAAGAAGATGCGGGGGGCCGAGAATTTCGTTCTCTTCGACATCGTCTACGAGGACGGTACGAAGTCTTCGCGCCGCAGAATACCGGCCGAGCAGGTCGGAGGCCTCGACGGCGACAAGGCCGTCGCCGCCTTGATCGAAGAGCAGGACCGCGCCATCGCCGAGAAATCCGGGGTTCCGCGCGCACCGGTCAAATCCTTCGCCCGGTCGTCCGGGCAATGAGCATCTTCCGAACACCTGAAATAGGCACGCGACATGTATGATGTGTATCGCCACGTCGACAGGAAAGCCCTTCTGTTGACCGTGCCTCAGGGCACGGGCCTGCCCAAGGCGGCATCGCCGGAGAAATGGATGCTGCTCGCCAACCGCAAATTGGTTCCCAAGATCGTCTCGGCTGAAATCGGCCGCGCCGGATATTGCGTGACGAAGCCGAAAGCCGGCCGATAGTCCTCTTCGCCTCTCGATCCGGGGATATAGCGCCTGATCAGGAAAAGTGGACGCCGGTTTTCCGTCCGATCACGCGCCGAATATAGATTCCGATCGTGATCTAAGGCAGCACCGCCGTCGCTTCGATCTCGACCAGCGCCCTGGGCTCGACGAGGCGCGTCACCTGGACGGTCGCCATCGCCGGGAAATTCTTGCCGATGATCTCGCGATAGGCGGCGCCCAATCCTTTCGGATCGGCGAGATAGGCCTCGACCGAAGTCACATACCAGGTGAGCCGCACGAGATGCTCAGGCCCGGCGCCCGCTTCCTTCAGCACCGCCACGATATTCTGCAGCGTCTGGCGCACTTGCGGCACGAAGCCGTCCGGAAAGATCCCCTCCTCGTTCCAGCCGACGAGCCCGCCGGTGAAGATGAGGCGGCCTTGCGCCAATATGCCGTTGGCGTAGCCCTTGGGCCGCGGCCAGCCCGGCGGCTGCAGGATGCGATGCAAAGGTTCTCGTATCGCGTCGCTCATGTCACGCGCCCTCCTCATTTACCGCGTGACGTTTCGGCCGCGCCTTGATCTGCAATTCCATCTGCTTCTGCCGCAGCCGCTCCATCTCGCGGAAGGCCTGGTTGCGTCCCGGCAGATACTGCTTCGGCCAGTTCTGCTCCCTGGCCCCGTACCAGGCCTGCGCCTGGTGGGCGAAATAGGGATTCCACAGATGCGGCCGCGCCAGCGCCACGAGATCGGCGCGCCTCGTATGAAGGATCGTATTGACCTGGGCCGCTTCCGTGATGGCGCCCACCGCCATGGTCGCCATCTTCGGCACGTTGCGGATGGCTTCCGCGAAGGGCACCTGATACATGCGGCCATAGACGGGCTTCTGGTCGGGCACCGTCTGGCCGGAGGAAACATCGATCAGATCGCAGCCCGCGTCTCGGAACATCTCGGCGATGACGAAGAGATCGGCCTCGCCGATGCCGCCCTCCTTCCAGTCCGAGGCCGAGATGCGCACCGACATCGGCCGTTCTTCCGGCCAGGCCGCCCGCATCGCCGCGAAGACCTCGAGCGGAAAGCGCAGCCGGTTTCCGATGCTGCCGCCATAGTCGTCGCGGCGCTCATTGGTGAGCGGCGAGATGAACGAGCCGAAGAGATAGCCATGGGCGCAATGCAGTTCCAGCATGTCGAAGCCGGCCCGCGCCGCGCGCTGCGTCGCCGCGACGAATTCCGCTTTGATGCGGTCCATGCCGGCGCGGTCGAGCTCGGCCGGCCGTGCGCTGATCCCGTCGAAATAGGGAATGGCCGAGGCCGAGACCAGCGGCCAGTTGTCGTCCGCTTCGGCGATCGGATGATCGGCCGCCTCCCAGCCGAGCTGCGTCGAGCCCTTGCGGCCCGAATGGCCGAGCTGCATGCAGATCTTCGCATCCGACGAGCCATGGACGAAATCGACGATGCGCTTCCACTGCGCCTCCTGGTCGTCGCTCCACAGGCCGGGACAGCCGAGCGAGATGCGGGCATCGGGCGAGGGGCAGGTCATCTCGGCAAAAATGAGTCCCATGCCGCCCAGGGCGTGCGAGCAATAATGCACGAAATGCCAGTCGGTGAGATTGCCGTCGCGGTCGGCGGAATACTGCGCCATCGGCGACATCACCACCCGGTTCGCCACTTCCATGTCGCGCAGGCGGAACTTGGTGAACATCGGCGTCGGCCGCGATGCGCGATAGTCATAGCCGGTCTCGCGGAAATAGCGCTCATACCATTCGCTGTCGGCCTTGGCGACGAAGGCGGGATCGCGCACGAGCAGATTGTCATAGGTGATGGTCTTGGCCCGACACATGACCACCATGGCGAATTGCATCGGCTCCATGTCGAAGGAGCGCTTCATATGCTCGAACCAGGCGAGCGACACATCGGCATTGTGCTGCACGACCTGGCAGGGCACGCGCCGCGCCGCGTCATAGGCGGCGAAGGCCGCCTTCACGTCGGTGGCCGCGTGCTTCACCACGGCGTCGGAAAGGCCGATGGCGCATTCCATCGCGAGCTTGGTGCCGGACCCGATGGAGAAATGCGCCGAGGCCTTGGCATCGCCCAGCAGCACGATGTTCTTGTGGCTCCAGTTTTCGCAGAAGATGCGCGGGAAACGCCGCCAGAACGACCGGTTGAGCAGCAGCGGATGACCTTCCAGTTCATCCTTGTAGAGCGCCTCGAGCTTGGTCCTCGAATCCTGCTCGTCAGTCTCCTTGAAGCCGTGGCCTTGCCAGCAGGCCTCGTCCATTTCGAAAACCCAGGTCGATTTGCCTTTTTCATATTGATAGGTATGGGCGCAGATGACGCCATGCGGCGTCTGCTTGAAGAAATAATTGAACTCGCCCATCGGCCGGGTCGAGCCCATCCAGCAGAAGCGATTGGCCTTGACCGAGACGGCCGGCTTGAAGTGTTCCTTGTAATGGTCGCGGATGACCGAATTGATGCCGTCGGCAGCCACCACGATATCGGCCGACGAGCAGAGCTGCTCGATCTCCTCCGGATCGATGCGGCGGCTGAAGGTCAGTCCGACACCTTCCTCGCGGCAGCGCGCATGCAGCAGATTCAGCAAGGTCATGCGCGACAGGCCGCAGAAGCCGTTGCCGCCGCAGCGCGCCTCATGGCCCTTGTAGTGGATGGCGACATCGTCCCAGTAGGCGAATTTCTCGCGGATGCGCTCATAGGACGGCGGATCGTGCGACAGGAACTCGTCGAGCGTATCGTCGGAGAAGACGACACCGAAACCGAAAGTGTCGTCATCCCGATTCTGCTCGATCACCTCGATGTCCCATTGCGGCTTCGCCTTCTTGGTGAGAAGGGCGAAATAGAGGCCGCCGGGGCCGCCGCCGATCACCTTGATCCGCATCATTGGTCTCGCTATTTCGCCGGATCCTTGGGCGACCATAACACAGGGCCGCCCTCCTTCTCATAGGCCATGCCCTTGGGATAGCTGATGAGCTCGAATTGCAGGCCCCAGGGCGCCATGAAATAGAGGATCGACTGGCCGGCGGCCGGCCCCTGATCGACCGGCAAGGGCCCCATCATGGTGCGCACATTGTTGGCCTTGAGATAATCGGCGGCGGCCTTGATATCGTCGACATAGAAGGCGATGTGATAGCCGCCGATATCGCTGTTCTTCGGCTTGGCGTCCTTCTGGTCGGGCGAGGAATACTGGAAGAGCTCGATATTCGAGCCATAGCCGCAGCGCACCAGCGAGATCTGCTCGATCTTGGCGCGCGGATGGACGTCGAGCAGATCCTGCATGAAATTGCCCTTGTCGTCGGAGAAGGGCCCGAAGGTCATCGCATGCTGGCAGCCCAGCACATTGGTGAAGAAGTCGAGCGCCTGCTTGATGTCGGGCACCGTGACGCCGGTATGGTCATGGCCGCGCAGGCCCGGAACGGATCCGGCCAGTGCGGGTGCTGCGAGACAAAGGCTGAGCGACAACGACGCGACAAATTTCTTCAGCATGTTGCGTTCCTCCGGGACGGGCCGGTGCCTTGCCGGGTCCGGTGTCTTCTGAAGCGGCACCTGAAATTACTATAGAACTAAACTAATTTCCCGACAATGCTATAGATATGAAGTAATTCAGCTCGCTCAAATGGAATACGTGCCGTAACTGATCTTGCCGAGCCATACCCAGAGCGCCAGCAATGGAGATGCGCCGGTGCGCATGGCGTGCTTCTGCCAGGGCATATGATGTACGAGGCCCGGACTCGGCGGAAGAAAAGGCTCGCTTTCATCGAGCTGCCATTCGGCCGATCCGTCCAGCAGCAGATAAAGCTCCTCGGCGGCATGCGAATGCGGCGGGTAGAGACAATCCGGCGCCTGCAGATAGAGGCCAAACCGGCATTTTGTGCTGACAACCGGTCCCTCCGGCCCGACCAACTCGGCATAGGCATTGCGGCCCTTGATCGCTGCCGGCAGGGAGAAGCCGCCATCGGTCCAGGGCAGACCTGCCAGCTCATGCCGCATCGCGACGGACGGCAAATGGCTGAGAACGGACAATGCCTGCGGCGGGTCAGCCGGCCTTCCGGGGACAGCCGCGCGCATCAGCTTCGCCGCCTCGATGGCTCGCGCATTGCCGGTGACGCGATAAAGATCGGCCGCCCACCCGATCAGGCCCGGCAAATTTACTGGAACCACCACCGCTCCGGGAATTTCAGGCCATCGAGGTCCCATTCGGCCGAGATTTCGGGCGCATGCGCGACCTTGTCGGACATCGCGAAGACGAAATTCGCGAACATCGGGATGACCGCGCCGCCATCGTCGCGCACCAGGCGCTGCATCTCGCCATACATGGCCCGGCGCTTGGGTTCGTCGAGTTCGATCCGCGCCTGCTGCAGCAGCGCGTTGAAGCGCTCATTGTTCCAATGCGTGTCGTTCCACGGGACGCCGGCCGCATAGGCGGTCGAGAACATCCAGTCCTCGGTCGGCCGGCCGCCCCAATAGACCGCGGCGAAGGACTTCTTGAGCCAGACATTGGTCCAGTAGCCGTCATCGGGCTCGCGCACGATATCGAGCGTGATGCCGGCCTTGGCCGCCTTGTCGGCGAACAGCGCCCCGGCATCGACGGCGCCGGCGAAAGCGGCATCGGCGACGCTCAGCGAGACCTTCAGGTTTTCATGTCCCGCTTTCCTGAGCAGCGAGCGCGCCTGGTCGGGATCATACTGGCGCTGCTCGAGATCGCTGGCGAAATAGCGGTTGAACTTGCCGATCGGATGGTCGTTGCCCAGATAGCCGTAGCCCGTGAGGATCTTGTCGATCAGTTCCTGGCGGTCGATCGCCAGCTTGAGCGCCAGCCTGACATCGCGATTGTCGAAGGGCGCCACATCGCTCTGCATGGCGAAGGAATAATGCTGCGTGCCGGACGCCTGCTCGATGCGGATGGCGGGATTGCGCTTGAGGAGACCGACCGTCTTGAGGTCGCAGCGGTCCATCACATCGATATCTCCGGCGACCAGCGCATTGGTGCGCGCATTGACGTCGACGATCGACATCAGCTCGACCTCGTCGAAATGGCCGCGGCCTTCCTTCCAGTAATTGGCGTGACGCTTGAGCGCGGCGCGCTGGCCCGGCTCGAAGCCGGCGAGCGCATAGGCGCCGGTTCCGGCGCCCGACGCCCAGTCGATCTTGCCCTCAGGCGTCGCCGGGCAGATCGGCAGATGGAAATCGGAGAGGATGAAGGGGAAATCGGCATTGCCGCCCGTGAGCGTGAAGGTGATGGCCAGCGGCCCGTCGGCCTTGAGGTCGGCGATCCCGGCGACGATGCCCTTGGCGCCCGAGGTGCTGCCGTCGCCCCTGTGATGGTTGATCGAGGCGACGACATCGTCGCTCGAGAAGCTCTTGCCATTGTGGAACTGGATGCCCGTACGCAACTTGAACCGCCAGGTCTTGGCATCGGCGCTGGGCTCCCAGGATTCCGCCAGCTCGCCGACGAGGTCGCCTTTCGGACCGACCTCGGTGAGACGGTTATAGACGCTGTTGCCGACGGTCTGGGTGAAGCCGTTTTCATAAGTCGCCGGATCGAGAATGTCGGTCGTCGAGCCATGGGCAAGACCGGCGCGCAGCTTTCCACCCTTTTTGGGCTCGGCCTTGGCGCGGCCCGACCAGAGTAACTGCGCCGAAGCGAGGCTCATCCCCGCGCCCAGGGCGACTTTCATGAAATCCCGCCGTCCGAGCCCCTTCAAGGCCGCTTCCCTTGGCTTGTTCGACATGATGCGATCCTTAACTCTTGTTGCGGGTCCTAGGCTGACGGAATCCGCGGCCGGGTCAAACGATGGTATTTCACGTCGACATGAGTCAAACTCATGTACCGCCCACATGAACGGCACACATGTCGCAACGACGCGTCCTCCCCTACCTCGCCGGCCTGCGGACTTTCGAGACCGTCGCGCGGCATGGCAGCTTTCGCCGGGCGGCGACGGAGCTGAACGTGACCGAATCGGCCGTCAGCCATCAGATCGCCGCGCTCGAAACCTCTCTCGACACCAAGCTCTTCATCCGCCAGCCCGGCGGCGTGAAGCTCAGCGCGTCGGGCGAGATCCTGATCCCCTTCATGCGCGAAGCCTTCGACCAGATCGAGAACGGCACCGCTCTGTTGCGGCGCGATCAGGGCGAAGGCGGCCTGACCCTGCAGATCTATGTCACCTTGGCGGTGCGCTGGCTCATTCCGCGCCTGCATCGTTTCCGCGACGCGCATCCCGACATCCGGCTCGCCATCGATTCGAGCCTGATGGACTGGGATTTCGTGCCGAAGGCGGCCGACATGGCGATCGTCTATGCCCAGGCGCCGAAGCGGGCGGGCATAGACTATGTTCACCTCTTCGAGACGCCTCTCGTTCTCGTGGCCAATCCCAAGCTCGGCCGAAAGATCGCCAAGGCCAGAGACCTTTCGAAAATGGTGGCCCTCGAAGTATCGAGCGCGCCGGATGATCTCGAAACCTGGTTCGCCAGCGACCGCCGCCCGAGGCCCGTGAATGTCGAGAGATTCGACTCCTATCTCCTCGCCATCGAGGCCGCCATTGACGGCCTGGGTCTCATGGTCGCGCCCGAGCTTCTGGTGCACAGCGACATTCTTGCCGGCAAGCTGGTCGAGCCCATGACGATGAAGGTGTCACAGCCCGGCGGCTGGTATCTGGCGTATCTCAGCCGGAAACGTAACGACCGGCGCATCCAGGCTTTCCGAAGATGGATCGTGGAGGAGATTCGCGGCGGCCAAGGCAAGCTATAGGCTCCCTTGCAGTCGCGCACGCAATCATGGAATTTGGGAAATTCCATTCTGGAAGAATGCACATGAGATCCGCCTGTCCGGCGAAAAGCTCCTACTCGACGGATCGCGGTTAGCTAAGTTATTGAAATTGCTGAGAGCCAGCATTCTTGCGAGGGATTTCTCTGCAATTGCGAGCAAAGCCCTGTAATCCGAGGTCCACATGGTGGCGGGCGAGCCACCTCGTGGGAGTTAAAATCCTGGCCTGATTCACTCCTTTCTGCTTACCATTACCTAATGGCAATTAACCTTGTACTTTTCAAATATTGACTTATATGTCAATCGACGATCTTATTCGCGATCGGGTGGCGAGGAAGATGCTCTTCCCCTTGCTTCCGAAGGCAAAGGGGTCGCCGATCAGACGAGCAATGTTTGTCGACGAGAACCTACAGGCCGTTTTGGATTCACCTATTGGAACCGCCGAATGGGAACAGCGCGTCGCAAGCTTGAGGGCCGATCTCGAAGCGTTTGTCACGCTGAAAGACATCGGCCCGAAGTACCTCTTTCTCCTCTACCCCGGGACAAAGGGTGTCTGGGAAATTCGAAGCGTCCAAGAGGAGCCCTCCGTTCGAGTCCTTGGTCTCTTCGCCGCAAGGGACGTATTCGTAGCGACCAACTATGCCCTTCGAGAAGATCTTGGCGCATGGCAGTCAAGAGCATGGAAAGACGTCAAACTCACGGCATGGGCAAGGTGGCGCATTCACCTGCATACCTATCAACCTATAATTACCAACGATGTTCACGCAGTTGTATCAGGAGCGGTCAATGGCAAATATTTTAAAGGATAAGGCGATCCCTGAGCGTGATCTGCACTATTATCGTCAGCGCCTTAAGAACAGGATTCATTCTGATATTGCCGGCCTTTTCAACGATGAGGCTGAACGTAAGGGGCTTACCAAAAAGGATATCGCTGAGCGCTTATCACGAGACCCAGGACAGATTACACGCTGGCTTACAACTCCAACAAACCTCACACTCGAAACAATTAGCGACTTGCTATTAGCAATGGACGCAGATTTGGAGACCCGAGCACTCCCATTTGATCACGTACTTCCTGCAAATGAAGTTCATCCGCTAATTGCCAAGGTCATTGATTCAGCGCAGCCAGTAACGCAGCGAACTGGTGCCCGATCAAATGCAAAGGCCCGTTTCGAGATGGTCGGCGTCAAATGAAGTCAAGGGAACTACGGATTGGCAACGTTTTACTGTGCGAAGAGATCCGTCACGAGCACAATGGAAAGCTTATGCTAATTGGAGTGTATGTCGGCGATGTTATTGTTGCCTCGTTTCCAGCCAACTTAAGACTGCAATACTACGTCGAATACTTACCCGACAGGGTTGGCTCCGAGGAAATCTTTTTCAAGTTTTACAACAGTGCAGACAAAGGCGAGATGAAGATCAAAGCTTCCGTCGAAGTATTTGAACCTTCTGTGATAGCCGATATCAATCCTCCTCAAGTGACCGTGACAGTTTCCGAAGAATCAACCCTGGATCTCTCCATCTCCTTGGACGGAGAGACGTGGAAGCTGATTTCCAGTAAGCGCGTCATACGTGGTGAACTTCCGAACGCGCCTCCCGTGGCTCTTTCCAAGCCAAAGTAAATGAGCGGACCATGCCGCTTTGCCTCCAACACTTCTGGAGGCCCATTGCGAAACACCACCTGCGCAGATTGGATTAATGGGGAATGAAGTACTCGTGGAGCGAAAGCAGCTTGAGCCGCAGATTTCCCTGCTCGACGGCTCGCAAAGACACTAACTAATTGAAATCGTTGGAGGCAGCTCGCTTTTTTCGAAATTTCCCTGTATTTGCCTGTAAATCCCTGTATCCGGCCTCTTTCAGAGGCTCGCGACCGTCTTCAGCGCCCCGTCGAGAGCCGTGCCGTTCTCGTCCTTCAGCGCCGCCTCGCGCAGGCGGCGCAGCCAGTCGGCGCCGTCTTCACGTCCCTCGAGCAGCGGCAGCGCCGAGAGCACCTTGTCATAACGCGACAGGCCGCGCGCATGCGTGTCGCTGTACCCCTTGATCAGCCGGCGGCAGCGCAGCACCTCGACGCCGAGCTCGTAATTCCTCCGGGCGACCCGCTCCGCCTCACCGAGCCATCGCGTGAGATGCGCCTGCTCGACCTCATGGCGTAAGAGGCGGCGGCGGAAGCGCCGGAAGCCTGCCAGCACATAGAGGACCGAGTACCAGAAGATCCCGTCGGTGCGCACATGCCGGCCGCGATTGACCAGGCGGTCGAGCGCCTTGAACAGGCCCGGGCGGTTCTCGATATAGCGCCCGAGCCGCGCCGGCAGCATGCCGCAGACCTCTTCCATGCGCGGATGCATGAATTCGGTGAGTTTCAGGATCTGCGCGTCGCGGACATGCACCTCATCGCGCACCCGCTCGAAACGCCGGCTTTCGGTCTTGATCCGCGCCACCCAGATGACGTCGTCATAGGCCATGGCGTTGGCGATGTATTTCGCCGCCTCGCGCGTCAAGGAGCGGCCTTTGCCGTCGCCGCCGAGATCATGATCGAGGGCGGCGACCTTCACCAGCCGGCCGAGATATTCCTCGCCATAGGCGAGATCCTGGAACTCCACGACCTTGGCGAGGCCGCGTTTCGCCATGTCGCGGCTGTCGGCCGGCATCTCATCGTCGATACGGGCGGCGAGCGCCTGATAGCGCTCGAGCAGCGCCGCCGGTCCTTCGATCCGGGCCGGAGCGCTCTCCGGCTTGGCGCCGGGCGCGACGGGCGCCAGCGCGGCGTCGAAGGCCTCATGAAAGGCCCTCAGGCTCGCCTTGATGCCCTTGCCGCCGCTCTGAATCGTCGCCTCGAAGCTTTCGCGCGGGAACGGCAGGACCGAAGCCGCGGCCAGCGCGCCGAACAGGCTCGCCGAGATGACGCTGCCATTGCGGGCCGCGATCGCCTCGAGATCGGCGGCGACGAAGCGGCGCGCCGTCTTGCGCGCCGTCTCGATGACCGTCGCGCTGTCGGCGATGCCATTGCCGGGCGCCGACTTTTCGGACACGGCGAAAGCGCGATGCGACGAGGCGATGAGCGTGGTGCGCTCCGGCGTAACGAGCCCGCGCATCATCGCCCGCCCGGCCTCCATGAGCTCGGCGGCGAGGACGATGTCGACATCACCGGGCGACGGCATCAGGGCCAGGATCGGCGTCTTGCCGCGATCGGGCACCATCTCGATATAGTAGATCGTGGCGCCGGTGCGTTGGGCGACGCCCGGCACCGAGGTCGCCTGCGCGTACCAGCCATTCGTCTCGGCGAGATGCACGATCCAGTCCGCGACCACGCCGCCGCCCTGCCCGCCCACCGCGAGGATCGCCAGCTTGATGATCTGGTTCTGGCGCGCCGACTGCATGTTCATCTGGCCGCGCCCGCTTTGACGAAGCGCAGCGATTTCGCGTCGCGCCGCCTCTGCAGGAAGCCGATCACCTTCTGCCGGAGCCCCGCCAGGAAGCGGTCGAGGCGGCTCGGATTGCTGATCACGTCGGCGCGGTAGAAGGAGGGGCACAGCACCGCGGCATCGGCCACCTCGCCGCAATTGCCGCAGCCGACGCAGGACTGGTCGATCGCCGCCACCGGATCGTCGCGCAAGGGATCGTCCAGCTGCTTCACGCTGAGCGACGGGCAGCCCGAAAGGCGGATGCAGGCATGGTCACCGGTGCACACCTCCTCATCGACGCCGAAGCGTGGTTTCACCACCCGCTTGCCATCATGAATGGCCTTGGCGATGAGCGGCTTCTCGCGCCGCTGCCGGTTGAGCATGCATTCCGACGAGGCGACGATGACCTTGGGACCTTTCTCCTCCGTCGTCAGCGCCTCGCGCAGCGTGTCGCGCATGCGGCCCACATCATAGGTGTGATCGATATGGCGCACCCAGCCGACGCCGACGCCTTTCACCGCATCGGTGATCGGATGTTTGGTCGAGCGCGTCCGGTTATGGGCGCGCGAGGACAGAATGTCCTGCCCACCGGTCGCCGCCGAATAATAATTGTCGACCACCAGGATGACGCCGTCATTCTTGTTGAAGACGGCATTGCCGATGCCGGAAGCGAGGCCGTTATGCCAGAAGCCGCCATCGCCCATGATGGCGATCGAGCGCTTCTTCGCCGGCACGTTGAAGGCCGAGGCCGAGGCGGGGCCGAGCCCGTAGCCCATGGTGGTCGCCCCGATATTGAAGGGCGGCATGATCGAGAAGAGGTGGCAGCCGATATCGGCGGCGACGTGATGTTCCCCAAGCTCTCTCTCGACCAGCTTCATCGCCGAGAAGATCGGCCGCTCCGGACAGCCGGTGCAGAAGCCGGGCGGCCGCATCGGCACCACTTGCGCCAGGTGCGACAGGTCGAGTGGCGCCACCGGTGCGTTGGGCAGACGGATCTTGGCGGAGAGCAGCGCCGGCGCATGATCGCGCAGGAAACCCGACAGGCCGTCGAGCATCGCCTGGCCGGTATATTCGCCGGCCATCGGCAGATAGCCCTTGCCATGGAGCCGCGTCGCGGCCGCCGCCTTGTGCAGCATATGGCCGAAAGCCTGCTCCAGGTGATCGGGCTGGCCTTCCTCGACCACCAGCACCGCGTCCTTGTCCTCGCAGAAGGCCAGGAACTCGTCATCGACCAGCGGATAGGTGACGTTGAGAATATAGAGCGGCACCATCGAGGTGCCGTAGAGATCGGCGAGGCCGAGCCGCTGCAAGGCGCGGATCACGCCATTATACATGCCGCCCTGCAGCACGATGCCGACCTTGGCGCGTTTCGGCCCGACCATCTCGTTGAGCTTGTGCGTCTTGATGAAGTCGATCGCCGCCGGCCAGCGCTTCTTGATCTTCTCCTGCTCATGCAGGAAGGAGGCGGGCGGCAGGACGATGCGCTGCGTGTCGCGGCGCGGCGATTCCAATGCGTCGGCCACCGTCATCGCCGGACGCTGATTGTCCTTGGCGATGAAGCGGCCATGCACATGGCAGGAGCGGATGCGCACTTCCAGCATCACCGGCGTGTTGGTCGCCTCCGACAGCGCGAAGCCGTCCTCGACCGCCTTCACGATCGCTTCGAGATTGGGCTTGGGATCGAGCAGCCATATCTGCGACTTCATCGCGAAGGAATGGCTGCGCTCCTGCATGATGGACGAGCCTTCGCCATAATCCTCGCCGACGATGATGAGGGCGCCGCCGGTGACCCCGCCCGAGGAGAGATTGGCGAGCGCGTCGGAGGCGACATTGGTGCCGACCGTCGATTTCCAGGTCGCCGCCCCGCGGATGGGATAATGCACCGAGGCCGCCAGCGCCGCCGCGGCTGCCGCCTCGCTGGCGCTCGCCTCGAAATGGACGCCGAGCTCGCCCAATATGTCCTGCGCGTCGGAAAGGACGTCCATCAGATGCGAGATGGGCGCGCCCTGATAGCCGACGACATAACCGACGCCGCATTGCAGCAGCGCCTTGGTGATGGCGAGGATGCCTTCGCCGCGAAACTCCTCGCCGGCGCCGATCTTCAGCTGCTGGACCTCTCTCGCGAAGGAACGTTCGGCCATGGCGCCCTCCTCAGTCCTGGTTCACATTCTGCAGCATCTTGTGCAGGACCGAAATGAAAGTCTCGTATTCGGTCTCGCTGACGCCGGCGAAGACTTCCGAATACCGCTTATACATCATCGGCCAGAATTGCGCGAAGAGCTGGCGGCCCTTGTCGGTCAGATAGACCTCGCGCACCCGGAGGTCGCCCTTGCGCGGCCGGCTCTTGATCAGGGCCTGCTCCTCCATCGCATCGAGGGTGCGGCTCATGGTCGACTGCTCGGTGATGGTGTGGAGCGCCAGATCGTTCGCCGTCATGCCCGGCGTGATCGCCAGCACCGCCAGCGTGCGCATCTTGGCGGTGGTGAGATCGAAGGACTTGAGCGCCTCCTGCATGTCGGCGTTCCAGCGCGCCGAGATGCGGTTGATCAGATAGGGCGCGAAGTGATTGAGCCCGATCTCGCCGATCGATGGGATCGCGTCATCGACCGCATTGGAGGGTTTCAGGAGCGTGGTTCCGAAGCGTCCGACCATCTGATCACCTCAAGGACTGCGCCAGCATGAATCCCGATCCGCCGCCGAGGCCGGCTCCCGGATGGGTCGAGGCGCCAATATGGTAGAGATTGCGGATGAAGGTGCGGTGATTGACCGAGGATTTGAACGGCCGCCACAGGAAGGACTGGTCGAGCCCGCAGAAGCCGCCATAGGGATCGCCGCCGACCAGATTCATGTTCATCGCCTCGAGATCGGCGGGCGAATAAGCCCGCCGCGTCAGCTTGATCGCGCTGAAATCGGCGATGTGATGGGCGAGGATCGCCTCGATGCGGTCGGCATAGGCCTCGCGCACCGCTTCGCTCCATCGTCCGTCCGCCGGCACGGCGATCTGGCCCGCAGCATCGCCCTTGATGAAGCGCGGCGCTTCCGGAAGCTGCAGCCACAGGATTGCGGTCCCGTCTGGACACCGGCTCGGATCGAGCGCGGCGGGCTGGCCGACGCAGATGGTCGGGACCTCCGGCAGCATGCCACGCTCGGCTTCGTTGGCCGCCTTCGACACGCCGTCGAGGCCGGGGGTCAGATGCAGCAGCGCCACTCTGTCGAGACCGGGCGAGAGCCAGCGCGGCTTCGCCTTCAGCGCGTAATGGAGCTGGAAATTGCCTTTGCCATAGCGATAGTTGCGCACTTCCCCGGCGAGATCGCCGGGCGGCGTGAAATCCTTGAGCAGGCGCTGATACAATTGCGTCGGCGTCACCGAGCAGATGACGCCGGCCTTCGCCGTGATCTCCGCGCCATCCGCCAGCCGCACGCCGCGCGCCGATCCGTCGCCGCCGGCGAGCACCGCGGCGACATCGGCGCCGGTGCGGATCTCCCCGCCGGTCTCGCGGATCAGGGCGGCAAAGGCATCGAGCAGCTTCTGGCCGCCGCCTTTGACGATCGGCGCGCCCGCCGCTTCGAGCGCGAAGGCGATCACTTTCGCCATTTGCGCCGAATAGGCGCTTTCCGGTCCGAGCCCGGTATGCAGCACCCAGGGCGCCCACAAAGCGCGGGCGACATCGGAGCGGTAATTCGCCTCGAGCCAGGCGCGCGCCGTGGTCAGCGCCTCGCCGAAGAACCGCGCCAGCGGACGCGGACCGCGCCGCCACGCTTCCTTGGCGAGGAGCTTCGCCGTCGGCCAGCTCCACAGCTGGCCGCCGAGCAGCGCGAAGAGCAAGGGCGCGTCGCGCTCGATGCCGCCGACATCGGCGAGATGCTGGGCGCCATCGCCTGAGGCCAGCTGATCGAGCGCCGCGCCATTGGCGTCGCGCTTCATGGTGACGACGGCCGAACGCCCGTCCGGCAGCAGCACGCCGGAAGGATGATCGGTGTGGCAGAATTCGAGCCCGTGCCGGCCGAGATCGGCGGCGAGGGCCGCATAAGCAGGCGAGGTGATGAACAGGACGAAGGTCGTCGCCATCACGTCATGGACATAGCCCGGCGCCGTGATCTCCTCGGTGCGGATGCAGCCGCCGATCCGGTCATTGCGCTCGAGCAGCAGCACGCGCTTGCCCTGGCGGCCCAGCAGAGCCGCGCAGACCAAAGAATTGATGCCGCTGCCGACGATCACATAGTCAGGATCGGCCATGTTCGTTTCTGAGCCTCTCTCCTGTTTTCCCTTCTCCCGCCTGCGGGAGAAGGTGGCCGAAGGCCGGATGAGGGTGTTCCTTCTCCCGCTTGCGGGAGAAGGAGAAAGCCATCAAGTCTCAGCGCGCCACCAGCGCCAGGACGCGCAAGGGACTGCCCGTGCCGTTGACGATCTTCAACGGCGCCGCGATCAGGATGGCGCCCTTGGGCGGCAGCTTGTCGAGATTGCACAGGCTGGCGAGACCGTAGCGGTTCGACTTGTGCATCAGATTATGCGCCGGGAAGGGCGGCGTCATGCCGCCGGCGGCGCCGGCATCCGTGCCGACCGTCTCGCTGCCCCAGCCGATGGCGCCCTTGGACAGGATATATTCGATGCAGTCGACCGTCGGGCCGGGCGAATGCGGCCCCTTCTCGTCCGCATTGAGGAATTCCTTCTCGCTGCCATTGCGCTTGTACCAGTCGGTGCGCATCAGCACCCAGCTGCCCTTGGCGATGTCGCCATGGGTCTTCTCCCAGGCGCGCACGCCGTCGGCGGAGAGCAGGAAGTCCGGATTCTTCTTCACCTCGCCGCTGCAGTCGATGACATTGACGGGCGCCACGAAATTCTTCGGCGCGATCTTGTCGGTGGTGCCGTCGGCATAATCCTTGCCGGTGACCCAATGCACCGGCGCGTCGAAATGCGTGCCGGAATGCTCGCCGAGCTTGAGCCAGTTCCACGACCAGAAGGGGCCGTTCTGGTCGTAATTGGAGATATTGTGCACTTCCACCGTCGGCGTGTTCTTGCCGATCTCGGGCGGCAGCTTGATCAGCGGCGTGTCCGGCCCGAGCGGTGCTGTAAGGTCGACGACGTCGACGGCGCCCGACAACAAGGCTTCGGCCAATGAACTGAGATCCGCTTTCTGCGCCATATGTTTCCTCCACTGCGTGTTGTTGTTCTGGCCGGCATCCTATGCCCAATACATGCAAATGCAAATAACAAATCTTGCGCTTGCTTGAGCCAGCGGAATCTCATGGACAGATTATATGCATATGCCAGTATGTCCGCCGGAGGGACGTCCATGCACTATGACGCCATCATCATCGGCAGCGGCCATAACGGGCTCGCCGCGGCCGTGCATCTGGCCAAACAGGGCTGGAAGGTCGGCGTCTTCGAGCGCAATAAAGTGGCGGGCGGCGCGGTGCAGACCCGCGAGGTGACGCTTCCCGGCTTCCGCCATGATCTCTTCGCCATGAATCTCGGCCTCTTCGCCGGCTCGCCCTTCATGCGCGCCCATGGCGAAGCGTTGACGAAGCACGGCCTGGCTTTCGCCGGGGCGGGCGACTGCTTCGCCACACCTTTCGCCGATGGCAGCTGGTTCGGCGTCTCCATGGACAAGGAAAAGAACATCGCCCGCGCCCTGAGCCTGTCGCCCAAGGACGCCGAAGCCTGGAAGGGCTTGAGCGACCGCTTCGGCCGCGACGCGCCGCATATATTTGCTTTGCTCGGCAGCCCGATGCCCTCGCGCGAACTTCTGCCGCTGGGCTGGAAGGCCTGGCGCGCCCAGGGGCTGCCGTGGATCATCGACACGCTGAAGCTGCTCGTTTCCTCACCCCGCGCCTTCCTCGATGCGACCTTTGAATCCGAAAAGATCAAGGCCACGCTCGCCGCCTGGGGCCTGCATCTCGATTTCGCACCCGATATCGCGGGCGGCGCGCTCTTCCCCTATCTCGAGGCCATGGCCGATCAGAGCTTCGGCATGGCGCTCGGCAAAGGCGGCGCCGATGTGATGATCAGGGCGCTCACCAATTATCTCACGGAGCTGGGCGGCGATATCCATCTCGATGCCGAGGTGCGGCGCATCGACAGGAGTCCGGATCGCGCCACCGGCGTGACGCTCGCGGACGGCCGGCAATTCCAGGCCACCCGCGCGGTGATCGCCAATACCTTGCCGCAAGCTGTATTCGGCCGGCTCCTCGACGGCGGCAGCGGCGATGCCGAAACCGATCGCCGCATGAAGGCCTTCCGGCCCGGCCCCGGCACGATGATGATCCATGTCGCCTGCGACGGCCTGCCCGACTGGGCCGCTGGCGCCGAGCTCAAGCGCTTCGCTTACGTCCACCTCGCGCCCTCGCTCGACATGATGAGCCGCGTCTATCACGAGGCGCTGGCCGGATTTCTGCCGGCGGAGCCTGTCGTCGTCGTCGGCCAGCCGACGGCTGTCGATCCGGGCCGCGCGCCCCCCGGCAAGCATATTCTCTGGCTGCAGGTGCGCGTCCTGCCCGCCGAAATTCGCGGCGACGGCAAAGGCATGATCACCGCGACCGATTGGGACCGGGCAAAGGAAGCCTATGCCGACCGCGTGCTCGCCATTCTCGAGACCTATGCGCCGGGCTTCGGCGCCCGGATTCTCGGCCGCGCCGTCTTCTCCCCCCTCGATCTCGAGCGCGAGAATCCCAATCTCGTCGGCGGCGACAATCTCGGCGGCAGCCATCATCTGAGCCAGAATTTCCTCTTCCGCCCGGCGCCCGGATGGTCGCGCTACAGGACGCCGGTCCAGGGGCTTTATCTCGTCGGCGCCGCGACCTGGCCGGGCGCCGGTGTCGGCGCCGGGTCCGGCTTCATGCTGGCGAAGATGTTGAGCAAGTGAGCTTGCGGGAGATTTAGTTTAGACCTAAAGTATCTATCAATGGCCCATTCAATAAAGGGCGACAGGGAGAGAGACATGACGACATCCAGGCGTGATCTGCTGAAATTCGGCGCCCTTGGCGGCGCCGCTCTGCTGGCTGGATTTCCGGGCGCGGAAGTGTCCGCGCAAGGGTCCGAGCTCACCATCGCCTATAATGTGAACCTGCCCTCCTGGGACCCGACGGTCGGTCCCTCGGCGGTGAACCCGACCATCCAGGCGATCTATCAGTCGGTCTTCGACATGTATATCGCGCAGAATCCGGACCTCTCCTTCGCGCCGGGCCTCGTCACCAAATGGGGCTGGAACGACGACAAGACGAAGGTCGAGATGGAAGTGCGCGACGGCGTCACCTGGCATGACGGCTCGCCCTTCACCGCCGAGGACGTCGCCTGGTCGCTGGAGCGCGCCGGCAAGCCCGAAACCGGCAATCCGATTCAGTTCGTGTGGAGCAAGATCGGCAACTTCAAGGTCGAGGGCAACAAGATCACCGCCGATGTGAAGGAGTTCGAACCGGTCCTGTTCAAATGGATGTCCTTCCTCACCGGCTATGTGCTGCCCAAGGCCTATTATGAGAAGGTCGGCGCCGAGGGCTTCGAGAAGGCGCCGATCGGCACCGGCCCCTATATGATGGAGAAGTTCGAGCGCAACGCCTTCGTGCGGCTCAAGGCCAATCCGAATTACTGGGGCGGCAAGCCGGCCTTCGAGACGGTCATCATCAAATTCGTGCCCGATTCCGCCAGCCGCGTCGCCGAAGTCGAATCCGGCTCCTCGCAGGTGACGCTCGAAATCCCCTATGACGAATTCGACCGGCTGAAGGGCAAGGACGGGCTTGCCGGCATCACCACGCCGATCTCCGATATCGGCATGATCTTCCTGAACGACATCGATGTGATGCTCGACAAGAATGTCCGCCTCGCCGCCCATCACGCCATCGACAAGCAGCTCATCATCGACCGCCTGCTCAACGGCTATGGCATTCCGATCGACACGCTCGAGACGCCGCAATATGCGGCCTATGACGCCTCCATCAAGGTCGGCTACGATCCTAAGCGCGCGACGGAGCTGCTGGCCGCATCCGGCTTCGGACCCGACAAGCCGGTGAAGTTCAAGATCCAGACCACCAAGGGCTTCAAGCCCAAGGACTATGAGATGATCCAGGCGATCGTCGGCATGTGGCGCAAGGTCGGCATCGAGGCGGAGATCGAGATCTACGAGATCGCCAAGCATTACGAACTGCGCGCCGCCGATACGCTGGCGCCGGCCGCCTTCTACAACTGGGGCAATGCGATCGGCGACCCGACCACCTCGACCGGCTTCGCCATGTTCGGCCCGAGCCCGCATTCGGTGTGGGACTCGAAGGATCTCATCGACATGATCATCCCGCTCTGGGGCGAGAAGGACGAGACCAAGCGCATCGACGGCTGGAAGGCGGTCAGCAAATATATCGCCGAGCAGGGTTATGTGATCCCGCTGCTGCAATATGTGCAGCCGATCGTCCATGCCAAGTCGGTCAAGGTCACGCCGCATGTCTCGGGTGCCCTCTTGCCCGCGCTGATGTCGCCGGCCTGACGCCCCCCTTTCGTCATGGCCGGGCTTGACCCGGCCATCCAGTCTCCACGCCAATGAGCTGCTATATGGATAGGCTGGATGGCCGCCTCAAGGGCGGCCATGACGAGTTGGGAAACGGATTTGCGGTATGAGTTATATTGAAAGATGAGCCGAAATCTGCTGATCCGCCTCGGCTCAACGATGGTCACGCTGTTCGGCGTGGCGCTCATCGTTTTCATCCTGGTGCGGGTCGTGCCCGGTAATCCCATCGCCATGATGCTGCCGCCCGGGGCGTCCGACGCCGATATCGCCCTGCTCACCGCTCATTACGGTCTCGACAAGCCGATCCTGGCCCAGTTCTGGATCTGGCTCGGCCGGGCGCTGCAGGGCGACTTCGGCACCTCGATCTCGCTGCGCCAGGATGTGATGAGCCTGATCTTCGGCCGCCTGCCGGCGACGCTCGAGCTCGCGACGCTCGCCCTTCTCATCGCCATGGCGCTGGGCGGCGCGCTCGCCGTCATCGCCGCTCGTTTCCGCGGCACTGCCGTCGAGACCGGCATCGATCTCGCCAATGGCGCGAGCCTCGCCATGCCGGACTTCCTGTGGGGATTGACTTTTATTCTGCTGTTCGGTGTCCTCGTTCCCATCTTCGCCATATCGGGCCGCGTCTCGCCGAGCCTCGATCTGCCCTTCGTCACCGGCTTCTACCTCATCGAAAGCATTCTGCGCCTGCGCTTCGACATCTTCCTCGACCTGATGCGCCATATGCTGATGCCGGCTCTCGCTTTGGCGCTGCCGCTCGCCGCGGTCATCGCGCAATTGCTCAAGACCGCGCTGAAGGAGGCCATGCAGCAGGATTATGTGATGCTTGCTCGCACCAAAGGGTTCTCCGAGACGCGCGTCCTGCTGGCCGAGGCCTTGCGCAACGCGGTGATCCCGACGCTCACGCTCGCCGGCGTGCAGTTCACCTTCCTGATCGGCGGCACGGTCATCGTCGAACGGCTGTTCTCCTATGAGGGACTCGGCAACATGGCGATCGACGCCGTCATCAACCGCGACCTGCCGCTCATCCAGGGCATCGTCCTTGTCTTCGCGCTGATCTTCGTCATCATCAATCTCATCGTCGATCTGAGCTATGCGCTGCTCAATCCGAGGCTCCGGCATGGCTGAGGCGCGCGTCATAAGGGTGAAAGCGGGCCTCCGTTTGTGGCTGTCGGGCCTGTGGCTGACGCTCTTCGCGCTCGCCGCGATATTCGCCCCCCTCATCGTGCCGCATGATCCGCTCGCCCAGGATCTCATGCTCGGCAAATTGCCGCCGGCCTGGGTGGCCGGGCACGAGCCCGGCTATCTGCTCGGCACCGACAGCCTCGGCCGCGATGTGCTGTCGAGATTGATCTCGGCGGCGCGCCCGGCGCTTTTCGTCGCCATCGGCGCCGGCCTTGCCGCCTGTCTCCTCGGTTCGCTGCTGGGACTGCTTGCCGGCTTCTTCGGCGGCTGGACCGACCGCATCATCTCGCGCATCGTCGACATCTGGATGGCTTTTCCGCCGGTGCTCCTCTCCATCCTGCTCGTCGCTTTCCTCAATCCGAGCCTGCAGTCGGTCATCATCGCCATCGCCATCATCGACTGGACGCGCTTCTGCCGGGTCGTGCGCGCCGAGACGATGCAGCAGCGCCGCATGGACTATGTCGAAAGCGCCCGCGCCATGGGCCTCACCTCGATCGCCACCCTGGCGCGCGAGGTGCTGCCCAATGTATTGCCGGCGATCATCGTGCTGCTGTCCCTCGAAATGGGCATCGCGGTGATCGTCGAGGCCATCCTGTCCTATGTCAATCTCTCGGTCTCGACCGACATGGCGACCTGGGGCAGCATGATCGCCGAGGGCCGCGGCATCATCTATCAGGCCTGGTGGGTGCTGGTCTTCCCGATGATCGCTTTGTTCCTGACCGTGCTGGCCTTCAGCCAGTTCGGCGAGGGGCTGAAAGAGCGTTTCGATCCGGTGCTCAGATGACGGAAGCCTATCTCGACATCCGCGGTTTGAGCGTCGCGCTCCAGCGTGGCGGTGGCCGCCTGCTGCGCCGCGTGTCGCTCGCCGTGAAGCCGGGCGAGGTCCACGCTCTGGTGGGCGAGTCGGGCGCCGGCAAGAGCATGATCGCCCGCGCCGTCTTCGGCATCCTGCCGAAAGCGGTGACGATCCTCGAGGGTAGCGTCACCATCGAGGGCGCTGATCTCAATGCGATGCCCGAGACCGCGCGTCGTCTGTTCATCGGCAGGCGCGCCGCCTTCATCCCGCAGGATCCGTTGACCGCGCTCAACCCGTCCAAGCGCATCGCCGAGCAGATATCCGACCGGCTGATCCATATTCTGGGAATGTCCAAGGCCAGGGCGCATGAGCGCGCCGCGGCTCTGCTCGACGAGGTGAAGATCGCCGAGCCCGACAGGGTGATGCGCCTTTACCCGCATGAACTGTCGGGCGGCATGCGCCAGCGCGTGCTCATCGCCGCGGCCTTTGCCGGCGAACCCAGGCTCATCGTCGCCGACGAGCCGACGACGGCGCTCGACGTGACGGTCCAGAAGCAGATACTGGCGCTCATCGCCGGCCTCCAGGCGCGTCACGGCACCGCCCTTCTCTTCATCACCCACAATCTCGGCGTGGTGGCGAAGCTCTGCCAGACGGCCTCCGTGCTTTATGCCGGTAAGGTTGTCGAGCAGGCGAGCGTGCGCCGGCTCTTCGCCGATCCTCAGCATGCCTACACGCGCGCCTTGATGGCGGCGACGCCGCGCTACGACCGGCCCGAAGAGTCGCTCAAGCCCGCTTCGCCGGAGCTTTTGAACCAGCTCGCACATGAAGTCGCCCAGACCGACGCCCTCTGGGCGAAGGAGCGCGCGCATGGCTGACGCCCTCTTCAAGGTCGAGGACCTGCATCTCTCGCTTCCCGACCTGGCGCGCAAGCCGCTTTTCGGCGCGGCGCCGCGCATCACCATCCTCAAGGGCCTGAGCTTCACCGTGCCCGAGGGCGCCATCACCGGCATCGTCGGTGAATCGGGCTCGGGCAAGACCTCACTCGGCCGGACCCTGATCCGCCTTCTCACCCCCGACCGCGGCCGCATCGACTTTGCCGGACGCGACATAACGGGTCTCGACGACGAGGCGCTGCGCCCCTTGCGGCGTGACCTGCAGATCATCTTCCAGGACCCGTTTTCGTCCCTCAATCCGCGCAAGACCGTCGGCGCCATCATCGCCGCCCCGCTCCTGCTCCATAAAGTCGCGGCGACCGGCGGCGAAGCCCGGTCTCTCGCCCAGGAGGCGCTGACCCAGGTTGGCCTGCCCGTTTCCTTCGCCGCGCGTTATCCGCATGAATTGTCCGGCGGCCAGCGCCAGCGCGTCGGCATCGCCCGCGCGGTGGCGCTCAAGCCGCGTTTCATCCTGGCGGACGAGATCGTGTCGGGCCTCGACGTATCGAGCCAGGCGCAGATCCTCGCTTTGCTGATGGACTTACGTGCCCGGATGAACTTCACCATGGCCTTCATCAGCCATGACCTGTCGGTAGTGCGCCGTCTATGCGACCGGGTGATCGTGATGCGCAAGGGCGAGATCGTCGAGGATGCCGACACCGCGACGCTCTTCGAGCGCCCGCAGCATGCCTATACGCGGCTGCTGCGCGATTCCATTCCGTTGCCGGAACTGACCCAAGGCTGGCTCCAGGAAGGGTGATCAGACCACGATCGGCCCACTTTTCAGCTTGGTCAAAACCTCTGGTCCGCTCTCGGTCAAAAGGACCGTATTGGACAGGAAGTCGTCGCCCTGGCCGCTGCCCATCAGCCAGGACAGGATATGGAAGCTCATGCCGGTCTTGATCTCGAGATCGGAATCATGCCGGAGCCCCGTGACACTGTTGCCGCCGGTCCAGGACGGCGGCTGTCCGACACCGACGCAATAGCCGCAATGATGGCGCCGGTAGTGCGCAAGCCCCGCCGCGTCGACGACCGCCTGCCATGCCGCATAGACATCGCGCGCTCTGGCGCCCGCCCGGATCGCGGCAACGACGGCATCGAAAGCCTGTCTGACGACGCCGGCGATCCGCGCATCGTCGTCGCGGATCGAACCGATATGGACGAGCCGCCCCAGCGGCGCGTGATAGCGTGAGACGCAGCCCGACAATTCGAGAAAGACCGGCTCGCCTTTCCTGTAGGCCCCATCTCCCCAGGTCGCATGCTCCTCGCCGAGCCGGCTGCCTGGCCGGATGAAAGGTCCGAAGCCCGGCGGATGGCCGCCGGCACGGATCATCGCCGCCATGCACGCCGCTGCCACTTCGAATTCACGCGCGCCATCGGCAATGGCGGCGACCGCCGCCTCAGCCGCCGCATCGCTGACGCGCGCCGCCCGGCGCATCAGCTTCTGCTCTTCAGAACTTTTCACCAGTCGCAACGCATCGGCAAGACCGCTCACATCCGACCACCGCGCGTCGACCTGCTCCTTCAGCGAGAGGGCGAGACCATGGCTCAGTCCCGATGTCCAGTATTCGAGACCGATGGCTTTGCCCGTAAGTTTCAGGTCGCGCAGCACCCGCGCCATCATGTCGGCGGCCGTCTCGCTGTCGGGATGGCCGTGGAAGCGCGCCGCGCGCACCTGCTTTTCGACTGAGACCTTCTCCATCGCGCGCGTCACCAGCGCCGGCTCGCTGTCGAGCGGCACCAGCAACAGATGCGGCGCGAAATAGCCCCAATGATCGAGACCGGTCAGATAGAAGACATTCTCGGGGCTGGCGAAGATCGCCGCCTCGAGTCCTTTGAGCTCGAGCTCGGCGCGCACCCGGCGCAGACGGCGGGCGATTTCGGCATCGGTGAAAGGATTGTCGAACATGTCAATCGATCACGATCAATTCGCGCGCCACGTCGCAAAGACGCTCGCCCCCTTTGTCGGTGACGACGAAGGACTCGGAGATCGCGACGCCGAAATCCTGGAGCCATACGCCCGATTGGATGTGGAAGCACATGCCAGCCTGAAGCACGGTCGTATCGCCGGGCCTGAGGCTCACCGTGCGCTCGCCCCAGTCGGGCGGATAGGAAAGCCCGATCGAATAGCCGACACGGCTTTCTTTCTTGAGCCCGTATTTGCGCAGCACCGCCTGCCAGGCCCCCTCCACTTGCTCCGCCGTGTTGCCGCTCCTGGCTTTGGCGAGGCCGGCATCGACGCCTTCGACCACCGCCTTGGCCACATCCGCGATTGCTTGCGGCGGCTTGCCCAGATGGATGGTGCGGGTGAGCGGTGCGTGATAGCGCCGCCGGGCGCCGGCGATCTCGAGCATGGCGAGACCCGATTTCGGCAAGGGCGCGTCGCTCCAGGTGAGATGCGGCGTGCTCGTTCCCTCGCCCACCGGCATGAGCGGACAGATGGCGGCATAGTCGCCGCCAATTCCCGGCACACCCATGGTCTGCGCGTGATAGATCTCGGCGATCACCTGATATTGCGGCACGCCGGGCTTCATCGTTTCGACGGCGCGGTTCATCGCATGGCTGCAGATGCGGCCCGCCTCGCGCATCAGCACGATCTCGGCCTCGGATTTGACGAGCCGCGCCCAGTTGACCAGGTCGCCATTATTGGCGAAGGCCGCGTCGGGCAGTCCCTTGGTGAGATGGGCATGGCAGCGCGCCGTATAATAATGCGCATCCATCTCGACGCCGATGCGCGCTTTGCCCCAGCCGCGCGCGCGGATCAGCTCGGCGAGCTCGTCATAGGGATGGCCGACCGGATGCTGGATCAGATGCTCCGAGAAGGGCACGATATTATTGGCCGGCAGATAGGTGGTGAGATGCGCGCTCTTGGCGTCCTGGGCGCGGCCGAACCAGATCGGCGTTTCCACCGCCTGATGCACCAGCACGCATTGCGGCACGTAGAAGGACCAGCCGTCGAAACCGGTGAGCCAGCCCATATTGGCCGGGTCCTGGCAGATGATCAGATCGAAGCCGGCCTTCGCCATGCGGCTTTTGACCTGGGCCAGCCTTTCGGCATATTCGGCGCGCGTGAAGGGAGTGCTGCTCATTCTGTCTCTCAAGCGTTGATTTTAGTGCCGATGCCGAGCTTCCGTGCTGAGGCAAAGGCGTAAGAGGCGATGGCGGTGTCCTGCGCGCCGGTGCCGGTCAGGTCGCAGAGGGTGATCGCGGCCTCTGATGGCCGGCCAGGATGGGTCCCGGCGACGATGGCGCCGAGCTCGGGCGGCGTCCCGCCATTCATCAGGCCGGCCGCGCGCGCCGCCCGCAATTCGCCGAGCGCTGCGGCCTGACTGACGCGGTCGCAGACATAGAGATCGGCCAGCGCCACGGCGCGCGGGTCGATCTCGTTCTTCCCGGCCTGGTCGGCGCCCATGGCGGTGATGTGCAGTCCCTTATGCAGCCATTCGGCGCGCAGGATGGCTTTTCGCGCCGATGTCGTCGTCACCACCAGTTGCGCTTCGGCGACGGCCGCGGCGGCGTCCTTCGTGACTTCGGTCTTCACCTTGATTGCCGGCGCGATATCCGCGGCGCAGGCCTCGGCGCGGCCCTGATCGCGCCCCCACACGATCACCTTCTTGAAGGGGCGCACCTGATGCGCGGCGATGATCTGCAAACGCGCCTGGGCGCCGGTGCCGAACACGGCGGCGGTTTCGACCTTCTTCGGCGCCAGATATTTGGCGGCGACGGCGCCGGCCGCGGCGGTGCGGATGTCGGTCAGATAACCATTGTCGAGGAGCAGCGCCGAAACGAGTCCGGTCTTCGCCGAGAACAGGATCATCAGCCCGTTGAGGCTGGGCAGACCGAGCTTCGGATTGTCGAAGAAGCCGGGGCTGACCTTGATGGCGAAATGCTCGAAGCCCGGCAGATAGGCGGTCTTCACATCGACCTCGCCATGAGCGTCGGCGATTTCCATCGAGAGGATCGGCGGCATGATGACCTTGCCCGAGGCGAGAAGCCGGAAGGCGTCTTCGACCACCTTGAGCACCGGTGCGCCGAGCATGACGGTGCGGCGCAGATCGGCTTCGGTGAGAATGGCGATGTCGCCCATAGTCTATCCTTTCACCATGTGATCGCCGATGCGCACCGGTTCGCCCTTCGCCACGGCGATGATCTGGTCGAGATCGGCATTCTGGCCGGAGATGATCATGGCGGTGGGCCCGTCGACTTTGAGCTTGCCGGCCAGGAGCGCCGCGATGCCGACGGCGCCGCCGCCCTCGGCGATGAGGCGCTCGCGCCGGAACAGCGCCTGCATGCCGCGATAGATCTCCGTCTCGCTCACCAGCAGGGTCTCGTCGGCATAATCGCGGCAGAGCTTGAAGGTCCATTGATTGGTGAGATTGATGCCGCCGCCCAGCGTGTCGGCGAGCGAAGGAACTTCGGTGACGAGAATCGGATGGCCGGCCCTGAGGCTTTCATGCATGGCGGCGCCTTCTTCCATGCTGACGCCGATCACGCGGATATCCGGCTTGATCTGCTTGGCGGCGAAGGCGATGCCGCCGAGGAGCCCGCCGCCCGACAAAGGCACCACGATCTGGGTGAGATCGGGCCGCTCGGCCAGAAGCTCGAGCGCGATCGTCGCCTGGCCGAGAATCACGTCGCGATGATCGAAGGGCGAGATGTCGGTATAACCCCTCTCGCGCACTAGCCGGTCGGCCTCCTTCTGCGCGTCGTCCTGGCTGGTGCCGCAGCGCCGGATCGTGGCGCCGAACGCGGTGATGCCCTGGACTTTCGCTTCCGGCACGAGACTGGACAGACAGATCGTCGCCTCGATGCCGAGCCGGCGGGCTGCATAGGCGACCGCTTTGCCGTGATTGCCGGTCGAGCAGCAGACGACGCCGCGCCGGCGGGCCTCTTCATCGAGGCGCAGCAGCGCATGCGCCGCGCCTCTGATCTTGAAGGCGCCGATCGGCTGCAGGGTTTCAAGCTTGAGCAGGATGGGCCGACCGTCATGGCCTGAGAAGCTCAGGGCCTCGATCAGTGGCGTAGCGCGCGCCAGGCCCTGGATGAGCCTGTGCGCCTCCCGGACAGCTTCAAGGGAAAAACCCATCGAACTCCCTAAATGTGCACAACGATGACTTATCGCAGTGCCCTTTGTTATTATTTCGCCCAAATTACATCCTCTCTTGCAGTCTGTCCAGATAAGATGTATACAACAAGAAGACCCGGCGACGAGACCGGGCAGGAAACGCGACAATTCCGGGAGATATGCATGTCCAAGATGATCACGCGCCGCCGCCTGCTCATGGGAACGGCCGGCCTCACCTTTGCCGCCACGACCTTTTCTTTCATGTCCATGGCCCATGCCGAGACGACGCTCGAGCGCGCCAAGGCTCAAGGCTTCATCCGCATCGGCTTCGCCAATGAGGCGCCCTTCGGCTTCGCGACGCCGGACGGCAAGCTCACCGGCGAGGCGCCGGAAGTCGCCAAGGCGGTGCTCGCCAAGATGGGTATCGCCCAGGTCGACGGCGTGCTCACCGAATTCGGCTCGCTCATTCCTGGCCTCAAGGCCGGCCGCTTCGACATCATCGCCGCCGGCATGTTCATCAATCCGAAGCGCTGCGCCGAGATCGCCTTCTCGGAGCCCTCCTACGGCATCGGCCAGGCCATGCTGGTGAAGAAGGGCAATCCCAAGGGGATCAAGGATTATACGAGCTTCAAGGACAACGCCGCCCTCAAGCTGGCGGTGATGGCCGGCGCCGTCGAAGTCGGCTACGCCAAGGACGCCGGCGTGCCGCAGGAGCAGCTGGTCGTTCTTCCCGATCAGTCGAGCCTCGTTGCCGCCGTGCAGTCGGACCGCGCCGACGGCGCCGCCCTGACCGCGCTTTCCATCGCCGACATGGCGAAGAAGGGTGAAGGCGTCGAATCGACGACGCCCTTCGGCGAAGTCGCCGGCAAATCGGTCAAGGGTCATGGCGCCTTCGGCTTCCGCAAGGACGACACCGACCTCATCGAAGCCTTCAACAAGGAACTGAAGGCATTCCTCGGCACGCCGGAGCACATCGCGCTGGTGACGCCCTTCGGCTTCGGCAAGGACTACCTGCCGAACAAGACGATGGAACAGCTCTGCAAGGGTGAATAGTCTTCCTATTGGAGAGCGCTCATTGAGCGCTCTCTGACCGGAACTCATCGGGGAGAAGCAAACGCATGGGCATTCGCACGCTCATCGTCATGCTGGTGGCGTCCATTCTGCTGATCGCCTATCTGGCGACCCGCGACACCTACAGCCTGTTTCTCCCCGGCCTTCTCCAGGGCGCGGTGCTGACCGCGGAGATCACGGTGCTCGGCTGCCTTCTCGCCGTCGCCATGGCGGTCCTCTCGGCGCTCGGCAAGCTCTATGGGCCCGCCCCTCTGCGCTGGCTCGCCAACATCTATATCGAGATCTTCCGCGGCACCTCGGCGCTGGTGCAGCTCTTCTGGCTGTTTTTCGTCCTGCCGCAATTCGGTGTCAGCCTCGAGCCCTTCACCGTCGCGGTGCTGGGACTCGGCCTCAATATCGGGGCCTATGGCGCCGAATGCGTGCGGGGCGCCATCCAGTCGGTGGCGCGCGGCCAGTGGGAAGCGGCGACCGCCCTCAACATGACGCGCATCCAGATGCTGCGCCGGATCATCCTGCCGCAGGCCTTCATCGCCATGATCCCGCCCTGGGGCAACCTCTTCATCGAGCTCCTGAAATCGACCGCCCTCGTCTCGCTCATCACTTTGTCCGATCTTGCTTTCAAGGCACAGCAGATGAACCAGACGACGATGAAGACGATCCCCATCTTCACGCTCGTCCTGCTCATCTATCTCGTCCTGTCGCTTCTCATCACCATCGGCATGCGACTCCTCGAGCAGCGCGCAGCAAAGGGCCTCGTCCGCGGGAGGACTGCCTGATGTGGGACTGGGCCTTCACCTTCGAGATTCTCCCCGTTCTCGCCAAGGCGGCGGTGATCTCCATCGAGGCGACGCTCCTGGGCTTCGTGCTCGCCGCGACGCTCGGCCTCGTCCTCGCTCTGCTGCGCATCGCCTTTCCCTGGACGGCCTGGCCGGTCTCGGTCCTGGTCGAGCTCATCCGCTCGACGCCGCTCCTCATCCAGATCTTCTTTCTCTATTTCGTCTTTCCGTCCTTCGGCGTGACGCTCGACGCCTTCACCGCCGGTGTCCTGGCGCTCGGCATCCACTATGCCGCCTATTGCTCCGAGGTCTATCGCGCCGGCTTCGACAACGTCCCACGCGGCCAGTGGGAGGCCTCCATTGCGCTCAATCTCAGCCCCTGGACGACCTTCCGCGACATCATCATCCCGCAGGCCATTCCACCCATCGTGCCGGCGCTCGGCAATTATCTGGTGGCGCTCTTCAAGGAGACGCCGCTGCTCTCGGCCATCGCCGTGCTCGAGCTGATGCAGACCGCCAAGATCATCGGCTCGGAAACCTTCCGCTATACCGAGCCCATCACGCTGGTCGGCCTGTTCTTCCTGGCGATGAGCCTCGTCTCCGCCGCCTTCATCCGTTCAGCCGAACGCCTGCTCAACCGGAGACCTGCCCGATGACAGATCGACCGATGGTTCGTTTCGACAAGGTCTCGAAGCGCTACGGCCCGCTGACCGTGCTCGATTCGCTCGAGCTCGACATCGCCAGGAACGAGAAGGTCGCCATCATCGGCCCATCGGGCTCCGGCAAAACCACCGTGCTGCGCATGCTGATGACGCTCGAGAGCATCGATGACGGCGTGATCTGGGTCGAGGGCGAGCCGCTTACCCATATGGAGCGCAACGGCAAGCTCGTCCCGGCCGACCGCGCCCATATCCGCAAGATCCGCGCCAAGATCGGCATGGTGTTCCAGTCCTTCAATCTCTTTCCGCATATGACGGCGATGGCCAACTGCATCGAGGCGCCGATCACCGTCCTCGGCATGAACCGGAAGGAGGCCGAGGAGCGCGCCGCCGGCCTGCTCGACATGGTGGGGCTTGGCCAGAAGAAGGAGCATTATCCCTCCCAGCTGTCGGGCGGCCAGCAGCAGCGTGTCGCCATCGCCCGGGCCCTTGCCATGCGCCCGAAAATCATGCTGTTTGACGAGGTGACCTCCGCATTGGACCCGGAGCTCGTCGGAGAGGTGCTTCAGGTGATCCGCAGGCTGGGAAGTGAGCATGACCTGACCATGCTGATGGTGACCCATCAGATGGGCTTCGCCAAGGAATTCGCCGACCGCGTCTGCTTCTTCTATCAGGGCAAGATCTGCGAGCAGGGCCCGCCCAAGGCCTTCTTCGGCAACCCGCAGAATGAGCGCACAAAACAGTTCCTGCACGCGGTCCTGGAGGCCGGATGAGCGTATCCGCCGACAATGACGACAAGCCGCTGACGCTGGCGCGCGAGCGCTTCGAGCGCATCTACAATACGATCCGCGACCGCATCTGCCTGATCGAATATGAGCCGGGCGCCCGTCTCGCCGAGGAGGAGCTGGCGCGTGAATTCGGCGTCTCGCGCACGCCGTTGCGCCGGGTGTTGACGCGTCTCGAAGGCGAAGGCCTGCTCGAAAGCCGCCATGGCGTCGGCACTTTCGTCATCGATGTCGATCTCGACGCCCTGCTGCCCGTCTATCGCCTGCGCATGGAGCTCGCCGCCCTGATGGGCAAGCTCGATCCGATCCCGCGCACGCCCGCGGACCTGGCGCGGGTACGCGCCTTGCTCGGCCGCTGCGACGAGCTCATTCAGGCGCCCGATCCCAAGGCCTATGCCAGACTCAACATGGACTTCTTCCACGAGCTGGCGGCGATGATCGGCAATCAGCCTTTGCGCGAGATATCGGAACGCCTCTATTTCCTCACCAATCGCGTCTGGCTCAGATCGGCGCCTTTGCTCGACCTGAAAGACGAAGTCGCCGTCTTCCGCCGCGAAGTGGCCGACATCCTCGCGGCCATGGAGCTCAGTGACTGGGAAAGCGTCGGCTATATCAGACGCAGCCACATCGCCATGTGGGTCCGACGCATGCAGCAGCATCAGGAAGCGGGAAAATAGAGCCCCACCCGGCGTGCTCCGCTCATCGCGAAGCGCCGGATGGGACCCTCTCACCTCCCCGTGAGATGACAGCCGGCCTTGCGCAGGCCGGCGAGATATTCATCGATCAATTGCCGGTAGCGCACCGGGCCGAAGCTCGGGAAATGACCGCCATGCACGATGCTCACCGGCAGTGACCGGATGCGCTCGAAGGTCGACTGATAATCCCGCTGGTCGGAATGATAGGCGTCATCGATCAGCGGGCCGTCATAGACGACATCGCCCGACAGGAAGATGCCGGTCTTGCGCTCGAAGAGTCCGATGCCGCCTGGTGAATGACCGGGTGTATGAACGACTTCGAAAGTACGATCGCCCAGATCGATGATGTCGCCGCCATGCAGGATTCGTTCCGCCGGCGCCGGCTGGATGCGATAGGCTTCCGTCTTCCAGCCTTGCGGCGGCCGATCGAACATCTCTTCCGTCGCGTATCGGTCGGCGCAGGTCAGATCGTTGCGTGGATCGGCGAGGATGGCGGCTTCCGCCTCGTGCACCGCCCGGTCGGCGAATTCGTGATGGCAGCCGATATGATCGAAATGCGTATGACTCGCGACGCACCGCAGCGGCCGCTCGCGCATCAGCGCCACATGCTGGCGCAGGCTGAAATGACCGAGCCCGGTATCGAACAGCAGATCGCGGTCGCGGCCGCGCACATGCCACATATTGCAGCGATAGAAGGGCTTGATCCATGGCTCATGGATGAGCGTCACGTCATCGGCGAGACGGATCGTCTCATACCAGTCGGCGGCGGAAACCATCATCGCGTCAGCACCAGCACATGTTTGGGGTCGCAGGCAAGCTGCACCTTGTCACCCGGCTGCACCGGGGCGTCGGCGGGAAAGCGCGCCAGCAATGTCAGAGCCTCGTCCTTGCCGAGGCTGGCGGTGATCCGCTTGAAGCTGCCCTGGAACACGACATCGATGATGCGCGCCTCGCCGAGCGGCAGGAGCTGCTTCTGGTCGACGACGATATGCTCGGGCCTGAGCGCCAGCGCGATCTCGCTGCCAGGCGCCGCGTCGGTCGCGAGCTTCCAGCGGCCGAAAGCGGTCTCGATCTCGCCGGCGCCCACGACACGTCCGGGAAAGATCGTGCTTTCGCCCATGAAGGTGGCGCTGAAGCGGCTCGCCGGCTTGGAATAGACGCGCTCCGCCGGTCCCTCATCCTCGATGCGCCCATGATTCATGACGACGCAGTGATCGGCGAGCGCCATCGCCTCTTCCTGGTCATGCGTCACATGAACGAAGGCGGTGCCGACCCGCTTCTGGATAGCCTTGAGCTCTTCCTGCATCTGCCGGCGGAGCTTGAGGTCGAGCGCGCCCAGGGGCTCGTCGAGCAGCAGCACCGATGGCTCGACCACCAAGGCGCGGGCGAGCGCCACGCGCTGGCGCTGGCCGCCCGAAAGCTGATGCGGCTTCTTGCCGAAGGCCTCCGGCAGGCCGACGAGCTTCAGCACTTCCTGCGCGCGCTTGTGGCGTTCCGCCAACGCGACGCCGCGCATGCGCAGGCCGAAACCGACATTGGCGCCGACCGTCATATGCGGAAACAGCGCATAATCCTGGAACACCGTCGTGGTCGGCCGCTTCGCCGGCGGCATGCCGGTGCAGTCGCGGCCTTCGATCAGCACCTGGCCCGAGGTCGGCACCAGGAAGCCGCCGAGGATCGACAGCAACGTCGTCTTGCCGGAGCCGGACGGGCCGATCAGCACCGTGTAGCTCCGCGGTGCGATGTCGAGCGAGACATCGTCGAGAGCGCGCATGGCGCCGAAGGTCTGTGAAACGGATTTGACCTGGACCAGGGGCGTCATGATCTGGATTTCCGGAAGAAGACGAGTTCGAACAGAAGCACGAAGGCGATCGACACCAGGAAGACGAGCGAGCCGACGGCATTGGTCTTAGGGTTCAGGCCGGAGCGCAGCAAGTTCCAGATCTCGACCGGCAAGGTGGTGTCGAAACGGGTGAGCAGGAAGGAGATGACGAACTCGTCCCACGAGAAGGTCATCGACAGGAAGAAGCTCGCGAACAGCGCCGGCCACAGGATCGGCGCCGTGACCAGCGTCAGCACCTGCCACTCCCGGGCGCCGAGATCGCGCGCGGCACGCTCGATATTGGCCTGATGCTCGCCCATCTGGCTGTAAAGAATGGCGAAGCACAGCGGCAGGTTGATCACCACATGGCCGATGCCGGCGGCGCTGAGCGACTTGGGGAACCCGATAGTGTTGAAGAGGACGAGAAGCCCCATGCCGATGATGAGATAGCTCACCGTCAGCGGCAGAGTGATGAAGCCGCGCAGAAGCGCCGAGGCCGGCAGCCAGAAGCGTGCGAAGCCCCAGGCGGCGAGGAAACCCAGGAGCGTCGCCAGCGCCGAGGAGATCACCGCGACGAACAGAGAGTTGACGAGCGCCGAGGTGAGGCGCGCATCGGAGAGAACGGCCTGATACCAGCGCAGCGACGGGCCGCTGAAGGGCGGGATCGGGAAGGACGTCGCCTGGAAGGAGAACAGGACGAGCGTCACCACCGGCAGGAAGATGAAGCCGTAGATCAAGACGGCATAGAGGACGGTGGCAAGGCGGATCGCGGCGCGCATGTCAGGTCCGCTCGATCTTGAGCCAGCGGGCGCAGAGCAGATAGGCGACGGTCACCACCGCCATCAGCAGAATGGAGAGCGCGGAGGCGAGCGGAAAGTCGCCGCGCCGGCCGATCTGCAGCATGATGAGCTGCGGCATCAGCAGCTCATTATTGCCGCCGAGGATCTGCGGGGTGATGTAGTCCCCGGTCGCCAGCACGAAAGTCAGAAAGGCGCCGACCATGATGCCGGGCAGCGTCAAAGGCAGGACCACATGCAGGAAGGTGCGCACCGGCCCGGCGCCCAGATCGGCGGCGGCCTTGCGGTAGCTAGGGCTCAGTTGCTTGAGATTGGCGAAGATCGTCAGCGTCAGCAGCATGACGAAGAAATGCACGAAGCCGGTGACGGTGGCGAAGCGTGTATTGGCGAGCTGGATAGGCTCGCCGATGAGCCCCAGCCCGACCAGCGTGTTGTTGACGACGCCCTTTTCGGCAAGCACCAGAAGCCAGCTGTAGGAGCGCACGACATAGGAGGTCCAGAAGGGCAGAACCGCAAGGATGAGCGCCAGCCTCTGCCAGCGCTCAGGGATCTGCTCGGCCAGGATCCAGGCGAAGGGATAGGCCAGCAGGATCGAGATCACCGTGACGATCGCCGTAACTTCCAGCGAATTGAACAGCGCCCGGTAGTAGCTCGGATCGGTGAAGAACTGCTGGTAGTTGGCGAGCGAGACGCCGCCGCCCTTCACCGTGACGCTCACCAGCGCCATGGCGATGAAGGGCGCGGCGAAGAAGGCCAGCGTCCACAGGAGCGCCGGGCTCACCGCCGCCCAGGGCACGGCATCGTTGGCACTTGCGCCTCGTGGCATCGATTACTGCGCCTGCAGCATCCCGGTCCACACATCCTGCATCTGCTTGTCGAGCTTCTCGTCGGGCGCCGGATAGAGCTGGGCGCGGGCGAGGAAGTCGGGCTGCTCGTCGAAGCGCAGCACCTTCTTCTGCTCGTCGGTGAGCGCCGCCTTCTGGTTCGACGGCATGCCCCAATAGCAGGACGAGGTGGCGAGGCGCGCCTGGCCTTCCGGGCTCAGCACATATTGGATGAATTTGAGCGCCGCATCCTTCTTCTGGCTCGCCGCCAGCATGGCGAGCGACTGCGACCAGAGAATGCCGCCTTCCTTCGGAATCGAGAAATCGAGCGCCGGATTCTCCTTGGCGAGGCCGGCCGTCACCCATTCGCCGCCGCCGACCAGGATGTCGACCTCGCCGGTGGCGAGCGCCGTCTGGCTGGCGGTCACCTCACCGACGAGCTTGGCATTGGCCTTCATCTTGAGCAGCACGTCCTTGATGGCCGGCAGGTCGGCCTCGGTGAGCTCGGCCGTCTTCTTCCCGGCGGCCAGCGCCGCCATGCCCATGACCGGCAGATAGTAATCATAAATGGCGATGCGGCCCTTGTATTTGTCGCTCACCAGCGACTGCAGGGTCTGCATGTCGGTGACATCGACCTTGTCCTTGTTGAAGCCGATCGTGTTGTAGCCGAATTTCTCGGTGATGCCGTAACGCTTGCCGTCGAGCTTGGTGAAGGCGTCGAGCACCACTTGCGGATAGAGATCGCCGAAGGGCAGCTTGTCCTCGGGCAGCGGCTCGAACAGCCCCTTCTCGACGCCGCGGCGCACATCGATGGAATCGATCACCATCACGTCCCAGTCGCCGGGCTGCGACTGGTCGAGCAGCGCCATGCCGGCGCCGGTGCCTTCGAATTCCTTCACATTGACCTTGATGCCGGTCGCATCCTCGAAGGGTTTCAGGAATTCGGGCGCCGAATGATCGCACCAGACCAGCGCATTGATCTCCTCCGCCAGCGCGGGCGACAGGCCGAGCGCCACGAGAGCGGTCGCCGAAAGGGCCAGTTTGCGGAAAGCGTTCTTGAAACGCGACAGAGTTTTCATGTCTGCTCCTCCCAGAATTTCTGTTATGAGGCAAAAATTGAACGATTTCTAAAATTGAGTCAATTCCAAAAATATGCCAGAATGAGCCCATGACAGGACTGCGCGCGCGCCAGAAAGCCGACCGGCATCAGCGGATTCTAGAGGCCGCATCGGAGCTGTTTCGCAGCTCCGGCTATGAGGGCGCCAAGATCGAGGCTATCGCCGCCCAGGCCGAGGTTTCAATCGGCACGATCTACAATTATTACCGGAACAAGGGCGACCTGCTCGTCGCCATCGTCGCGATGGAGGTCAACGAAGTCCTCAATGCCGGGCGCGAGGTGATCGAGAGCCCGCCCGCCAATGTCGCCAAGGCGGTCGACAAGCTTGTCATCGGCTATATCGAGCACTCCCTCGTCTATCTGAGCAAGGAGATGTGGCGCCAGGCGATGGCGATCTCGACCCAGCAGCCCGAGAGCCCCTTCGGCAAGACCTATGGCGATCTCGACCGCGCCTTGACCGACCAGACCTGCGCTTTGATCAAGCGCCTGCAGGAACTCAAGCTGGTCCGCCGCGACATCGATGCGAAGAGCGTCGGCGAGATGATCTTCAACAATACCAATATGATGTTCACCGTCTTCGTGAAGACCGAGGCCATGACCATCGCCGAATTGCGGGCCGCCATCCGGCGTCAGAACAAGCTGCTGCTCGACGCCGCGGCGACGGAAAAAGATTAAATCGACGCCCTTTTTGCACCGCAACAAAGATCGCCCGCGAGGCCGCGCCTACTCTTCCCGTCATGGATATCTGACGGAGGAGAAATCCGATGCTGACACGCCGTGAAGCTTTATGGGCAGGTGCCATGGGAGCCGCCGTTGCGACCTCGCTGCCCCTCACCCCAACGCCAGGCCAGGCCGCCGAGATTGCAAGCCTGCCGCGCGAGAAAGTCACCCTGATCGCGCCGCCCTTCGTGCATGACCACAAGCAGGTCGCGAGCGACGGGCCGAAGGTGGTCGAGTTCACTCTGACGATCGAGGAGAAACCTTTCGTCATCGATCCCGACGGCACGCGGATCTGGGCCATGACCTATGATGGCAGCATGCCCGGCCCGATGATGGTCGTCCACCAGGGCGACTATGTCGAGCTCACCTTGATCAATCCGGCGAGCAACGAGCTGCCGCATAATATCGATTTCCATGGCGCGACCGGCGCCCTGGGCGGCGGCGCCCTGACTGAGATCAATCCCGGCGAGCAGGCGGTGCTGCGCTTCAAGGCGACCCGCCCCGGCACTTTCGTCTATCACTGCGCGCCGCCCGGCATGATTCCCTGGCACGTCGTCTCAGGGATGAGCGGCGTGCTGATGGTGCTGCCGCGCGACGGGCTGAAGGACGGGGATGGCAACCCTCTCAGATATGACCGCGTCTTCTATGTCGGCGAGCATGATCTCTATGTCCCGCGCGACGCCGCCGGCAAGTACAAGGCCTATGACTCGATCGGCGAGAGCTATGAGGACACGCTGAGGGTGATGCGCGGCCTGATCCCGACCCATGTCGTTTTCAACGGCGCCATTGGCTCGCTCACCGGCGACAAGGCGCTCAAGGCCAGGGTCCGCGAGACGGTGCTGATGGTGCATGCCCAGGCGAACCGCGACACCCGCCCGCATCTGATCGGCGGCCATGGCGACTTCGTCTGGGAAACGGGCAAGTTCAACAACCCGCCGGCGCGCGACCTCGAGACATGGTTCATCCGCGGCGGATCGGCGGGGGCGGCTCTCTACACCTTCCTGCAGCCCGGCCTCTATGCCTATGTGAACCATAATCTGATCGAGGCGGCCGAGCTCGGCGCCACCGCGCATGTGATGGTGGAGGGTGAATGGAACGACGACCTGATGACCCAGGTCGTGGCGCCGGGTCCGATCCCGGCTTGAGGTTCAGGCGGGCGCGGCGAGAGGCTGCGCCCGTCTTCTCGGCCTGAGCAACGCCGGCGCGAAGACGGCGGCAAATCCCAGAAACGCGACGGCCCAGATGCCACCGGATAAGGGCATCAGCCCGGCGAATGCCGGATGGCAGGCGGCGGCAATCCGCAGCAGCGCCCCGACGATCACCGCCAGGAAGATCACGCATATCGCCGGTCCGGCTTTCAGCGCCTGCCCCGTATGACCGAGCGTGGCGCGCGTCATCACCGCCAGCGTCATCGCGCCGATGGCGCCGGAACCAAAAGCATGAATGCCGGCCGCCGGTGGGACGAGATCGGGCGCCAGGGTGGCAAGCCCTGCCAGCAGGAAGCCGAACGGCGCGAAGGCATAGGCGACATGCAGGATGAGCACCAAGGGATCTCGCCAGGTGCGGTCGCCGGCCCAGCGCAGGAGACGCGCGGCATTGAGGCCAGCGGCGAGGATCAGCAGCATGCCGGTCTCGGCGCGCTCGGGCACGAAAGCCCAGGCCGCCAGCGTCACCGCCGAGATGAGGATCACTGCCGCATCGAAGCGGTTGAACGAGATCGGCAGGCGTCCGGGATTTTCACGGACGAGCCAGTTATGGGTGAAGCTCGGAATGATGCGCCCGCCAATCACCAAGATCAGCACGATCACCGCGCCGAGCCCCAGCCTGCGGCTCACGTCGGTGACGCCATATTGGCTCGCCTCCCAGTGGAACAGGATATTCGCGGCGAACAGCACGGTGACCGGCGCCAGCACCTTGAGATTGCGCCAATTCTTGCCGGCGATGATCTCGCGCGCCGCCACGGTCACCACGGCGAGGAGAAAGGCGCCGTCGATCACGACCGCAATCATCCAGCCGGTCTCCTCCGAGAAGAACACCGCGATACGCCCCGCGAGCCAGAGCGCGACAAGGCCGAGCAGCGGCAGACCCTGGACCGGAAGGCGCCCGGTCCAGTTCGGAATGGCGGTGAGCAGAAACCCGGTCATCACGGCGGGCAGATAACCGAACAGCATCTCGTGCACATGCCAGTCGACCGGTGTGAACAGGCTCTCTGTGGTGAGCTCGCCATAGAAGAGCGGCAGCCAGAAGGCGATCGCGAGGCCCGCCTGGAGCGACCCCAGCAGAAAGAACGGCCGGAAGCCGTAAGAGAGAATTGCCGGATAGTTGCCGGGCCTGATGCGCGCGATCGCCATGTTTTCAAATCCTCAGTTGCTCTGCGGCATCTCCGCGAAGATCGCCTCGAACCGCTTCTTGGCGAAGCCCGGATGCTTCACCGCCTTCGCCGCCTCGAGATTGACCGGCTTCCCGGCCACCACCAGAAGCACCATGCCCATGCCGTAATGCGGCGTGCATTTGACGCCATAGACGCCTTCGTGGCCAAGCGTCAGGGTGAAATTCTCGTTCACCGCACTTTTGAAGGTTGTCGCCCCGTCCGGCAGCATGCCTTTGATCGCCTCGGCATTATGCGACTTGTCGGTGGGAATGAAGGTGATCGTATCGCCCGGCGCCGCCGCGACGAAATCCGGCTCGAACACCATGGTTCCCTTGGCGCCCTTATTGAGCATGTGGACCTGATGATCCGCCGCCAGCGCGCCGCCCGCGCCGAGCACCAGCAGGGTGATCAGCGGCAAGGCCAGAATTCTCATGACACACTTTCCATTTGCTTCAACCTGGCCAACTATTGACTTGTCCCTGCCTCTCTGACTTTGCTGCACCGCAAACAACCGGTATGCGGGACTGCGACCTTCCGTCCCGTCCGCCGCCCGCAGGAGCCCCTTTGCGTGTACACGCTTGACCGATCTCTGATTGCCGGCCTGCCGCCTTTTTCAGGGCTCAGCCGCACCGATCTGGACGTGATTCTGGAGAAGGCGCGGCCGCTGCGCATCGCCGCCGGCCAGCCGGTCTTCGAGCAGGATGCCGAGGCGCATTCCTTCTTCCTGCTGCTCGATGGCCATGTCCGCGTCGTCAAAACCACCGCCGACGGCCAGCAGGTCATCATGCGCTATATCAGCGCCGGCCAGCTCATCGGCATCGCCACGGCGCTTGGCCGCACGACCTATCCGGCGACGGCGATCGCCGCCGTCGATTCGCTGGCCCTCGCCTGGCCCAACGAGGCCTGGCACGAGCTCGCGGCCCTTTATCCGGCCTTCGCCGCCAACATCTACAAGACGGTCGGCGCCCGCATGGAGGAAGCCCATGAGCGCGTCGTCGAACTCGCTACCGCCCTCGTTGACCGCCGCGTCGCCCATGCGCTCCTGCGCCTCATCGAGCAGTCCGGCCGCCGGACCGAATATGGCATCGAGATCAGCTTTCCCATTTCCCGCCAGGACATCGCCGACATGACCGGCACCACCTTGCACACGGTAAGCCGTCTGCTCACCGCCTGGGAGCATCAGGGATTCGTGAGGAGCACCCGCAAGCGCGTCACCGTCGTTGACGGGGAGCGCCTGCTCGATCACGTCGGGCGGGTGTGATCACGCTCCATCTCGTCATCGAGCAGGATGCGCTGGGCGGCGCCGTCGAGATCGTCATACTGACCGCTCTTGAACGACCACATGAAGGCCCACAGCGCCGCGCCGCCGAGAAGCAGCGCCAGCGGCACCAGATAGACGAGGCTGCTCATGTGGTCCTCCCGCGCAATCTGAGCGCATTGGCGACGACGACGATCGACGACGCCGACATGGCGAGCGCCGCCAGCAGCGGCGTGACATAGCCGGCCATCGCGAAAGGCAGCGCCAGCACATTATAGAGAATGGCCAGCGCGAAATTCTGGCCCACCAGCCTGCGGGCCTCGCGCGCGATGCGGATGGCAAGCGGCACGGCGGTGAGAGATCCGTGCAGGAAAACGAAATCGGCGGCGTTCCGCCCGATATCGGCCGCACTGGCCGGCGCCATGGAGGCGTAGGCCCGCGCCAGCGCCGGCGCGTCATTGAGACCGTCGCCGACCATCAGCGCCTTGCCGAGGCCTGCGACATAGTCCGTCTTCTCTTTGGGCAGCATGGCGCCCATCGCTTCCTCGATGCCGAGCCCGTCGGCGAGACGGCGCACGATGGGCCGCGCATCGCCCGACAGGATGAGCGGCGTCGCCCCCAAGGCGCGGATCTCGGCCACCGCTTGCTGCGATCCCGGCCGCAGATCGTCCTCGAAGACGAAGCTGGCGATCGGCCTGCCGTCCTCACAGAGCGTGGTCGCATCCCTGTCGCCGCCGCCCGCCCAGGCGGAGCGCCCGAGCCGGTAGAGATGCTCGCCTATTCTGGCCTCGATGCCCGAGCCCGGAACTTCGACGAAATCGGTCGCCAAATGATCGAGGCCGTCGCCATAAGGCGCCAGCGCCCGGCAGAGCGGGTGGTTCGATTGCTGCGCCAGGGCCGCGGCAATGCCGAGCGCGCGCCTGTCGATCTCCTCGACATTGACCAGGCGCGGACGGCCCAGCGTGAGCGTGCCGGTCTTGTCGAAGGCGACCTGGTCGATCTCGGCCAGGCGCTCGAGCGCGGCGCCGTCCTTGACCATGATGCCGCTCTCGAACAGCCGCCGCGCCGCCACGGCCTGCACGATCGGCACGGCGAGCCCCAGCGCGCAGGGACAGGTGATGATGAGGACGGCGATGGCGATGCCGATCGAGCGATACCAGTCGCCGGTGGCGATGAGCCAGCCGATGAGGGTGAGGAGCGCCAGGCTGTGCACCACCGGCGCGTAATAGCCGGCGGCCCGGTCGGCGATACGGCGATAATGGCCGCGGCTGCTTTCGGCCGCCTCCATCAATTGCGCCATCTCGGCCAGGAAGGAATTGGCGACGCTCGATTGCGCCCGCAAGGTGAGCGCGCCGGTGAGATTGAGCATGCCGGAGCGGAGCTTGTCGCCGGCCGTCACTCTTTGCGGCTGCGTCTCGCCCGTGGCGAGCGAGCAGTCGATATCGGACTGGCCGGTCTCGACCACGCCGTCGACCAGGATGCGCTCGCCCGGCGTGACCTGCAGCAGCATGCCGGGCTCGATCGCCTGCGCCGGCAGATAATCTCTGGCGCCGTCGGCGCGGATGACGGTGGCGCCCCGGGGTGTCAGCTGCACGAGGCCCTGCACTGCCGAGCGCGCTTTTTCGCGCATCAGATGATCGAGCACGCGCCCGATCAGCAGGAAGAAGATGAGCGACACGGCAGCGTCGAAATAGGCATGCGCGCCCCCGACGATCGTATCATAGAGGCTCAGCCCGAAAGCGAGCAGCACGCCGATCGAGACCGGCACATCCATATTGGTGCGGCCGCGCTTCAGCGCCGACCAGGCGGAGAGGAAGAAGATGCGGCCCGAATAGATGAGCGCCGGCAAAGCGAGACCGGCCGAGATCCAGTGGAAGGCCTGGCGCGTGTCGGGTTCGGCGCCCGACCAGACCGACACCGACAGCAGCATGATGTTCATCGAGCAGAAGCCGGCCACCGCCATGGCGCGGGTGAGCCGGGCAAGCTCGGGATCGCCGCGCTCCTCGGCCGCGAAGAGATGGGCGTCGTAGCCCAGGTCACGCAACGTCTCGATGATCGGCGGCGCCTTGTCGCCCCGCCACTTCACCGCGACCCGCTTGCTCGACAGATTGACCCGCGCCGTCTCGACGCCGGCGACGTGCTTGAAGGCGCCTTCGATGGCGCCGATGCAACGGGCGCAGTGAATGCCGGGGACGGACAGGTCGCTCTGGCGCAGGCCCTCGCCGAGATCGCGGCTGGCGAGGGCGATCTCGTCGGCCGACGGCGCCCCGAGCAATTGGACGCCGGCCGCCGCGGCCTGGCCGCAGCAGCTCATCTCATGGCCTTATAGGCATGCCAGGTCGCATGGCCGAGCAGCGGAAAGACGATGATGAGCCCGATGAGCGCCGTCGCCACGCTGAGGAGGAACAGCGCCAGCACGATGATGCCCCAGGCGATCATCACCGGCAGATTGCTCCAGACCAGCGAGATGCTGGTGCCCATGGCGGTGAAGGCGTCGACATCCTCGTTGAGCAGCATCGGGACGGAGAAAGTGCTGATGGCGAAGGAGAAGGCGGCGAAAAGCCCGCCGACCACCGAGCCGACCAGCAGCATGGCCCAGCCGGTCCAGGTGGTGAACAGCATCGCGGCGATGTGATCGAGCCCCGGAAACGGCGTCAATCCGAAGAACAAGGCGTAGATCAGCACCGCGGCGCGCATCCACAGCAGCATCAGGCCGCACAGTATGGCGCCGGTGAACCAGATCTGGCCGCCCGAGCGCGGCCTGACGAAGATCATCCGGGCGAGCGAGACCGGCGCCTTGTTGGCGATGGCCCGGCTCTTTTCGTAAAGGCCGACGGCCAGGAGCGGACCGACTACCATGAAGCCGGCCAGCGCCGGGAAGAGGATGTAGTCGTAACCGAGCCGGTAGAGCCCCCAGACGATGGCGAGCGACACCACGAAGACGGCGACGCCATAGGCGATGCTGGGGCCCGGCTGGGTGAGAAAATCGCGCCAGCCGGCCTTGAGCCAGGCGAAGGCGGTCCCGGCCGGCAGGTTGCGGCGGTTGCGCTCGATATAAGGCCGTTCGCTGGTCTCGATCATGGTGCTCTGGGCGCTCATGCCAAATCTCCCTTTCAACAGGCGGACTTCGCGGCCTGATAGGCGCCGCCTTCGCCTTTTTGATGCGGCACGCAGTCAGGTTGCGACGTGACCGCGACATAGATCAGATGCGCATTGGCGGCGACGAAGACGGCAAGGCACAGCCCCGCGAGAGCGTAGGCGAAGACCCGCCACGACCATCGTCGCCTGGCCATCGCCGTCATTGCGGCGGCCTCAGCGCATCGACATAAAGCGCCAGGATCTTGATATCGACGTCCGAGAGCCGCGTCCCCCAATGCGGCATGTGTCCCTGCCGGCCGGAATAGACGGTGCTGAAGACAGTATCGAGATCGCCGCCATAGATCCAGTATTTGTCGGTGAGATCGGGGGCGCCCATATCCTGCTTGCCCTTGGCGTCATCGCCATGGCAGCTCACGCAATTGGCGGCGAAGACTTCCTTGCCGGCGGCGATGGCCGGCGCCTCCGCCGGCTCGTCGCTTCCAAGACCCGAGAGCGAGCGCACATAAGCGACGACATTGCTGATCTGCGTCGCATCGAGCACGCCGTCGCGGCCGAAGGCGGTCATCTGCGAGATCCGCGTATCCTCATTGGTCGAGTTGATGCCGACGCGGATCGTCTCGGCGATCTTGTCCGGCGTCCCGCCCCACAGCCAGGATTTGGCGCTGAGATTGGGGAAGCCCGGGCCGCCGGTCGCCTTCACCCCGTGGCAGGCGGCACAATTGTCCTCGAACAGCGTACGTCCGGCGAGCTGGACGCGGCCCATCAGATCGGGATCGGCCTGGATGGCGGCGAAATCCATCGCCGCGATCTTGTCCACCCAGGGCGCGCGCTGCCGGCGAGCCTCCTCAACCTGCCTGGCCACGATCTCGCGCTGGTCGATGCCCAGCAGGCCCTTTGTGTAGGTCGACCATAAAGGCCAGGCCGGCATCGCGATCCAATAGCCGATCGCGAACAAAGTCGTGACGGCGAGGAAGAACAGCACGACGCGCGGAATCGGCGTGTCGAGCTCCTCGATGCCGTTCCATTCGTGACCGGTCGTCACGCGGCCGGTGATGGGATCACGCTTGCCTATGTCCACGGTCTGTCATCCTTGTCGAGAATGCTGTTCTTGGCGCGGGTGAACCCGGCGCGATTGGCCGGCCAGTAGGCATAGATCACCACGCCCACCGCCAATGCGATGAGATAGAAGAGGCCCCAGCTCTTGGAAAAGGCGACGACCATATCGTGCATGATCACTCTCCGATCTTCGTCTGCTCGGTCTTCTGGGCGGCGTCGGTGAGCTTGCCCAGGATCTGCAGATAGGCGACCAGCGCATCCATTTCGGTGAGCCGGCCGGCATTGCCGTCGAAGGCGCGCATATGCGTCGCCGCGCCATAGCGCTCGGTGACGCCCGCCGCCGCATCGCTTTCGGGCGCCGCCTGGCCGAAGGCGTCCTTCGCCGCGTTCTCGATCATGGCATCGGTATAGGGCACGCCGACATCGCGCATGGCTCTGAGATGTCCGGGAAGATCATCGATCCGGAGCTCATTGCGCAGCAGCCAGCGATAGGCCGGCATGACCGATTCCGGCACCACGTCGCGCGGATTGTAGAGATGCTTGACATGCCAGGCGTCGGAATATTTCTCGCCGAGGCGGGCGATGTCGGGTCCGGTGCGCTTCGAGCCCCACAGCATCGGATGGTCATATTGCGACTCGACCGCCAGCGAATAGGGCCCGTAGCGCTCGACCTCGTCGCGCAAGGTACGGATCATCTGCGAGTGGCAGGCATAGCAGCCTTCGCGCATGTAGATATTGCGCCCGGCGAGCTCGAGCGGCGTATAGACCCGCATGTCGGGCGCCGCCTCGACCGTGCTCTTGATGGTGAAGAGCGGCGCGATCTCGACGATGCCGCCGATCGAGGCGACGACGATGATGGCGAGCACGAAGCGCATCGCATTGCGCTCGATCTTGCGGTGGAATTCGGCCATGACCGTTACTCCCCCGCCTGCAGGACCGGATCGCGGCCATAGCTCGGCAGATCGGTCTCGCCGCCGCCCTCCGCCCGCTCCCGTCTGGCGACACGGATGGTCATCAGCACATTATAGGTGCCGACGATCGCGCCCAGGAGGAACAGCAGGCCGCCAAAGGTGCGCGCGATGTAATAGGGATGCATCGCCACGAGCGAGTCGATGAAGGAATAGGCGAGCGTTCCGTCCTCGGTGTAGGTCCGCCACATCAGCCCCTGGATGATGCCGGAATTCCACATCGCGAAGACATAGACGATGGTGCCGGCGAGGGCGAGCCAGAAATGCACCTCGATGAGGCGCGCCGAATACATCGTCTCGCGCTTCCATATCCACGGCACCAGCGCATAGATCGAGCCGAAGGTGATCATCGCCACCCAGCCGAGCGCGCCCGCATGCACATGACCGACGGTCCAGTCGGTGTAATGCGACAGCGAGTTGACGGCGCGGATCGCCATGAAAGAGCCTTCGAAAGTCGAGATGCCGTAGAAGACCGCGGCGACCATCATGAAGCGCAAGGTGGCGTCGTCGCGCACCTTGTGCCAGGCGCCGTTGAGGGTGGCGAGCGCATTGCCCGCCGATGCCCAGGACGGCACCAGGAGCACGATGGAGAAGGTCATGCCGAGCGTCTGCACCCATTGCGGCAAGGCGGTGTAATGCAGGTGGTGCGAGCCCGCCCACATATACATGAAGGTGATGCCCCAGAAGCTGATGATCGACAGCCGGTAGGAGAAGATCGGCCGCCCGGCGCGCTTCGGCAGGTAATAATAGAGCATGCCGAGGAAGCCCGCGGTCAGGAAGAACGCCACCGCATTATGGCCGTACCACCATTGCGTCATCGCATCCTGGACGCCCGAAAAGGCCGAGTAGCTCTTGAAGTCGCCGAACGACACCGGCACCGCCAGATTGTTGACGATGTGGAGGATCGCCACCACCAGGATGAAGGCCATGTAGTACCAGTTGGCCACATAGATATGCGGCTCCTTGCGGCGCGCCAGGGTGCGGATATAGATCAGGAAATAGACGACCCAAACGACGACCAGCCAGATATCGGCATACCATTCGGGCTCGGCATATTCCTTCGACTGGGTGACGCCCATCATGTAGCCGGTGGCGGCGACGATGCAGAACAGGTTGTAGCCGAGGAGCACGAACCACGGGCTCAGCTGGTCGGGCAGCCGGGCCCGCGAGGTGCGCTGCAGCACGTGGAAGGAGGTGGCGATCAGCGCATTGCCGCCGAAGCCGAAGATCACGCCGCTGGTGTGGATGGGCCGGAGCCGTCCGAAGCTCGCCCAGGCGGCGTCGATGGTGAGATCGGGCCAGGCGAGAAGCGCCGCGACCCAGACGCCGACGAACATGCCGGCGATCGCCCACAGCATCGCCAGCACGATGCCGGCCTTGGTCGGATCGTCGTAATATTGTTCAAATTGCGCGGGATCCGGCTCCGGCGCGTAAAACTTGCGCAGAAGCGGGATGCCGACGCCGATGCAGGCGGCGATGACCAGGAAGCCATGCAGGCCGAAAGGCGTGCCGCGTCCCGCCGCCGCCATGGCGAGGCCGAGAAACGACATGACAATGAGAATGAATAGAGCCGATTGCCGTTCGGCGACCGTCAACCGTGCAATCATGATGCTGCTGCCACTATAGCCAAGATGATCATCGAGTGCCCCCCCTTGCACTACCTCTAGACGAGCGCTTCCCGGCCCGTCTTTGATCTGGCGCAAATTCCAGCGCCAGCCCGACCAGACAGCCCCCTGGTCAGGTTCTATTCAAGCATGAGTCTGCTTTTCTGTCACAGAACTTTTACAATGGGCTGTTTGATAGCCCGCTATGGCTCTCGATTCCCCGCAATCCAAGAATGAAACAACGGCGCGACAAAGCTGGATGTCGCTGCTCGCCGGCGCGAAAAAGGAGCGGCTCGATGCGCTTTTTCCGCGCGATCGGCTTCCCCCATTCATCTATCTGCGCAAGCCCGAGACCGGCCTCGTGATGCTGCGCGGCCGCCAGGGCGGCACCGGCAGCCCGTTCAATATCGGCGAAGCCACCCTGACGCGCTGCAGCATCCGCCTCGCCAATGGCGCGATCGGCCATGCCTTCGTGATGGGCCGCTCGCATGAGCATGCGGTGAGCGCCGCGGTCTGCGACGCTCTGCTGCAGGGCCTGGAGAATGCGCAGCTGACCGAAGCGGTGATCACGCCTTTGGCGCATGAGCGCGCCGAGCGCGAACGCCGGATGGCGCTCAAGAACGCCGCGACGAAAGTGGACTTCTTTACGATGGTGAGGGGCGATGTCGACTGAGCTTTTGACCGGATTCACCGACCAGGCCCGCGACAGCTCGCAGGCCTTCCGCGTCATGCTCGACGCCATGGCGCAGCCGGGCCGCATCCTGCCGCTGACGCCCGGCTTCGAAGCGCCGGCGCCGCTTTACGCCACGACCGCGGCGATCTGCCTGACCTTATGCGACTATGACACCCCGCTCTGGCTCGATGAGAGCCTGAAACAGCCGGCGGTCCTCGACTATCTGCGCTTCCACACCGGCGCGCGCATCGAGCACGACAGGACACAGGCAAGCTTCCTGCTCTGCACGCCGGCAACCGCCGCCGAGGCGCTGGCCCAGGCCGATATCGGCAATGCCGAATATCCCGACGCCTCGGCGACTCTCATCATCCAGGTCACCGATTTCGCGGGCGACCGGCTGACCCTCAAGGGGCCGGGCATCAAGGACGAGCGCCTCTTCGCGACGGCCGGCCTCGACGCCCGCTTCTGGGCGCTGATGGACGAAAACCACCAGCTCTTTCCCTTGGGCCGCGACGTCTTCTTCGCCACCCCTCGGGAAATCGCGGCCCTGCCGCGCTCGACACAGATCATGAGAGAAGGTCAGGCCTGATGTATGTCGCGGTCAAAGGCGGAGAAAAGGCGATCGATGCGGCGCATCGGCTGCTTTCGGAAGAACGCCGGGGCAATCCCGACATTCCCGAAATCACCACTGGGCAGATCGGCGAGCAGCTGACCCTTGCCGTCGACCGGGTGATGACCGAAGGCTCGCTTTATGACCGCGAGCTCGCCGCCGTGGCGATCAAGCAGGCGCGCGGCGATCTCATCGAGGCGATCTTCCTCATCCGCGCCTCCCGCACCACTCTGCCGCGCTTCGGTTATTCGGCGCCGATCGAAACCTCGGACATGCTGATCCGCCGGCGCATCTCGGCCGCCTTCAAGGACATGCCGGGCGGCCAGATCCTGGGGCCGACATTCGACTATACCCATCGCCTGCTCGAATTCGAGGCGACCGAAACGCCGGCGGCGCCCGCCGAAACCGGCCCCGCCGATCTCGACCGCACCATGCCGCGCGTCCTCGACCTGATCGGCGCCGAGGGCCTGATCGAGCCCGCCTCCTCCACGACAGGCGAGCCGGGCGATCTTACCCGCGATCCGCTTGCCTTCCCGGCCGACCGCGACCTGCGCCTGCAGAGCCTGGTGCGTGGCGATGAGGGCTTCCTGCTGGCGCTCGGCTATTCGACCCAGCGCGGCTACGGCCGCTCGCATCCCTTCGCCGGCGAGATCCGCTATGGCGAGGTATCGGTGAGCTTCACGCCCGAGGAGCTCGGCTTCGAGATCGAGATCGGCGCCATCGACATCACCGAATGCGAGATGATCAACCAGTTCAAGGGCTCGGCCGGCTTGCCGCCGCAATTCACCCGCGGCTACGGCCTGAGCTTCGGCCAGTGCGAGCGCAAGGCCATGTCGATGGCGCTCGTCGACCGCGCTCTGCGCGTGCGCGAGCTCGACGAGGAGCAGACGGCGCCGGCCCAGGACGAGGAATTCGTGCTCTCGCATGCCGACAATGTGCAGGCGACCGGTTTCGTCGAGCATCTGAAGCTGCCGCATTATGTGGATTTCCAGGCCGAGCTCGAATTGCTGAGGCGCCTGCGCCGCGAAGCGCAAGGCCTCGATCAGGAGGCGGCGGAATGACCACCGGCTACAACTTCGCTTATCTCAACGAGCAGACCAAGCGCATGATCCGGCGCGCGCTGCTGAAGGCGGTCGCCATTCCGGGCTACCAGGTGCCCTTCGCCAGCCGCGAAATGCCGATGCCCTATGGCTGGGGCACCGGCGGCGTCCAGGTGACGGCCTCGATCCTCACCCCGGACGACACCTTGAAAGTCATCGATCAGGGCGCCGACGACACGACCAATGCGGTGAGCATCCGCAAATTCTTCATCCGCACCGCCGGCGTGGCGACGACCGAGGAGACCGGGAAGGCCTCGATCATCCAGACCCGGCATCGCGTTCCCGAGGCCAGCCTGCGCGAGGACCAGATCCTCGTCTATCAGGTGCCGATCCCCGAGCCTTTGCGCTTTCTCGAGCCGCGCGAGACCGAGACCCGCAAGATGCATGCGCTGGAAGAATACGGCATCATGCATGTGAAGCTCTATGAGGACATCGCCCGGCACGGCCATATCGCCACCGCCTATGCCTATCCGGCCAAGGTGAATGGACGTTATGTCTTCGATCCCTCGCCGATCCCGAAATTCGACAATCCCAAGCTCGACGATTGCGCCGCTCTCCAGCTCTTCGGCGCCGGGCGCGAGAAACGCATCTATGCCGTGCCGCCTTATACGAAGGTGACGAGCCTCGATTTCGAGGACCATCCGTTCAGCGTGCAGAAATGGGAGGAGCCTTGCGCGCTGTGCGGCTCGACCACCACCTATCTCGACGAGATCATTCTCGACGACAAGGGCAAGCGGATGTTCGTCTGCTCCGACACCGACCACTGCCGCAAGGCGCAGGAGAAAGCGGCATGACCGGACCTCTGCTCACCGCCGAGAGCATCAGCAAATATTATGACGGCCGCGTCGCCTGCGAGAAGGTGAGCTTCGAATTGTGGCCGGGCGAGGTCCTGGCGATCGTGGGCGAATCGGGCTCGGGCAAGACGACCCTGCTCAAATGCCTGTCGATGCAGATCGCCCCCAATGCCGGCCGCGTGCTCTATTCTCTGCGCGACGGGCGCACCGAGTCTCTGGCCGATCTCACCGAGGCCGAGCGCCGCTTCCTGATGCGCACCGACTGGGGCTTCGTGCACCAGGACCCGCGCGAAGGCCTGCGCATGGGCGTGTCGGCCGGCGCCAATGTCGGCGAGCGCCTGATGGCGGTCGGCGAGCGCCATTATGGCCGCATCCGCTCCACCGCGCTCGACTGGCTCAACCGTGTCGAGATCACCTCGGACCGCATCGACGAAAGCCCGCGCAACTATTCGGGCGGCATGCGCCAGCGCCTGCAGATCGCCCGCAATCTCGTCACCGCGCCGCGCCTCGTCTTCATGGACGAGCCGACCGGCGGCCTCGACGTCTCGGTCCAGGCCCGCCTGCTCGACCTGCTGCGCGGCCTGGTGCGCACCTTGGGCCTGTCGGTCGTCATCGTGACGCACGACCTCGCGGTGGCGCGCCTCCTCTCCACCCGCATCCTGGTCATGCAGCAGGGCAAGGTCATCGAGACCGGCCTCACCGACCAGGTGCTCGAGGACCCGCAGGCGCCTTACACCCAGCTTCTCGTCTCCTCCGTCCTGCAAGTGTGACCCGATGCGCGCCATTCTCAAGATCCGCAATCTCGCCAAGCAGTTCCGCCTGCATCTGCAGGGCGGCGTGCGCATTCCAGTCTTCGACGACCTCCATCTCGAGCTCGCCGAAAGCGAGGCGCTGGCCGTCACCGGGCCGTCCGGCAAGGGCAAGAGCTCGCTGCTCAAGCTCATCTACGGCACCTACAAGGCCGGCCATGGCGAGATCCTGGTGCGCCATGACGATGAGTGGATCGATCTCGCCCATGCCGAGCCGCGCCGGATGCTCGAGGCGCGCCGCCGCACCATCGGCTATGTCACCCAGTTCCTGCGCGTCATTCCGCGCGTGCCGACGCTCGACATCGTCTCCGAGCCCCTGCTGGAACGGGGCGTCGCACCCGATCAGGCCCGCGAGCGCGCCGCGCAGCTGCTCGAAAGGCTCAATATTCCCGAACGCCTGTGGTCGCTGTCGCCGATGACCTTCTCGGGCGGCGAGCAGCAGCGCGTGAATATCGCCCGCGGCTTCGCCGCACCCTATCCGATCCTGCTTCTCGACGAGCCGACCGCCTCGCTCGACCAGGAGAACAAGGCCCGCGTCCTCGCGATGATCGACGAAGCGCGCGCGCAGGGCACGGCCATCATCGGCATCTTCCACGACGCGGCCGACCGCAAGGCGGTGTGCACGCGTGAATTCGATTTGAGCCGCGCGGCCTGAGACGACGTGCGGCGATGGCCGGGACCGCCCAAGGGATACTGGGTAGATACAGGCAAAAATCGGAAAACGAGGCTCTCCGGGGCCCCGCTCTCAGCGTGTTCCATTGCAATGGCTGAAGTTCACCTGCCGCGCCCCCCGACATGCGAACAGGGAAGATGTGTGGACGCATGTCACATCAAACGGGGCTAAAATCCTTCACGTCACCGAATAGCGATCGATCACCCACAACCACGTGCCATCCGGCTGCCGGCGGTCGACCTCGGCGGTGATGCTGCCGTCGGGCAGATGCGTCGAGGTCAGCGCCAGGTTGCCGTTGATCACGGCTGGGCTTTGCTTGCCCTTGGCGAATTTCCGTCCGGCGGCGGCGAAACCGTCAAAAAGTGATCTTATGGCCTCATGGCCGCGGATCAACGCCCCCTCACCCGTGTCGATGACGGCGTCGGACGCGAACAGCGCCACCATGCCGTCGATATCGCCCGCCCATTGCCGCTCGATGAGAAGCCGTTCGAGATCCTGAGGGTCGCGCGCCTTTTCCGTCGTCATCCCAAATCCTCCCGCGGTGAACAGTGAAATGTAGTGAGAAAGCCGGTGCTTTTCCACAGGCGGTTAGAACATCGACCCCTTTGCCTGACTGACACAAACCCTTCAGACGATTGTCACACAACGCCGCTACGCGTCTGGAAACCATGAAGGGGATGACGTTGGACGCGATCCGTATCGAACGATTGAGCAAGACGTTCAGCAGCGGCAAACGAGGATTGGACGACATTTCACTGTCCATCCGCCAGGGCGAGATGGTGGCGCTCATCGGCGCTTCCGGCTCCGGCAAGTCCACCCTCATCCGTCACGTTGCCGGTCTCGTCACCGCCGACAAGGCGCAGGGCTGCGCCATTTCCGTCCATGACCGCGCCGTCCAGTCGCAAGGCCGCATCGCCGCCAATGTGCGTGACATCCGCCGCGATATCGGCGTCATCTTCCAGCAGTTCAATCTCGTCGGCCGCATGTCGGTGCTGACCAATGTGCTGACCGGCGTGCTCGGCAAGATCCCTGCCTGGCGCGGCACGCTCGGCGCCTTCCCGCTCATCGAGCAGCAGGCCGCCATGACGGCTTTAACGCGCGTCGGCATCGCCGAGACGGCGCGCCAGCGCGCCTCGACGCTTTCGGGCGGCCAGCAGCAGCGCGCCGCCATCGCCCGCGCCCTCGTCCAGGGCGCCCGCATCCTCCTCGCCGACGAGCCGATCGCCTCGCTCGACCCGGCCTCCGCCCGCCGCGTGATGGAAACGCTCGAGACCATCAACCGCCAGGACGGCATCACCGTGGTCGTGGCGCTGCATCAGGTCGAATATGCCCGCCGTTTCTGCCCGCGCACCATCGCCATGCAGGCGGGCAAGGTCGTCTTCGATGGGCCGAGCACCCAGCTGTCGAATGAGCGCCTCCGCCAGATTTACGGATCGGCCAGTGAAGAGCTGATCCTTCCCGATGCGGGCGAAGTCCGCCGGCCTTCCTCTCTCGTGGAAGGGCTCGCGGCCGCCGCCGCATAACCACGTCTGTACAAAACGTTACATATCAGGAGAAGTCAGATGAACTGGATCGCAAGACCGCTTGCCACGATGGCAGCGGCCGCTTTCATGGCCACCGCCGCCTATGCCGAGACCACGGAAATCAATTTCGGCATCATTTCGACCGAGTCGACGCAGAATCTGAAGCAGTACTGGACGCCGTTCCTCGCCGATCTGGAGAAGGAAACCGGCATCAAGATCAAGCCGTTCTTCGCCTCCGACTATGCCGGCATCATCGAAGGCATGCGCTTCGGCAAGGTGCAGATGGCCTGGTACGGCAACAAATCGGCGATGGAAGCGGTCGACCGCGCCGACGGCGAAGTCTTCGCCCAGTCGGTCGATGTCGACGGCAATCCCGGCTACTGGTCGCTGCTCGTCACCAATGCCGACAACACCAGCATCAACACCGTCGACGACGTGCTGAAATGCGACAAGACGCTGAGCTTCGGCAATGGCGATCCGAATTCCACCTCGGGCTTCCTGGTCCCGTCGGTCTTCGTCTTCGGCGCCAAGAATGTCGATCCCAAGACCTGCTACAAGACCGTCACCAACTCCAACCATGAGACCAATCTCATGGCGGTGGTGAACAAGCAGGTCGACTTCGCCACCAACAACACCGAGAACATGCGCAACTTCGCCAAGTCGCATCCGGAAGAGCTTAAGAAGATCAAGGAAGTGTGGCGCTCGCCGCTCATCCCGTCCGATCCGATCGTCTGGCGCAAGGACCTCGACCAGCCGACCAAGGACAAGCTGCTCTCCTTCTTCATGACCTATGGCCGCCAGGGCTCGGTCGAGGAAGTGAAGACGGCGCGCGAGAACCTCAAGAAGCTCAACTGGGCGCCCTTCAAGCCGTCCTCCGACGCGCAGCTCTACCCGATCCGCATCCTGGAAATTTCCAAGGCCATGAACAAGATCAAGGCCGACGAGCAGCTGAGCCAGGCCGACAAGGACGCCAAGCTGAAGGAGCTCGAGGCCAAGAAGGCCGAGTTCGAGAAGCTGATGGCCGAAGTGCCGCAGACCTGATTCTTGGACAGGCGGGAGGGCTCGTCCCTCCGCCGATTTTCTCAAGATGTCGAACCACCGATGCACACCGCACTTTCCAGACTGAGGCACCGTCCTCACTCATTTTCCCCTTCTCCCGCTTGCGGGAGAAGGTGGCCGACAGGCCGGATGAGGGTGTTGGGCAGTCGAACATGCATGCTGACCGGCGGGATTGAAATTTCTCCAGCTGAATATTCCGAAAGACCGCGGATGTCACAAAGACACCCTCATCCGCCCTTCGGGCACCTTCTCCCGCAAGCGGGAGAAGGGGGATTTGAAAGTTTGATGCGACGATGACCACCACCGCGATCCATATTCCACCCGTACCGGCGGCCCAGCGTTATGGCCGCTTCGCCTTCTGGTCGATCCTCGCGGTGCTGCTCGCCTGGAGCTTCACTCCGGCCGAGATCTACCGCGCGCCGCTTCTCATCACCGATGCCGGCAACATGGCGCGCTATGCTTCAGGATTCCTGTCGCCCAACTTCGCCGACTGGAAGCTTTATGTCAGCGAGATGCTGATCACCGTCCACATCGCCATCTGGGGCACGTTCCTGGCGATCCTGTTCGGCATTCCTTTGTCCCTTCTCGCCTCCAACAACGTGGCGCCGGTCTGGGTCGTCCAGCCGGTGCGCCGCCTGATGGACGCCTGCCGCGCCATCAACGAGCTGGTCTTCGCCGTGCTTTTCGTCGTCGCCGTGGGCTTGGGACCTTTCGCCGGCGTGATGGCCGTCTTCGTGCATAATCTCGGCATCGTCTCGAAGCTCTTCTCGGAAGCGGTCGAAGCCTCGGACCCGCGCCCGGTCGAAGGCATCCGCGCCACCGGCGCCACGAGGCTTCAGGAAGTCGTCTACGGCATCATTCCGCAGGTGATGCCGCTGTGGCTGAGCTACGGCCTCTACCGCTTCGAATCGAATGTGCGCGGCGCCACCGTGCTCGGCATCGTCGGCGCCGGCGGCATCGGCCAGCTGCTGTTCGAGAATATCCGCGGCTTCTATTACGCCGAGACCGCCGCGATCATGATCGTGGTGGTGATCAGCGTCGCCATCATCGACATCATCTCGCAGCGCCTGCGCAAGGTGCTGGTATGAGCAAACGCTACGCCCTTTATTACGCGCCGGCTCCCGACACGCTCTTCCATGCGCTGGGGGCGAGCTGGCTCGGCCGCGACGCCTGGTCGGATGGGGCCACCACCCAGCCCGCCGTCGAGAATATCGCCGGCCTCACCGCCGAGCCGCGCCGCTATGGCTTCCATGCGACGCTGAAGGCGCCCTTCGAGCTGACGCCGTGCAAGAGCCGCGCCGATCTCTCCGCCTTCGCGCAGGCCTTCGCGAGCCGTCAGGCGCCGGTGATGCTGCCGAAGCTGAAGCTCGCGGCCCTCGACGGCTTCCTCGCTCTGGTGCCCGACAGCGAGACCGATCAGCTGCATGAGCTCGCCGCCTGCTGCGTCATGGACTTCGACAGCTTCCGTGGGCCGCTGCTGCCCGACGAGATCGCGCGCCGCCATCGCTCCGGCCTCAGCCACCGCCAGGGCCGCCTGCTGCTCAATTGGGGTTATCCCCATGTGCTCGATCAGTTCCGCTTCCACATGACGCTGAGCAACAAGCTGAAGCCCGTCGACATGGCCAGGTTCCGGGCCGAGGCCGAGCGGCACTTCGCGCCGGTGATCGGCGTGCCGGTCCGGCTCGATGCCGTGACGATCTTCTGCGAGGCAGAGAAGGGAGCGCCTTTCCGGGCCGAGGAGCGTTTCGCCCTCACCGGCAAGGCCGACACGATCTGGCCGGAAATCTGGAAACTGGGTGTGAGATGACGAAGGAAAAGATCTTCAACAACGCGAAGATCGTGATGGCGGATGAAATCATCGACGGCGCGGTCCTCGTCCGCGACGGCGCGATCACGGATATCAGCTCGACGCCGGTCGCCACGGCCGACGCGGATCTCGACGGCGCCTATCTGCTGCCGGGCCTGGTCGAGCTTCACACCGATCACCTGGAAAGCCATTACCGGCCGCGCCCCGGTGTCAGCTGGCCCGCCATCGGGGCGCTGCTCGCCCATGACGCGCAGATCGCCGCCGCCGGCATCACCACCGTCTTCGACGCCTTGCGCGCCGGCACGTTCGACTCCGAGGCGGGCGGCCTGCGCCGCGCCAACGATCAGCTCTCGGGCGCCATCAGCGAGGCCCGCAAGACCAATATGCTGCGCGCCGACCATCGCGTGCATCTGCGCTGCGAGTTGCCCTGCGCCGACACCTTCGACACCGTCGAGGAGCTGGTCGAGCAAGGCCTGGTCGAGCTGCTCTCGGTCATGGACCATACGCCGGGCGAGCGGCAGTTCGTCAGCATCGACAAGTTCCGCGAATATTATCTGGGCAAGGGCATCATGAGCCCCGAGCGGCTGGAAGTCTTCATCGTCGAGCGCCGCGAGCTGAACCAGCTCCATTCCGAGCGCAACCGCCGCGCCATCGTCAATCTCGCGATCTCCAAGGGCTTGAAGATCGCCAGCCATGACGACGCGACCGAGGCGCATGTCGCCGAGGCGATTTCCGACGGCGTGGTGATCGCCGAATTCCCGACCACCGAGGCGGCGGCGCGTGTCGCCCATGACAGCGGCCTTGCTGTGCTGATGGGCGCCCCCAATCTGGTGCGCGGCGGCTCGCATTCGGGCAACATCCCGACGGCGGAAGTCGCCAAGGCCGGCTGCCTCGACCTCATGTCGTCGGATTATGTGCCGGCGAGCCTGCTGCATGCGGCCTTCGCGCTGCCCGACAATGTGCCGGGCATCACCTTGGCCGATGCGGTCAGGATTGTGTCGCGCAATCCGGCCCGGGTGATGGGGCTCGACGACCGCGGCGAGATCGCGCCCGGCAAGCGCGCCGATCTCATCGAGGTGCGTCTCGTCGACAAGCACCCGGTGGTGCGCTCGGTGTGGCGCGCCGGCGAGCGCGTCCTCTAGTCATGAGCCGCACCGGAAGGCTGGTCCTCGTCGTCGGCCCGAGCGGCGCCGGCAAGGACAGCCTGCTGCGCGAAGCGGCCAAGAGCCTCGCCGCCGATCGCCATATCGTCTTTCCGCGCCGCGTCATCACCAGGTCCGGCGACGACGCGGCGGAGGCACATGACAGCCTCACCGTCGATGAATTTCTCGAAGCGCAGGCACAAGGCCGCTTCGCCTTGTCGTGGCAGGCGCATGGGCTCCATTACGGCATCCCGGCCTCGCTTCTCGATGAGCTGAAGGCCGGCCGCACCGCCGCGGTCAATGTCTCGCGCGCCATCATCGCGGCAGCGGCCGGACGCTTTCCCAATGTCGCCGTCCTCAATGTGACGGCGCCGGCCGGGATCATCGCCCGCCGCCTGGCCGAACGCGGCCGCGAGGCCCCGGCCGACATCGCGGCGCGCATCGCCCGCGACGCGCCGCGCTGCGACACACGGATCGAGACCGTCACCATCGTCAACGACACCACGCTCGAAGCCGCCGAGCGCGCTTTCACCTCGGCGCTCCTGCAGCTCTCCAAGGAGTCCCATGCCGCAGCTCTCTGAGAAGCCCTATCTGCATGAGGGCGCCGTCGTCACCGGCTCGACGCTCGGCCGCTATGTCGAGATCGGCGCCGGCGCCCGCATCGTCGAAAGTTCCTTCGGCGACTACAGCTATACCGACCGCTACGCCGACATCGCCTATTCGACGCTCGGCAAATTCGCCAATGTGGCGGCTTTCGTGCGCCTCAATCCGAGCGAGCATCCCTATCAGCGCGCCTCGCTGCATCACTTCATGTACCGCTCGGAATATTACTGGCCGGAGGAGCCGGGCGAGAAGGCGCTCTTCGACTGGCGCCGCTCGCGCCCGGTGATGCTCGGCCACGACACCTGGATCGGCCATGGCTCGGTGATCATGAAGGGCGTGACCGTCGGCGATGGCGCCATCGTCGGCTCGCTGTCGGTCGTCACCAAGGACGTGCCGCCCTATGCCATCGTCGCCGGCAAGCCGGCGCAGCTCCTCAAATGGCGCCACCCGCATGACATCGCCGACAGGCTGCGGGCGCTCGCCTGGTGGGACTGGGATCACGAGACCCTGCGCCGGGCGCTGCCCGACTTCCGGACGCTGTCGGCGGAAGCCTTCCTCGAGAGATACGAGCCCCAGGTGGCTCCGCCGCGCCGGGCGGCGGCCGGGACCTGACCCGCTGTTCTTCGGCTGTTATTTGCAGCGGCGATAACAGCGGATTATCAGCACATAACAGCGGTTATCAGCGCGCCGCTTTTTACAGCGGATGGCGACGCCACAGGGCCCGGCATCGCCACTGGCGAGACGTTTATCGTCCAGGCGCACAAATTGGCAATGACCCGCATCGCGACACTTATTTTAACGGCCCCAGGAGGATGCCTGCCTCCTTGAGCGTATCCCAGACCAGAAAATGAACATCCGAGCCATAGCCATTGGTCCCGGCGACCCAATAAGTCAGGCCGAACTGTATGC
>JBMOOM010000054.1:0-88118 GCA_049323275.1 Pseudomonadota bacterium
CGCCGGCCGTGGTCTTGGCATTGGCGGCCGGCTTCTTCTTGCCGGCGGCCGTAGCCTGCAGCGCCTTGCTCTTGGCGTCGGTCTTTTTGGCGACCGGCTTCTTCACCTTCGCGGCGCCGGGCTTGTTGAAGTTGAACAGGACGTCGTCATCGTCATCGATGTCGGCGAGCGACTTCTTGGCCTTCGCCTTGTTGGTCGAGAAGATGCTGTTCGTCGTGCGGCCCGAATCCGTGGTCTTGCGGCGCATGTTGAAGAAGCCGAACGGCTTGCTGCGGCTGTCGTCGTCGCTGTTCATCGACGCCTTCTCGGCCTTGGGCTTGCGGCGCGTATTGAAGAAGCTGAAGGACTCGGGCTGCTCCGGCACGTCCTCGACCTCGTAGACCTTCGCCTTCAGCACGTAGCGCTTGCCGTCATCACTGTATTCGCCGGGCGCCAGAGGCTGACCGACCGTGAAGCCGGTATCGTCGAGATCATAGACGTCGGGACGGAAATTCACCTGACCGGCGCCGTTGACCCAGGAGGTCAGATAGACCGTGCGCACCTGCGGCGCATTGGCCACCTTCACGTCCAGACGTTCCTTGCTCTGCTTCATCTGCTCGATGCGGCCAGGATTCCACCCGTCCTGGCCATTGAGGATCCAGTTGATCAGCACCGAGACCTGGTCGACGCGCACGCAGCCCGAGCTCAGATAGCGGGCCGCCGTTGTGAACAGGCTCTTGGTCGGCGTGTCGTGCAGATAGATGCCGAACGGGCTCAGGAAGTTGATCTTCACCGAGGCCATCGAATTGTCCTCGCCCGGATCCTGACGGAAGAAATAACGGTTGGCGGGGACATAGTCCCAGTCGACGGTGCGCGGATCGACTTCCGGCCCGTTATAGCCGTCATAGATGCGCATGTTCATGTCGCGGAAGACGCTGGTGCCCTTGGAGCGGATGCGCGGCAGGAGATCGCGCTCGACGATCGACACCGGCACGTTCCAGTAGGGATTGAAGTTGATGTCGGTCACCTGGCTCATGGTGACGGGGGTCGGCCGCTTCTGGCTGCCGGCGATGACATTGTGGCGCGAGAAGACGGTGCCGGAATTCACCGCCTCGAGCTGCAGCGCCGGCACGTTCACGATGATATAGCGGTCGGCGAGGCCCTTACCATATTCCTGCAGGCGCGGAAGATTGGCCCGCATGGTGGCGAGGCGCCGGGATACCGGAACATTGAGCGCGTTGACGGTGGCCTTGTCGGTCTTGCCGGTGACCGCGAGGCCGTTATTGGCCTGAAACTGCGCAACCGCCTTTTCGACGCCGGCGGTGAACCACTGGGCGGTCTCGCCCGACAGTGCGTCGGCGCCGAGATAGCCCTCGGCGATCAGGCGCCGCTTCAGCGCGACAACCGCCTCGCCGTCGTCGCCCTTGGAGAGGCCCTTGCTCGAAAGGGTGCCCCAGCCGCCTTGGGCGGCGATCGCCTCGTAGCGGGAAATGGCGTTGGCCATGGCCCCGCCGCTCGACACCGACACCATCGGAGAAACGCTCTTGTCGGCGAAAACCTCGGTCTTGGTGACCGCCTTGCCGGACTTGTTGCCGGCGACATTGCTGGTCGTCTGCGGCACCATGATGGTGCTGCTGTTCGATGAGGAGGAACCGCCGTCATCCTGCGTCTTCTTGCGCGACCACCAGGAATTGCCCTCGCCCCGCTCGGCATAGGCCGCAAGTGGCGTCATGGCGGTGAAGGACGCAAGGAGGACCGTCGTCAGGACCAGTTTACCGAGGCGATTTCCAGACATAATGTTCTGCTTCTGCTGCCGTTGCCTAAAGATGGGCGGACACATCATCTCACACCCAGGAGCCGGAACCAAGACCATAGCTCCCCCGCCCCGTGGCTAAACCACGAATCCGTAAGACGAATCAAGGGAATTGACGCCGTGCCCACAAGGCTTTCCTAGCGGTGAAATGGGGCGCGACTTGGAAAGCCCGAAAATTCTCGGCCACTATGGCAAAAAAGCCACACCGGCTGATGCCGGTGCGGCTTTTCGCGAATGACTTCCTACCGGGCTCTTACAGCCGATACAGGATCTGGTCAGTCCAGAAGCGCTCCAGGCGAGTCAGCGCCTTGTTGATGCGCTCGAACTCCTCGACCGACAGGCCGACGACCTCTTCGACCGAATGGAGCTGGCGGTTATAGAGCTGGTCGACCCGCTCGCGGATCGCCTGACCGCGCGGCGTCAGGCGCACGCGGACCGAGCGTTTGTCCGAATTCGAGCGCTCGTGATTGACATAACCGGCCTCGACCAGCTTCTTGAGGTTGTAGGAGACATTCGAGCCCTGATAGTGCCCGCGCGTCTTGAGCTCGCCCGCGGTGAGCTCGGAATCGCCGATATTGAACAGCAGGAGCGCCTGGACCGGGTTCACCTCGGGCGCACCGGCGCGCTCGAAATCGTCCTTGATGACATCGAGCAGCCTGCGATGCAGGCGCTCGATCAGGGTAAGAGCCTCCAGATAGCGATGCTTGATCTGCTCGCGTCCGGGTTCGACCCCGGCAGGGCGCACGCCCCCCACAGTTTGAGTACGCATTTTACCACCTCAGCCTTGTTAGCGGAGCCGGCTTCTTTTGGCCGTTCTCCTTATGCGCGAGACTAGGCTTCGGCTCTTAAAATCGGATCAAAAAGGTGGGTAAATTTGTTCTTATATTTCGACGCTTTTGCCGCTTTGTCGATTAGAGTTGACGGAGTCTTGTTAAAGACTTTCCCCAGCCTTAACAGCCATTTGCACCCAGTCTTGGGGATTCTCTATTGAGTAAGGTAAACGGTCTTGCCGCGGTTGCAGTCCACCCCCGCCGCCCAGGCTGGCCGGCTCATCGCGGCGTCCTCCGCCACCTCATCTTTTGACGCAGGGACAGATTGGGCCGCTGGCTCGATGACGATCCTGGGCGGTTCGGGCGGAACCTGCTCGGCGGTCTTGAGGGCGGCGTGGGACTGGTGCTGCTCGCAGGCGAGCACGGGGCTCACAAAAGCGGTCGCGGTCGCGAGGGCCAGAAGAGGAAGAATGCTTTTCATGGGCAGAGCTCCTTTCCGTTGTCCGAGATTAACCCAGAATGCCGGGCGATGAAACTCATTCGACCTTCACAACGGCGTGCATATTCGGATGCCGCCTGCAGAAATAGGCGTAGCTGCCGGGCGCCACGAATGTGTGGGCATAGCTGCCGCCCTTGCTGAAGAAGCCTGAATCGAAATCCTCCGACGGCTTGCCCGGCGCGCCAGCGGTCACCGAATGATCGATTGCATCGGCATTGATCCAGGTGACCGTGGTGCCCGGCCTGACGACGAGCTCCTTCGGCTTGAACTGAAAAAGCGTGATGTCGACCTTGACCGCATCGTCGGCAAATGCCGGCGCGATCGAGAACCCGCCGATGAAGGCGGCGATGAGCAATCCGACACGCATGGAAAATCTCCGGATGAGAACCGGAGCGACTTGCATCGCTCCGGCCATGTTCGGTCACTTGGCCGCGAATTTGTCGGGGAACTGCGCGGCGATCGCATCGGCCAAGGGATCGGCGATCATCTGCATATGATGCGACGCGGCGCGGACCTTCTCGAAGGCAAGTTTGTAATCGCGCGCGGCCTGCGCATCGACCACATCCTTCAGGCTCACGATGTGCATCTTCACCAGCTCCGCCACCGCATCCTTGGGCAGCGCCGGCGTCGCCGAATTGAGGAAAGCGCCGAAATCGGCGGCGTATTGCAGAAGGTCCTGCACGGCCTTGTCCTGCTTCTTCTTCGAGCCCGTCGCCTTGCCGTTCGTGTAGTCGACGAAGAAGCCGATATGCTTGCGCCACAAGGGCAGGAACGCATCGCCCGCATCCTTGCCATAGACCGAGCCGATGGCGCCGGCGATATCCTGAGAATTCATGTCGAGCGCGCCCGCGGCGGCCTCGAATTCGGACTTGCGCCCACGCAACGCCGCCTGCGTCGCGGCGGCGGCGAGCGTCACATGCTCGGACAGAAGCTCGTTCAATGCGAGGCGCAGATCAGCAGCCTTGCCGGGCGCCGCCTGCGCGGCGGTGACGAATGAGAACTCAGAACCGGCTATTCCGGTGACGGCGATGGCGGCGCCGAGCGCCAGGGCCGCGATTGTCGATTTGAATCTCGTCATGATTCTCTCCTGATGATCCGGTGATGTGGGGTGTCGTACCGCACATCGCCGATAACGGATCGATCAGGAGCGTGGACGCAGAAATGCCGGTCACAATGATTTGCGCGCGCTCAGCGCAACCGGAACGGACTTCATCCGTATCCCTGAAAGGCGGTGCGCGGAGCCCGTCCCCCCGGACGAGCCCCGCGCTACTTCCCCGCTCTCCCCTTGGAGCCTGGAAAACTAATAGCCGGCGAGCCTGGTATATTCGGCGCGCACGATCTGGCGGCTTCTGGCGCCGCATTCCATGCGATCCGCCTCGGCCTCGGCGCGCCGCACGGTGCGCACCACGGCGCGCCGGCCATAGGCGCTGAGGGCGGCGCGATGCTCACGCACGACGGCGGCCCAGAAGGCGCGGACATCGCGATGCGAGAGATATTCGCAACGCCGTTCGACGAAATAGGCGAAGGCCTGGCGGCCGTAGTCGGAAAGGCTGGCAGTGCGCGGCTTGGGCGCGGCGATCAGCCGGCTGCGATCTGTCGCCACCGGCGCCTCGACGGCGACATCCTCCTCAGCCTCCTGAGCCGGGCGGGCGGTCGCCGCGACCTGACGCGCGGCATCGAGCGTCGCCTTGACCTCGTCCGACGTATTGGCCGAGCACGGAGCGCTTCCCCCCAGGGCCTTGCCGAGCGAGATGGCGGAACGAACCTCGCCCACCGACTGGCGGCTGGCGGCGGCGATTTCGGCGCGGGCGAGATAGCCCGACAGCTCCTGGGCCTCGGGCGCCGCCAGGATGCGGCATTTGCCGTCCGCAGCCCGGCTCTTGGCCAGCTGGCGCAGGGCGTCGATCTGGCTCATCGCGCCTTCCGCATGCGCCTTGGGCGCCGCTTCCCAGAGCGGGAGCGTCAGCACCGGCAAGGTGATGAAGAGTTTTGCGAGCCGCAGCATCATCCGACCTCGAAAAGGCCCCATTCAATTGCGACGGAGAGGCTAACGGGCATCGGTTAATTCGATTCAAAGACCAGGGGCAAGTTCAGGCATTGGTTAACGAATTGCAGGGGCGGAAGAGCCTGGGCGGGATCGGGCTGATCCTTCTGGCGGCCAGCTTTGCCCTGACGACGGCCGATGCCGGCGCTCCCGTCCCGCGCGCCAAGCCCCTTCCGGAGGCCGCGCTGGTCAGCGCCCCCGCGACGCCCCTGCCGCGCGCCAAGCCTGCCCCGCCCGCCTCTGAAGCCACGCTCGTCAACGCGCCGCAAGACACGCCCCTGCCGCGCGCCAAGCCCGCCCGGACCGGCAAGCCGGCCATAGCCGCCGCGCCGCGCCGCGCCTGGCCTCAGGGCACCGGCAACTGGCCTCGTCCGGAGGTGCTCGCGGCGCGGGCCGCCTGCGAAAAGATGCTGGCCGGCCTCGATCTGATCTGGCGCCCGGACCAGCCGATCGGCGAGCCCGGGGGCTGCGGCACACCCGCCCCCATCGCCATCGCCGAGGTGGCCCAGATCCGCATCGATCCGCCTGCCACCGTCAATTGCGATTTCGCCGTGGCGCTCAACGCTTGGTTCACCCGCTCGGTGCAGCCCGAGGCCAGGAAACGGGTCGGCGTCAGCGTGATCGGGGTGCGCAACGCCTCCTCCTATGCCTGCCGGCGGCGCAACAACGCCAAGACCGGCAAGCTCTCAGAGCATGCGCGCGCCAATGCGCTCGACATCGCCGCCTTCGACTTCGGCAAATCGGCGCAGGTCACCGTCGCCGGCGGCTCGGGCGGCCTCCTGCAGAAGATCGGCCTGTCGGCCAAGGGCAATTTCATGAAGACGCTGCGCAGGAGCGCCTGCGGCTATTTCAACACCGTGCTGGGCCCCGGCGCCGACCGCTATCACGGCGATCATTTCCATGTCGACCTGATGAAACTGCGCCCGGGCCGCTTCAAGATGTGCCGTTGAGGCGCACGCGAGATCTCCCATTTTGTCGCATTGCCGGTGCGAAAAACCGGGTCCCCTTTTTCGCGCAATGCTCTATTTTGCGCGCCACCATGTCCAACGCCCGTTTCCCCACCACCCGCATGCGCCGCAACCGGCGCACCCCCTGGTCGCGCAAGCTCATTGCCGAGAACAGCCTGGCGCCGGGCGACTTCATCTGGCCGATCTTCGTGACCGAAGGCAGCAAGGCGCGGGTCCCGGTTCCTTCGATGCCGGGCGTCGAGCGGCTCTCCGTCGATCTCGCCGCCAAGGCCGCCGAAGAGGCCGCGGAACTCGGCATCCCGGTGATCGCCCTCTTCCCCTATACCGACCCCTCCCTGCGCAGCGAGGATGGCGATGAGGCGCTGAATCCCGACAATCTCGTCTGCAAGTCGGTGCGCGCCATCAAGCAGGCGGTGCCGGAGATCGGCGTCCTGTGCGACGTGGCGCTCGACCCCTATACGAGCCATGGCCATGACGGCCTGCTGCGCAACGACACGATCGTCAATGACGCGACCGTCGAGGTCCTGTGCAGGCAGTCGCTGGTCCAGGCGGAAGCCGGCTGCGACATCATCGCGCCCTCCGACATGATGGACGGCCGCGTCGGCGCCATCCGCGAGGCGCTCGATGCGAGGGGCTTCGCCCATGTGCAGATCATGGCCTACAGCGCCAAATACGCCTCGGGCTTCTATGGCCCCTTCCGCGACGCGGTGGGCTCGACCGGCGCGCTCAAGGGCGACAAGCGCACCTATCAGATGGATCCCGCCAATGGCGATGAGGCGCTGCGCGAGGCCGAGCTCGACATCGCCGAGGGCGCCGACATGATCATGGTCAAGCCCGGCATGCCCTATCTCGACATCGTCACCCGCATCAAGCAGACTTTCCGTGTACCGACTTTCGCCTATCAGGTGTCGGGCGAATATTCGATGATCATGGCGGCCTGCCAGAATGGCTGGCTCGATCCCGACAAGGTGATCCTCGAGAGCCTCATGGCCTTCAAGCGCGCCGGCGCCGACGGAATCCTCACCTATTTCGCGCTCGACGCGGCGAAGCGGCTGAAGAACATTTAGGGCGCCGGTATTATTGACCGCGACGGCGTGCGGGAGGATACTCGGGGGCATCCGGCACGGGTGCCCCGATGAAGCAGCAACCCGCTGTGCAGCGCCGCCTCATGGCGATCCTCGCCGCCGACATGGTCGGCTATAGCCGCCTCATGGAACACGATGAAGCGGGAACGCTGGCGCGGCTCAAGACCCACCGGCTCGAGCTCATCGATCCCGCCATCGCCAAGACCCACGGACGGATCGTCAAGACCACCGGCGACGGGCTGCTGGTCGAATTCGCCTCCGCCACCGATGCGGTGGAATGCGCGGTCGAGATCCAGCGCCGGATGGCGCGGCGCAATGCCGACGTCGAGGCCGGACGGCAGATCTGCTTCCGCATCGGGATCAATCTCGGCGACATCATCGTCGAGGAGGACGATGTGCTGGGCGACGGGGTCAATATCGCGGCGCGGCTGCAGGCGCTGGCCGAGCCGGGCGGCATCGCGGTCAGCCAGGCGGTGCGGGACGAGCTGGCGCACAAGCTCGATCTCGCTTTCGAGGACCAGGGCGAGCAGCCCATGAAGAACATCTCGCGGCCGCTGCGCGTGTTCCGTATCGCCCTCGACGATGCCTTGGTGCCGGCCCTGCCTCTGCCGACGCCCGCGGCGGGCGACAGCGGCGCCACGTCGATCGCCGTGCTGCCTTTCGCCAATATGAGCGGCGATCCCGACCAGGAGTTCTTCGCCGACGGCCTCACCGAGGACATCATCACCGCACTGTCGCGCTTCCACGACCTGCTCGTCATCTCGCGCAACTCGACCTTCGTCTACAAGGGCAAGGCGGTCAATGTGCAGGACGTGGCCAAGGCCTTCGGCGTGCATTATGTGGTCGAAGGCAGCGTGCGCAAGGTCGCCAACCGGGTGCGCATCACCGTGCAGCTCATCGATGCCCGCACCGACCGCCATGTCTGGGCCGAGCGCTATGACCGCGAGCTCACCGACATCTTCGCCATGCAGGACGAGGTCACCGCATCGATCGTGGCGACCCTTTCGGGGCGCGTCGAGGCGGCCGCCACCGAGCGGGTGCAGCGCAGCCCGACCAGCAACATGCGCGCCTATGAGTATCTTCTGGCGGCCAAGGTGCTGCATCACCGCTCGAACATGGACGCCAATGCCGAAGCGCAGAAGATGGTCGAGAAGGCGCTCGAGCTCGACCCCAACTACGCCCATGCGCATGCCTGGCGCGGCTGCATCGTCGGCCAGTCGTGGATGTACAGCTGGTGCGCCGACCGCGAGGCCGCCTGGAACACCGTCGTCGCCGAGCTCGGCACCGCGCTCAATCTCGACGACAATGACAGCGACGTGCATCGCATCCTGGCGGCGATCAGCCTCAATCGCGGCGATCACGAGGCGGCGCGCTACCACCAGGAACGCGCCCTCGCCCTCAATCCCAACAACGATCTCATCGTCGTGCAGCAGGGCGAATATCTGACCTGGGCCGGAAAGCCCGAGGAAGGCATCGACTGGATCAGGAAGGCGATGCGGCTCAATCCGCATCATCCCGAGCGCTTCTGGAACCATCTCGGCCGCGCCTATTTCGTCGCCCGCCACTATCCGGAAGCCATCGAGTCCTTCCGCCATATCAGCAAGCCCGACCAGTTCCACCATGCCTTCCTCGCCGCCGCGGCGGCCATGGCGGGCGATCCGGCGTCAGCCGAGCTGCATCGCCGCCAAGTCCTGTCCCTCGATCAGACATTCGCCGTCGAAACCTATCTCGCGACGCTTCATTACAGCCGCAAGGACGACGCCGAGCATCACCGCGAGGCGCTGATCCGCGCCGGCCTGCCGCAATGAGGAGCGGCTAGCCCAAGGCGGCGTCGTAGACGAGCTTCAGCGAGACGAGGAACAGGGCCCCGATCACCAGGCGGTAGAACAGATCCTGCGGGATGACGCGGGTGAGCTTGACGCCGGCGAAGGTGGCGGCGATGGCGAAGGGAAACAAAACCGCGACGGTCCTGAGATTGGCGAGCGAGAGCTGGCCCAGCGCCCAATAGGGCGCGAGCTTCACCGCATTGACGACGGCGAAGAGGATCGTCGTGGTGCCGGCATAGATCATCTTGTCGAGGCGCTGCGGCAGCACATACATTTGATACGGCGGCGCCCCGGCATGGCTGACGAAGCTGGTGAAGCCGGACACCGTGCCCCAGAACACGCCGCGCGGTATGTCGGCGCGGTGCGGCGTCACCGCATGGCGGCCGCGCAGCCAGTAGTTCAGGCAGAAGGACAGTCCGATCACGCCCACCAGCAAGGTGACCAGCCGGTCGGAGACCAGCGAGGCCGTGGCCCAGCCGATGGCGACGCCCAACGTCGCCGCCGGCATGAGGATCATCAGATTGCGGCGGTCGAATTCGCGCCGGTAGACCCACAGGCCGAATATGTCGGTCACCACGAAGATCGGCAGCAGCAGCCCGGCGGCATGGACGGGAGAAGCCGCCAGCGCCAGCACCGGCACGCCCAGCATGCCGACGACCGGCAGGCCCCCCTTCGAGGCGCCGACGAGAACGGCGGCCACCAGGGCCGCCGCATAGAAGAACAGACCGCCGTCGACCACTGGGCCCGATCAGCGCTGCAGGCGGGCGATCAGGCTCGACGTGTCCCAGCGCTTGCCGCCCATCTTCTGGACGTCGGCATAGAACTGGTCGATGAGCGCCGTGACCGGCAGCGACGCGCCGTTGTTGTTGGCCTCGGCGAGGCAGATGCCGAGATCCTTGCGCATCCAGTCGACGGCAAAGCCGAAATCGAACTTGCCGGCGATCATGGTCTTGTGCCGGTTCTCCATCTGCCAGGAGCCGGCCGCCCCCTTGGAGATCACCTCGACCACCGCTTCCATGTCGAGGCCGGCCTTCATGCCGAAATTCACCGCTTCCGAGAGGCCCTGAACGAGGCCGGCGATGCAGATCTGATTGACCATCTTGGCGAGCTGGCCCGAGCCGGGCGCGCCAAGCAGCCGGCACATGCGCGAAAAATGGGCGATGAGCGGCGCCGCCTTGTCGAAATCATCCCGATCACCACCGCACATCACGGTGAGGACGCCGTTCTCGGCTCCCGCCTGGCCGCCCGAGACCGGCGCGTCGACGAAGCCAAGTCCCTTCGACTTGGCCGCGGCATGGAGCTCGCGGGCGACATCGGCCGAAGCGGTCGTGTGGTCGACGAAGACGGCCCCCTTCTTCATGGTCTGGAAGGCGCCGTCGGGCCCGGTCGTCACCTGGCGCAGATCGTCGTCATTGCCGACGCAGGCGAAGACGAAATCGGCGTCGCGGGCGGCTTCCGCCGGCGTCGGCGCCGTCTTGTCCTTGAATTGCGCCGCCCACTTTTCCGCCTTGGCGCCGGTGCGGTTATAGACCGTCACCGGGATGCCGGCCTTGCTCCTGAGATGACCGGCCATCGGATAGCCCATGACGCCCAGGCCGATCCAGGCTGCTCTTTGGCTCATTCTTTACTCCATGTCGCGGGTTGACGCCGGAACGGCGGATAGAGATGGTGGCGAGCGCAGATAAATATTAGAAACGGACCGCAAAGACAAACAGGCAATGGCAGATTGGAAAATCCCGTAATGGCGGTGACGTTCAAGGACATTGAAAAGGCGCGCGACGTCCTCAAGGGCAATGTGGTGAGAACGCCGCTCATCCGGGCGGACAAATTGTCCGACATCACCGGCGCCGATATCCATGTGAAGTTCGAGAATCTCCAGGTCACCAGCTCGTTCAAGGACCGCGGCGCCTATAACAAGATGTCGAGCCTGACGGACGCCGAGAAAGCCCGCGGCGTCATCGCCATGTCGGCCGGCAATCATGCCCAGGCGGTCGCCTATCATGCCAAGCGGCTCGGCATTCCGGCCACCATCGTGATGCCGGAGACGACGCCCTCGACCAAGGTGGAGCGCACCCGCGCCCATGGCGCCGATGTGATCCTGTCGGGCGAGACGCTGGCCGAGAGCCAGGTGACCGCCGAGACGCTGGTCAGGGACAAGGGCTTCCTCCTCATCCACCCCTATGACGACGACAAGGTCATCGCCGGCCAGGGCACGATCGCGATCGAGATGCTGGAGGACCAGCCCGATCTCGACGTCGTGGTGGTGCCGATCGGCGGCGGCGGCATCATCGGCGGCACAGCGATCGCCGCCAAGCACATCAAGCCCGATATCGAGGTCCTCGGCGTCGAGGTGAAGCTCTATCCCTCGATGTATCACGCGCTGCGCGGCCAGCCGGCGAAATGCGGCGGCTCGACATTGGCCGAAGGCATCGCGGTGAAGAACGTCACCGAGCGCACCATCGCCATCGCCAAGCAACATGTCGACGATGTCCGCCTCGTCGGCGAGAGCGACATCGAGCGCGCCGTCATGGCCTATCTCACCCATCAGAAGACCCTGGCGGAGGGCGCGGGCGCCGCCGGCCTCGCCGCCGTTCTGGCCGATCCCGGCCATTTCCGCGGCCGCAAGGTGGGGCTCATCCTGTGCGGCGGCAATATCGATCCGCGCATCCTCGCCTCCATCATCCTGCGCGAGCTCGAGCGCGAACACAGGATTGTGAATTTGCGCATCCAGATCGATGACCGCCCCGGGGTCCTCGGCCGCATCGCTACGCTGCTCGGCCAGCTGGGCGCCAATATCCTCGAAGTCTCGCACCGGCGCATGTTCCTCGACGTGCCGGCCAAGGGCGCCGAGCTCGAAATCATGGTGGAAACCCGCGACGGTCCGCATGCCGACGAAATCGTGGCGCGGATCGAGAGGGAAGGCTTCTCGACCCGGGTTCTCGACGCGCCGGGCGGTCGCGAGACCGGCCGGCGGGGCTGATCCCTCCCCCGACATTCAGGCTTGTGCCGGGCGGCAAGGGAGCGCAGATTCCCCCTGCTACCGCCTACTGATTCAGGAATGAACTTAAGGGGTATAAATCATGGAAGGAATGGGCTGGATCATGTCCATCATTCTCGGCGCCCTCGCGGGATGGATCGCCGAGAAGGTGATGAAGTTCGACACGGGCCTCATCATGAACATCGTGCTCGGGATCGTCGGCGCGCTTGTCGGCAATTTCCTTCTCGGCCTCGCCGGCGTGGGCCTGGGGGGCTGGCTCGGCCAGCTGATCGTCGCGATCATCGGCGCCTGCATCCTCATTTACGTATATCGCCTGATCAAGGCCAAACAGGCCTGATCTTCCCTCTCCGGGGGACCTTCGGGCACCCCCGGAGAGATCTAACATGTCAAGCCTTGCTTCTGCCAAAAGCGGCGGCATGATAGGGGCATGAGCAAGAGTGCAGGACGGCCAGAGTGACGATTGAGCGGCGCAACTTTCCGCAGTTCTTCATTACCGCGCCGGCACCGTGCCCTTATTTGCCCGGCCGCGTCGAACGCAAGGTCTTCACCCACCTGATCGGCACCGAGGCGCGCCAGCTCAACACCCAGCTGTCGCAGGCCGGGTTCCGGCGCAGCCAGAACATCGCCTACAGGCCCGCCTGCGACGGCTGTTCGGCCTGCGTCTCGGTGCGGGTCTGTGTCAAGGAATTCACCGCCTCGAGCTCTTTCCGCAAGATCATCAAGGCCAATACCGACCTCACCGGCACGGTGAAGCCGGCCAAGGCGACGGCCGAGCAATATTCCCTGTTCCGCGGCTATATCGACGAGCGCCATGCCGATGGCGGCATGGCCGACATGACGGCCCTCGATTTCGCGGCCATGGTGGACGACAGCTTCGTCGACACCCGGATCGTCGAATATCGCTCCTCGAACGACATCGGCGAGAATGCGCTGGTGGCCTGCGTCATCACCGACGTCCTCGCGGACGGGCTGTCGATGATCTACAGCTTCTATGAGCCGGACCTCGCCCATAGGAGCCTCGGAACCTACATGATACTCGATCATATCGAGCGCACCCGCAAGCTAGGCCTGCCCTATCTTTATCTCGGCTACTGGGTTCTGGGCTCACGCAAGATGAGCTACAAGGCGCGCTTCCTGCCCCAGGAGCGGCTCACCATGGACGGCTGGATACGCCATAGCTGACCGCGAGTACAATTTGTAGGAGTCTTTACTTCCTGTTACGATTCTAGCCTGTAGTAGATTTACGCCAAGTGAGCGACCGGGATAGTGCATGCGACCGCTTCCTCCATCGCCCGGCGACGACCATCGCCGAGGCCTCCTGCTGACCGCCATCGGAGCGGTGCTGTTCACATTCGACGTCCCGCTGATCCGCCTCGCGGCGACCGAGAATCCCTGGACCTTGATGTTCGCCCGCGGCCTCCTGCTCTTCCTCGCCATGACCGTCCTGTGGATGGTGTTCCAGCGCGGCTGGCGCGGCAGCGTCGCCTATATCAGCGGCGCCGGCGGCATCATCGCGGCGATCTCCAGCACCCTCGCCAATCTGATGTTCCTGGCGGCGGTGACCGAGACAACGGCAGCCAATCTGGTCTTCATCATCGGTCTCAATCCGGTCATCTGCGCCGTGCTCGCCTGGATCGTGCTCAAGGAGCACGTGCCGTGGCAGACCTGGCTGGCCATCGCGCTGGCGCTCTTCGGAGTCGGTATCATCGGATGGGGCGGCCATATCGCCGGCACCAGCAAAGGCGACCTCCTGGCCTTCGGCGTCGCCTGTTGCATGGCTGTTACACTGACGGCGGCCCGCTGGAGCGGCAAGAACATCATGACCAGCCTCGCCATCGGCGCGCTCGCTTCCGCCTGCATCGCCGCCTTCTGGGCCGAACCCGCGGCACTTCCGCCGGTCAGCTGGGGGTGGCTCGCCGTCAATGCGCTGATCGTCGTGCCGGTCGCCATGGCGCTGCTGATCATCGGACCGCGTTACCTGCCCGCTTCCGAAGTCGCCATGTTCTTCCTGCTCGAGCTGATCCTGACCCCGCTATGGATGTGGCTCATCTTCGGCGAAACGCCGACGCGTGAGGCCTTCATCGGCGGGACCATCGTCTTCTTCACGTTGCTCGGCCACAGCATCTGGCGGCTGACCTCCGGCGGGCGCAGCCCTGTCGTCACCGCCGGCGTGTAAGCGGCGTTCAAGCCTGAACCATCGAAGCGGTCACAATCTGAGGCCGCTTGACGTAAGACCGGTCGGATTTTACCAAAATTTTCATGACTCCTTGCACCGATTGATTAATCGGCCCGATATACTCCGTCGTGAAAGGGGAATCATGACAACCTGCCTGACCGATCCGCTCGGAGCCGCCCGTGTCGTCGTCCACATGCTGGACAAGGCGAAGGAATTCGGCCTCTCGATCACCTGCTCTTCCGACTTCGATGAATTCATCGACGTCCGGCAGAGCAAGCGCGGCACCGCGGTCTCGCCGATGTTCGATCCCTCCATCACCCAGCTCGACAATTCGCGCGCCTTCTGGATGGTGGCGCGGCTCAACGATACCGATGTTGTATCTCTGCAAGCCTTCCGCCTCGACATCGTCCATACCAATCTCGCCGAATGGGCGCTCGGCTGGATGGCCGGCCTCTATATCAAGCGGCAGGAGCTGGTGATGCCGTCCTCGATCGAGCCGCCCGAGCATTCCCGCTCGCGCTTCCTCAAAGGCGGCCTCGTCTATCACGGCGAGGCCTGGATCGATAACAAGGCGATGAAGAAGCGCGAATGGTTCGATCACTTCCTCAAGCTCGGCATGCTGATCGCCCTGGTCAAATGGCATCCCGACGCCATATGGGCGCTGACCAGCAAGGCCTTCGTCACCCATGGCCACGCGGCGCGCGGCGGCTATGCGCTGCAGGAGCGCGGTTTCCTCAAATGGCATGACGAATGGCAGCCGGCGGGCGCCGAGCCGACGGAATGGCTCATGCTGGCCGAGCGCAGCCACCTTGAATTCATGATCGCCGAGGAAGCGTCTAAATTACCTTGATATCGACCGGGCCGACCTTGGAGACGACCACGACGCCCTTGCGGCCGCCATCGAAGCGGTGCGGAAGGATGACACGCTGATAGGGACACCAGAAGACGGTGGAGTCGGGCGCCGACATGGCCGCGATGATATGGTCGTAATGCGGCCGGTCGGTGAGCACGACCTTGCGATAGGCGGCGCTGACAACCTGGTCATAGGAATGACCGGTGAGACACGGGAATGAGACCGGGTTCATGCCCCAGAGTCTCGCGATCTCCGACTTCTGCCCTACCCGCTCGACACTGAACTTGCCCGAGGTCTCGTCGAGGATGCAGTCGACGGCGAATTTGGGATTGACGGCGCCGTCATCGAGAGCGGTCTTGAGCAGGTCCGGGATATTGGCGCGATGCGGATCGGCCTCGGTCACGAAAGTGTGCCGGGTGAGATGGATATCGCTCTTGCCGATGATGATGTCGATACGGTTGCGGGCCGCGTTCACATCATTATACTTCTCGTCGAACCATCCGGAGAGATAGTACCGCAAGTTGTACGGGCCCGGATAGGTATGCAGCCACTCCATGGCGAAATAGAGCGAAGCCCAGTTCGGCGCGAAGACCGACCATTCGATCTTGGTGCCGCGCGCCGAGCTCTCGATCTTGACGAAGCCCTGGCGGTCGAGAAGCTCGAATTCGGGTGTCTGCGCATGGGCGAGCATCTCCTGCGCGGCCAAAGGTTGGCCCCGATAGATCCAGGAGACTTCCGTCTCGGTTGTCGCACCTGTTGTGCGCATGCGCCGGCTACTCCAATCCCTTTCGCGCCTTTTCCACTATGCCTTATAGCTGTAGTAAATACCCACGCTTTTCAAGCAACGGATTGAAGATTCCATTAATGGCCAGTCATTGAGGAAATCTTAACCAAACTTATTGGCCCTGGGGAAGCCCTTGGGTGGCAGCCGTCCGGCCTGGGCGCGCTCGCCCACCCATTCCTTGAGGTCGGTGACGTTGAAATTGCGGCCCGACGCGTCCGTCCAGGAAAGCCCTTCCTTCAGCTTGAACCCGACCGCGTCGGACAGGCCGCCGTCCTTGTACTTCTGCAGACGGACGCCTTTTCCGCGTGTCATTTCGGGCACTTCCGCGCGTTTGAAGATCAAAAGCTTGCGGTTGTCGCCGATCGTGGCGATGTGATCGGCATTGTCCTCGATGATGCGGCAGACCTGCGCCTCGACCGGCATCTTCACATTCATGACCTGCTTGCCCTTGCGGGTATTGGCCAGGCATTCGTCCTCCGGCACGACGAAACCGGAGCCGTCGGTCGCGGCGAGCAACAGCTTGCGGCCGGGCTTGTGGACGAAGAGAGCCACGATCGTATCCGTCGCCTCGAGATCGGCCATCAGGCGCACCGGCTCGCCATGACCGCGCCCGCCCGGCAGCTTGGCGGCATCGAGCGTGAAGAACTTGCCGGATGAGCCGAACAGCATGATGCTGTCGGTCGTCTCGGCCTTCACGACGAATTTGCCGGTATCGCCCTCCTTGTAGACGAGGCCCGACGTGTCCTCGAGATGGCCCTTCATGGCGCGGATCCAGCCCTTGTCGGAGCAGACGACGGTGACGGGCTCCTTCTCGATCATCGCCTGCTCGAGGTCGAGATCGATCTCGGGCGCCTGCGCGAAGTCGGTACGGCGTTTGCCGAGCGGTGTCTTCTTGCCGTACTTCTCCTTGGTCTCCTTGATCTCGCCGGCAATGTGCTCCCACTGCGCATCCTCGGACTTGACGAGCTTCTTGAGGCCCGCTTCCTCCTTCTTGAGCGCATCGTTCTCGCGACGGATCTCCATCTCCTCGAGCTTGCGCAGAGCGCGCAGGCGCATATTGAGAATGGCTTCCGCCTGCGTGTCGGTGAGCTTGAAGCGCTTCATCAGCACGGGCTTCGGCTCGTCCTCGGTACGGATGATGCGGATCACCTCGTCGAGATTGAGATAGGCGATCAGGTAGCCGCCGAGAATCTCGAGCCGACGGGCGATCTCGGCCAGGCGGAAATTGGAGCGCCTAATCAGGACGTCCTTGCGATGGTCGAGCCATTCGCGCAGCACGTCGCGCAGCGACATGACCTTCGGCACCCGGCCATGCGAAAGCACGTTCATATTGAGCGGAATGCGCGCCTCGAGCTCGGTATTGCGGAACAGCTGCTCCATCAGAAGCTGCGGATCGACGGTGCGGCTCTTCGGCTCGAAGACGATGCGGATGTCCTCCGCCGATTCATCGCGCAGATCGCCGAGAAGCGGCAGCTTCTTCGCCGTGATCAGCTCGGCGATGCGCTCGATCAGCCGGCCCTTCTGCACCTGATAGGGGATTTCGGTGACGATGATCTGCCAGCCGCCACGGCCGATATCCTCCTGGTTCCAGCGGGCGCGCACCCGGAACGCGCCGCGGCCGCTCTTGTAGGCCTCGAGGATGGTGGCGCCGTCGTCGACGATGATGCCGCCGGTCGGGAAGTCCGGTCCCGGCACGAATTTGACCAGCTTGTCGACCGTCGCATTGGGAAATTTGATGAGATGCAGCGCGGCATCGCAGAGCTCGGCCGCATTGTGCGGCGGGATCGAGGTCGCCATGCCGACCGCGATGCCGGAGGATCCATTGGCGAGCAGATTGGGAAAAGCGCCGGGAAGCACGACCGGCTCGCGGTCCTCGCCATTATAGGTATCGCGGAAATCGACGGTGTCGTCATCGATGCCCTCGAGCAGCGCCATCGCGACATCGGTGAGACGCGCCTCGGTGTAGCGATAGGCGGCGGCGAAGTCGCCGTCGATATTACCGAAATTCCCCTGCCCCTCGATGAGCGGATAGCGCACCGCGAAATCCTGCGCGAGGCGGACCAGCGCGTCATAGACGGCTTGGTCGCCATGCGGATGGTACTTACCGATGACGTCGCCGACCACGCGGGCGCATTTCTTGAACCCCGAAGCGGGGTCGAGCTTGAGCAGCCGCATCGCATAGAGCAGCCGGCGGTGCACCGGCTTCAGGCCGTCGCGCACATCCGGCAGCGCCCGGTGCATGATGGTCGAAAGCGCATAGGCCAGATAGCGCTCTTCCAGCGCGTCGCGCAGATTGATGGCTTCAATGTCTTTCGGGCCTTGCGGCGGAGGGGCGTGCTTGCTCATGATTCGGCCAGTATAGCAGAGGGTGGATGGCGGGATTCAGTATGTATTTCGGGCCCATTTTACATCGGTCCCTCACGTGTGTTAAGATGTGTACATATGTTCACAAGGCTCTCATGATGACCGCAAGCACGACGATGACTATTCGGGTCAGCACGGAGGTCAAGCGAAAACTGGACCGATTGGCCAGTAATACGCGGCGCAGCAAATCATACTTGGCGGCAGAGGCTGTCTCCGCTTATGTCGACCGGGAGCTCGAGATCATCGAAGGGATCAAACGTGGCTTGGCTGACATTCAAGCCGGCCGTGCCGTTCCCCATGAAGCCGCGATGACTGAGGTCTATGACGCGATCAAGGCGGCCAAGGCCAGCAGGAAATGAAGCGCTCCGTCCAGTGGTCGCGCGCCGCGCTGGACGACTTCAAGGCACAAATTTCCTATATCGCGGCGGATAATCCGGCGGCCGCCCTTCGCGTGGCGAAGCGTATCCGCGACACGGTGACGGCGCTCGGACCGATGGCCACGGGGCGGCCCGGGCGTGTCGCGGGGACTTACAAAAAACTGATCACGCGCCTTCCGTATGTCGTCGCCTATGCCCTCACTACGCAAGGCGGGCACGAGACGATCTCGATCCTGCGGGTAATCCATACATCGCGCGATTGGCCGCCCGACGAATGGCCGGGTTGATCACATTCCGAGGCCGAATACCTTCTTTACAGCCGATGCAGCAGAATGCGGCAGATGGGCTTTTTTCCCCATTCGGCATCGGCGGCACGGCGGATGGCGGTGCGCAGCGTTTCGGTCAGCGTGTCGTCGCTCGCCCGGCGCGGTCGCGGCAAGCTGTCGAAGGCGGTTTCGGCCGCATCGCGCAGCCTCTCCTCAAGGCCGGCCGGCAGGCCATCGGCGATGATCTCGATGTCGGAGACGAGCGTGCCCTTGCGGTCGACCACCAGGCTCGCCACCACGATGCCCACGAAGGACAGCTTGCGGCGGTATTTCGCCGGTCCCTCGAGCGCCGGCACGATGAGCTTGCCGTCGACATGAAGACGTCCTGAGGGCGCCTTATCGACGATCTGGACCGGCCCCGGGCAAAGACGGATGACATCGCCATTCTCGGCCATCACCGTCTCTTCGATGCCGGCCTCCTCGCCGAGCTCCATATGACGAAGCAGATGGCGCGGCTCGCCATGCATCGGGATCAACGCACGGGGCTTCAGCATGCCATAGACGAGCTTCAACTCGTCCTGGCGCGGGTGGCCTGACGTGTGCACCAGCGCATCGTCCGACGTGATGACGTCGATGCCGAGCCGGGCGAGATTATTGTGAACGGCGCTCACCGCCTTCTCATTGCCGGGAATGGTCTTCGAGGAGAACACGACGAGATCGCCGTCATCGAGCGCGATGGACGGATGATTGTCCTCGGCGATGCGGGCGATGGCGGCGCGGGGCTCGCCCTGGCTGCCGGTGCAGAGCAGCATGATCTTGTCGGGCGGCAGATAGCCGAAGGCCTCCTCCTCGAGGAAGGCGCCGGCGTCGCGCAGATAACCGCAGGCCCGCGCCGCCTCGATGGTCTGGCGCATGGCGCGGCCGGCGATGACGACCTCGCGGCCGGCCCGGCGCGCCGCCCTGACGGCGGATGAAATACGCTCCACGTGGGAAGCAAAGGTAGTGATGGCGATGCGGTTCCTGGCTTCCGAAACGATCCGGTCGAGGGTCGCCGCCACGTCGGCCTCGGAGACCGAAAAGCCTTCGCGGAAGACATTGGTCGAGTCGCAGACCAGCGCATCGACGCCCATCTCGCCGATCTCGCGGAAGCGCTTCTCGTCGAAATGGCCGCCCATCTGGGGCGTGCGGTCGATCTTCCAGTCGCCGGAATGGAGCACCCGGCCCTGCTTCGTTTCGATGAGCAAAGCCGCCGGCTCCGGAATGGAATGGGTGACGCTGACAAATTCGACCGAGAACGACCCCACCTCGAAACGCGAGCCGAGCGGTTTGACATGCACCGGCACTTCTTCGTCGAGGCCGCGCTCCTTGAGCTTGCCGGCCAGGATCTCGGCGGCGAAGGGCGTGCAATAGATGGGGCAATTGAGCTGCGGCCACAGCCAGGCGACGGCGCCCAGATGATCCTCATGGGCGTGGGTCAGCACCAGGCCCGACAGGCGGCGGCGCTCGCCGATGATATAGCCGAGCTCGGGCAGCACGACATCGATGCCCGGCTCGTTCTCATCGCCGAATTTGACGCCGAGATCGACCATCAGCCATTCCCGGGTCTCGGCCGGGCCGATGCCGTAGCAGTAGCAGTTCATGCCGATCTCGCCGACGCCGCCCAGGGGCAACAGGACGAGATCGTTGCTGTGATCGAATTTCTTCTTTGCGTTCATGCGCGCCGGACCTGAACCTCGCCGGAATGAATGGACTTCAGGCTGCCATCGGCGAGCGCCAGGATCATGGCGCCGTCCTCGCCGAGGCTCTCGAAGCGCCCGCGGATTTCGCTGTTATTGACGGTCGCGGTGAATTCCTCGCCCAGTCCCGCCGCATCCTTGAGCCAGCTTTCGCGGACTGCCGCGAAACCTCGGCCCTCCTCCCAGACCGACAGCCAGTAGGACAAGGCGCCGTCCAGCACGTCGAGGCCTTCGCGCGGCGTCACCGCGGCGCCGTGACGGGCGAGCGCTGTCGCCGGATAAGGCGTGTCTTCCGGGGCATGGGCGAGATTGAGGCCCATGCCGACCGCGACAGTGACTTGGCCGACGGTGGACTGCGCCACCGTCTCGACCAGGATGCCGGCGAGCTTGGCGCCGCCGAGCTGCACGTCATTCGGCCATTTGATCATGACCGGGGGCGCTTTCCTGGGCAGCAGCGCCAATGCCGTGTCGCGGATGGCGAGCGCCGCCACGAAGCCGACCTGGCTCGCGGTCAGCGCCGTGCCCTGAAGCGTGAAAACGAAGGTGGCGTAGAGATTACCGGGCTCGGACACCCAGTGGCGCCCGAGCCGGCCGCGCCCCTGCGACTGCAGATCGCCGACGATCCATAAAGGTCCGCGCTCGCCGTCATTGGCCAGGCGATGGGCTTCCGCATTGGTCGAGTCGATCGCCTCGAAATGAAGAAGTCTGGCCTTCAACCCCATCAGAATAGAGACGCCGCCGCCGCTTCGGCCAGCGCGCTCAAAGGCTGCGGGAAGAGCACGAAGAAGATCACGAAGAGACCCGAGAGCACGGTCACCGCCTTGACCTCGGTGACCATCGGCTCGAAGCGCTCCACCGGCTCGTCGAAATACATGATCTTGACGATACGTATGTAATAGACCGCGCCCACGACGCTCGCCAGCACACCGATGACGGCGAGCGTGATCATGTTCGCCTTGATGGCGGCCATGAAGATGAAATACTTGGCGAAGAAGCCGGCGAGCGGCGGGATGCCGGCCAGCGAGAACATGAAGACGGCGAGGAAGAAGGCATGCAGCCCGTTGGTGCGGGCGAGGCCCGCCAGATCGCTGATATTCTCGACCTGACCTTCCTTGCGGCGCATCGCCAGGATGCAGGCGAAAGTGCCGAGCGTCATGATCAGATAGATCGTCATGTAGATGACGACGCTCTTGACGCCCTCGGGATTGCCGGCGGCGAGGCCGATCAGCGCATAGCCCATATGGCCGATCGAAGAATAAGCAAGCAGCCGCTTGATATTGGTCTGGCCGATGGCGGCGAAGGCGCCGAGCAGCATCGAGGCGATCGAGATGAAGACCAGGATCTGCTGCCAGTCGGGCAGGATCGACGGGAACGGCGCCAGCATGGCGCGCACGAAGAGCGCCATCGCGGCGATTTTGGGCGCCGCGGCGAAGAAGGCGGCGACCGGCGTCGGGGCGCCTTCATAGACGTCGGGCGTCCACATGTGGAACGGCACGGCCGACACCTTGAAGGCGAGGCCGGCGATGAGAAAGACGAGACCGAAGATCAGGCCGAGGCTCGGTTCGCCCACTTTCACCGACTGGGCGATCTCGGCGAAGCCGACATGGCCGGTGAAGCCATAGATCAGCGAGGCGCCGTAGAGCAGCATGCCCGACGATAAAGCGCCGAGGACGAAGTATTTGAGGCCGGCCTCGGAGGACTTGGCCTTGTCACGGTCGATGGCGGCGACGACATAGAGGGCGAGCGACTGCAGCTCGAGGCCCATATAGAGCGCGATCAGGCCGTTGGCCGAGATCATGATCATCATGCCCGTGGTCGCGAGCAGGATGAGGATCGGATATTCGAAACGCTCGATCCTCTCGGCCTTCATGTAGTTGACCGAGAGCACGATGGCGACCGCCGAGCCGAACAGCGTCAGCACCTTCATGAAACGGGCGAAGGTGTCGATGACAAGCGCGCCGCCGAACGCCTCCTGGCGCCCGCCTGCCCCTCCCAGAATCAAGGCCACGGCGATGCCGAGCACGATGATGGCGGCGATATTGATGATGTCGGCCGACTTGTCGCGGAAGACGCCGAACATGAGGAGCGCCATGGCGGCGACCGCCAGGAAGATTTCCGGCAGTGCGGCGGCGCCCTGGATGTGATCGAGAAGTGACATCATGGTTTAAAGTCCCGCCGCCGTGATTGCGCCTGCCGCGGCAAGCGATTTGTTGACGCCCGCCATCAGGCTTTCGACCGAGGCGCCGAAGACATCGAGAATGGGCGATGGATAGACGCCGAAGAAGATGGTGAGCAGAATCAAGGGCACCAGCGCCAGCGCCTCGCGGGGCGTCATGTCGGTGATGTGCTTGAGACTCGCTTTCTCCAGCTTGCCGAAAACGACGCGGCGATAGAGCCAGAGCGCGTAGCCGGCCGACAGGATGACGCCGGTGGTGGCGAAGAAGGCGACCCAGGTGTTGTTCTGGAAGGCGCCCATCAGCGTCAGGAACTCGCCGACGAAGCCCGATGTACCCGGCAGGCCGACATTGGCCATGGTGAAGACCATGAAGGTCAGCGCATAAAGCGGCATGCGATTGACGAGGCCGCCATAGGCGGCGATCTCGCGGGTGTGCATGCGGTCATAAACGACGCCGACGCACAGGAACAAGGCGCCCGACACGATGCCGTGCGAGATCATCTGGAACAGCGCGCCGTCGATGCCCTGGCGGTTCAGGGTGAAGATGCCCATGGTCACGAAGCCCATATGGGCGACGGACGAATAGGCGATCAGTTTCTTCATGTCCTCCTGCATCAGGGCCACGAGCGAGGTGTAGACGATGGCGACCACCGAGAGGGTGAAGACGAAGGGTGCGAAGAGGTCGGAGGCGATCGGGAACATCGGCACCGAGAAGCGCAGGAAGCCGTAGCCGCCCATCTTCAGGAGGATCGCGGCCAGGATAACCGAGCCGGCCGTCGGGGCTTCCACATGCGCGTCAGGCAGCCAGGTATGGACCGGCCACATCGGCATCTTCACCGCGAAGGAGGCGAAGAAAGCGAGCCACAGCCAGGTCTGCATCTCGGCCGGGAAGGTCGGGTTCTTATAGAGAACCGCGATGTCGGTGGTGCCGGAATACCAGTACATGGCGATGATGGCGAGCAGCATCAGCACCGAGCCGAGCAGCGTATAGAGGAAGAACTTGAAGCTCGCATAGACGCGGCGCGGTCCGCCCCACACGCCGATGATCAGGAACATCGGAATGAGTCCGCCTTCGAAGAACAGGTAGAAGAGAACCAGGTCGAGCGCGCAGAACACGCCGATCATCAGGGTCTCGAGCACCAGGAAGGCGATGAGATATTCGCGCAGGCGCTTCTCCACCTGCCAGCTCGCCAGGATGCAGATCGGCATCAGGAAGGTGGTGAGGATGACGAAGAGCATCGAGATGCCGTCGACGCCCATATGATAGGAAGCGGTGTCGCCGAGCCAGGAGAGCTTCTCGACGAACTGGAAGTCGGGATTTGCCGGGTCGAAATAGTGCCAGATCAGCAGCGACAGGACGAAGGTGACGATCGTCGTCCATAAAGCGGCCCAGCGCATGTTGCGCAAGGCCACCGCATCATTCCCGCGGATGGCAAGCACGAAGGCGGCGCCGACGAGCGGCAGGAAGGTGACGACGGAGAGGATCGGCCAGCCGGACATCAATGGGCGCTCCCAAACATGAACCATGTCACGAGGGCGGCGACACCAATCAGCATGGCGAAAGCATAATGGAACAGATAGCCGGTCTGCAGCCGGACGACTCTCTGGGTGACATCGACGACCCGGGCCGAAACACCGTCGGGACCGAAGCCGTCGATGAGCCAGCCGTCACCGCGCTTCCAGAAGAAGCGGCCGAGCCACTTGGCCGGATTGACCAGGAAGAAGTCGTAGATCTCGTCGAAATACCACTTGTTGAGCAGGAACTGGTAGAGCGGCCAATGCTGCTCGGCCAGCTTGCGCGGCGTTTCGGGGCTGCGGATGTAGAACTGGTAGGAGAGCAGGAAGCCCAGCACCATGGCCACGAAAGGCGACCACTTCACCCAGGTGGGGACGTGATGCATCTCCTCGACGATCTTGTTCTCGGGGCCGCGGAAGATCGCATTGGCCCAGAACTGGATCTCGTCATGGCCGATGAAATAGACCGCGAAGACAAGGCCGGCGAAGAGCGCGCCCAAAGCCAGGAGATAAAGCGGCACCAGCATGACCTGGGGCGATTCATGGACATGGCTCATGACATCCTGGGAAGCGCGCGGCTTGCCGTGGAAGGTCATGAACACCAGACGCCAGGAATAGAAGGAGGTGCAGAAGGCGGCGATGATGAGGAGCACGAAGGCGAAGCTGGCCGCTCCCGCATGCGAGACGAAAGCCGACTCGATGATCGCATCCTTGGAGAAATAGCCGGCCGTGTAAGGGAAGCCGGTGAGCGCCAGGGTGCCGATCAGCATCATCACCCAGGTGACCCGGATATGGGGGGCGAGGCCGCCCATCTTGCGCATGTCCTGCTCGCCCGACATCGCGTGGATGACCGAGCCCGAGCCCAGGAACAGCAGCGCCTTGAAGAACGCGTGGGTGAAGAGATGGAAGATGCCCACGCCATAGGCCCCTACCCCCAGCGCCACGAACATGTAGCCGAGCTGCGAGCAGGTCGAATAGGCGATGACGCGCTTGATGTCGTTCTGGACGAGTCCGACGGTGGCGGCGAAGAAGGCGGTGATGGCGCCGATGACGATCACCACTTCGCGGGCATGCGGCGCCAGATCGAAGAGCGGCGACATGCGGGCAACCAGGAAGACGCCGGCGGTGACCATCGTCGCGGCATGGATCAGGGCCGAAACCGGAGTCGGGCCTTCCATAGCGTCGGGGAGCCAGGTGTGCAGCAGGAACTGCGCCGACTTGCCCATGGCGCCCATGAACAGCAGGAGGCACATGAGCGTCAGCGCGTCGACCTGCCAGCTGAGGAACTGCATGGTCTTGCCGACCTGGGCGCCGGCCTGCGAGAAGATCGTGTCGAACTCGATCGAGCCGAAGGCGACGAAGACGGCGAAGATGCCCAGCGCAAAGCCGAAATCGCCGACGCGGTTGACGATGAAGGCCTTGATCGCCGCGGCGTTGGCCGAGGGTTTCTGATACCAGAAGCCGATCAGCAGATAGGAGGCGAGACCTACGCCCTCCCAGCCGAAGAACATCTGCAGCAGGTTGTCGGACGTCACCAGCATCAGCATGGCGAAGGTGAACAGCGACAGATAGGCGAAGAACCGCGGCTGATGCGGATCGTGGCTCATATAGCCGATCGAATAGATATGGACGAGCGCCGAGACGGTGTTGACCACCACCAGCATGACGGCGGTCAGCGTGTCGACGCGGAAGGCCCAGTCGGCGTTGAGGGCGCCCGAGCTCACCCAGCGCAGCACCTCGACCTTGATCGGCGCCGCCTCGTGCATGAACTGCCAGAAGGCGACCCAGGACAGCACCGCCGAGACAACGAGCAGGCCGGAGGTCAGATAAGCGGCCCAGGGGGTCGGATAGGCGTGATGCGCATGGTCGTCGTCGTGACCATGATCGTCATGGTGATCCGCGCCGTGCGCGGCATGGCCGTGGTCGCCGCCATGGCCATGGCCGGCATCGACCGTCTTGCCCATCATGCGGAAGGCATTGGTGCCGAGAAGGCCCGCGACGATGGCGCCGATGAGGGGGAGGAATACGATGAGCTGATACATGATGCGGCGTCAGCCCTTCATGAGATTGATGTCTTCAACCGCGATGGTGCCGCGGTTGCGGAAGTAGACGACGAGAATGGCGAGGCCGATCGCGGCTTCCGCCGCTGCGACAGTGAGCACGAAGAGCGCGAAGACCTGGCCCATCAGGTCGTTCAGATAGGCCGAGAAGGCGACGAAGTTGATATTGACGGCCAGCAGCATGAGCTCGACCGACATCAGGATGATGATGACGTTCTTGCGGTTGAGGAAGATGCCGAACACGCCGATGGTGAAGAGGATGGCGGCGACGGTCAGGAAATGTCCAAGCGTGATGGTCATTGTCAGATCCCCTGCCCCGGCTTGACCTGGCGGACTTCGATGGCGCTGGCCGGATTGCGCGCTACCTGGTCGGCGATGTTCTGGCGCTTGACGCCCTGCTTGTGGCGCAGCGTCAGCACGATGGCGCCGATCATCGCGACGAGAAGCACGAGGCCGGCGACCTGGAAGTAGAAGAAGTTCTTCGTATAGAGGACGAGGCCGAGCGCCTCTGTGTTGGTCGTCTGGCCGCCGGCGATGATCGGCTCGGAGACCGCGCCTGCGCCCGAAGAGAAGTGCCAGGAGCCCAGCACCAGCAGAAGCTCGACCAGCAGGATCAAACCGACAGCGCCGCCGACCGGCAGATAGCTCAGCATGCCGCGGCGCAGTTCGGTGAAGTCGACATCGAGCATCATCACGACGAAGAGGAACAGCACCGCGACGGCGCCGACATAAACGACCACCAGGATGAGCGCCAGGAACTCGGCGCCCGCCAGGATGAACAGTCCCGCCGCATTGAAGAAGGTCAGGATCAGGAACAGCACCGAGTGGACGGGATTGCGCGATGAAATGACCATCACCGCGGAGGCGCAGGCCACCACGGAGAACAGATAGAAGAACAAGCTCGCGACCGTCATAGTCCCCTCAAATCCTCAAGCCTTCCGCCCCTTAGCGATAGGGTGCGTCGAGCGCAATGTTCCTGGCGATTTCGCGTTCCCAGCGGTCGCCATTGGCCAGCAGCTTCTCCTTGTTGAAGAGCAGCTCCTCGCGCGTTTCGGTGGCAAATTCGAAATTCGGCCCCTCGACGATGGCGTCGACCGGGCAGGCTTCCTGGCAGAAGCCGCAATAGATGCACTTCACCATGTCGATATCGTAGCGCGTGGTGCGGCGCGTGCCGTCATTGCGGCGCGGCCCGGCCTCGATGGTGATGGCCTGCGCCGGGCAGATCGCCTCGCACAATTTGCAGGCGATGCAGCGCTCTTCGCCATTGGGATAGCGGCGCAACGCATGCTCGCCGCGGAAGCGCGGCGACAACGGGCCCTTCTCGAAAGGATAGTTCACCGTCGCCTTGGGCGCGAAGAAGTAGCGCATCGCCATGATGGTGGCGGAAACGAATTCGCGCAGGAACAGCGCGCGGCCTGCTTGAGCCAGTCTCATGACATCACCAATTGAACGCCAGGCCGCCGAGCAGAAAGCCCAGGGCCGGCAAGAGCAGCAAGCTCACCAGATAAACAACGCGGGCGAGCCGCGAAGGGTCCCTCCCCTGCGTGGCGGTCGCCTTCGCCCTCTCGTAGTTGGCGCTCATCAGCGGATAGACGAAGCGCTTGAAGAAGGCGAGAGCCAGGACGCCCAGCGCCAGGAAGATCACGACGCCCACGATATTGCCGAAGGAGAAGATCATGGCCATCGATCCTCATGGCAGCCATCCGAAGGTCACGAGCACGCCGGCGGTCAGCGCCACCCAGAACAGCGAGATGGGCAGGAACACCTTCCAGCCGAGGCGCATCAGCTGGTCGTAACGGTAGCGCGGCACGATCGCCTTCACCATGGCGAACATGAAGAACACCAGGCAGACCTTGGCCAGGAACCAGATGACGCCCGGCACCAGGTTGAGCGGCCAGATGTCGATCGGGGGCAGCCAGCCGCCGAGGAACAGGATGGTCGTCATCGCGCACATCAGGATGATGGCGATGTACTCACCCAGCATGAAGAGCAGATAGGGCGTGGACGAATATTCGACCATGAAGCCGGCGACGAGCTCCGATTCGGCTTCGCCGAGGTCGAAAGGCGGCCGGTTGGTCTCCGCCAGCGCCGATATGAAGAAGATAACGAACATCGGCAGCAGCGGCAGCCAGTACCAGTTGAGGAAGGCGAGCCAGGGCAGACCGATGGCCGTGGCGAGGCCGGTCTCCTGCGATTTCACGATGTCGGTCAGGTTGAGCGAGCCGACGCAGAGCAGCACGGTGATGATGACGAAGCCGATCGAGACTTCGTAGGACACCATCTGGGCTGCCGCGCGCAGCGCCGACAGGAACGGATATTTCGAGTTCGACGCCCAGCCGCCCATGATGACGCCATAGACGCCGAGCGAGGAAATGGCGAGCAGGTAGAGAATGCCGACATTGATGTCGGCGATCGCCCAGCCCTCATTGAGCGGAATCACCGCCCAGGCGGCCAGCGACAGCAGCGCCGTGACCAACGGGGCGATGATGAAAACGCCCTTGTTGGCGCCATCGGGAATGATGACTTCCTTGAACACGAATTTCAGAAGGTCGGCGAAGGACTGCAGGAGCCCCCAGGGACCGACGACATTGGGGCCGCGGCGCATCTGCACCGCCGCCCAGATCTTGCGGTCGGCGTAAAGCAGGAAGGCGGTCACGATGAGCAGCGCCACCAGCAGAGCCACGCTCTGCACGACGATGAGGCCGACGGTCCAGATGATCTCGTTCATGTTACTCCGCCGCCTCGAGCTTGGCCCCGTGACGCAGGGCCGAGCATTCACCCATGATGCGCGACGACCGCGCGATCGGATTGGTCAGATAGAAGTCGGTGACCGGCGAAGCGAAGGCCTCGCCCGTCATGTCGCCGCCCTTGGCCGAGATCTTGCCGAGCTCGGCCGCATCGGCCTTCGCCACCTGGTCGAGGCGGGCGAGATGCGGGGCCGTCTGGTACATCGCCTTGCGCAGTTCGGCGAGCGAGTTCCACGGCTGGGTGGCGCCCAGCGCTTCCGACAATGCGCGCAGGATCGCCCAGTCCTCGCGGGCCTCGCCCGGCGGGAAAGTGGCGCGGCGCGTCATCTGCGGACGGCCTTCGGTATTCACATAGGTGACTGATTTCTCGGTATAGGCGGCGCCCGGCAGGATCACCTCGGCGCCATGCGCGCCGCGGTCGCCGTGGCTGCCCTGATAGACGACGAAACTGGTGCCGAGCGGCGGGAGCTCCAGCTCGTCGGCCCCGAGCAGGAAGAGCATGTCGATCTCGCCCGCCTGCGCCGCCGCCAGGATCTCGCGGGTCGGCTTGCCGCCCTCGCCCGGGAGCGCCCCGACATCGAGCGCGCCGACGCGGCCGGCGGCGGTGTGGAGGACATTGAAGCCGTTCCAGCCGTCCTTGATGACACCGAGCTCCTCGGCGGCTTTCTTCGCGGCAGCGAGCACCGCCGCACCGTCGGGACGCGCCAGAGCGCCCTGTCCGACGATGATCATCGGCTTCTGCTTCTGGCTGAGATCGAAATCCCCGAGATGCGTGAGGCTTTCCGGCCCGGCGCCGAGATATTTGTAAGTATAGGTAAGATCGGCCTTCTCGCCGATCACACCGACGGCGAGGCCGCCCTTCAGCCAGCGCTTGCGGATGCGGCCATTGAGCACCGCCGCCTCGACGCGCGGATTGGTGCCGACCAGCAGGATCGCGTCGGCCTCTTCGATGCCGGCGATCGTCGAGTTGAACAGATAGCCGGCGCGGCCGCCGGTGTCGCCCAGAGGCGTGGCGTCCTGGCGGCAGTCGATATTGGCGATGCCGAGCGCGATGGCGAGTTGCTTGATTGAGAAAGCCTCCTCGGCCCCGACGAGGTCGCCCAGGATGATGCCGACGCGCTCGGGCCTGGTGCCTTTCAGCTTCTGCGCGATGCGGGCGAAGGCCTCGGGCCAGGTCGCCGGCCGCAGTTTACCGATCTCGCGGATATAGGGCCGGTCGAGCCGCTGGGTGCGGAGGCCGTCCCAGACGAAGCGCGTCTTGTCGGAAATCCACTCCTCGTTCACGTCCTCATGGGTGCGCGGCAGGATGCGCATCACTTCGCGGCCGCGCGAGTCGACGCGGATATTGGAACCCAACGCATCCATCGCATCGATGGTCTCGGTCTTGGTCAACTCCCAGGGCCTGGCCTTGAACTCATAGGGCTTCGAGGTCAACGCGCCGACCGGACAGAGATCGATGATGTTGGCCTGCAGCTCCGAGGTCATGGCGCGTTCGAGATAGGAGGTGATCTCCATGTCCTCGCCGCGGCCGATGGCGCCCAGTTCCTCGACGCCGCCCACCTCGGTGGTGAAGCGCACGCAGCGGGTGCACTGGATGCAGCGGTTCATCGACGTCCTGACCAGCGGGCCGATATATTTGTCCTCGACGGCCCGCTTGTTCTCGGCGAAGCGGTTCTTGTCGATGCCATAGGCCATCGCCTGGTCCTGCAGGTCGCATTCGCCGCCCTGGTCGCAGATCGGGCAATCGAGCGGATGGTTGATCAGCAGGAACTCCATCACTCCCTCGCGCGCCTTCTTGACGACGGGCGTGCGGGTGTTGACCTCGGGCGGCTCGCCATTGGGACCGGGGCGCAGATCGTTGACCGACATGGCGCAGGACGCCTGCGGCTTCGGCATGCCCTTCACTTCGACGAGACACATGCGGCAGTTGCCGGCGATCGACAGGCGCTCGTGATAGCAGAAGCGCGGCACTTCGGCGCCCGCCGCCTCGCAGGCCTGCAGGAGCGTCGTGCCGTTTTCGACTTCGATCTCGGTGCCGTCGACTTTCAGTTTCGGCATCTTGTCCTCACTCAGCGGCCTGCAGGCGCACCGCGCCCGCATGATCAGGATTGGCCGAATATTGATCGATGCGATCCTCGATCACATGGCGGAAATGGCGGATGAGGCCCTGGACCGGCCAGGCGGCCGCATCGCCCAGAGCGCAGATCGTGTGGCCTTCGATCTGGTAGGTCACGTCGAGCAGCATGTCGATCTCGCGCTTCTCGGCGCGGCCCTCGGCCATGCGGGTCAGGACGCGCCACATCCACCCCGTTCCTTCGCGGCACGGCGTGCACTGGCCGCAGCTCTCATGCTTGTAGAAATAAGCCAGGCGCGCGATGGCGCGGATCATGTCGGTGGACTTGTCCATGACGATGACCGCCGCGGTGCCGAGGCCGGATTTGAGATTGCGCAGCGAATCGAAGTCCATCGGGCAGTCGATGATCTGATCGGCCGGCACGCAGGGCACCGAGGCGCCGCCCGGAATGACGGCGAGCAGATTGTCCCAGCCGCCGCGGATGCCGCCGCAGTGCTTGTCGATCAGCTCGCGGAACGGAATGCCCATCGCCTCTTCGACGTTGCAGGGCTTGTTCACATGGCCCGAGATGCAGAAGAGCTTGGTGCCGACATTGTTCGGCCGGCCGATGCCGGAGAACCAGGCGGCGCCGCGGCGCATGATGGTGCCGGCGACGGCGATCGATTCGACATTGTTGATGGTGGTGGGCGCGCCATAGAGGCCGACATTGGCCGGGAATGGCGGCTTCATGCGCGGCTGGCCCTTCTTGCCCTCGAGGCTTTCGAGCAGCGCCGTCTCCTCGCCGCAGATATAGGCGCCGGCGCCATGATGGACATAGAGATCGAAGTCCCAGCCATGGATGTTGTTCGGGCCTATGAGGCGGGCCTCATAGGCCTGGTCGATCGCGGCCTGGAGCCGCTCGCGCTCGCGGATGAATTCGCCGCGCACATATATATAGCCGACATGGGCGCCCATCGCGGCGCCGGCGATGAGGCAGCCTTCGACCAGCAGATGCGGATCATGCCGCATGATCTCGCGGTCCTTGCAGGTGCCGGGCTCGGATTCGTCGGCATTGACGACGAGATAATGCGGCCGCTCGCCGATCTGCTTCGGCATGAAGGACCATTTGAGACCGGTGGGGAAGCCGGCGCCGCCGCGGCCGCGCAAGCCCGAGGCCTTCATCTCGTTGATCATCCAGTCGCGGCCCTTGTCGATGAACGTCTTCACGTCCACCCAGCAGCCGCGCTTGCGCGCTCCGTCCAGGCCCCAGTCATGCAGGCCATAGAGATTGGTGAAGATGCGGTCCTTATCTGCGAGCATCGTTCATCACTTTCCCGGTTTCTCGCCGACGGCATTGTCGGGCCGCCAGCCCGTCGCAAGCTTCTTCGCCTGCTCTGTCCATTTGTCGCGCTCGGCGCGGCCATGAAAGCCCTCGAGCCGCTGGTCGACCCAGTTGAGCTCCAGCTCGTTCCAGGCCGCGATCTGGTCGAAATGCCAGACACCCATCTCGTGCAGCATCTGCTCGAGCTTCGGACCGACACCCCAGATGAGCTTGAGATCATCGCCCTTGCCTGCCTTCGGCTCCTTCAGGAGCTCGGGCTTGCTTTCGGCGCGCGGGGCGGCGCGTTCGGCGGCGTTTTCGGGCGACACTGTGGCCTTGGCCTTCGCGTCGACCTTGGCCAGCGCGGCCGGCGCCTCGGCGGTCTTTTCGGACGACGGCGACTTCACGGCCGGCGCGGTCTCGGGCGCCGCCGTCTGGGGCTTGGCCGCATTGGAGGGCGGCGTCGCGGGGGCGGCGGCCGCGGGCGGCGCCGGAGGCGCCGGCGGCGGCGTCTCGATACGGGTGAAGGTGCGGCCGGCGCTGTAGATCGAGGCGTCGGTCAGGGTGGTGAGCTCGCCTTCCGGCGCCGAAAGCTGGCGGCCATTCTGCGGCCCGGGCTTCACCGGCTTGCCCTTGGCGAAGCTGTCGAGCACCTTCTCGAAGCTCTCGGGCGTGAGGTCTTCGTAGGTGTCGCTCCAGATCTGCACCATCGGCGCATTCACGCAGGCGCCGAGGCATTCGACCTCTTCCCAGGAGAAATCGCCATTGGCGGAGAGATGATGCGGCTCGGCGTGGATGCGGCTGCGGCAGACCTTCATCAGCTCTTCCGAGCCGCGCAGCATGCAGGGCGTGGTGCCGCAGACCTGCACATGCGCCTTCTTGCCGACCGGCGAGAGCTGGAACATCGTGTAGAAGGTCGCGACTTCATAGACGCGGATGAAGCTCATGCCGAGCATGTCGGCGACGTATTCCATCGCCGGGCGCGACACCCAGCCCGCATTCTGCTCCTGGGCGCGCCAGAGCAACGGAATGACGGCGGAAGCCTGCTTGCCTTCCGGATATTTCTGGATCGTCTCCTTGGCCCAGACGAGATTCGCCGGCGTAAAGGCGAAGCTTTCGGGCTGAACGGGATCGAGACGGCGAACGCTCATCTATCAACCTCACCAAACACGATATCGAGCGAACCCAGCACGGCGCTCACGTCGGCCAGCATGTGGCCGCGGCACATGAAATCCATCGCCTGCAGATGCGCGAAACCCGGAGCCCGGATCTTGCAGCGATAGGGCTTGTTGGTGCCGTCGGAGACGAGATAGACGCCGAATTCGCCCTTGGGCGCCTCGACCGCCGCATAGACCTCGCCGGCCGGGACCTTGTAGCCCTCGGTATAGAGCTTGAAGTGATGGATCAGCGCTTCCATCGAGCGCTTCATCTCACCGCGCTTGGGCGGCACGACCTTGCCGTCGGTCGAGGAGATCGGCGACTTGCCTTCGGCGGAGTTCAGCTTCTCGATGCACTGCTTCATGATGCGGACCGACTGGCGCATCTCTTCCATGCGGATCAGATAACGGTCGTAGCAGTCGCCGTTCTTGCCGATCGGAATGTCGAAATCGAGCTCGGAGTAACATTCATAAGGCTGCGACTTGCGCAGGTCCCAGGCGGCGCCCGAGCCCCTCACCATCACGCCGGAGAAGCCCCAGGCGAAACAGTCTTCGAGCTTCACCACGCCGATGTCGACATTGCGCTGCTTGAAGATGCGGTTGTCGGTGAGCAGCCCCTCGATGTCGTCGAGCACCTTGGGATGATGCTCACAGAAGGTCCAGATGTCGTCGATGAGCGCCTGCGGCAGGTCCTGATGGACGCCGCCCGGACGCACATAGGCTGCATGCATGCGCGAGCCGGAAGCCCGCTCATAGAAGACCATGAGCTTCTCACGCTCCTCGAAGCCCCAGAGCGGCGGGGTGAGCGCGCCGACATCCATCGCCTGCGTCGTCACGTTGAGCAGATGCGACAGCAGACGGCCGATCTCGGAATAGAGCACGCGGATGAGCTGGCCGCGCTTCGGCACCTCGATGCCCAGAAGCCGTTCCGTGGCAAGCGCGAATGCATGCTCCTGATTCATCGGCGCGACGTAATCGAGCCGGTCGAAATAAGGCACCGCCTGCAGATAGGTCTTGTGCTCGATCAGCTTCTCGGTGCCGCGATGCAGGAGGCCGATATGCGGATCGACGCGCGTCACCACCTCGCCGTCGAGTTCGAGGACGAGACGGAGCACGCCGTGGGCGGCCGGATGCTGCGGCCCGAAATTGATGGTGAAGTTGCGGATATCGGCTTCGGCGGTGATCGTTGTCATGGCTTGCCCGCCTTTTCATCGCCCGGCAGCACATAATCGGTGCCTTCCCAAGGCGAGAGATAGTCAAATTTGCGGAATTCCTGGACCAGCTTCACCGGTTCGTAGACGACGCGCTTCTGCTCGTCGTCATAGCGCACCTCGACATGGCCGGTGAGCGGGAAGTCCTTGCGCAGAGGATGGCCGGAGAAGCCGTAATCGGTGAGGATGCGGCGGAGATCCGGATGGCCCTCGAACAGCACGCCGTAGAGATCGAAGGTCTCGCGCTCGAACCAGTCGGCGGCGGGGAAGACATCGATCGTGCTCGGCACCGGCGTCGCCTCGTCGGTCTCGACCTTCACGCGGATGCGGGCATTCTTATAGGGGCTCAGCAGATGATAGACGACATCGAAGCGCTTCTCGCGCTCCGGGTAGTCGGCGCCGCAAATGTCGATGAAGCAGACGAAGCGGCAGTCCGGGTCGTCACGCAGAAACCGCAGGACGTTGCGGATCTCGGCGGGCGTCGTCCACACGGTCAGCTCGCCAAAGGCGATTTCGCTCGACAAGACGGCGGCGCCGAGCTTGCCAGTGATGTGAGCGCTCAGGTTCTTCAGCATTTCCGACATCAGATCTAGCGCTCCAAGGTGCCGACGCGGCGGATCTTCTTCTGCAGCTGCAGGATGCCGTAGAGCAGCGCCTCGGCGGTCGGCGGGCAGCCCGGCACATAGATGTCGATCGGCACGATGCGGTCGCAACCCCTCACCACCGAATAGGAATAATGGTAATAGCCGCCGCCATTGGCGCAGGAGCCCATGGAGATGACATAGCGGGGCTCCGGCATCTGGTCATAGACCTTGCGCAGCGCCGGGGCCATCTTGTTGGTGAGCGTGCCGGCGACGATCATCACGTCCGACTGGCGGGGCGAGGCGCGCGGCGCGAAGCCGAAGCGCTCGACGTCGTAGCGCGGCATCGACACCTGCATCATCTCGACGGCGCAGCAGGCGAGCCCGAAGGTCATCCACATCAAGGATCCGGTACGGGCCCAGTTGATGAGCTCGTCGGTCGAGGTGACGAGGAAGCCCTTGTCGGCCAGCTCGGCGCTGATGCTGGTGAAATATTCCTGCTGGGCAGGTGTCGCCACCAGTCCCTGCCCGGCTTTCGGAGTCTCGATCAATCCCATTCGAGCGCTCCTTTGCGCCATTCATAGATGAAGCCGATGGTGAGGATGACGAGGAAGATCATCATCGACCAGAAGCCATAGACGCCGATATCGCCCAGGGTCACCGCCCAGGGGAAGAGGAAGGCCACTTCGAGGTCGAAGATGATGAAAAGGATGGAGACGAGGTAGAATCGCACGTCGAACTTCATGCGGGCGTCATCGAACGCCTTGAAGCCGCATTCATAAGCCGACATCTTCTCCGGATCAGGCTTCCTGACCGCGATGATGATCGCCGACGCCATGAGCGCCACGGCGATCGCGCCGGCTACCGCCATGAAAATGACGACGGGCAGATAGTCTTTGACCAGTTCGGGCATGTCCCTGTGCCTCTTATGCCCGCAAGCGAAGCGGGCCTATTTTCGCTGCCGTGGTAGCGCACCAAATGCTGCACTGCAAGCCAATTAGACCAATTCCAAAACTGGCGCGGGGAGAGGTCGATTGCGGCACTTTGTCATGACCGGACAACGGTTTGGTGAAGCGGTCCGATGGCCGGGAACGCCCTTTGGAGGCCCGTTTGGCCCATCAGGCATGATCGCTGCCGGTTTCCTGTCCGGTCATACGCTAACTCCCAGAAACGGATAAGCTTTATCCCTTCAGGCCACAAAGGCCCGGGAGATCGCGATCGAGCACGATTAAGGAGAATCAGCGGCCGGCCGGTGCGCCTAGACATGTGATGAGCGCGGACAGGGCCATGCAAGCCGGCCCTGCCCCCATGTGGCACAGGAATGGCGGAGGTTCCGCCAGCCCCTCAGAACTGGTAGTTCACTGTCGCCTTGCCGCCATACCCCTCGACGCTGTCGGAGAACTGGCCGGTTCCGGTGACCGTGATGGCCAGCCCGGATTCGGTGCCGCCGAACTTGAAGCCGCCCAGCACCTCATAGACCGTCTCGTCGATGTCGTCGCTCAGCGGCAAGGTGGCGCCGCCGCTCACGACATCGGCCGTGGTGCCATCCTCGAACTGCTCGGCGACGCCGCCGCCGATGAAGATCTTGGCGTAGTCCGTAGTGCCGTAGAAATCGGCGCCGAGCCTGAGGCCCAGACGGCCGACGAGGCTGTCATTGTCGTCGAGATCGAATTCGGTCCCCAGGACCTCGAAGCTGTCCCAGGAGCTGTCGGCATAGGTCAGGTTGCCATAGGGCTCGATCCACGGCGCGTCGCCCAAGGCGAGCTTGTAGGCGGCTTCGATCCGTCCGCCCCAGGTATCGACATCGGCATTCTCCTTGATATTGAGGCTGGATGAATCCCAGCCGAATTTCAGGAGATCGACCTTGGCGACGGCGCTCAGCGTCAGGCCCTGCCACAGGTACGAGCCATAGGCGCCGACCGTGCCGCCCTCATAGTCGCCCGACACATCGACCTCGTCGGGATTGACGGATGAGCTGAGATAGCCGCCGAAGACGCCGCCCATCACCGCCGACTCCTCGTCGATGATCGAGATGACATCGATGCCGCCCAGAAGGCCCCAGACGGTCTGGTCATAGTCCATCTTGGCCGAGAACGTGTCCTCGAAGAAGGACAGCACGGAGTCGGCCTCGACCTCGCGATAGATGCCGAAGGGCGCCGCCCACAGGTCGACGAAGGTCCCCTTCATCGGCACCGGCTGGCCGATATCGGCCGTGGGCGTCACGTTCCGGTTCATGGCGAGCGTGTCGTGCAGCGTATATTGCCGGTCGATCCACGGCTCGAGCGAGGTCTCGAAGATGGTCAGCGCGGCGGTCGCGAAATAAGGCGTGAACTGGGTGATTTCGTCCGGCCGGCTGTAGAGCACATGCACATCGGCATTGGCGCGGCCGGGATTGGCCCGCGTATCGTCGAGGCCCAGATCATAGGTCCACAGCCCCTTCTCGATGGGGCCCGCGGTGAGGAAGAAATCCTCCGGCGCTGTGCTGCCGGCAGGTCCCTCCACCCGCACCAGTTCGATGCCCTGCGGCGTGAAGGCGCCGGCGCCCGGATTGGTGTCGAAGATCACGAGGCCGGTCGGATCGCCGGTGGTGGCGCCGCCGACGCGCAGCAGGTCGGACGGCGAGCCGTCGGCGCCGAGGAACGTATCAAGCGAGGCAAGCGCGCCGGTGGTCGCCCGGTAGTCGCCGGTGACCGCGACTTCGTCATAGAGAGCCGCGCCGTCGCTCATCGCAAGGCCGCCCTTGTTGTCGAGGATTCCGTCGATCGTATAGACCTGCCCGCCGATGCCGGCGCCGGCGATCAGGCTCGACGTCGCATCGACCGAGAAGATCTCGGTGGTGATGGTACGCGACGCCGGACCGAGATCGCCGCGCGAATTGTCGACGAGATTGATGAACTCCCAGTTGTTCATCTGGGTCAGCGTCTCGACCACGCCATGCAGATTGAGCGTGTCGACCTGTCCGTCGGCGCTCAAGGCGTCGTCGCCGCCATCGAGCGAGGCGAGCGCCGCCTGAAGGGCCGTGCCGCCATTCGCGATGCCGTGAATATCGAGCTGGTCGGTATCGGCGCCCATATTGATGTTCTTGCCGGCCGCGATGCTCCCGGCGGTCCAGACCATCGTATCGTTGCCCGCCTGGGTCAGGACGTCGCCCGAGACCGCCGTGCCATGCAGGTCGACCTTGTCGGCATCGGCCCCGGTATCGACATTGAGAGCCACGGTGCCGCCGCCCAGATCGACTTCGTCCTGGCCGGCGCCGCCCAGCACATTGCCGCCGACACTGCCGTTGGTGATGAAGATCTTGTCGTTGTCCTCCTCGCCGGAGACATCGCCGGTGACGCTGCCGCCATTCACCGTCAGGCTGTCGGCGCCGGCGCCGCCCAGGATATTGGCGCCCACGCTGCCGCCCAGGATGGCGATCGTGTCGCCGCCGCCTTCGCCATCGATATTGGCCGCAACGGTGCCGCCATTCATCGTGATCGTATCGGTGCCGTCGCCATTGGCATCGTTGCCGTCATTGTTGTCGCCGAAGACATTGCTGACATTGGCGCCGGCATTGATGGTCATTCCATCGTCGCCATTGCCGCCCAGGACATTGGCGGCGCCGGTCGCCACGGTCATCGTGTCGTTGCCGTCCTCGCCATCGATATTGCCGGTGATCGCCGCGGTTCCGCTGGTGGTGATCGTATCGCCGCCGCCGCCGCCCAGAACGTTGCCGCCGATCGATCCGCCAGAGATGAGAAGCTGGTCGACACCGCCCTCGCCATCGACATTGCCGCTGACCGCGCCACCCGTCATGTTGATCGTGTCGGCGCCGTCGCCATCGGCTTCGTTGCCGTTGCCGTCGTCGCCATAGACATTGACCACCACCGCGCCGGTCAGAATATTGACCGTGTCGTCGCCGATGCCGCCCAGCACATCGGCCGGATCGGAAGCGATGGTGACCGTATCGTTGCCGGCGCCGCCGTCGACATTGCCGGCGATGGTGGCCGGTTCCTTGGTCTCGATCTTGTCGTTGCCGCCGCCGCCCAGGACATTGCCCGAAACCGAGCCGCCATAAACCTGAATGTCGTCGTTGCCGCCTTCGCCATTGATGTTGCCGCCGGTGCCGTGCAGGTCGGAGCCGATCTGGCCGCCCAACATCTTGATGATGTCATTGCCGTCGCCATCCGCCTCGTTGCCGTTGCCGTCGTCGCCGAAGACATCGCCGTAGATGATGGAATTGGAATCGATGGTGATCCCGTCATTGCCGGTACCGCCCAGCACATCCCCGTCATTCCAGCCGATCTCGCTCGAGTCCGAAACGATGATCGTATCGTCGCCGGCGCCGCCGTCGAGATTGCCGAGAACGAAACTGGTCGTGCCCACGTCGAGCGTGTCGTTACCCTCGTTGCCGCTCATATTGCCCATGACGAGCGCGCCGCCATCCAGGGTCAGCGTATCGTTCTCGGCGAGGCCCGAGAAATTCTGGCAGACATCGCCATTGCCCTTGTTGATGACATCGGGGCCGGCAGTCCCGTTGCAGTCCGACGCAGCCTGGACATAACGGTCCCTGATTTCGGTGATCTGATCATTGGTGAGCTTGTCGAGAGCATCCCCGTTGGGATTGATGTCCCCGACCCCGTCGGGAATGTCGCGTGTGCTGCCCGCGGTCATCAGATTGTCCGAGCCGCCCGCACCCAGCGTATTGTGATCGAGCCCCAGATTGTGACCGAGTTCGTGCGCAAACGTATCACGCCTGCCATTGCCGCCATTGAAGCTCGACACCGCGCTGGCATTGATGACCACGCCATTGCCGTCGAGCCAGGCCTCACCGAACAGGTTGGTATTCGGATCGGCATCGCCATCGTCCAATGAATTGACGAACCAGGCCTCGATGACGGTTTCGCTGCCGCCGGAGTCATCACCGTCGATCGGATCGACGCCGGTGATGCCGTTCAGCATGGCGGTGCTGTTGAGCTGTGTCGGTGTGAGGAAGACCGGAAAGACGCCCGCCTGCGCATAAATGGCACGGGTTTCCGGCGGGAAATTGGTGATAGTGGCGCAGTTGGCGCCGCCATCGTCGCAAACCTGAATGGGCTGGATGAGAATATAGCGGTCGACGGTCTGCGAGGCCGCCGGTGTCGCGGCAAGCAGCGCTGTGAAAGAGACGGTGGCCAATGCCAGTCCGGTTCGCGCGGAAAGTGGAAACGCACCTGTAGAGCGAGCGATATGCGCCATGGCATCCCCCCAGAGCTGGCCCTCATCATTTGTTTATAAGTGACGGAGCTACGCAGGGGCAATCGCCTATGTCGCCGAGTAATATCCGGAGGGTACGATAATATTCCCCACAGGAAGCCTTTGACTCGGCCGATCAGTCACTTGCGGGGACTGTGTCCCAAACGCAACAATCGCGAAGTTTCTACGCCGTGTGCTATTTTCGCGCAGAATGCCCGCAATAGCATGTACGCGACACCGGTCCGGACAGCCGACCGGTGGAATCAACTCGCCTTGCCCAGCGCCGCCTTGAATGCCTTGGCCATGCCGTCGGCGGTGATCAGCACGACGATATTCTTGCCGAGCAGCACGAAACGCATGCTGGCCTTCTTCGCCTTGTCGATCTCCCCCGTCACATCGGCCGGCAGTTCGATCTCGGCGCGGCAGAAGCGGCCGGTACAGATGAAGTAGCGTCCGCTATATTCGGCCGTCTCGCCGATGACGAGAACCGGCGGCCTGGTGAGATCCACGCCCATCGGCACCTGCAGCACCGCGCGCGGCGTCTTGGCGTTTGGGAGCCGTCCGATCGCCACCTGGGCGACGATCTTGCGGTCCTTGCCGGTTCCCGTACCCAGCGTCTGCAGCATCTCGCACAGATTGAGCTCTTTCTCCCGCTTGCAGCGCACCATCCAGGCGCCATAGGTTTCGGTGCTGTTGCTCGCCTCCTGGGCGAGAGAGATGTGCGCGCTTCCTGGATCGAACAACATAAGAAGGGATAAAACGGCGACAGCGAGGATGGGCGAGAGCTTCATCTCTTCCTCCAAGGCTACGGAACAGCCGGATGCGCCTATCTATCCGCCATTCGGGGGAAGGCGGCAAGCCGCAGGGCCCGATCGCATGGGCCGGAGATGCCTGGAGCTTGTAGAAACACCTTGCGGGAATGCGCCTAAGTCTCTGAAAAGACTGGCGCGAGTGACGGGGCTCGAACCCGCGACCTTCGGCGTGACAGGCCGTGGGGTTTCCCAATGTTCTCATAGGCCTGCCCGAGTTTTTTCACCCCAAATAAGCGCCCAAATCGACCAAAAGTTGGGAAGCGAGGCGCGCGCATGACCGCCTTCCACATTCTCAACCGGCCAGTCACCTGGGGCGAGATCGGCTATGCCGCGCTAGTCGTCGTCCCGGCCCTCTCCCTCCTCGCCATCTACTGGCATTCCAGGAGGCAGAAATGACCCCCTCCTCTTTCCTGGGGAGGCTGTGATGGGGCTGGCCTACTACAACGAGAACGACCCCTATGCCGCCCAATGGCTCCGCAACCTGATCGCGGCCGGCCTCATTGCGCCTGGCGATGTCGATGACCGCTCAATCACCGAGGTGAGGCCCGATGATCTCCGAGGATATTCCCAATGCCACTTCTTCGCCGGCATCGCCGGATGGAGCCGAGCTCTCCGCCTTGCCGGATGGGCCGACGACCGACCTGTTTGGACAGGTAGTTGTCCCTGTCAGCCATTCTCGGTCGCGGGCAAGCGCAAAGGCTTCAACGACAGCCGTCACCTCTGGCCCGTCTGGTTCGATCTCATCAAGATCTGCCGCCCTCCAGTCGTCTTTGGAGAACAGGTTGCGGCGGCTTCTGACTGGCTCCGACTTGTGCGAGGTGACTTGGAAGCCCTGGAATACGCCGTGGGGGCAATCCCTATGGAGGCCGCGAGCGCGGGTGCGGACCATCTCCGAAACCGATATTGGTATGTGGCCGACAGCGACAGCGCAGCAGTACGGGACGAACCAGGGTGGAGCGGCGGGCCGGACGGGACCGGTGCGGCCATCGATGGCGACGATTGCCAAAATGGCAACCTGGGTCTCGCCGACGGCGATGGACGGCAATCGCGGGAACGAGCCGCCGCGGCCATGGGACACCGAAGTGCCGCTGTCGCAGCAGGTAGTGATTGCATCGCCCTGGCGCACTCCGAACACGCTGGACGCCAAAGGCGGCACGAGGACCGGCGAGGGTCAGGTGCAGCTTTGCCATCAGGCGAAGCATGCGCTTTGGGCGACGATCCGGGCGACGGATGGCGAGAAGGGCGGCCCGAACATGAAGTTCGGAGCGGGCGGCCAGCCGTTGCCGGCGATGGCGGCGGCATCGAATGGGTCATCGGAGCCGACGGAAAAGCGCGGCGCGTTAAATCCGGAATTCGTCTGCTGGCTCATGGGGTACCCGCAAGAGTGGGTAAACTGCGCGCCTTCGGCAATGCCATCGACCCGAGGCCCGCGGCGGCGTTCATTAACCGCGGCGTTCCCTGATCTCGCGCGTGCCGCATGACCCAATCCCAACCCATCCTCATGAGCGGGGCTATGGTGAGGGCGGTATTTTTACACAGGAGAAACAAGCAATGACGAATATCCTTTGCATCTATCACGGCAATTGCGCTGACGGCTTCACTGCTGCCTGGGCAGTTTGGAAGGCCTTGGGCGCCGAAGTTGAGTTCCATGCTGGCGTCCACCAGAACCCGCCTCCCGACGTGACTGGTCGCCATGTCATTTTTGTGGACTTCTCGTATAAGCGGCCGGTGCTGGAGGAGCTATTCCGCAAGGCCAAGTCCATCCTGGTCCTCGATCACCACAAGACGGCCGCCGAGGATCTCGCCGGCTACCGGGCACCCTTCGGCCCGGGCTGGCTCAGGCACCTGCAGAACGCCGCGCAGGATGAGCTCGAAAATTGCCCGCAGCCCTATGCCATCTTCGACATGGAGCGCTCCGGCGCCCAAATCGCCTGGGACTTCTTCCACGACCAGCCTAGGCCGCAGCTTGTCGATTATGTCGGGGACCGTGACCTTTGGCGATTCGGGCTTCCGCTGTCGCGCGAGGTGAACGCCTATATTTTCGCGCACGAATACAACTTCAAGAATTGGGACTATCTCGACGCCATGATGCGCGACCATATGGGCGTGCAGAACGTCGCCGACATGGGGGGGGCTATTGAGAAGAAGCACCACAAGGACGTGGCCGAACTGGTGAGGGTGATGAAGCGGCGCATGGTCATCGCCGGCCATGACGTGCCCGTCGCCAATATCCCATACACGATGACGAGCGATGCAGGCCACCTCATGGCTCAGGGGGAGGCTTTCGCCGCCTGTTACTGGGATACCCCCGAAGGTCGCGTTTTTTCGCTCCGCTCGACCGACGGTGGCCTGGATGTCAGCGCGATTGCGTCGTCATTCGGCGGTGGCGGACACGCCAGAGCGAGCGGTTTCCGAATGCCCATCGGCTGGGAAGGCCGGTAACCACCCCGTCAACATCGACCAGCTCGAAACACGAAAGGATGCGCAGAGATGAGCGAGCAGAAGCAAATCCAATGCTGCAACTGCGGCATGCTCTTCTTTATGCCCGCATACTATCATGAGATGCGGCACAGAGACGGCAAGTCATTTTGGTGTCCGGCCGGGCATGAACAGCATTTCACCGAGACCGAGGTCAGCAAACTTCGCAAGGAGCGTGACGGCTTCGAGCGCCTGCTCGAGAGTACAAGGACCGACCTCCAACGCCAGCGAAGCTTAAGGCGTCTTGCCGAGAAATCCGCCACCGCCCTTCGTGGACATCTCACGCGCCATCGCAATCGAAACGGCGCCCGCCCATGACCGCCACCCCATCAGATAAGGAGAATGCTGGATGACGCGCGAAGAGCTATTGTCACGGCTGGAATCGGGAAGCGGGGCGGATAAAGAGCTGGATCTGGCGATTGCCACCATGGCCTTTCCTGAGGCGGGGCCATGCACCCCGCTCTGCGAAGGAAATGAGCCAATCTTTTGGCATTCGCCGCTCTACAAGCAGCCGTGCCCAACCTACACCTCCTCCCTCGATGCAGCTCTATCCCTCGTGGAAAGAATGCTGCCGGGGAGCTTTTACTTCCTTGGGAAGGGGAAGCTTAAACCCGACGAACCGTTGTTCGCCGCGCAAATTTATAAGGCAGGCAGCATTGGTGATGAGGCCCTCTTGGGCGAGGCTGAGCATGTGTCCTCACAGGCCCGCGCCCTCCTCATCGCATTGTTGCGCGCCCTGGATCAGGAGCCCCAGACATGAAAGCAGAAGTGATAAGGGAAATTGCGGGGCGACACGCAGATAAGTCCGCGAGGCTCGGCACTGTCCGTCACAACAACACCCGCCAACGCCATGAGAGCACCATTTTCACGGCACTCCGCATCCTTGAGCAGGCCGGATTCGTCGTCCTCCCGAAGGAAGAACTGGAAGCGGCGCTGAAGCCGTTGGGTGTGCTCAAAGTTCCGACCAAGCCGCAGGGAAACGCAGGCGCTTATTCCATTCGCTTCAGCGACCTCCGCCGCGCCGCCGCCCTTCTCGCCGCGATTACACAGGAGGGACGGGGATGACGACAGACTATGGTGGACTTGGCGGCATCTGGACCGGCCGCTCCATGAATGAGGACGACGCCTTCGAGATGGCTGTCAATCGTGCCCTTGGCGACAGGATCAGGGCTGATGAGCAAGTCGCGCGCGACATGTGGTCGGCTCTCGCAAATGTCGATTGGACCCATGGCAACGGCGACACGGCTGGCTACAGCTTCCGCGCTGCTGGCGATCTCGTCGCTGCGATCCGGGGCAGCGGCATGTACATGGATTGGTATTGCTCCGGTCCTGACGGCTACGTCTCTGCCGAAATTTCTGAAGCCATGAAACATGAGGGCTGGACACATGACCCATAACCCCGCTGAGGCGCTGCGAGAGGCGCTGTTGCCGTGTCCGTTCTGTGGAGAGGCGGCGCAGATTGAGCGCATTGGTGATCGCAGCAAGAGCACAATTTACTCGTGCACCTATTGCATGTGCCGTCTCGAAACCGGTGAGGAATGGAACCATGGTGCGGGCTGGAATAAGCGCGCCGCCGTCACCCCACCCCCATCCCCGGATGTGGCGGGAGTGGTGGACGCAGATCCTGTGCGCCGGGGACGCTACAGCGGTCTGCGAGAAGCAGCGATGTTTACAGAAACGCTGCGTGACAACTGTCCCGCCCAGGATAAGCGAGAGCTTCTCCAAGAAATCATCGATGAGATGGAGTGGCGGATTGAATACTACAAGAGAGCCGCCCGTACCGCCCTCACCCCAAAGGAGAAAGCATAGATGAAAGGTGACTTACGCTGCATCGAAGGCCGTTTGTTCCGGCACGACCCGCAAAGCGATGACCCGGACCTTGAAACTGACATTGGTCAGTGCCCGGACTGCTCTGGTGACGGTTGCGATGACGAGCCGGTATCGAAGCCCGGACGTTCTGATCTTTGGCTGAAGGGCCGTCGCCCATGACCTCCCCCAGAGAGCAGGCTATCGAGGCTGCGGCGAAGGCGGCCTACGCGCACGGAGGATCAGAAACCTCGTGGGATGAGACAGGCGCGAGCTTCCGGGAGCATTGCATTGAGTACACGGGCATCGCCATCGACGCCTACCTCGCCGCCCGCGCTCGCCTCGACGGCGCGAAGATGATGCCGAGAGAGGCGACGGAGGAGATGCTAGAAGCTGGCATTGACGCGGCCAACTCGCGCCGGCCAGTTCCCGACATCTACCGCGCCATGCACGACGCCACCCCGAAGGATGGAGAGAGATGATGAGAGGGTGGCAAGACATAAGCACAGCGCCGAAGGACAGGCCCATTCAGGCCAAGATTCCAGGTCACGGCAGCGACAACATCATTCAGTGGATGGACGGATTCACCGACAGCGACGGTGAGGACTGTTGCTGCTGGGTCTTCGTCGAAGACCAGGAACCGCCCGACTGCTGGACTGACGGCGTTTGCTGGGAGGTGAACAGCAATGGCTACGCATCCGTCAAGCCGACACACTGGAAGGACCTGCCCCTTCCCGCCCCGCCTGAACTGCCATGATATGGAGGAGAGGATGGACAGAGTCATTGAGGAAATTGCCGCTGAGCGCCGCCGACAAATCGAGGGCGAGGGCTGGACGACAGAGCATGACGATGCTCACGAAGGCGGCGAATTGGCGCGTGCCGCTGCCTGTTATGCAGCGGGCAGCACGTTGCCGATGATGCCATTCCGGCCCGGCAAGCGGGTGAGGGGCTACAGCATCTGGCCGTGGGACCTAGAGTGGTGGAAGCCCAAGAGCAAGCGCCAGGATCTGATCCGAGCGGCTGCGCTCCTAGTCGCTGAGATCGAGCGCCTTGACCGCGCTGCAGTTCCCCACCCCTAGCTCCTCCCCTCCTTCAGTGGCAGGATGGGGGAATGCCCAAGCACATCGAAAAGGTCATGGTCTATGACCAGAGAGTCAGCACCGAGCGCGGCGTGACGCTGCCGGGCGGGTATTTGTGAGCATCTGAAATGCAATAAGCCCGCCCCCTGGTTTCCCAAGGAGCGGGCCGGAGGAATCCTACTGGCCAGGCTGGCTGGCGGTCAGATTCGGGATGTCAGGCGGCGCGCGCCGGCCAATCCCAGAAGCGCGAAGTGTAGCCCATCTCCACCGCGTGGGAACGAGTGTGGACCGATCCCTCATCATAGGGCGCCTTGAAGGGAGGGAAGACTTTCAGGTTGCACATGACGCCAGTCGTGCCTTCAGCGAATACCTGAGTGATGATTGCCGGATAAGGGCCGTTGCCCATCCCGTTCGACTGTTTCGAGTTGTCGTCGGTGAAATAGTGGACGATCCGGCCCACGGTCGGTTTGTCATTCATAACAACATTCCTCTTGTGATTTGCCTGATCCCGTCAGGCTCGGAAACCGGCGATGGCCGGGATTGAGTAAGAGGCCCCGCCGGCTTTCACCGACGAGGCCCTTCGGGCTGAGGCTGGGGGCAACGTCTCAACCCTGCTCCCGCCGCCGAGGCGGGAGCTATTTGCGCCTCTTGAGACAGGCTCGGATCGCCGCGCGCGACACGCCATAGTCATCGACCATCTGGACGAGATGGGGCGCCGACGCCTCGACCGCCGCATACTCGCGCGCCGCCGCGGCCTGGAACGCTTTCGAGTACTGTTTGAGCGGCGGGCATGTGATCGCCGCGCCCTTCGGACAGGCGGCGACCAGCACAGCCACCGCCATGATGGTCAAGAGCTTCAGCATCAGAATGTCCCCTCATCGAGCTTGCGCTTGGTCTCCTCCGGCGAGGTCGGCCGCAGGACGATCTCGGTCATCTCCTGCTCGGCCTCGCGCGCGAGATCCGTGGCGTCGGCCCGCTCTTCGGCCGCGCCAGCCTCTCGAGCCGACCGGGTCGCCGCCCTGATCGCCAGCCAGATCGCCGCGATGGCGACGCCGGCTGCGACCAGGGCAATGAGCCAGCTCGTCATTTCTTCACGTCGGCGGGCTTCACCGTGCCGGCGTCACCCGACGGGCTGACCGGCACTTTCACCTCGAAGAGGTTGCGGAACCAGCCGCCAGGCTGAAGCGCTGGGATCACCACGGTCTTCAGGAAGCCAATGGCGAGCGCGATATAGCCGAGCGTGGTCGGCGCGATGATGGCCTGGGAGCAGTCGAGCTTGCCGGTGACGGCGTCGAGCGTGCAGCCCAGGTTGACGAGCAGGACAGGCAACGCGGCGAGGATCGCCGTCAGATAGGTCTGTAAAGCATTGAGGTTGAGGAACTTCATATGCAGGTTTCCTTATATGGTGAAATGCGCCTGACCCCCAGGCGCGAGGATCACATCAGGCTCCAGATTTGGGCGCCGATGAGAATGGCGAAGCCGAGGCCGGCAAGCAGGCCGCCGATGCCCCAGAAGATTTGTCGCCCGTCGGTCGGGTCGCCGAACCCCAGGCTTGCGACTCCGAGGCCACCGACGAGCAGGATAAGGACGGTCCAGCCGATCATGAGAACAGCCCCTTGAACCATGCCCAGAAGCCCGCGCGCGGGGGCGGCGCAGGCGGGGGCGGCGCAGGTGGCTGGATGGGCGGGGGCGGCTCCACGGGCTTCGGCGGGGCCTTGACGGGCGTATCGAACAGCTTCCGCTCGGCCTCGCGGCGCCGCTCCAGACCCTTCATGACCTTCTTGTTCGCCTTATTCCAGACCAGGAAGCGCTCGGCCGCGCGCGCTTCGTCGCCGGCATTGAAGTACCGGACGACAGACGACGTCCTGAAATTGCCAGGTCCGATGTTGAAGCAGAGGCTCACCATCGCGTCGAACTGGTTCTGGTTTGGCATCCGGTCGAGGCAGGCCATCACCGCGCGCTCATAGAGGCCGAGATCGCGCTGCAGGATCTTCACGGCCTCTGCGGCGGTGATCTTCATGCCACGCACCGGCTTCGGTTCGCCAGCGGCCGCGGTGTGTCCGTAGCCAATGGTCCACGGCTCGCCCTTGGTGGCCGGGTCGGGATAGGCGTCAAGTCTCAGGCCCTCGAACTCCATGATGAGCGCGAGGCCGGCAGGTCCGGTTTTCATGATGGTTCCCCAGTTAAAAGGCGACGGCGATGTAGAGCAGCGCCACCAGGACGGCGCAGGCGAGGACGACTCGGGTGGTCATCGGCGCGACGGCTTGCTGTCGACGATGCGCACCACCTCTTCCGCAAATTTCGACGGCAACTGCTCAACGCGGTTGGTCAGGCGCCCGATCGCGTCGGCCAAGCGGACCTCGACCTCCTTGAGATGCTGGTGCGATGCGAATTGCTGCGTCGCCCACAGCTTGTAAGCCGTCAGATCGTCGGCATGCCGGCTGATCCTCGCGTGCAATTCCTTCTCGGCTTCTTTGATCCGGCGCTCGATGAAGAACCAGATGAGCAGCACCCCGCCCGCGAAGCCGATAAACGCATAGGTCACGTCCCAGGTAATTGGTCCCGTCATCACCGCCCTCTCAGATCATCGGAAAGAAGATCGCCGTCACCAGCAGGTCACGCGAGCCCATCCGCGGCCGCCAGCGCCGCTGTTGAAGTTGCCGCGCACAGCGCCACCACCGCCGCCGCCGCCATTGTTGCCGCCAGAGCCAGCGGTTGCCGCCGACCCATTCGTGGACGCGCCGCCGGAGCCGCCGTATGTCGACGAGCCACCCGACCTCGCAAATCCATCGGCGGACATCGACCCGCCGCCAGCGCCGCCTCTGAGAGCGTCGCCGCCATCCGATGAGACGCCGCCGCCATTAATGTCGCCACCTCGTGCACCGGAGTTTTCGCCGATTGCGTTTGAATTGGCGCCGTTTGGCGTTGGAGCGCCGCCGCTCACCCATCCGCCACCATTGCCGCCCGACAAACTGCCGGACGCACTCTGCCCGCCACCGAGACCGCCATAGGCCGTCAGCAACGATCCGATGGTCGTGTTGCCGCCGTTGTTCCCGTTCGTATTCGCGGTGGTGATGGCCGTGCCGCCAGCGCCGATTGTGACCGTTTCCGTAGCCCCCAGCGAGGACATGAGGAGAAACCGCGAAGCATACGCACCGCCGCCACCACCGGTCGACTGCCCTGTCGTGCTTCGCCCGCCAGAGCCCCCGGCGCCACCAGCTTCGAGCAAGCATGTCTGTGGGCCTGACGGCTTGGTCCAGGTGCCAGACGCCGTGAAGCTCTGAACGTCCGGAGTTGCACCGCCACCGCCCGTCGCGGTGATCGTCGTGCCGGTGATCGAGAGGCCGCTGCCAATCGTCAACCAGTCCGTCGTGCCAGCGCTGTCGTCCCAGAACAAGATACGGTCGGCATTCGGGTCGGCGAGACTCGCGCCGGTGCCGCCATCGGCAAGCGCGACGTCGGTCCCGCCGGCGCGGTACAGGGCGTTACCCTCGATGCTGAGATTTCCGCCGCTCGCCGAGAGCGTATTCGTCGTTCCGTTCGCCATCTCGACGGTGCCGACCGTCGCGGCATTATTGCCGATATTCAGCGCGCCGGCCGTGATCTGCCCGGCCGCGATGGACTTGTTGGTGAGCGTGTCCGTGGTGTCGCGACCGACAAGCGTCGTGGTCGCGGTTGGCAGTGTGATCGTACCGGTGTTGCTGATGGTCGAGATGACCGGCGCCGTCAGCGTTTTGTTGGTCAGGGTGTCGGTCGTCGCTCGGCCAACCAGAGTGTCAGTCGATGTCGGCAGCGTCAGCGTGCCGGTGTTGACAATCGAGGATATGACCGGCGCGGTCAGGGTCTTATTGGTCAGCGTGCTGGTCGAGGACACCGTCGGGACGACAACGCCCTCGACGCTGATCTGGCCGGCAGCCGACCGGGTCAGGCTGGTGTCGGTGTTGCCGCTGCCAAGCTCGATGGCAAAACCATTGGTGTCGAGCGCGCCGCCGAGCTGCGGCGTCAGGTCCTGAACGATATCGCTGATGCCGCCGCCAGCCCCCGGGCAGGTCGTGAATTCCAGCGTGCCGCCGGTGCCCGACGGGCGCGCGACCAGGCAGTCGCCGTTAGCGGCCGTATTGCCGGTGACCAGGTCGAGCTCGGGCTCGCCGACCGTATCATTGTCGATGCTCATCACAGTGCCCGAACCGCTGACCGTGATGTCGCCGTAATCGCCATCGCCAAGGCTGCCGCCCGATACCGTGGCGCACTCGAAAGCCGTGTCGCCGGCATTGCGGCGGACAACCTGGGAGCCCGTGCAGCTCAAGTCGTCCGACATCGTCGGCGCCAGACCAAACATCAGGGCGCCGGTTCCGACCTCATCCGTACTGGCGTTGCGCAGATTCGCCGAGGACGGCGTCGCGAGCCAGGTCCCGACGCCGGTGCCGAGGCCGGTAATGCCCGCAATCGGCAATCCGGTGCCGTTCGTGAGGGTGACGGCTGAAGGGGTGCCCAGATTGGGCGTGGTGAGACTCGGCGAGGTGCCAAAGACCAAGGCGCCAGATCCGGTTTCACCAGTAACGGCCGTCGCGAGATTGGCGCTGCTCGGCGTGCCAAGAAAATCCGCGATCCCGGTGCCGAGGCCGGACAGCTCCGTCACCCCGACGGCGCCGCTGTCGACGCTCCACACGGTGCCGCTGCTCGATACCGTGATGTCGCCCTTGTCGCCATCGGCGACGCCGGCGGCGATGGCGGACGAGATACACCCCAGCTCCTCGTTGATGTCCGTGATCATCTGGGAGCCGGAATAAGGCGGCGTTCCGCCGATCGCGTAATCGCATGCCGCTTGCGCCTGAGGACCGGTAAGGAGGAGCCATGCGACCGCGCCAGCGATCACAGCCAAAAGACTGCGCTTCATCATTTCACCTTTTCAGATTGGTTCAGCCGACCGAGTAAACGTCATCGAGGTCGTAGACGTCCTCGACCTGATACATGTCGTCAGGCGCGCCGCCGCCAAACAGCTCATCTGCCGCATCGACCAGGATGAGCTTTGCCGTGCCGCGCGGCCCCGGCTTGATGTCGTCGACATAGCAGCGGATATATTTCGAGCTTGCCGTCCCGAAGGAGACCAGGGCGCCCTCATCGATGCCGGCATCGTTCGACAGCGGCGTCGAGAGCATGACCCGCCGCGTCGGTCCCGGCGTCACGGACTGAGTGATGAAGACCTGCGCATTCAACCCTGAGATGGCGATCCCCGTAATACCGGCCTGCATCTCGACCTCGCCATCGAGGATGATGCCCATGATGTTCGCTTTGGTGCTTGGGTCGTCATAAACGATCGACCTGATGCCGGCGGTGACGTGCGCCGAGGAGAGGATCGGGTGATTGACGCCGACGAGAGATCCGCGAGGCGTCGTCAGCCAGCGATGCCGGCACTCGAAGCTGAGTGTCCGGGCGCGCTTGCGCATGATGGCAAGATCGAGGCGCGCCCGCTTGTCGACATTGTAGTCGTCGGTGATGCCGCGATAGTCGGCGGCTTCGAACAGCGTCGCATTGCTGATGTCATAGCCATCGGCAAAAACGAGCCGTTCCGGCACCGTGATCCAGTCGTCCCGGCGATCGTCGAAGGTGGTGCGGAAAGCATGCGGTAGCCGGTCGAAGGTCTTCTCGATCTGGAAATTCCAGAAATCGCGCGGACCGAACACTTTGATCGGCGGTTCACTGGACCGATCCCTGTCGATCCAGGCGCCCCATTTCCGCGAGCGCACCAACTTCGCGTGGCCGGCCTGGAAGCACGGCGCAATGGCATCCTCGACCGACCCGCCTTCGAGGATCATATTGCATGTCTTGTCATTGTCGACGCACCAGGCCGCCCATGGGCCGAGCCCGAATTGCGCGCTGTCGGCGTCGATCAGCTTGGTGGCGAGCGGCCGGGAATTGAGGATCGGGTCCGTGTTGCGCAGGATGTCATAGACCTGCTCGGCCGGGTTTTCGCTGACATGTGGCTCATTGGTCCACTGGCCGAGGGCGCGATCCCATTTCCACCGGACATAGCCGGACGCCACAAAGGTGATGCTGTCGATCTGCGTATTGCGGACCTCCATCTCGATCGTGGTCAGGCCCGACGGGTCCAACGGCTCGGCGTCCCAGATGCGGCTGAAATATTCAATGGTGCATGTCGAATAGAATTTCGCCTGATCTTCCCATGTCTGCCACGGGCCGCCGCCGCTGCTTCGAGCGGTCCACCAAAGCGCGTTCTGCGAATTATAGACATTGGTGGTGTAATTCATCAGGTTCGGCAGATACGCCGTGCCCCGCTTGATCCAGAAGCGGTCACCGGCCTGCACCGGGACCTGAGCCGGATCGACATAGATGGTGATGATGTTCGGGCTCGTGACGCCGACGTGGCTGGCGACATTGCCGGTGCCGTAATAGGTATGCGCCGGTGTGCCAGCGGTGTTCTGTCCGGCCGTCGCGGCGAAGGCCTGCCGCCAGGGTGAACTTGCATTGGGCGCCGTGAGGCCGCCAGGATCGGCAGAGAACTCGATGATGATCTTGGATCGCAGCGGGCCGCGGTAGTTGGCGAGATAGTGCAGTTGCGGCAGGAAGATGCGCGTGCCGTCGCTCCGGTGGAATTCGAGCTCGAATGGAACTCCCGCCTTCGCATCAGTCTTGCTCTGCGCGACACCGCCATCCCAAAGCAGGTCGATCAATAGGCGGTCAGGCAGTATCTTGCCGAGCCGGAACGTCGACGATTGCGGCATGTCGGCGATCGGGTTGGCCTGGTTGACGAACTGGATGCGGGCGTCGTTCGTGACATCCTGAACGAGGTTGTATTCCGTCAGGCGCTTTCCCTGCTCCTGCCAGACCACGCTCGTATAGATCGAAAGCGGCCCATCACTCGGGAGGCCAGTGCGGATGTTGAGTGTATGCCCGATCGGATCGGCGCCGTTGATCTTGAGGTCGCTGATGTCGTGGCGACCGGCCAGGCCGATGACGCACCTCGCGAAGGCATCTTCGCCGACGACGGTGACATAGGGCGGCGCCAGATGGGGCGCGGCAACACGCTTGCGGCCGAGCACGCGCCAGAGTTGTTCATAGGGTGCAAGGGTGTTGTTCGAGAAACCGGCTGAGCCGAGCTGTTTCGGCGAGCCCTGCCCGCGCTGATCCTTCGGCTTCGGCGCCAGCTCGGCGAGGAGGAAGCTGCCGCCGATGCCGATCGCCGCCGAGACCAGCGGGCCAATGCCCGGGATCAGATTCGCAAACAGCTGCGCGCCGATGATGGTGACCTGCAGCAACGAATTGAAAGCATCGTCATCGCCGGGCGGCAGGCTGAAATTGACCCGCGTCCCTTTGCGCGGCCGGACGAGATGCCAATGCTCCGGCAGCACGATATTGCGCTCGTCCGGGCCGACCTGGGCGACGGCGTAGCGCCAGAACTCCGGCGGCAGCGCACCCGCTTGCGAGCGGGCGACGTCGCGCACCATGTCGGCGAGCGAGAATCCCTCCGGGAAATCGCGCGCGATGATCGGCGCGCGGCCGATCTCGGGACGGATGCGGACGTGCTGATTCATCAGGCCGAGGCCCCGATCACATGGATGTCGTAGGTGACGGTCGTCGAGCCGGCCGAGTTGGCGATGTTGATCTTGTCGCCGGTGCCAGCAGTGACGGTCCAGCCGTTGACCGGGGCGGTGACCTGGAAGCTACCGTCTGGCGGTAGCGTGATCGTGTGAGTGGCCGCCCCGAACGGGCCAGTAAAGCCGTTGGAAGAGGCCGGCTTGATGATAACGTTGTTTGTGTTCCCAGCCGCCGCCTTTATCCAGATGCCGCGAACTTTCACGAAGGTGAGCGTCGATCCGAAGTCGTCAGCCAGCACTCCAGCAAGATCGAGGTCTTCGTTCGCCGAAGCAGCGAGCGTGCGCTGGGCACGGTAATTGAGATCGCACTGTGACGCGCCGGTGCCCGAGCCCAGCGTATAGTCGAACGGCGTGTTCCTGGAGGTTTTATTGACACCAGTCACGCCAGCGGGGGGCTGATATACTGCGTCAAACCCGCCCCGAATGATCAACGATTGAAACGTGCCCATTAGCTCAGTCCCCTATGACGGCAGAATTCGGTGATGCGATTGCGCAGGCTGTCGATGTCGTCGAGCTGCGAGGTCTGGCCGCGCTGGATGTGGAGCACCTGGCCTCGCGGCGCGACCAAGCCGATATGGATCGGCCGCCAACGCAGGCGGCCGTCGATCTCGACCGGCGCCCTCATTCGGACGAAGTCGAATTCGCGCGCCTCGGCCGGCGGCACCGACAGCCATGAACCATCATGCCGGCCGGCGTCGACCGCCTCGCCGAGCACCACGCTGTTCTCCGGCCCGACCGTGTCCCAGAGCGGCAGGTTGACCCCCTTGATCTCGGCGAGCGGCAGGCGCGCCAAACCCCAGCAGTCCACCCCGCTGCGGTCGCGACCATGCTGGCGATAGGGCAGCCCGACATACCGGGCGGTCCACTCCATGCTCACCAGTAATTCATCCAGTAAAACTTGCGGCCGGTCATGCGGACGCTGGGATGCGGCTCGTTGGCATAACGCTCGTGGGAAAACTCGCCCTCGACCGCGAGCGCGGAGCCGGTGACGCGACTGAGGTCGAGCAGGTCCCATTCGTCCTGGATCGTCTCGGTATCATCCTCCAGCACCCAGAGCAGCCGGATCGACGGCGGCGGCTCTTCGAGATTGCCGATGAGGGCCCAGGCCTCCTTGGTGACGTTCGAGATCCGCATCCTGCCGGTCGGAATGCCCTTGTCATCGGTCGGATAGTCAACCTCAAAATTCGCGGCGAAGTAGGTGTTGCCCTGATGCGTGACATTGGCGGGCGACAGCGCAAGGCGCTTGGTCACGATGTCGGGATGCGACAGCTCGAAGAGGGTGATGAGGCCGTTCTGATTGTGCAGGTTCAGGACGGCGCGGCGGCCGGCTGGGTTCGAGGGCATGGGCTATTCCCTCAAGAGCGTCATGGCGCCGATGAACTTGTTGCCGCTCTCGCTCCAGTCGATCGTGTCGGCCCAGCGGAAAACCTGTAGCGCCTTCGTCTTCGGGTCCGGCGCCTCGAAAGGCAGCGAGCCTTCGGCGCAGGCCGTCTTGAAGAAAGCATCCCAGGCCAGCTTGCCGCCCCGATCGACGCGGACGGCGCCCGACACAACGGTCATCGGCGTGCCCGGCATCTTCGACGTGATCGGCTTGCCGGACTCGGTCATATCCTCGTCGACATGGCGATTCCGCTTCTCGCGCCAAGTCCCGCGGTTGAAGCTTAGACAGAGAATGGCCGGCAGTGTCGCAGTCATCAGCGCCTCCGTACCGGGCTTTTGGCGCCGCGTGAGTTCAGGCCGACGGAAGCGCCGGAATATGGATTGGCGACCTCCTCCGAAACGATCTGCCGGATGGTCAGAATCGTGTCACGGCGTCCGTCGGGGCGCTGGCGCTCCTGGGTCGAAACCTGCGCACCATAATTGTTCACAATGACATCCCCCTGCCCGCCCTGTCCGCGCGGGCTGGCAATGGCCGGCATGCGCATGCTGACCGGGATCGACCGGCCGTCCGGCAGCGGCACATAGGCCTCGGGTCGGCTGCCCTCTCCAAACTCGGCGAGCTGCGGCGAATTGGCGATGCCGCCTCTGGAATAGCGGCGCAGCGGTACGGCGCCGCGGCTGGTCATGACGCCGCCGTTGGCGAAACCGAGCGCCTTGACCAGCGTGGCCCCGATGCCGCCGCCGCTCTTCTGGTTGAAGTTCTGGAAGAAATCGTCAAGGGCGAGATCGAGCAGCTTGTCGCCAAGACGGCCCAGCGCACTTGTGAGGGCGTCGACCGGGTCGGTTCCCGACGCGATGTCACTGATCAAACCTTTGAAGCTGTCCTTCACCGTGTCGTTGATGTCGGCGATACGCTGGAGCTGCTCGGCATTGCCGGCCGCCTTCGCCATCGCCTGGGCTTCCGCCTCGATGCGCGCCGTCAATTCCGGTGTGATGGCGACGCCCTCGCGCCGCAGCTCGTTCAGCATTTCCTCTTTGGTCGCCAGATAGGCGGCAGCCTCAGCGGCGAGGCCCATCGTCTGGGCCTCGATCTGCATCTGCTGAATGCGCTCCTGATTCCCTTCGAAAATGCGCTTCGCCAGCTCGGCGTCATAGATCTTGCCGGCGAGGTCCGCGATCGTCTTGCCGTAGGTCGAGCTGATGTCGACGCCGGCGCGCTGGAGTTGGTTATAAATTTCCTGCTCGCGGGAGGTGCGCTTCAGCTGCTCTTCTTCGAAGCGGAGCGCTTCGATCGTCTCCTGAACCGGATCGCGCTCTTTCTTCGTCTTCTCGGCCGCGCCGGGCCTGAGCTTGAAGGTCGACGGATCGATGTTCGAGGGAAGACTGCCCTTGCCCTCGAAATTCGACGTCTGTCCGCGCTGCGCCGCGATCTTGGCGAGAAGTTCGGCCTCCTCCTGCTGATATTGGCGCAGAAGCTCGATGTTCCGTTCGAGGTTCGCGGCGCCGAGGGCTGGGCCAATGATGGGGATGGCGCCGATCGGACCGGTGCCGTTCTGCACGTCTTTCCGCAGTTTCAGGATATTCTGGCGAACGACCTCCAGCCGCCCTTCCGGCGACGAATCCGCTATTCGGTCCAGTACCTCCGCGAGCTTCGTCAGCCAGCCAACCAGCGTCGCCGTAGCTCCGGATGTCTCCGACAGCTTGCCGACGGCGGACAGCAGCGAGTTTCCGACCTTGGCGAAGGCCTGCGCCACCGTTTCAGGCGTCTGCTCAAACTGGCTGTCGATTTCTTTGCTGACGCCGAGAAGCGCCTTCAGGATTCGGCCGCTCTCCAGCTCGCCGGCAGCGCCAAGCTCTTTTAGCTTTCCGACAGTAACGCCGAATTCATTCGCAATGGCCTGCGCGACGAGTGGCGCATTCTCGCGGATGGAGCGGAGCTCGTCTCCCTGAAGGACGCCTGAGGCGAGCGCCTGCGTGAACTGCAGGATAGCCGACTGCGATTCCCCGGCGGTCGCTCCGCTGAGCTGAAGCGCCTTCGCCAAGGTTTCGGTCGCGCGCGTGACGTCCGCCTGCGATGTGCCCATGTCACGCGCCGCGATGCCGATGCGCTGATAGGCCGAGACGATGGTCTCGAAGCTGGTGCGACTCCGGTTTGCGACCTCGAGCAGTTGCTCCTGCTTCTGGCGGATGCGGTCAGTCTCAACGCCGGCCACTTGCAGTTGGGCTTTGGACCGCGTCCAGGCATCGGCATAATCGATGACCTCTTTCGTGCCGAGGCCCAGCCCCGCGGCGGCGCCAAGGCGACCAAGGCCAGAAGACAGGCCTCGGCCAGCGTTCTGCAGGCTCTCGCGTATGTTGCGGCTCATGCGGCGGATGCGCTGTTCGGCTTGGCGCGCCGCCCGTTCAGTGACACCATTCAGCTTCAACATCTCGCGCTGATAGCCGCGAATGTCGGCGCCGAACTGCACCAGCAGCTTTTCAATATCCTGGGTTGCCATCGCTATCCATCAATGAAAGCTGCCAGCGCGTCGATCTCGGCGTCATCGAGCGATCCGTCGTCAGGCGCATGCGCTTCGTTCCAGCCGTTCACGACCGCTTGCCATTGCCAAAGGCTCATTTCGTCAACTTGCTGAGGAGTGAAGCCTAGGACGGGTCCAGCTCCGTAGATGGCGGCGAAGCGGAGCTTTCCGTGCTCGGGCTCTTCGCCTGGCGCTCCGCCGCCTTTCGTTTTCCCGGCCGCTCTCCATCGGGCGCGCCGAACAGCGCCGCGGAGAGAATGACCATTGCCGGCGCCACGCTGTCGGCAAGCGGCTGCGTGTCGACATAACGCTCGACCAGCTTGAGTGCGTCACCGGGCTTCGCGCCGCCGCCAATGAGGCCGAGCCGGATCGTTTCGCGCAGGTCGTCGACGCGCCAGCCGCCCGTCCTGATGCGATCAAGCACCCATGCCGGGCCGGCGTCGACCTTCTCCTGCAGCTCGCGGATCTGGCCAATGGACAGGCGGAACCTGTAGGTCCCGTCCGCCCATTTCAGGGAGATCGCGGCATCGCGGCTCATGCGAGGGCCGGGGTGCGGACGAGCGGGCCGTCGCCCTGCATGGAGATGTTGCGCAGCACGCGCTGCCCCTTCTCGCCGGTGTCCTCGATGCTCTCGATATGCACCTTGCCCGCATAGGTCACCAGACCGACGGGGGATGGATACTCGATCTCGACGAGAACATTGACGGACTCGGTAGATTCGTAAGCCCTGTCCCAAAGCTCGACGGATTCGGCGGCCATGACGCCTTGCCCGCTGACCGAGAACGTGTTTGCGACGACGTCGCGCTCCGTATAAGACGGCGCATCTTCGTCGTCGCAATCCGGCACGTTGGTCTCGTTCAGCGACTTCGACCGATTGAAGGACCGCGAGGTGAATCCGCAGGGCGCGCTAAAAACCTCGGGCGTCCCGCCATCACCGATTTTGACCCTGAACTTGCTGAAAGTCAGAGTGGTTGCTTTAGCCATAGCAGTTTCTCCTGTTTAAGGCTGGTCAGTTTCGAGAAGCGCCCGAACTTCGATCACCGCGTGACCGGTCAGGCCATCGGGGTCGCGGAGATAGCGGATATTGCGGACGGTCATCTCGTTCAGTGCAAAGCCGACGAGCGTGAGATCAGCATTGTGCAGGGCCTTGCGCACCGCGCCGGCCACTTCCTTTGCCTGCACATAGCCAGGCTCAGTCGACCAGACGTCGAGCTGCTGGGTGATCTCGAAGCCTTCGACGCAATCGGCGTCATCTTCCAGCGCCTGAGAAGGCCCGAAAGACACGTAAGGAGTTGCTGCCCCGCGCGGCACACGATCATAGACGCGACCGGCGACCAGCAAAGCGACCAGCGGGTCGGCAACGAGAGCGCTCTCGATCGCGCCTTGCAGCGCAGCGGACGGGTCGTTCATTGGATCGCCGCCACCTGCCGAGCCGCCTCACGGACGGCTTTCCGCAACTTCGCCCGCGCCGGCTTGCGATTGGCGCGCCAGGCCGGGAAGAAGAACGGACTTGCCGCCGCGCCGGGATGGTCGACCTTCAGGCCGAGACGCCCGTCCTTGCCCATGCCTTTCAGGCTCTTAGCGCGAATGACATGCGGAGCTGTGCCGAACTCGACCCAGCGCGCATAGAACGCATCCTTATCGCCAGCATAGATCGTGAGCGTCAGGCCATTCGGATCTTTGGCGGCGGCGACCGCAAAGGCACCTTTCGGCGCCTTCCCCCAGGTCCAACCGATGGAGTCACGCAGCGCGCCGTGCCCGGCAGACTTCTTGCTCCCGGCGCGACCGCTCGATCCGACCGGAACGAGCCGTTTCATCATGCCGACGATCTCGTTCGCCGACTCCTCCATCGACTTACGGATCTGGGCCTTCACCATGTCTGGCATCCGACGGAACTTCCGCTTGAGCCGGGCATAGTTCACGATTTTGACGATCTCAGCCACTGTTGACGCCCCGTTCGATGAGCATTTCGAGACCGTCTCGGTCGCGGTTGAGAGTCGGCTCTTCACGGATGTTGAAAGCCTCGCCCGTCCGATCATTGACGCACCGCCAGTCCGACCTGATTTCCCAGGCTTGCCGCGACACGCGAATGGTCAGGATGGCAGGTTGAGTGCCGGCCAAGCGGGCGGCGAGCACATCCTCACCCCCACGACGAAAACGCAGTTTCGCCGCGACGGTGAATTGGACCTGCCATTCCGCCTCGAAATTTCCGAAGCCATCACCTTCTGGTGACGTGTCCCGACGCTTTTCGAAGCGGAAGCGCTCTGTGAGCTCGCCGGCGCGCATTGCTTAGGCGGATCGCGCCAGGAAGGCGATGTCGTAATCGGCGGCGCTGCCGGAACCATTGGCAACCCGAAGAATGTCGCCGGTGGCCGCGACAACGGCGCCGAGGCCGGCCGCATCCGGCGAGACCAGCATAAACGCGCCGCGCGGTGGGATCTTAATGCCGTCACCGGTGGCGATAAGCCAGCTAATCCAAGGATTTGAGCCGGCACCGACCGTCAGCGTCTGGGTCGTCGACTTGTTCTTGATGATAAGGGCGACCATCTCGGCAGCTGTGATCGTCGTGCCGTAGACGCTCGACAGCGAGCCCGCCAAGTCGATGTCGTCATTGCTCGAAGCCAGCACATTGCGGCTGTCGGCAAAGAGCAGATCGGCCTGATCGGCGCCGGTGCCGTTGGCAAACTGGAAGAATGCTTCCAGCGCCGCATTGAATTCGGGCGTGCCGAGATCATTTGCGCCGGTCTGGCGCGCCTTGAATTTAAGGCGAAGTTCAGCGGTCAGTCCCATGATCGTCTCCTTTGATGGCGGCGCCGGATTTCAGCGCGGCTTCTGCACAGGCTTTGCGGACAATGCCGGACCAGCCGGCGGGATATGCGATGGTGACCCGGCCCTTTTTCTCGGGCGGATCCCAGTCGAACTTGCGGAGGAATCGGACCCGCCGCTCAGACACCGACACGGCGGAACGGCGCGATGAGCGCCTTGACGGCGAAGGGCAATTCTTCGGCGGTGGTGCCGACTATGGAGGCCTCGCGGTTCTCGTAGAAATCGCCGACAAGCAGCTTGGCCGCGAGCCGGATCGCTTCCGGCACTTTGTCGGCGGTGGCGCCATACCCGGCGATGAATTCGACGGCGATTGCGTCCTCGCGCTCGAAGAGGGACGGCAACGAGGCGTTGCTCGCCCAGCCGGCGTATGGGGACAGCGCGTCCTCGAGCAGGCTGAAATTCGAGCCTGCGAGATCCTGCTCCGCATTGGCGGTGTCGAAATACTTGATCGAGGCGATGGTCGAAACCGGCGCCAGCGGCAGGCGGATGCGACACGGCGGCCAGCTGCAGAGGTTGATGCACCAGGTCTGGTTGATCAGGGCGCGGCCGAGGACGCCCGAATAGCCGTCCAGCAAGGCAGTCGCCGCGGCGACGAGGCCATTGAGCAGGTCATCGTCATCGCTGTGATCGACGCGGCAATGCGCCTTGGCCTCCTCGAGGGAGACCAAGGGCACGCCAGGAGCGGAGACGCGGACGGGTTTGAGCATCATCACTCGATGACGATATGGAAGACACCGACTTTCGACGCGCCGCCCTGAGCAAGAACGATCTTCACGCGATCATTCGCCAGCGCGATCTTGTCGGTCTGAGCGGTGCCGCCAGCGGCGTAGAGAAGCGCTGCGCCGACCTGCGAATGCGTCGGCTGGCGCGGCGCAACGACAGCGGACGCGTTCACGTCGCTCTGCGTCCAGAGCCCGATGCCGGTGGCCTCACCGGTCAGCGTGAAGTCGACACCATTGGCATAGCCGTTGGCACCATCCTTCACATATTCGATCTGTACGATCTTGCCGGTGAAGCGAGGAGAATAGGCCGTCACGGTGCCGTCGGCGGCCGTGGTAACGGTGACAGGAAGTCGACGCATTTTCTGCTCCTTTCATGAGCATGGGGTGGCGGCCTCGCGACCGCCGGGTTGAGGAAGATCGGGCCTAGGCGTCAGCGGCCTTGCGCTTCCCGGATTTCTTGTTCTGAGGAGCGGCGTCCTCAGCCTTATTGGCGGGAGCCGCGTCTTCCGCGGCGTTATCGACGGGCGCGTCCGCTTTCGCGAGGCAGCCCAGCTTCACCAGGTGTCCGGCGTCGGCCTCGGAAATCTCGCGGATATCGCCCGGCATGTAGAGCTTGTCGCCAAGGTGCTGGCGAAGAACCTTGAATTTCATCACGCTTCTCCTTCTCGGTCAGGAGGACGAGCGCCCGGAGGCGCCCGTCCATGCTGATCCAAATCAGACGTTGCCGAAGTCGCCGTAGATGAAGGCCTCGGGGCGATAGACGGCGAGCGCGAGACGCTCTTCGGCGAGGACCGTGACGAGGTTCTTGATGAAGTCGTCATTCACATAGCCGGCCTCGACGCGGGCGTCCCAGCGGTCGAAGAGCTGGGCGCCGAGCTTGAAGGCGCCCACCAGGAACTTGTCGACGGTGATCGCCTGGGTCGCAACGACGGGCAGGCCCCAGAGGGTCGGGCCGGTGGTGCCCTGCGGGTTGCCGATGATGTAGCGGCCCTGCGAGTCCTTGGTGAGCTCGACGCGAGCCCAGTCCGTCGGGTGCATCACGGTGCCGGTGGCCGGATACTCGGCAAGAGCCGCCTGCAGCATGGCGAGCCGGATCATGTCGATCGGGCCTTCCATGTCGACGACGAACTGCGCCGAATAGGCAGTCGCCTGCGGGATGATGCCGAGCAGGTTCTGCCCGGTGCCATCGCCGTTCAGGAGCTGGTTCTCCTCGACATAGGCCAGGCCATAGAGCAGGCGCTGGTCGATGATCGAGCGCAGCTGGCTGATGTCGCTCAGGACCTGGCGCGAGGCCTTCATCCAGTGAGCGATGACCTTCGCCGAGGTGGTGACCAGATCGAACTTGAGATCAGATTCCGGCTTGGCCGCGGCTTCGGCGACGGGCGCCGCGCTGTTCGTGAAGCCGGTCTCCTTCACATACTCCAGCGTATTGCCGTCCATCCGGCCCGGCGAGATGAGGTCGCGGACGGTGAGGCGGCGCTGCGGGAGCGGCAGGATACCCGGCAGGCGGGTCTGGTTGATGGCATCGCCGACGGCGCCGGCGGTGTCGGTGGTCGCCGAGGTCAGAGTGGCCTTGATCTTGATATCGGCGCCGCGGGCATTCTTCGAGAAGCCCGAGTCCTGGAAGGACTTGAAGGCGTCGGATTCGGTGAACTGCTCGCCGACCGACTTTTCGGCCTCGGCTTCCTTGCCGGTGCCGCGGGCGAGCTTCTGCTCGATTTCGGTCACCTGCGCCTTCAGACCATTCATCGTGGTGAGCGCTTCGTCCGCCTTGGCCTTCTCGCTCTCGGCCATCTCGATGCCTTTCTTGGCATCAGCGACCGCCTTCTCGGCGATCTCCTTGACCTGGTCGAACGACTTCTGGAACTTGGCGGTCACTTCGGCGGCGAGCGCCTCGACGTCGATATTGCCGTCGTGCGGCTTCTCGAACGCGACCTGCGGCATGAAGGGAAGCGAGCCGAGCGCGGCAATTGCATAAGCGGCGCTGCCCGCCATCAGGAGATGACGTTTCATCGTGAGTCCTTTCGGATGGGTTGAGGTTCAGCCGGCCTTGAGAAGATCAAGAAAACGCGCGGCTTGTTTCGCCTTCTCGCCCTCGGACTCACTCCGAATGGCCTTCGCATAACCGACAGAGGCGATCTGTACGGCCATGGCCTTCGGGACCCCTGCCTCGCGCAGGAGGTCCTCAAATTCTTTGACGGGCATGGGGTCGCCGTCGCGCAGCCGGCGGGCGAACTCTTCCATGCGCTCAGATTTGACGGCCTCGATCCGGGCTCGACGGTTGGCCGGGAACGTGACCGGGCTGATCTCGTAAAGGTTGAGCTTCTTCAGCAGGCGCACCGCGCCATCCTGGTCAGTGTCTTCCTCGCGGTATCCGATGGACAGGCCACCGATCGCTTTGTTCTTGGCGAGCGTATGCACCTCGCGCGCCCGCTGAATGTCCAAGAGGAAGCGGCCCTTGCCCCAGAGCCCCTTCGCATCTTCGGCCAGATCGTCCCAAACGCCGATCGGCTGATGACTGTCATGGTTCCAGAGCATGAGGACCGCCGTGCCCTCGCGCTTGTGACGGGCCAGGCTCTCGACAAAAGCGCCAGGCATGACCTTCTCGCCATAGAGGTCGACGTTGCCGAAGACGGAGCCATAGCCTTCAAAGGTTCCGTCTTCTGTCAGGTCCTTGACCTGCAGGGCGAAGTCCTTGGTTTTCATGCTGCCTCATCCTCGTTTGGCGCAGGAAGCGCCGGCTGCTTTCCGGCTTCGGTGATCGGAACGTTCTGCATCTGCATCCGCGGCACGTCACCGCCATCGACCGGCGGCAGGTTCTCGAGGCCGCGCACTTCGTTGATGGTCATGGCTCCGATCGCCGTCATCTGCTGGTAGAAGGTGGCGCGCGCTGCGCTGTCGGCACGAAGCAGGCCCTCGAGGCTGAACTCGATCACCATGCCCTGCGCCCGCTCGACCGGAGTGAGGAGTTGCTTCTCGCAGGCCTGCTCGATCCGCTTGAGCCGCCGGCGAAGCGTAAACTTCTGGAAGCCGAGCGTTTGCTGCTCGAGGCCGGTGCCCCAGCTGCTCGCTTTCTCCGTGTGGCCAACCATATGGGGCGGCACTCCGAAGAACCGGCAAATTTCTTCGACCGAGAAGGCCCGCGACTCCAGCATCTGCGCGTCTTCCGGATTGATGGAGAACGGCAGCCAGTCCGCTCCGCCCTCAAGGACCAGAGGCTTCCCCGTATTCTCGGCGCCGATCTTCTCCGCGAGCTCGGCATGTGCCGTCTTGCGGTTCTCTGGCGAGAGCCATTCCTTGAACTTCAGCGCGCCGGACGGGCGAAGGCCATTGGCAAAGGTCTTGGCCGCGGCCTTGTCCGTGGCACGCGCCAGGGAGAAAGCATGGCGGCCGAAGGTCAGGGTTGACATGCCACCAAGCGGATTGCCGCCGGGACCGCGGATATGAAGCATTGTCCGATCGGTCTCGACAAACTGCTTCCCGTCTTCGGACCAGCGGTATTCAATGGTGCCGTCCCGAAGCCGCCGGGTCGATACTGGCGCGGGGAGCACCGGCACCAATCCGACGAGGCGACCGCCCTCGATGAGCTTGCGGGCATAGGCATTGCCCCAGAGCTCAACAGACGCCGAGATGAAATCCCAGAAGTCGACCGCCGTCTGGTCGAAATTCGGGCTGTCATGCAGCAGCCGGTAGAGCGGGTGGTCGGTCGCCACCGTCCGGGCTCCATCCGCTCCAGTGCGATAGACCATGAGTGGCAGGGATGAGATCGTCCCTGCAATAAGGTTGACACAGGCCCAGACAGCAGAGAGGGACAGCGCCGTGAAGTCCGTAACAGGCTCGCCAGCGTCGCCCGTCTGGGCCGGCCCATACCAGTCGTCAGGCCGACGCAGATCGAGCCGCTGCACGAAGAACAGCGCCATCTTCTGGAGAAGATTCACGCGGCACCCCGCAGGGCGGCGAAGTAATCGTCGACGCCAGCGTCATTGGCATCCATCCACGTCCCCGCCACCGCGCGCGCCATGGCAAGGGCGACCATTCCGTCGATGCGACCATGCGATTTCATCTTCGAGAACTTCCTTCCCCCTGCCGGGTCGGTCTGGACGGTTGCATTGGCCGCGCACATGGTCAGGACCGGATGGCCGCCATGGGCTATTCTCTTGTTCAAAAGATCGCCTTCGAGCTCGCGCAGCGCGGGGCTCATGGACTGGAAGCCCTGCCCGAACTCCTCGAACACGGCGGCGTCGCCCTCGAGCTGCTCGTCGGTGAAGCCGGCCTTTGACAGCCAGGGCTTCAGATGCTTCCAGTTCCAGCGATCGAAGGCGATCTTGCGGATGTCGAACCCCTCGTCGAACAGGCCGCGCAGATGCTTGGCGACGAACTCGTAATCGACCGTCGGCCCCGGCGTCGTCTGCAGGAACCCTTCGCGATGCCATTGGTCATAGGGCACCTTGTCCTTGCGCGATCGGTCGGCAAGATCCTTGCCCGGCAGCCAGAAGGTCGGCTTGACCTGCCAGACCGTTTCGACCGGCGCGATGAGCACCAGGGCGGTGAGGTCCGATGTCTCCGAAAGGTCGAGGCCGCCCCAAATCGGCAGCCCCTTGAAGCTTTCGACCGGCCTGGCGGCGCAGGCCATCCAGATCGGGCGGGCGATGAATGGCGCGTTCATCTCGACGCGCCGGTTCAGCACCAGGTTCTCATATTCCGGCTGGCGGCTCGGCATGCGCCGGGCATCCTCCGCCATCGCCATGACCTCGGCCTGGTTCATAAACAGGCCGAAGGCTGGATTCGCCGCCTTGATCGCCGCCTTGCTGAACGGATCAAGGTCTTCCGGCGCCGTGTTCAGCCGCAGCACTGTCCGCTTATCGTGGCCGGCCTTGGCGTCGTCGATCAGGATCGACAGCAGGTCGGCATCGGTTGGCGCCTGCGTCGAGATGACGATCGACAGCGGGTTCTCTTGCGCCGCGGTCGAGGTCTCCAGCGCTTCGTAGAGGTCCGACTTCGGGCCTTTGACCTGGCCGAGCTCGTCATGGACGGTCAGCACCGGGCTCAGGCCATAGGCCGTCGAGGCTTCTGCCGACAGCGCCCGGTAGAGCGTCCCGAGCTCGGGGCAGAAGAGCTGCTTCGCGGTGTCGCGAACCGTCACGACGGCATTGAGCTCGGGTGACAGCCGAACGATCTTCGCCGCCAGGCTGAACAGGATCGCCGCCTGCTCCCGGCTCTGCGCCGCCGAATACAGCTGGCTGTTCGGCCTCGCCTCCGGGCCGCAGAGGTGCAGCAGCAGGATCAGCGCCGATTCCGTCGTCTTCGCATTCTTGCGGCCGCGGCTGATGATGGCGCGCCGCGTGCCGTGCCGGTTGTCGTAGATCGCCCGGAAGTCTTCGCGCATGAACGGTGCGACCTTCAGCGGCTTGCCGACGAATTTTCCCTCTGGCACCCGGCAGTATCGCTCGATCCATGCGATGTTCCGCGCGGAGCGGCTCCTCGCCTTCAGCTTTCCCATGGCTTCCGGGCGGCCTTCGAGATCTTGTTGCCGCGGTGATTGGTCGTCCCTTGCTGCGAGATCCGCATCTTCGTCGCCATCGAGGCGATGACCTTGCTCTCCTCGCGCTGCATCTTCAGCAGGCGGGCGTAATCCGAAACCGCCAGGTCCTTGTCGCTCGTCGCCCGCTCGATCAGTTCCGCGATCCGCTTCGCCGCGACCACGTGACGGCAGTACTGCGCCAGGAGCGGGACCGTCGACGGCGAGAACCAGTCGGCCGGCTCGGTGCTGACGACGGCCGCCCAGACCTCAACCTCCTCGTCGGTTAATCCATGCGGCGGCTTCTGTCGGTCGACGCGCTCGAGCGGCGCCGGCATCGTGGCGAGCGCCTGCGATGCGGCCGAGGGCCTTCCACGTTTCATGAAATTCCTACAACGAACCTGAAATCTTACGATTTATGGTTTTTTCGTTTGGGCGCCGGTCCAGGAAACGAGGGGCTCCAGACTTTTGACCACCCCCTCCCCCACTCGCGGGATGGTTCGGGTCGACAGGAAACCCATCAGCGCCGATCTCGGTCGAGTAGCCTCTGACCTCGATCTGCTGCGCCTTGCCGTCGTGGCATGGTGCGCACAGGCTGGTGAACGGACCTGCGAAGAATGTTGCCTCCGATGCCTTCAGCTCTGGCTTGTCATGGTGACACACACTCGCCGCCACGGCCCTGCCCTTGTCCAGGCACCATTGACACAGGGGCTGCCTCGACAGCTGCGCCTTGCGTGTCCTGGTCCATCGGGCGGTTTTATAATAGCGGCGATATTGCTGCGCTTCGGCGCTGCGGTGGTTGGCCATGGCCCCAAACGCAAAACGCCCCGCTTGTGGCGAGGCGTGAATTTTCCAGATGAGCTTATGTAGGTGATTTGCGGGCCCAGTGCAAGGGGCTCACTAAGTCTTCGCTTCATATGCGATTGTCACCTCTCGCTCCTCATGTTCCCATGTTGGTACCTCGCCGAGATAGGCCAATATGTCCGCTCGCTTTCGCTCGAATTTTGGCCCGGAAAGATAGTTCCACAGGATAGCGAGCTGCTCCAGCCCTTCGCGAACGGCCTGTTTGACTGCCTTGCGCTCATGAATAGCGCCTTTGGCCTGAGCTATAAGTCGCCCATTCAGCCCATCGAACACGACGCCACGGACAAGGCGATAATTTTGCCAGCCCAACATCGCGTGCGCGCGCTTCAATTCGCGACCGGCCTGCAGCTGCGTCAAAGCTGGCTCGCGAAATGAGATTGATTTGTCGACAAACGGCCTCGTCCAATCGGCTGCTGGCGAGCCTGCGCCGCCAGCACGCTCGATGCACATTCGCAATTTCTCGCCAGCGAGATACTGCGCCTCGTCGATCTCTTTTTTATTGAACATGAGAGCCAATGGATCATGCCGTATATTTGCAGGAACGGTGATCTTTGCGCCAGGCGAATACGGGTTCTCGACCACGCGTGCACCAATCTCGAAGGCTCCATCGTAGCCAGGCTTTGTTACCGGCGGTCGACGGCGCCGACGTTTTTTCTTTGGTTGCAATGATGGCGCAGGCAGGGGCGCCGATCGCCGTGGCGGAGTAGTGGCAAGCAATGCGCGCTCTTCATCCGTAATCCGAGATTTTCTCATCCCAAGCGCTCCTCAGCCGTGGCGATCCGGCGGAGCTCGCGCGCGATCTCGGATTTTTCCGCATGAAACGCTTCAGGATCGCCATGTCGAGGGACATTGCGATCAACGCGGCTGGCGAGCTGCTTCAGCTCATCTGGAAGGCAGAGTGACATGGCTTCTCCGGGTCAAAAGCCACGTCCGACGGAATGTAGAGCGCGATTGAGAGATAGGGGTGTTCGGTTGATTTGAGAAGGGGGCGAAGGGACTGGAGCGTTTGTCACCCTCTTTAGGCACCCTCTCTATAGAAACTATATACCCCTATAAAATAGTGACAAACGTGACAAACGATATAATCAATTGATTTTATTGATAAAAATATCCCTATCGTTTGTCACCTGAGGGGTCGTTTGTCACCTGGCTTTTGGTGACAAACGGTCTCAAAAGCATCGTTTGTCACCATTCCGCCGGTGACAAACGATGTTGTCGGTGACAAACGCTGGCAATAAAAAACCCGGCCTAAGCCGGGTTCTTGATCATCTCGTAAATGTACGTTGGCGGCCCGCCGCCAGGAGGCTTCGTCTCGTGCCGAGCAAGTACTCCCGACGCCGTCAGCCCCTTGATCACGTCGTCCAGGTCTCTCGATCGCACGCCGCCCTTCAGCGCCCTCAGCACGTCCCTATGGCTCGCCCTCCCGCCACGCTCGGCGATGATCCTTATGATCCTGTTGTGCGTCCGCTGGGCCTCGTTCTCGGCGATATAGGAGCCCGCCATGTCGGCCATGCGGTTGGCCGACCAGAGCGCGATTTCGGCGCCCCAGGCCATATCCTCTTGAGACACCTGCATCCGGCCGCATCCGGCCGCCACGATGGTGGCCAGGCGAACCGCCATCTCGCCTGTGCGGGCGAAGTATGGCTCGATCTCTGGATCGCGGGAGATCCGATCGATGTCGAGCTTGAGTCCATTATAGGCGGCCTCGGCGCCGGCGCCCCATGTCATGCGCTTGATCTTCCGATCTTCGCCGATAGGCGCGGTCAAGTCTTCGGGAGCTATTTGGTTCATCGCGTTGCGGAAGGCCGCCAATTTGAGCGCCAGGTCGCGAGGGATCGCCAGCGGATCGAGCTCCGGATTCGTGTCCTTGGCCTTCGTTTCCGAGGTCAGCAGCAGGAAGCGGTTCAGGAAGCCGTTGACGATGTCGTCTCCCTCCAGCGCGGAAAAGAACTCCTGAGGAGTTGAGACCCCGTAAATCGACATGGCAGGGTTCTTGATCTCCTTCGATTCCTTGGCCGCCCATTCCGGGGTCATGATCGACCGGAACGACGCGCCCCAGACGCTGCGCAGCATCTTGGTAACCGACTTCTCATAGGCCGAGGCCTTGAAATGCCCCAGGCGCTTGAGAAAGGCGCCGATCTCGTCGATCGGGCAGACGCTCAGCTGCTTCTTGACCAGGAACGAGATGACGGCTGGCATGGAGATGAACTCGTCCGGTCCGACCAGGCGGTCGGCATTGCACCCCTTCAGGATGGTCATGATAGAGCGCAAAGGATGATCCTTGCCGGCTCCGGTGGGTGCCAAGGCGACAATATAGAGGTGGGTGGCAGACAGCGTCGGGCCGGCGATCGCCTGCCCCATGAGGGTCCCTATGACCGGGATCGCCGCGCCGAGGGCGAGCGTTCTGTTTGGCCGGCGGGCAGAAGAGACGATCCATTCAACGACCTCGCCGAGGAGTCCGGGCACCCGCGTCAGATGGTCTGGAAGCTCATTTGTCCGTTTGATGGGGGCGGGAAGGATTTCGCCGGTGGCGGCGTCGATCGTCTCCTGAGCCGTGACGGCTGACCCTGCCATCGGCAGGGGTAGCTCGGCCTCCTTGAGCCCAAGCTGGGTCGAGAGCCAGTCGAAGGCTTCATCCAGCCCGACGCCCATGGCCGTCTGAACGAGATTTAGAGCAGTGAAGGTATCGCCATTGCCGAAGTCCTTGGCGCCCGCCTGCGATATCGAGAGGTTGCAGGCGCGCTGCTCGAGCGGCCTACCGCGGGTCGACGGGCGCCATGTCGCGACGGCCTTATAGCCGCCTGGCGTCCGTTGGAGCTTGGCCAGGCCGAGCTTCGGAACCCAGGCATCGAGATTGGAATAGGCCGTCGTGTTGACGCGGCGCCAGATCGTGCTGCCCTCGCTCAGGACAAGCGGCGCGACGGCCTTCACCGGATCGATCGGCATTTTGATCAGGGACTCGATCGTGTCCTTGAACCGATCGAGATCGGCGTCTGTCAGGGCTGGCAGGGCAGTCGCCGGCGTGTTCAGTAATGTCGACGGTCCCAACCATTGATAGGGCTGGCCGGTATCAGGATGGATCGAAGGCGGCACGACTGTCTGCCGGGTATCGGTTAGGAGCTCGCATATTGGCGTGCGATACCCGACAGTCCCGGCCGGGACCAAGTAGAATGCCGAAAATCCTCTTCTCCCCCGCTTCCGGACAGGGCTTGGCGGTAGCGATCGGGTCAATGTGTCCAGAATATCCGGATCATCCGTGTCGAAGTCCACGCAGGCTACGATCTGACCCGCCGTGGCGCGCGTGCCGGTGACGATGCCGATATTGGCATCCGGGAAACCCGCCCATACCCGCTGGATGAAATCCGGCGCGCGGGCATCGCGGAACCGTTGCCAGTTCTTCATGCCCTGCCAACGACCGCCGCGCCACTCAGATGGTGCCTTGCTATCTGGGCTGATCGGTATTGTTGTAAATCCGTTCGCTATCAGGCCTTCATATGCGGCAGCAAACGGTGATGTCCCCTCACCCATTGCCCCAGCCTCAGAATGGAACGGCTTGCGTCTGGATATCCTTCCTGATCCGGTTCGAATATTCGATCAGAACTTTTTGGATTGCTGCTTTGTAATCAGGTGAGGAGGCGACTTCAGCAAGGATCGCTGGATAGTTCGAGCCATTCATATCTTCGAGGTTGCGGATTCCCTGTCCCCACAGCTTCTCGAAAATGGCCGGCAGAATATCGTCGATCGTCTCCTTGGCAGCATGTTCGATCGCCATAATCTCGAATTGGTTGAGCTTGAGCGTGTTCATCTCCGATACCTTCTGTGCTGATGTGTAAACGCAAAAATCGCAAATCCACCAAACGGGCTCGCCGAGCTTGGTGCCGTACGCGAGGCCATGGCTGCGGCGCGCGCAGACGGTGCATGTCGCGGGGTAGACGTCCTGGCGGCCGAGAAGCCGGGCGTCAGAAGGGCACGCTGTCATCGAGCAACTCCCTCTCCGCTGCGGTCAGCGCCAGCTGCCTGGGTTGAGGTGTCGCCTCTCTCGCCCCGAACCGGCGTTGCGTGACCTTCTTGAAGCCACCCTCGTCCTTGGCGATCATGATGGCCTCGGGCTTCCTCAGTTCTCCCGTTCGGCTCAGGGCCTCCTCGACGTCTTTCGGCGGCGGCAAGGAGCCACCAGCTTCCAGCCACCATGACACGGCCTTGCGCTGCGGCATCGAGCCCTGTGGATGGTCGAAACACAGCCATGACGACACGGCATCGAAGCCCATGCCGTAGCTCACCCGGAGGGTGTCGGGTGTCCCTGGCGCTGCGTTGCGCTTCGTGTGCCGATAATAATGAACCGTGGTGACGGGGATCCAGCCGGCGCGATTGATGCCCGACATGATGGTGACGTCTTCGGCCTTGGCCTTGTGCTTTGCCTCCACCGGCCATTCATGCCCGCACCACGGACAAGAGGGAGAGCGCAGGCCCACGAGCGCAGCGCAATTCGGGCACTCTTTGGCCTTGACGCTGTTTACCTGGGCGGAAAATTCGTCGATCTCCGCAGCGCTTCTCTTCTTATTGGAGGGCGGCGAAATCAGATCGATCGGTCCATGCCGGCGCACATTGCCGCTGAAGTCGAGGACGAGGCAATTCTCTTTCTTGGGCGAGAGCCGAGTGCCGCGACCGAGCATCTGGACGTATAAGCCAGTCGACAACGTAGGTCGTAGCATTGCGATCAGATCGACATTCGGCGCATCGAAGCCTGTCGTCAGCACCGACATATTGCAGACGGCGCGAATATATCCGGCCTTGAAACCGGACAGGATGCGGTCGCGATCATATTTCGCCGTCGAGCCCGTCACCGTCTCGGCGATGATACCCCTTGATCGTATTTCGGCGCAGACATGGTGCGCGTGGTCGACGCCAGAGCAGAAGATGAGCCACGACTTCCGATCTCGACCGTGCTGCATGATCTCGTCGACAGCGCCCTTGATGGCCTCGGTCTGGTCGGCGGCCTGTTCCAAGGCGCCGGAAACGAACTCCCCGCCGCGCTTCGCCACGTCTTTAACGTCGATTTCATTCTTCATGCCCTTGGAAACCAGGGGCGACAGGAACTTGTCCTCGATGCCGTCGACCACGCTGTAGCTGTAGACGATCCGATCGAAGAGCCGCCCGTCGCCTTGGTCGAGGCGGCCACTATCGAGGCGGTATGGCGTCGCCGTGCAGCCCATAACGCGCAGGTCCGGAGACTGGGCGCGCAGGCCATCGAGCAGTTGATGATACATCCCATCGCCACCAATTGTCGCCTTCGCCGGCGACGACGGAATAAGGTGCGCCTCGTCGATCAGGATGAGGTCTCTTCGTCCTAATGCTTCGGGATTACGAAAGACGGACTGGATGGAGGCAAACAGGATCGCGTCTCTTGTGTCTCTCCTACCCAGGCCAGCGCTGTTGACGCCTGCCGGCGCCTGGGGCCAGAGGCGCAGAAGCTGCTGAAAATTCTGAGCCACCAACTCCCGAACGTGGACAAGGCACAATATCCTCATGAGCGGCCATTGCTCGAGAAGCTCGCGCATCAGGGCCGCGAGCACGACGCTCTTGCCGGTGCCGGTGGCGAGGTCGATCAGCGGATTGCCACCCTCGGTCTGCCAATACTCGAAAACAGAATCGATGGCCTGGCGCTGGTATGGGCGGAGCGGGATCATTCCTGCCCCCCATCAACCCAGATCGAACCGTCCACCATGCGATAAGTGACGGTTTCCTTCGCTTCGTCGGCATCAATCTGTTCACCTGGCACAAGCGCGGGAATGAAGAGATGCCGGCTGCATCCGATCCGCTGCTCTTCGATCGACAGCATGCGGTCCTGCGCGGCGCAGTGCCAGCCACCGTCGACGACGGAAGCATGAAGGCACGTCCGGCAATTGGCGCGCGCCATCGTGGATTCGTGACATTGCGGCCGCGCCGAACAAAAGCGGCATTGCCATGCTGCCTTGCTTTCCGGGTCCTCATGCAGCTTGGGCGGAGGTTCCGATGCTCGGATGATATTCTCGGCCCTCGCGAGGAGGATCAGAGCCTTGGCTGCATCGTATTTGACCCGCTCGCCGTGAAGCTCATCGGTGTTCTTATTGACGGCGAGATAGAAGGCGCGCTCCAGGTGCCCGAAGTGCATGTAGAGCTGCATCTGGGCGAAATGGCCGGGCTTGGATTTTTCGACGCCATCCTTGACCAGTGCGCGGAAGCTCTTCTCGTTATGTGTTTTGAACTCGAGCAGATGCTCGGTCTTCGGAGCCTCAATGATGCCGACGGCCTTCCCGTCCATGTGACCCTTGAGATGGCCTCCGAGCGCGGAGATTTTCCACTGGCGACCTGTCTCAGGATCGACCGCTTGGCATTTTACACCAATCCGCTCAAGATCGGCGATGAGCCGCGCTTCCTCCAGATCGCCAGTGCGAAACAGCCTGAGCATTCGCCCTTCGAAAGAGCCAGGGTGGGCGGCCCAACGAAACTTGTACCAGAGAAACCTGTCACACTCATTTTCTAAGCTTGACGGTCCAAGACATCGACTCTCACCTCCTCGGGCTTCATTTTCATACCCCTTATAAATGGCCTCGACCGTCGGCGATGGAAGATCAGGAAGTGCAGGCATGGCTATTCGGTCCCTGGAGGAGGTGGTAAAGGAACCGCCTCGCTTGAGGCGGCTATGCTTCAGTGAGGGTGCGAGGCCGGGCCAGACCTCGAAAATCGACCCGGCCTCGCGGCTACCTCAAGCCGACTTCTTCCATGGCAGCGACCCGCCGGCAGCCGGACGAGAAGCCGGAACGGCCGCGGCTGGCTTCGTGGCCGGCGCCGCTGTCTGCGTTTGAGCCGGAGCGGCGCCACCAGCCGGGATATATTTCGTGACCCGGTTGCGCGGCGCGTAAGGCTGGCCCGTCTCCTTGTTCATGCTCTCCTTCTCCATGCCGACGAGCGCCTTGAACGGCACATAATTCAGGGCGTCGGTATTGCCGCGCGCGACCTCGTAGTCGACGCCGCAGGCGGCACAGAGCGCTTTGAACTCGCCGATGCCGATCGTCTGGGCCTGCATGGATTTGTTGCGGATGTTGAAGCGCGGGAAGATCTTGCGCCCCTCATACTCGCCGCCAGCGACCGTCAGCGTCACGGCCAGAATGATGCCGCTCTGATCTTTCGTCGGCGTAAGCTCCGATTTCTCGACCTGCAACATATACTCGCCCGGCGGGATCGGCTCCGGAACGCCGGTCGACGCCTCGACAGCGCGATCGTCAAAGCCGGATTCGAAGTATTGAGTAAGGTCAGCCATATTGAATGTTCCTTTTCAGGTTCAGGTTTGAATTTAGGCGGCTTTCTTCTTCTCAGAGGAAGAAGCTGGTTTCTGCTCGGGCTGGTGCCCCGGCAGGTATTTCGCGATGGCGTCGTAAGCCGCCCGCTGCGGGATCGGCAGAGCATCCGGCATCGCGAAACGGTTCTTCGCGACGAAGGCCGGGCGACCGTCCGTAAACAGCCAGCGCGTTCCGCCGCCTTCGGCGTGGGCCTGTTTCTTGCCGAAGCCCGTATCGGTCTCTTTGATCGCGACCTTGGTGTTGACGAACAGGACGGCATCGGCAGCCTGCGTCGTCAGGGATTCAGCGCGCTTATGGATCTTGAGGTCGTAGCGTTTGTAGGGCTGCGAGCCCGGCTCCTCGTGCGCGGAGGCCTCGGTGAGCGCAAGCCAGATCACCGTCATGCCACGGTCCCGCCGAAGCGCCTCGCAGCCGGCAATGATATCGCGCCAGACATAGTCGGCGGCGACATACCCCTTGCCATACCCTGGCTGCTCGATGTCCTTCCAGCTGTTGCGCAGGCAGGTTTCCTGCCAGATAAGCGGTTCGAGCGCGTCGAGACTGTCGATGACGACCGTCTTGATATTGTGCTCTTCCTGATAGAGGGCCCCAAGCGCCTCGACGACCTGCTGGTACTGGTTCAGCTCGCCAAAGGTCATCGGCTGCTGGTCGACCGGCGGACGCTCCGGAGCGATCTGGATATAGGCGACATTGGGGAATTCCAATGCCAGGGAGGTCTTGCCGATGCCGGCCACGCCATAGACGAGCAGCAATGGCGGCAGCGAGACGTTCATCTTCTTGAGCGATGCGATTGAGATAGCCAAGTTCAGGTTCCTTTCGTTCCGTGTTTGCCGCCGACACTTCATCGCGGGGCGACGGCTTCCCCGCCTCAGATGGTTCCGGAGACGACGAGTCCCGTCGCCGCCTCCGGTTGCGCTCCACACCCCGCCGGGCGTGGTGTCAGAGATTCAATCTCGATCAGCGTGAAGGGCTTCACGCCGTATTGCTTTTGAATGGTCGCGCTGGCGATGATGGCGTCGTCGGTCCAGACCAGACCGTTGAGCGCATCGGCGACGAGCTTGAGCAGGTTGTCGCCATCGGGGCGAGATGTCTTCCAGTGCGCGCCTGCCTTCGATCGTTTGGTCTGAGACCACGACGCGGGCCACGCATAGATGAACTTCGCCGACACATGCAGCGGCCCCGTCAGAACGTTCTGCCCGGCCATCACGCGATTGGCGGCCATACGCACCACGTCCATGGCAACGGCTTGCGGCCTCGGCGTGAATTTGAACCTGCCATTCTGGCCGGCACGGGCCCATGCCGTCGGTTCGCCGGGGATTTCGATGCGGAGGGTCATGCCGCCCTCCCCAGCTTCAGTATGTATTGCGCCTGGCGCGTGATCGCGTGCTTCTGCCGGCCGAGCATGCGCACCAGCCGATGCAGGCCGTGGCCTTGATCCCAGTGCTTGCGGATCAGATCGTTCTCGCCGTCATCGAAAGCACCGACGGCCTTGGAGATCGAGGCAAGCACATGCTCGGGGCAATAGGGCTTCCCGACCTGCTGCGGCCTATTGCAGAAAAGGTGCTGGCCGTCCTGGAAGTCGACGCCCCATTTGCAGCGGTCGCTGGCGAGATCGATGAGATTGCAGGGCTCGCGGCCATCGTCCGGCGCCGTGGTCGGAACGACGAGCGGCGGAGCGGACTCAACCGGCTCACGTGTCGAGGGGACGACGGCGAGGCTCGGGGATTTGCGGACGCCTGCCGGGCGCGGCCCTTTTCTGCCAAGTTCCGGCTTCGCCCGGCCGGAGAAATTCAGCCGATGCCATTTGCCGACGACAGCGTTCCGGGTGATGCCGCCGCCCATGATGACGGCGGATTCTGTCGCCGATTTGCCCTCGTCATAAAGGCGCCTGAGAAGTGCGATCTTCTCGTCCGTCCAGATGGTTGTCCCCGAGTTCATCATTTCACCCGTATGTCTTGACGATTGTGTCGAGGGCGGCGCCGGTCATGGTGGCCGGCTCGCCGGTGTCCGTGCGCGTCACGCTGTGCTGGAGATCGCCAAGCGAGACGCCACTCTGCATGGCGAGCGAAATCGCGATTCCGGCGTCGCGGGCTTCGGCCTCGGCGTCCGAGCCAGCCTTCTGCGACCGCATGAATATCTCCGACGCCTCCATGACGAGGATGTCGCCGCGGTCACGGACGCGGAATCCGACGGTCACGGTTGCCTTCGTGTCGCCATGCTGAAAGTCGATGTGCTCGCATGGACGGCGGTTATCGAGGCGGGCGCGGGTCATGCCACGGCGTCCAGCAACGACGGTTGAGCCTCGATGCCGGCGATGTTCTCGCATGCAACCTTGAAATAGGTGTCCTTCAGTTCAACACCGATGAACTTGCGGCGCTGCTGCATGGCGACATATCCCTCGGATCCAATCCCCATGAAGGGCGAGAGAATGACGTCGCCCGGATTGCTCCAGAGGACGATGGCGCGCTCGATCAGGTCGAGTTGCAGCGGGCAGACGTGCTTCTCGTCCTTCGGCGCTTTCGCCATCTTAATGTTGAGCGTGTTGGTCTGCTCAATATCCATCCAGACTGGCGAGGCCCATTGCTGCCAGAGATCGACGGGGAAGTTTTCCGGCTTGTGCCCGACAGGCTCGACGTTCTCACCGGCATTGCGGAAGACGAGGAGATAGTCCGCCATCCCCTGGCGCGACTTCGTGCTGTCCTTCTGGAGCTGCTTGTAGAGCAGGCCGAGGGCCTTGGTGCGGGTCATCTCCACGACAGGGCATTTCCAGATCGTTACTCGGCTGTGCAGCACAAAGCCGTGCTTCTCATGCGCGCGGATGATGTCGCCAGAGAAATCCTTGATGCCAATCTTGCCATCTTTCCATTTGCGGAAGGGCAGATCGGAGCAATGAACGGCAGTCAGCCGGCCGGGCTTGGTAACGCGGGCGATCTGCTCGATCAAGAATTCATAATGCCGGAAGAACTCGTCATCATCGCCGCTGTTGCCCATATCGGCGGCGCTTTCCGAATAGATGAACAGATCGCCGAAGGGTGGCGAATAGATAGAGAAGCCGACAGAGGCACTCGGCAACTGGCGCACCACATCGACGCAATCACCACGGTACGCTGCAAAATTCACGCCGTGCAGCTCGCTCAGGCAGTCAACCATGCTGGCACACTCCCCTTGAATGTCGGATTGTATGGAACCTTGACGTTCGCCTTGGACGAGCCCGCGCGCTTCATCGCACTTGCCATGGCGAGCTTCATGCTGGTGTGATCCTTGGCCTTCCTGTCGATCACACGGCCGATCTGATCCTCGCCCTCGGCGACGATGATATGGACATTGACCGGTTTCGTCTGGCCGAAGCGCCAGGATCGGCGCACCGCCTGATACCAAAGCTCATATGAGAATGTCCGGCCGGCGAAGGCCATATTGCTGCAATGCTGCCAGTTCAACCCATAACCGGCGACGGAAGGCTTTGTGATGATGACCCGCGCCTGCCCGAGAGAGAATGCCTCAAGGTTTTCTTCCTTGCGATCGATCGGCATTGAGCCCCTGACTTCGACCGAATCAGGAATGCGCTTCACCAGCGCGTCGGCCTCATAGTCGGTGTCGCACCACACAATCCATGGTTCTTGCCCATTGGCGAGTTCGGCAACCGCGTCGGCGCGCGCCTCGACCGTTTGGCGCTTGAGATCGTGCATATTGGTCGCGCTTACGTCGCCGGCAAACAGCGAGCCTTCCATCGGCTTGATGTTCGATCCTATGGCGCGGTGGCGGATCACATTGAGCGGCGGCAGCTGGTAGCGCGCACCGTCGAATCCGAGATCTTCCGGGCTCTGCGCCATGCGGGACCATCCGGCCATCCAGTTCCAGAAGTCCTGTTCGGCATGGCCTTTGAGGCGCCACTGTTGCGACGCCGTGGCCGTATCGTTCTTAAACCAGCGCATCAGCATTTCCTGCGCCGTCATAAGGCCGAGGAATTGCGCCTGGTTGCCAAGCTCCATGTGGTCGTTCGGTGCGGGCGTCGCCGTGGCGCACATACGGAAGCGGTGGCGGGAGAAGGCATCGGTAAGGGCCGCGGTCGTCTTGCCTCCGAAGCTCTTAAGGATCGAGCTTTCATCGAGGGAAACCACATCGAAAGCGGCGGGCTCGATCTTGTCGATCCGATCGTAATTGCAAATATTGATGCCCGATCGGGCTTCTGACTGGTCGCGGATGACCCGGCAATCATATCCGAGCGCCCGACCCTCCCGTTCGATCTGCTTGGCGACCGCGAGGGGTGTCAGGATCAGAGCGCTACCGTTCGAGGCCTTGGCGCACTGGTCCGCCCATTCGATCTGGCAACGCGTCTTGCCGAGACCGGTATCGAGATAGAGGCCGGCGCGGCCTTGTCGGACGGCGAAGTCGACGCAGGCCTGTTGGAAGTCGAACAGGTTTTCGGACGGCGCATTCGGTTCGATGCCGGATGCCAGGACCGTCGGAGCCTTTGAGGCGAGAAAGTCGGCATAGCGAGCGTCCATGCTCACCCCTCCCCCGCCGCCATCGCGCCAAAGAACCCTGTGATCACCCCGATGCCCCAACCGGCGACCAGGATGCTCGCGAACAGCACCAGCCCCGGGATGCCGAACGGGCCGGACAGGTATCCGACCCAGTAGGCCGCCGCGCAGAGCGCCAGGATCGACAGCGTGGCGACATGCGCCATCGGCCGCAGCCGGATCGGCGCCGCCTCCTCGCCGACCTCGACGTCCCAGATGATCGGGCGGGCGAAGCGCGTCGCGAGATAGAGGTCGGCGCGGGCGCCTTTCTCGATGATGCGGGCTAGGTGGCGGTCGTAGGGATCGAGCGCCGAGGTGATGGTGACCGTTATGGAGTTGGCGCCGGCCATCAGTGCAGCGCCTTTCCGCCGTCACCGATAGCGTGGCGAGGGACTTCGCGAACAACAGGGCGGGGCTTGCGGCCTAGGCCGTCTTCCTCATCGCGCTGGCGATAATAGAGGTCGCGGAAATACATCGGGCGCTGGCGATGGCCTGACACAATGCCGAGGAAGGGGATGCGGAAGCCCCATTGAAGGCCGCCATTGGTCCGATACGAGAACCAGAGCGGACGGACGCGGGCCTCGTCGCCCCGGAAGCGTGCGAAGCTGACGATCCACGACCAAGTCATGGAGTGCGGATTGTGATAGGAAGCGATGTTCCAGCAGCCGCGCTGGCTGGTCTTGGTGAAAAAGCTCAGACCCCACTTCATCTCTCGCCCCTCTCGTCGATGCGCTCGGAGGTTAGCTCCGGCTTATGCTCCCGGCGCTCCATCTTGAGCGCGCGGCTCGCCAACCAGTTCCCCGAGCGAGCGCACAATTTCGCGAGCTGCTTCAATCTCCGGACCATAAAACTCGGGGTCGGCGACGAGCGCTGTGGCGATGAATTGCTTGAGTGAGTCGGCAAGTTCTCGGTTCTCTGCACACTTGGCCTCAATCAGTTTTGGCGTGATGCGCGCATGCGCGATGTTCACGTCGGCGATCTCTTCCGGTCTCGGTTCCTGCAGAAGACGAAGGAAGCGGTCGACACGACCGGGCGCCTGTTGCGAATACCAGCGGCGCGGATTGACCCGCCGCAGATGCGCTAGGGCGTTCTCGACGGTGACCGACCGTTTATGGTTGCCACCAAGGTCGAGAAGCTTCTTCCGCACTTCACACGCATACGCGCTCACTGCCTGCCCCTGTCGAACGAACTCGGAACTTTTCACAAATCTTGGGAACATCTCGCCAAATTCTCCGGGTAGTGTCTGTTTCAGCGACGAAGCAGACACGAACCACGGAGTTGACGCGATGACGAAAGGAATTTCCCAGGGGCCGGGACGCAAAAGAGGAAGCCCGGCCCCTGAGCGCGGCCTCCCTCGAAACTGAGAACACCCGCCGGGAAGTCCCCGCCCGGCGAAACGGCGAGAGCTGGCGTGACGCGGCTCTCGCTACCCCTTCCCTGAGAAAGAGGCCGGCGCCCGCGCGAACGGGTAGCCGGCCAGAGTCTAGGGAGGATAAACGCCCAGAAAGGGCGGCACTCACGCAACTGACTGAAATGGTTGCAGGGAAGGGACTTGCACCCTTGACCTCTTGGTTATGAGCCAAGCGAGCTGCTGCTGCTCCACCGCTGCACAAAACTTCGGGCGAGCGCCGAAGCGCCCGCACCGGCTGCCGTTCGCCCGGCAGAAGCCTACTCGCAACACTGGCCTGGTCGTTGTTTTGTCTTACGGCGGCTTCAAGCCCACCAGCGTTTCCAGGTTCGACTTCAGTTGCTTTCGCATGGAATTGAGAAAAATGACCCGAATAGCAATCATCTGCCTGGGCCCACTGCCCATGGTCGCCACCCTGCTCGCGCTCGACATGGATCTCGCGGCGGGAGCGATAGGCTATGCGATCGGCGCGGCAGCTATGGGCGCGCTGGTGTGGGTGAAGTGAAGCGCCGGTAATCATTGACGCACACCCCTCGGGGACAATCCATATTTGGCGTGCAAGATCTGTTCGAGGCGCTCCTCGGTGAGCGGCCCGATCGGCGTGAATGTCATGCCCTCAAACGGATCGCGGCCCGAACTCGCCCGCCAGCTGATGCACACCCCCACGACCACGCCGGCCGCGAAGCTGCAGCCGGCGATGAGGAGCGTGAGGGCGTCCATCATGATGCCGCGTCCATGTGGGCGGGGGTGGGCCGGAAGATGTCCGGGCGGAGGTCTTCACGCGTGACCTTGCCTTCCGTGGCACGCTCGATTTTCACCGCGACCTCAGCTGAAACCGCGTGTTGCCGGTTCAGAAGCTTCGAGATGGTCTGTTGTCTGACGCCAGCTTTCAGAGCGAGTGGAACTTGTCCGCCGCATGTTTGGATGGCGCGGGCGATTTCCGGGTGCTTTTCGGGATGCTCATCAGACATGGCTACACCCTTTAACTCTTTATGGTGTACCCCGTCAATACCCTCAATGGTGTTTTGCTAAAATTACCCCAAATGGCGTAAAATGTTGTTATGGAAACTATCGGAGAAATGGTGCGTCGGCGCCGAGAAGAGATGAACAAGTCTCAGGAGTGGCTTGCCGAGAAGGTCGGGGTCACGCAGGCCACGATCGACAAAATTGAGAATGATCGATCGAGGAAGTCGAAGTTCCTGCCAGAGGTATTCTCTGTTCTCGAGCTGCCTTTTTCGAGCCTTCCGGGGGCAAAAGGGGAGGTCAGGGGCGCGGTGTATGTTCCGCCTGCGCGCGCGTTCGAGCCCGGATTGACGCCAGTTTACGGGGTCGCCGAGGGTGGGGGCGGTAGGATACAACTCACAAGCGATCCAGTTGATTTCATTGCAACCCCACATCCTCTGAAGAACGTCAAGGGCGCTTACGCAGTGATCATTAGCGGCGAATCAATGGTGCCCGCTTATCGGCCTGGCCAGATCGCCTTGGTGCACCCTGGCCTGCCGGCGCGGCCGGGCGATGACGTGATTCTCTATAGCGACAGCGAGGACGGCGAGACGTTCGTCATCATCAAAACCCTGATCAGGCGGAAGCCCGACAAATATGTCGTCGAGCAATACAACCCTCCGAAAGAATTCGAGCTCCTGATCGCGGAATGGAACCGCTGCCACGTAGTCGTCGGACAATACGGCAAGTGGTGACCTGACGCCGGCCGCCGGCGTCGACCTCAAACCACACCCACTTCAAAAAGGAGAAAGGCCCCTGCTGATTCAGTCAACAGGGACCTTCCCGTAGGGGATCGAGCCTAGCCAAGAAGTGGGAACAACCTAACTAGACCTGATCCTTTCTCGATATTAGGGGAAGCGCAGCCAGGTGCCGAAGAAAATCTCCAGGCTGTCAGCGTCTTCGTCGTCAACCGTCACGACCTCGTTGTCGATCGGGAGACCGCCATCGACGTCGACCACCGCGAGAGCGCCGGTGTCGTTACGATCGATATAGGTGGCGCCGATACCCAGGGTGACCTGGCTGACCGGATCCCAGTAGATGCCGCCGCCGAAGCCGAGAGCCGTGCCGGCCTCGTCATAGTCTTCGTAGCCGACACCGAGCTCGAGGCGGGTGTCTTCCGAGAGGTTGGCCAGCAAGCCGACCGACGCACCCCAGAAGTCTTCGTCAACCGTGAGCGGGCCGACATTGTTGGCATACTGGCTGGTGCCCTGACCAACGACCGCGCCGGCCGTCAGCTGGAACATCTCGCCGAGGCCAACGGTCGCGCCGCCGCCGATCGCCCAGTCATCATCGTCGCCGAGGTCATCGGTCTGGTAGAGGCCGACGAGCTGAGCCGTGAAGGCATCCGAAGAATACATCACGTAGGCTTCAACCGCCGGGATGTCGGCACGATCAACCTCATCGTCGACGGTAACCAGCACGTCGTCGGCAGTATTGATCTTGCCATCGACGCCAGCGCTCACAGCGAACGTCTCGCCAGCATCAGCATCTTCCACCGCGATCGCGAAGGAGATCGGGCCGGACGAGTAGGTCAGGCGCATCTGCTCGTTGATCGGATTCGACGGGCCGAAGGACGACACCGGGCCGGAAGCCGCGAGCCAGTCCCAACCGACCTGCAGAGCAGCGGTGTTGTCGTTATAGCCGGCCATCAGCTCCCATTCCGGAGCGAACTTCCACCAGCCATAGGCCTTGTTCATCTTGGTGTTTTCGGAATAGTCCGTGAAGTTGCCGCCGCCGTCAGCCTGGAGACGGAAGTAACCACCGACCTCACCGACAGCCGTGTCGGCCTTGCCCTTGATGAAGATACGGCCACGGACCTTGACGTCGAGATTGTCGTCGAAGTCTTCGGTATCGATATCCGTGTAGACCAGAGCGGTACGGATTTCGCCGGACACCGACACTTCGGCAGCCGGAGCCGCGTCAGCCGTCGGGACGACCGAGAGCGTGAAGCCCGATTCTTCACGGACGCGATCGGCATAACGCTCAGGGAGCACGCCCTCATAGGTGCCCTGACCGTCACGGATCGAAAGGAGGCTATAGCCCGAAGGCATCGAGGCCTGCGGCTGAGCCTCGAGCTGCGACACACGCGACTGCAGCTGTTCGATCTGCGCCTTGAGGGCCGACAGATCGTCAGCGCGAGCAGCCGTGGCCGTCACGGCAACCGCCGCACCGCCCAGAAGCGCCCACTTCATCATTTTCATTTTTGTCTCTCCCACTATCTGGAGTGTTTAAGCGGCCCCCGTCGAGATCCCCTACAAAACCGGTCGCTAGAGGGCTGCACGATAGACTCGTGCATGGCCGTACCTTCATCCCGAGAGTTCCCCGGGTCAAGTAACCTGGGCGTCTCTGTGGCACATTCTTGGCAACTGTGGCGGGAAAGCCACAGTAGCTTATCGCCTGATTTACCCTGATTTTACACGCAGTTACACTTTTACACTTTTTGTTGTTGACACCATTACACCCAATGTTGTAATCGTCCTCCCGTCACACCGACGAGGGACCCATGCAGAGATCACCGACAGCCGCCGCGCCGGCATCGACCGAGAAGCACACGCCGGGGCCTTGGAAGGTCACCGCGACTGACCCGGCAGGCAAGAGCGAGTGGTTCGACATCCACGCCGATCGGCCGAAGAGACAGGATTGCCACTACATCGGCGCCGTCAATGGCCCGCAGAACGATGTTCAGCGCGCCAACGCCCGCCTGATCGCCGCCGCGCCTGATTACGACACCGCCGCTCGCGAGATCGACCGCCAAGCCGGGCAGATGGACGCCCACCTGAAGACGCCGGTCCTGATCTCCTTCGACGCGATCATGGCCCTCCGTGCCGCCATCGCCCGCGCCGAGGGCCGGTCATGAGTCTCTCCACCAACATCACCATCCATCTCGAAAACGCGCCATTTGAGGCGGCTGTCCGAGAGCTGCCGGCCACCGACGTCATGGCGCTCGCTATTGGGCAGCCCCCCGCTTACGGCGGCCTGAGCCTCTTCTTCCGGGCCGAGCACCGTGAGCGCGTCGAGAAAATCGCGGCGCTCCTCAATGAAATGCGCGCGCCGGCGCTGGTTGCCGAGGAGTCCCAGTCATGAAACCCTGGCGCTCCTCCTTCGGCCCGCTTCCCGCCGCGCTCGCCGGCCGCATCCCGGTCGAGCCCGAATTCTCCGAGCGCATCCGCCGCGCCGCGACCCGCTTCTACATCGACGAGATGGCCGCCATTCGGGACGAGCACGACGAGACGATCGCCCGCGAGCGGTCGGAACGCCTCAGCGCGGTGATGAACGCCACGATCATCGCGGCGCGCACCGGGGTGCTGTCGCCGACGGCGGCGAGGCTGCTCGAAGCGTGTGACACCATTTTTTCCGCCTCCGAGCGCAAGTCGGCGGCGGATCGGACCTCCGGCGGTGATCGCCGTCCCCTGCCGGAGGTCGCCTTTTCCGATGTCGTCGAGCTTCGTGCTGGTCAGCAGGTGCCGGTCTTCGGCGATGTGGCTTGGGATGGGAGGCGGGCATGATCCGCTGGCTTCTCCGCCTGTTTCATCGCCACGACTGGGTGCGCTGCGACGACTACACCTGGGCCTGCGCGCGGTGCGGCGGGTCTCTCAACATTCCGAGGCCGCGCGCATGACCTCCCTCCCCCTCCTCCAAGAATTCCACACCGAAGCCGAGGCGCGCGAGCACGTGTCGTGCCCGAACGGCCGCACGGCAACGCCGCCGCTGAAGTGCGAGGGGCACACCTGCGGCGCGTGGCGATGGAAGCACGAAGGGACGACTCATGAGCGCGGCGAGCCGGTTGGATTCTGCGGGGTCGGAGGGAAGCCGTGACGGTCCTCGTTGCCTTGCTAGCCATCGCCATCACTGTGTCGTTGGCGGTTTACTGTTTTGCACCGGCGGGCGCCCGCTCACTGTGAAGTTCGGAGGATGATATGACTACCCCCCGCTTCCATGTTCAGCCTGGCGACGTGCCTGCCAGTGTCGCCGCGCGCCGGCTTGGCCTGTCGGAAACGGACTTTCAATCGAAGCGCATGGAGCTCGAAGCTCGCGGCTTCCCGAAGCCCGACACCACGACCGGCCGATGGGACCTTGACGCCATCGACGAATGGCGGCGGCGGCGCCATCCCCAGCTATTCTTGACGACGCCCGATAGGCCGCGCGATGCTCGCACCGTCAACTTCAGTGAGCGCTTGGAAAGGCTTCGAGGCAATGGTTGAGAACCACAGGATCCGATATTCGCGCGTCCATCGGAGCGGGGATCGGCACTTCGAGCCAACCGCCAAGATGAGACGCTTCGGCTTTGCGTGGCGCAACCTCGGGCCAGAAGGACCGGAAGCGCGCGCCAAGGCCTGGGCGCTCTATGAGGAATGGCTCGCCGCTCGCAAGGGGCCGGCGCCTGCCCAAGTCGACGCAAGGCCGGCCTATCCACACGGCAGCGTTGGATGGGCATGGGAGCGATATCGCCGCACCGAAGCCTGGAAGAATAAGGCTGTGGCGACGCGCAAGAAAGACTGGGACTGGTCCTGGCGCTGGCTCGAGCCGGCCTTTGCTGATCTCGACCCGCGGACGATCGAGATCGAGATGCTCGAGAAACTGCGCGTCACCATCCTCGAGACCAAGGGGCTCCACACCGCGCACCGCGTCATAAAGACATGGCGCGCATTCTGGCAGGTGATGGCCGCCATGAAGCTCTGCGACAAAGACGCCGACCCATCGAAGATCATCCGCAACACGGCGCCCAAGGGTCGCAAGGAGACCTGGAGCGAGGCCGAAATGATTCGAATCGCCAAGACGGCCTGGCGCGCCGGATACCGGGGCCTGGCCGCCCTGCTCGCTGTAGCCTGGGACACCCAGTTCGCCCCGGTTGACTGCCGCCTGCTCACGCCCGGCCAGAGGCTCAAGGACGCCCGCGGCCATTTCTTTGACACCTCCCGCGGCAAAACCGGCAAGGCCGTCCTGGGCACCCTCTCAGGCCGCGCGGTGCGAGTTCTGGACGCCTATATCGCCAGCCTGGGGTTCGATCTCCATGAGGATGCGGCGATCTTCCGCAATCGCTCCGGAGCGGTCTATTCCGCCGACACCCTCGGTGATGACTTCAGGGTAGTGCGGGACATAGCTTTCCCGAAGGACAGCCGCAAACTGCTCGACATCAGGCGGTCGGGAGCCGTCGAAGCGCTTGCCGGCGAGGTCGATCCCGGCGCCATGGCCGCCAAGATGGGCAATACGATCGACAAAAACAGACAGCTCCAGGAAACCTACCTACCCAAGCGTGCGGCGACGGTGCGCCTCGCCGATGAGGCCCGAAAGCGCGGCCGGAAGGTGCTCAAAGAGAATGGTTGACGAACAAAAAGTTGGGAAGCGTCGGCTTCAAAAGTTGGGAAGACACCAGATGCAGACATCCAAGTCTCTGAAAAGACTGGCGCGAGTGACGGGGCTCGAACCCGCGACCTTCGGCGTGACAGGCCGACGCTCTAACCAACTGAGCTACACCCGCATCTGGTGTGGGCGGGGTGATAGTGCAGCGCCTGCCGGGTGTCAAGCAACGCGACACTTATTTTAACGGCCCCAGGAGGATGCCTGCCTCCTTGAGCGTATCCCAGACCAGAAAATGAACATCCGAGCCATAGCCATTGGTCCCGGCGACCCAATAAGTCAGGCCGAACTGTATGC
>JBMOOM010000055.1:0-87869 GCA_049323275.1 Pseudomonadota bacterium
GCGACTGGATCTTCTCGGCGAGCGCGATCAGCTTCTGCGACAGCGCCGCCTGTTCCTCGACGATCGCCTCGCGCTCGGCGGCGATCTGCTGCTGCAGCGACTTCGAGGCGTCGAGCTGCTGCTGGAGCGTATTGAGGTCATCCGCCGTCTGCGCCGCGGCCGCCGGCATCATGACGGCAAAGGCCGCCATGGCCGCCAGCATCGGGCGCAGTTTCAAGAGCGATGACGTCATGGAGCGGGCAAGCTATCCGGGTGAGATGTCCAAAGTAGGGCTTCCGTAAGGCAAGGCCTGTTCGCCCGCATCCAGACTCAAATGCGATGATAGGGATGTTTCACCAAAATGGTGACTGCCCGGTAAATCTGCTCGGCCAGCATCACGCGGGCAAGCCGGTGCGGCCAGGTCATGGTTCCGAGGGAGAGGAGGAGGCCGGCCTTCTTGCGCAAGCCCGGATCATGCCCATCCGGTCCGCCAATGAGAAAAGCCAGAGAAGACGTGCCCTGATCGAGATGGCGCTGGAACAATCTGGCGAAATCGTCGCTGGTGATCGCCTTGCCGCGCTCATCGAGAACCACGGTGAAGGCGGCGTCGGGCGTCGCTGCGGCGAGAAGGGCGGCTTCGGCGGCCATGCGGCCCGGGGCGTCGGCGAGCTTCGATTCGGCGAAATCGCGCGCCGCGATCTCGGTTATCCCGCAGGCGCGGCCGAGGCCGCGAGCCCGCTTGGCATAGTCGTCAAAGAGTTCAAGCTCCGGCCCGGCCTTGAGCCGGCCAATCGCGAGAATGGCGAGCTTCACCCTAGAGAACCCGGTGGTCTGGCGGAATCACCGCAGCACTCTTCTTTTCGGTGCGCCTATACCGCGACGCGTTCGTCGGGCGCGTGATCCGACCAGAGCTTCTCGAGATTGTAGAAGCTCCTAACTTCCGGCCGGAAGATATGCACGACGATGTCGCCGGCATCGACCAGGACCCAATCGGCATGCGGGAGACCCTCGACGCGGAGGTCCTTATGACCCTCGCTCTTGAGCTTCTCGACCAGCTGGTCGGCGATGGCGCCGACATGGCGGTTCGAGCGTCCGGTGGCGACGATCATGCCGTCGGCAATGACGGCCTTGCCATTGAGATCGATGGTGACGATGTCCTCGGCCTTGGCATCTTCCAGATGGCTGAGGATGGAGGTGAGGAGAGGGTTCTTCGTCTTGCGCTTCGGCGCAGACTTCACCGCTACGGCGCGCTTAGGCGCGCCGGTTTTCTGTCTTGGCGCTGTCAGTGTGGATGTCCTCTTCAATAAGGCAGTGCTTCATAGAGACTGCGTCAGTATCCTTCAGGGATCACGACACCTTAAGAATAGGTGTGGGAGCGATTCTATTCAAGCGCCTCGCTATGACGCGGTCATGACGTCTTGTTTCCGTTTCTTGGCGCGTTCACGGATCGCGGTGGAACTTTCGGAGCGCAAGGGCATAGGAATAAAACACCAGGCGGGAGGCGGCGATCCCGGCAGGTCCCGGGCCCGTTCGGCGGCGATCCGCCGGTTTTCGTAACGCAGCGCCGCCGGGCTCTCCAGCGCCCGCATGGCGAAGCCGGGACGCGCCAGGATGGCGAGCGGAATGGTTTCCGGAATATCGGTCCAGTCATTCCAATGGTGCAGATTGGCGAAACTGTCGGCGCCCATGATCCAGACGAAGCGGCCGCGCCTGAGCACCGGCGCCAGAGCGGCGAGCGTCGCCGCGGTGGTGCGGGTGCCGAGCTGCTCCTCGAGATCGGTGACGACGAAGCGCGGATGGCGCGCCACCAGCCGGGTGATCCTCAGGCGCTCGTCATAGTCGCGATAATCGCCCGCATCCTTCAGGGGATTCTGCGGCGAGACCAGCCACCACACCCAGTCGAGCCCCAGCCGTTTCAGCGCATAAAGCGCCACGGCGCGATGGCCGCTATGGGCTGGATTGAAGGATCCACCGAAGAGCCCGATGCGCTGGCCGGCGCCGAAGGGTGGGGGAAGGATCACGCAATGCTCACGGGCGGACCTGTCCCGTGCCCGAGACCTGATATTTGAACGTGGTCAGCTGCTCGAGACCGACCGGTCCCCTGGCATGCAGCCTGCCGGTGGCGATGCCGATCTCGGCGCCGAAGCCGAATTCGCCGCCATCGGCGAATTGCGTCGAGGCATTGTGCAAGGTGATGGCGCTGTCGACCTCGGTGAGGAAGCGGCGCGCCGCCGCCTCGTCGGCGGTGACGATGGCGTCGGTATGCTGCGAGCCGTAGCGGGCGATATGCTCCATCGCCTCGTCGAGCCCGCCGACGACTTTCATCGAGACGATGGCGTCGAGATATTCGGTCGACCAGTCTTCCTCGCTCGCCGGCGTGACACGCGGATCGGCGGCTTGCGTTTCCGAACAACCCCTCACCTCGCAGCCGGCATCGGCGAGCACCGCGATGAGCGGCTTCAGATGCGTCGCCGCCACGGCGCGGTCGACGAGAATGGTCTCGGCGGCGCCGCAGATCCCGGTGCGCCGCAGCTTGGCGTTGTGGACGATCTTCTTTGCCATATCGAGTTCGGCGGCCTTGTCGACATAGACATGGCAGATGCCCTCGAGATGGCTGAAGACCGGCACGCGGGCTTCCTGCTGCACCCGGGCCACCAGGCTCTTGCCGCCGCGCGGCACGATGAGATCGACGGTGCCGTCGAGGCCCGACAGCAGCAGGCCCACGGCGTCGCGATCCATGGTCGGCACCATCTGGATCGCTTCCTTCGGCAGGCCGGCCTCGGTGAGACCGCGCTGCAGCGCCGCCACGATGGCGGCGGAGGAGCGATAGCTGTCCGAACCGCCACGCAGGATGGCGGCATTGCCGGACTTCATGGCCAGCGCGCCGGCATCGGCGGTCACATTCGGCCGGCTCTCATAGATGATGCCGATGACGCCGATCGGCACGCGCACGCGGGAGATGGCGAGCCCATTGGGCCTGGTCCAGCTCTCGGTCACCCGGCCGATGGGATCCGGCAAAGCGGCGATCTCGTCGAGACCTTTGGCCATCGCCTCGATGCGCTCCGGCGTCAGCGTCAGGCGGTCGACGAAGGAGGATTTGAGTTCCTTGGTCTTAGCCGCATCGAGATCCGCCGCGTTTTCACGGGCGATGAGCGCCGCATCGGCACGGATCGCCTGCGCCATGAAAGCCAGGGCCGTGTTTTTCGCCTCCGGCGCGGCGAGCGCCAATTGACGGGCGGCTTGGCGGGCGGCCTTGCCCATGGCGAGCAGGGCGGCCCTGGTGTCGGTTTTCGCTTCGATCTTGTTCATAAACGTGCTCCCGCCGTCATCACCAGGTCATCCCGATGCACCATCTCGTCACGGCCCCGGAAACCCAGGGCATCTTCGATCTCGCTCGTCTTGCGCCCGGCGATGCGCGCCGCGTCGTCGCGATCATAAGCAACGAGGCCGCGCGCGATCTCGGTGCCGGCGGCGCTCACAATACTCACCGCATCGCCCCTGGCAAAGCTGCCCTCGATGCGCCTGACGCCGGCGGGCAAGAGGCTCTTGCCCTTGTTGAGGGCGGCCGCCGCGCCGTCATCGATATGCAGGCGGCCCATCGGCACCAGCGTGCCGGCGATCCAGCGCTTGCGCGATTGCAGAGGATTGGCGCCCGACAGGAACCAGGTGCAGGTCTCGCCTTTCTCGATGCGCTGGAAAGGATGCAGCGCATGGCCCGAGGCGATGACCATGTTGCAGCCGGCGGAAAGCGCGATCTTGCCGGCCTCGATCTTGGTGATCATGCCGCCTGAGCCCAAACCCGACACCGGCTTGCCGGCCATCGCCTCGATCTCGGGCGTGATCTCGCTCACCTCGGGGATGAGGGCGGCACCCGGCGTGCCGGGCGGCGCCGTATAGAGCCCGTCGATATCGGAGAGCAGCACCAGGCAATCGGCCGACATCATGGACGCGACGCGGGCCGCGAGGCGGTCATTGTCGCCATAGCGGATCTCCGACGTGGCGACCGTGTCGTTCTCGTTGATCACCGGCACGGCGCCGCGCGCCAGCAGCGTCGAGAGCGTCGAGCGGGCATTGAGATAACGGCGGCGCTCCTCGGTGTCGTTGAGCGTCACCAGCACCTGCGCGGCGACGATGCCGTGCTTGCGCAGGGCTTCGGACCAGGCATGGGCGAGCGCGATCTGGCCGACCGCGGCCGCGGCCTGGCTTTCCTCGAGGCGGATGACGCCCGTGGCGAATCCCAGATTGCGGCGGCCGAGGGCGATGGCGCCCGAGGAGACGATGATCACATCCTGGCCGCGTGCACGGGCCTCGGCCAGGTCTTCGACCAGCGACGCAAGCCAGCCGGCCTTGATCGCGCCGGTCTTGCCGTCGACCAGCAGCGCCGAGCCGATCTTCACCACGATACGGCGGGCTTTGTTCAGTCTCTGCGTCACGGCTGCCAGTTCTCGATCTTGATCTTGTCGCTCGTCTCGCCCTTCTCGGCGCGGCGTGTGTCGCTGATGACCTTCAGAAGCTTCTTCATCACGTCGTCGACATTCCTGCCGGTGGCGCCCGACATCAAGATCGGCGTCTTGCGGATGCGACGCTTGAAGTCGGCGAGCTTCAGGTTGAGGTCGTCCTCCGACACGGCGTCGACCTTGTTGAAGGCGATAACTTCCGGTTTCTCGGAGAGATGGCCGCCATAGGATTTGAGCTCCTTGCGGATGACGCGATAGGCGGCGGCGGGATCGTCCGCGGTCGCGTCGATCAAGTGAAGCAGCACGGCGCAGCGCTCGACATGGCCGAGGAAGCGGGTGCCGAGACCATGGCCCTCATGGGCGCCCTCGATGAGGCCCGGTATGTCGGCCAGCACGAAGCTCTGTCCGGCCACGCGCACGACGCCGAGCTGCGGGTTGAGGGTGGTGAAGGGGTAGTCGGCGATCTTCGGCTTCGCCGCCGAAACCGCGGCGAGCAAGGTCGATTTGCCGGCATTGGGCAGGCCCAGGAGGCCGGCATCGGCGATGAGCTTCAGGCGCAGCCACAGCCAGCGCTCCTCGCCGTCCTCGCCCGGATTGGCGCGGCGCGGCGCACGGTTGGTCGAGGACTTGAAATAGGCATTGCCGAAGCCGCCATTGCCGCCGCGCGCCAGGCGCACGCGATCACCGATCTTGGCGAGATCCGCCACCAGCGTCTCATTGTCTTCCTCGAAGACCTGGGTGCCGGCCGGCACTTTCAGCGTGATGCTGGGCGCGTTGGCGCCGGCGCGGTCGCGGCCCATGCCATGGCCGCCCGTCTGCGCCTTGAAATGCTGCTGATAGCGATAGTCGATGAGGGTGTTGAGGCCGTCGACGGCTTCGATCCAGATATCGCCGCCGCGGCCGCCATCGCCGCCATCGGGTCCGCCCATCTCGATGAACTTCTCGCGGCGGAAGCTGACGCTGCCCGCGCCGCCATTGCCGGAGCGGATATAGATCTTCGCCTGATCCAGAAATTTCATAATTTTTGCCTAATCTCGTAAGCCTCAATTGTGGCGAACGTCCTTACGTAACTTGCCCGCAAATGACACCGAAAGCTCCTCATTCTCGACACAACCGACGGGCTTTTAGCACCCTTCATTGCTGAGTGAGACAGGGACAGTACACCAGCAAGGGGACATCTAAGAAGACGAGGGATTCCTGAATGAAGTCTGTTTATGCGTTGATTCCGGCTGCTTTCCTGGCCGGAACCGTCCTTGCCGCGCCTGCCTACGCCAATAAGAGCGGCGATCCGGGCGCCCATGCCGAGCGCGTGAGCGCGCAGAAGAAGCATTTCAAGGCGCTGGCGGCGAAGAAGCCCGGCAAGGTCCGTAAGGCGGCCACGCTCAAGACCCGCAAGAAGGTGGCCGCCAAGACGGCGCGCAAGGCCGCCGCGGCCAAGACCCCCAAATTCGCACAGACCAGCCTGACGAAAAAGGTCAAGCCCAAGCGCCAGCTTTCGGCCCTGAAGATGTCGGGCGCCAAGATGACCATGTCCGACCAGGCGCTCAACATCAACGGCGCCAGCGACATGCGCGTCGCCCAGATCATCCGCGACATGGCGCCGTCCTATGGCGTGCCGACCTGGTTCGCGCTGCGCATCGCCAATGTCGAATCCGGCTACAATCCGTACGCCCGGGGGCGCGCCGGCGAGATCGGCGTCTACCAGCTCAAATGCCAGACGGCGCGCGGCATGGGCTTCAGCGGCAATTGCTCGCAGCTCACCGATGCGCGCACAAATGTGCGCTGGGGCCTGCAGCATCTCTCGCTCGCCATCCAGTCCTCGGGCGGCAATCTGAAGCTCGCCGCCTCGAAGCACAATGGCGGTCTTGGCCGCAAGTCCCTGGTGCACAGCTACATCGCCAAGGTTTTCTGATCGATCGATGATCGTCGTCATCTTGCGAGGCTTTCCCAGCGCTCGCGGGTGAGGACGAAGCGATGGCCCGGCACTTTCGCTTTGAGCACCAGCGAGTCGATCTCGTGATGACCGCTGTGCTCGAAGCCGGCCTTCTCCAGAACCCGGCGCGAGGCCAGGTTCTGCAAGCGGCAGCCTGACAGCAGGCGCTCATGCTTCGCCACCGTGAAGGCATGATCGATCACCGCCTTCACCGCCTCGCTCATATAGCCCTTGCCCCAATAAGGCTCGCCCAGCCAGTAGCCGAGCTCCGGGTGCTCGTCGTCGCGCCGCTCATAGCTGCACACGCCGATGAAAGTCCGGGCTTCATCCTTCAGGCATAAAACGAAGATCGTATGGCCCTCGGGCTGCTGTTTCACCCAGTCGACGAACTGACGGGCATGCTCGATCCGATAGGGATAGGGCAGACGCGCCAGCATCACGGCGACTTTATAGTTGTCGGCGAGCGCCGCGATGGCTTCGGCATCGCTCGCCGCGACGGGGCGTAAGATGAGACGCTCGGTGGTGATCAGGAAGTCGGTCATGGGTTTCGTCCAAACGAAAAGGGGAGATGGTCTGCCCATCTCCCCGTTTGTCGAAACACTTCATTCGCACCGGTTCGATGAGCCCGGCGGAACGATATGATCCACCGTTATTCTGCGGCCTTCGGCGGGATCACGGACACGAGCTGCTTGTTGTCCTTGCTGGCGCGGAAATTCACCGTACCGGCAACGACGGCGTAGATCGTGTGGTCGCGGCCGATGCCGACGCCCGTGCCCGGATGCCACTTCGTTCCGCGTTGGCGGATGATGATGTTGCCCGGGATGACGGCTTCGCCGCCGAAATGCTTGACGCCGAGACGACGGCCCGCCGTGTCGCGGCCGTTGCGGGATGAACCGCCTGCTTTCTTGTGAGCCATGGGGTGGTGCTCCTTACCTTATTCTTTGCTCTTGGCCGCCTTGGCCTTTTCGGCCTTGGCTTCCTTGTCGACCTTGGCGCGCGGCGGCTTGCCGGCGGCGAGTTCCTTGGCCTGCTCGATCCATTCCTCGCGGGCGATGCGGCCCGTCGACTTGATCTCGGCCTCGATCTTCTCGATCTCGTCGGCGGTCAGATTGGCGATCTGGGCATAGGTGGTGTAGCCCATGTCGGTCAGGGACTTGAGGATCTTGGGGCCGACGCCGCCGATGAGGGAGAGGTCGTCAGCCGCCTTCTTGTCGCCCACGGGAGCGGCTTCAGCCTTCTTTTCGGCCTTGGCGGGCTTCGCGGCCTGCTTCGCCGGCTTGGCGCCGCCGGTCAGGATCTCGGTGATCTTCACCGAGGTCAGGTCCTGGCGATGGCCGTTCTTGCGGCGGAAATGCTTGCGGCGATGCTTCTTGAAGATGATGACCTTGGGGCCGCGGACCTGGCCGATGATCTCGGCGGCGACCGTGGCGCCCGCCACGAAGGGGGCGCCCACATCGACAGTGCCGTCGGAGCCGACCATCAGCACGTCGGTGAATTCGACGATGTCGCCGGCTTCACCGGGAAGCTTCTCGATCTGGAGCTTGTCGTCGGCCGCAACGCGATACTGCTTGCCGCCGGTCTTGATGACTGCGTACATTTCTGTTCCTTTTCCCGCGCCCATCGGCGCCGCCAGATGGCGGACTTCGGTCGAATTTGGCCTGAGGCAGCGTTTTAGATGCGGGGACAGGGGTCCCCACAAGTCGGCGGGTTTCTACCGGGGGGGAAATATAAAGTCAAGGAAATCGCAGTCCGGGGTTGCCCGGCGCGGTTTCATTCGCTATCTAGCCCCCGCCGCTGAATAAAGCGCCTCGTTTCTTTGCGGAGAGGTGGCTGAGCGGTTGAAAGCACCGCACTCGAAATGCGGCATACGGGCAACTGTATCGGGGGTTCGAATCCCTCCCTCTCCGCCATAACTACTTGATATTATTGGATCATTTAATAGCGAGGCGGGGGAGCCCCTGCGAACCGCTGGTAAAGTCGGCATTTTTTCCTCTCGTCAGCATCGCCAACTGTGCGGACGTCTTGTGCTGAGAATCCTCCCGGCTGCGCCGGCGGTGCCTTTTCTCAGTTGGCCCAGACGGTGGTACAGATGTGGCGGACCAACTCGCAAAGCCGCATCGACTTGTGAACTAGTGGTTCGATGTTCCTCCGCCAGGCAAGAGAACTTCCGCCCTAGCCGAAAACAAGACGGCGAGGCTCCCAGCGTGGCCTCGGCCATGATCTTGATGAAGGACGCCTTGTGTGGGCGTCCATTGTCCCCGAGTTCAAATCGTCGCGGAAGTGCTTGGTCGCATGGGTCGCCGGGAACCTTCACGCCCATGCGGTTGGTCACATAGGCATAGCCAATTCCCGTCTGGGATCGGCGAAGCCGAAGGAGCAGTCTTCACTGGGCGTTCCATAGGCTGAAGAACCGCAGACGGCGCAAAGCGAGCAAGCGGTTTTGGACGATTTGTCAAAAATCTCGGCAAAGCAAATACTGATGAGTGACGCGAACAACGGGCTTTCGGCATCGTCAGGTGCCGTCGGCTGATTGCCGTTGCAGGCGACCGAAAGCACCTTCTGGAAAGAACACATTGAATACCTGGCCCGCGCTCAAATCCGGCGGTGAGGCAGTCCCGTGTTCGCTGTCATTGCGTCTGCATTTTTGAGCGATGGACTCCACCGTCAGCAGCTCCGGTTTCACCGCAACCGCAAGCAACTTGAATGCGTGCGTCCAACAGCGACGATCCGCCGGTTCGAGCAGCATCGAATTGACGAGGTGCGGCAGATCGGAAAGGCCGATTTTCGTTTTGATGGTGATTTCGTTTTTGCGGATCGTCGCCAACACCCCGAAGGCGCGGACCACATCATAAGGTGACGCCAGCGCCTCCCAGCGAATGCCGCCGACCTTTCCCGCAACTTCGTTCCAGATTGGTCCGGCCTCGACATGATCGGAGTCTGCCAAAACGGCGTAGAAGCGTTGGCGTGCATTAGCCAGCGCCCTATCCATTTCGACAAGCTGATCCACATAAGCGTCGTATCCGAAATGAACAGATCGGGGGCGGCTACCCGCCGCACCCCAGTTCAGATCATCCGGGGAAACGATTTTCGTTTTCCATTCTGGAGCGAGCCGCTTGGATATCGGCCCTGGCAGAAGCCGATAGAGCCGAAAGCGCGGCGCACTGGCTTTCCGCGCGGCCGCCATGACATCGCCGTCCAGTCCGAGAATCTGGCCGTCATTCCGCAGGTAGATATCCTTGAAGCTCCGCCGCTCAAGCTGCCCCTCAGAGCTGCCAATGATCCAAACAAGCCGGATGCCGTTGGCTGCATAGAAATCCTCTCGGCGGACGATGTTCGGAAGCTGTGTCGTCGCAAGCTGAATTTCAAAGGCGGCAGGCCCGCTGCACCAGGATGCCGCGAAAACGTCGGGGAAGGCATAGCTCGTGCCATCTATTCCCTTGGTATAACGTTCCTGCGCGATGCCGGCTTTCTCGGCTTCGGGATCGAGCGCCAGATTCTCGCAGATCATCGCCTTGAGATTTTTATGTCGCTCGCTCTCCTGAGTGCCGTGGAATTTCTCGGCATCTATCGACCGGGCATTACGGGCATTGGCCGAAGCCCACAGGCAGTCTTTGACCTCAGTGCCGAAATGATAGCAGTGGCGGCGGCCGTTGGTGGACTCTCGCGCATAGACAGGGTTTCGACAATCGCCACACAGCAGAAGCGGCTTGCCAGCTCTTCGCGAACGTGCTGCCTCGGCGCGCAGGTTGGTCCATTCGGTTTCTGACAGCGAATATAGATATGCCTCTGTGCGGATTGGCTGATCGGAAGCTCTCCCGTCATCTACAAATATTGCCTCGACTGTCAGCCCGCCGATTCTCATTCTCCGATGATATGTCAGGCGTGAGCGCCTGCTAAGAGAATAGATGTTGGCACATGGCCGGGGGATGCTCGGGATCATTGCGCCCAAACCGCACTCTTGGATGACACCGTCGATATTGCAGAACTGTCTCTTAACTCGTTCCGCAAGATGTGTGCTGTAGTACAGCGTCCACTTGGCAAGGGAGGCCCGCTGCGCGCCTCCCGCTGCATCCCTCTCGCCCTATGGCACCGTACACGCGTTGAGCCTGCGCTGGGCCAGTGAACGACCCGGCAATTCATCTCGGCCAATATCGAGGTGTTGGATCGCCCTTACCAGTATCGGTACCCCTAGCATCGAGCCAGGAGCCGACATCAGAACGTATCGCCGTTCCAGCACTCGCAGGAAGATTGTGCTCTCCCTGCACCCAACACCATGGACGCGTCCACCGCCTGCAAACTACTGGTAACCGCCAGATACGCATGCTTCTCCATAAGGGCTGCCCACTGGCGAAGGGCATTACCCGGTTGACTGCCTAGGGACGTTGGTTCGCAATTTGTTCATGGGTTCGAAAAACATGATTCTGAACATTATCGCTGCTAAAGCTGCACGGTAAGGTGGGAGGTTTGGGTGGCGGATTCTCTTCAAAAGATAGGTTCAACTTGGAAGCGGTGGGATTTACATCTGCATGCACCGGGAACGAAGTTGTCCGACAGCTATGGTGGAGCGACAGACGAAACTCTAAAGCGTTATGTTGACGAGCTCGAAGCTTCCGATGTTCAGGCTTTCGGTATTACCGATTACTTCTCCTTCGACAGCTATTTTGCGGTTTCGGACGCCTATCGACAGTACCACCCAGAGGGCGAGAAGTTCTTCGTTCCGAATATCGAGTTTCGCCTGACTGAAACGGTTAGTTCTGACGGGCGCAACGTTCACACCCACGTGCTGATTGACCCCCACGTTGCTACGCGGGAAAAACTCGGCACCCTTTTGAGTGATTTGCACACGCACAAAACCCGTGATGGAGTGCGCCTGCGCTGCCGGGAGTTAACCTCCAAAGAAGACCACGAGCAGGCCACGGTTAGCATTACCGACCTTAGATCAGCTCTCGCGAAAGTTTTCCCGGACGAGACTGTCTACATTATTGTCACGGCGGCAAATAACGACGGGCTTCGTGGCGTTGATAGCAAATCGCCCCGCAGCATGTCGATTTCCGACGAGCTTGATAGGGCCAGCAATGCCTTCTTCGGATCATCGAGAAATTCGGACCATTTTCTGAAAGCCGACCGCTATGAAGACGGCTCCGAAAGCCATAAGAAGCCGGTCTATTCTGGCTCTGATGCGCACTCGTTTGAAGACCTAGCCCGCCTGTCGGGGGACGAGACCGGTTACGAGCCAACGTGGATTAAGGCCGACCTGAGGTTTCGCGGACTGCGACAGACTCTCTTTGAGCCGAAGGGCCGCGTTCATATCGGAGAACGTCCGGCGGTTTTGGAGCGACTCGATCAGGATGCGACCCGCTTTATTGCTGGGCTCAAAGTGGATCAGGTGTCGGGTTATTCCGGCAATAATGGTTCCTGGTTCAAGAACGTGAATATTCCGTTCAACCCCGAGCTTACCGCGATCATCGGCAACAAGGGCAGCGGTAAGAGCGCTATCGCCGACATCATCGGTCTTCTAGGCGAATCGCGACAGTTCGACCATTTTTCCTTTCTGACTGACGATGCCCGGAACAGAAAGTTCAGGCAAAAGGGCTACGCAGAGAACTTTACCGGTGAGCTGCTTTGGGCGAGCGGAGCACACTCTTCAAAACGACTTGATGCCGAGGTGGATACACTCAAGCCGGAGGCCGTAAAATACCTTCCCCAAAACTACTTTGAGAGCCTTACCAACGAGATCGAAGTCAAAGCCTTTCGTCGAAAGATCGAGGAGGTTGTATTCTCCCATGTTGAGGAATCCGATCGTATGGGGAAATCAACCTTTGCGGAGCTTGAAGAGCTCAAAACCGTTCACAGCAAGAACGATATCAGCGCCCTCAAGGTCCGGCTTCGCGAACTTAATATCGAAATCGTTGATCTGGAAAATCAGGCCGATCCGGCAACCAAGATCCGGCTCAATGAAGAGCTAATTCAGAAGCGTGAAGAGTATCGCGTCCTTGAAAAATCGAAACCCAAGGAAGAGCCGAAGCCCGAAGGCGAAACTCCAGAGCAGCAAGTCGTAACCCGTCAGATCGAAGAAGTGAGGCAGGTTCAAGAGGATATCGAGGAGCGGGGCAAAGCTGCGGTGGAACGCATTTCGGCGCTTAAAACGGACCTTGTGGGGCTTGGCACGCTCAAGGAAGCCCTCGCTACAATCGACACCCAGGTGAAGGAAGGCAAAGAAAAACTTCGCTCCACCTGCAAAAGTTTCGGCTTTGATATTGATGCCATTGTCTCGCACCGGATCGACACGCAACCAATAGAGGACAAAATCGCTGCGCTCCAAGTTGATGTGAAGGTGCTGGAGCTTACGAGCGGAAAGCCGTTTTCCGAGGATACCGATTTGTCGGTGCTGTCCAGCGTGCCCGATCTTCGTGCGGCATATCAGTTCCTGGCTGAAAAAATTAAAGGCTTGCAGGAAACGCTGTCCGCGCCGCAACGCAGATATCAGCGATACGTCCAGGCCCTGTCAGACGTCCAATCAAAAATGTCCGCCATTATGGGGGAGGAGGAAAGTCCGAAGCCCGGTACCATCAAGGATCTTGAGCGACGCATTCGCTATATCGAAGAAGGGCTGCCTGCTAAACTTGACGAAAGATACGAGGATCGCGACAAGATCTCGCGGTCTATATTTGAAGCAAAGACGAAGGTTCGGACTTTTTATGAAGCCCTCAAAACGAGCGTCGAAGATCGGCTGACGACAATAAATTCTGACGCGTTCATGGTTACGATTGATGCCTCTTTCGTACCATCTCATGACTTCGCCGAAGATTTCTTCGATCATTTGAACCAGTCGGCGAGTGGTCCATTCCGCGGTACTGCGCAGGGTCAAGCTGAACTTGATACCCGTACGGCGGATGTAAACTGGAATAATATCGAGAGCATCCTAGCCTTTGCCAAAAGCATAGTTGCAGATATCGCGGAGGCAGGCATCACAAAGCAGGTAAAGGACGTAAAGCGTTTATATGACCTGCTGTTCTCATTTGAATATTTTGACGCGCGATACGAGCTTCGTCTCGGCGGGAAAAATCTAAACGAGCTATCTCCCGGTGAAAAGGGATTGCTGCTCCTGGTCTTCTATCTGCATCTCGACATGGAGAAAACGCCGCTGATTATCGATCAGCCGGAAGACAATCTTGATAACGATAGCATATTTACTGTGCTGGCAAACTGCATCCGCGAGGCCAAGAAGACACGGCAAGTGATTTTGGTCACGCACAATCCTAACTTGGCAGTTGGGGCAGATGCCGAGCAGGTACTTTATGTGATGTTGGATAAAGCGGCTGGCTATAAGTTTAGCTATGAATCTGGGGCTATCGAAAATCCGCGTATTAATGATGCTATTGTGAGGATACTTGAGGGTTCGAAGCCAGCGTTTGTGCAACGCCGTCTTGCGTACCAGATTAAGTAGCTCTCCGCTCGATGGACCTCTTCATGCTGTCGTGGCCGAGCCCGTAGATTGTGGTTTTAGTCCCATCCCAGACGTCTCGCGGTCACCACTATTGGCGTGGGCGGCGTTCTTTGCTAATTGGGCTATTCAACAAGCGTTGCACTTCCGTCTCGACGCGAAAGTCCTGCCACACCAAACCTGTCATGCGGAGAAGCGATGCAAGCTTTTCCGCGTGCAACAAAACCTCGCTCACCGCCATAGGAGAAGCGCCTTAACGAGGATCGTTCCTGCGGCGAACGTTTCTGCGTCGTCCTTCTGATAGCCACGGATCAGGAACATGCGTCCCGAGGGAGTGGCGCGCCAGAAATCGCAATGCGCAGGATTGTTAAACCCCGCGCAACTTCCTCGCCTTGCGGCGCAAGCCAACATTCGATCAGTCCGCCAACTTCACGCGGCTGAATGGCTTCGCGTGTCGGAAGCCGAAATGGCGGCCAGACCGTCTTCCCAACCACAGCCTTTTCCAGAGCGCGCTCGAGCGCGGTCAGCTCCGGCGTCTTAAGATCACCCTCAAGCCAGTAGTCGAACCGATACCGGCCATTCGGAACCTGCGCAGGCGAGTTCTGGGGGAGCGGAGCAACCAGATTGCACCAACGCTCGAATGCACCGCGCACGAACCGAGCTTGCGTGTCTCCCTCTGCAGGCTCATCCACCAAGCCGACCATGCGCAGGATATCAAGTGCCTTCGCCAGCGTCAGGGTTGTTTCACCACGTTCGAAAGCCGCCATCGGCGGCTCCGATCTGGCGGGCGGATTATGGGGGTAGCCTTCTCCACCTGTCGCTTTAGCTGTTTGAATGGCTGGTCTATGGCCAAGTGGTGTGATTTAATAATAGCAAATTGGCTAACTAGGAAGATCTGGAGGAAGGCCATCGCAGCCAAGGCTTGCTCGCATCCGTCGGCCAGACGTCGGCCAACCTGCTACGGGCGCGCTGAAACAAGGCGAGCCGTAGAGGTGACTCGCTGCATTCCTCAGGATAGCGAAGGCGCGGTTCGTGAACGAGTACGGTGGCTTTTCTTTGTCTCCATCAATATTTAGGGACGATGATTGTGCTCGACACGGTTGTTACCGGTTCCTCGCCGCTCCTGACCGCACTGAGCAAGCGCGGCTGGGTCTGTCATGTGGCTGAAGGGATGGGGGCCGACACCGTCATCAACGAAATCCGCCGACTAGGTCAACTTTTCGGTACGCGGGCTGCCGGCCGTACCGGTGCACTTGAGGAAGTTGTTTGTCCTCAAACGGCCACGAGTGCCCATCCTCGATCCTTAAGCGCTCGCTACGGGCTGAATGCCCTCCCTTTGCACGTCGAACTCAGTCATCGACCGCGCCCCTGCCGTTACCTACTTTTGGGATGCATTGAACCCGGATCGTCGAGCACGGGGACGAAGTTGCTCGATTGGCGAACCCTTGGCTTTACAGCTGATGAGCTTGACCTGCTCGAAACTGCTCCAATCCTTGTACGAACCGGCCGGCGTTCCTTTTACTCGACAATCCTATCCGCCGATCACACTTTCCTGCGATACGATCCTGGCTGTCTCGAGGCGGTTGATGATCGCGGACAAGCAGCTTTGCGGCTGGTCGAGCATCGGCTGGTCAACGGCGTCCTGGAGGTCCACCAGTGGCACCGTGGCGACGTCTTGATCATTGACAACTGGCGTATGTTGCACGGGCGCGGCCCTTCGAAAGTCGGCTCAGGCCGACGCATAGTTAGGATTCTTGTTAATGCCTGACGACGTTTTCATTGCGATCAACGGTGACGCTCTTCATACAAAGTCAAAGGTCTACATTGGCCGCGCGCTGGCTAGAAAGGGCGCTGGCAATCTCGACGAATATCAGCTCTGGGCTTCGCTTGCGCTCGAACTCTTAGGCAAGGCCGCGCTAGCACGCACGCACCCGAGCCTCGTGGTCGATCCGACTCACTGGCCGTCACTGTTCGTCGCCGCTGGCATCAATGTTACAACCGATGTGAAGACAATCATCGCTAAGACATTGTTTGAACGCCTTGCACATCTTGTTCCGAAGTTTGACAAGACTATCCAAAAATTCTGCCAAGACATCGCAGAACGCCGCAACGCAGAGCTTCACTCAGCCGATCTCCCATTCCGGACCATGCGCCTCGATGCATGGGAAGCGAGATACTGGCATGCCTGTGACACCATTCTTCACCAGATGGGATCTTCGCTGGAGCAATGGCTAGGTGCGGCAGACTCGAAAGCTCCGCGCAATTTGCTCGATGAAGCGGAAAAGGCGCTCGATGCCGCAGTAAAACTTCGCGTTGAGGCCGCCAAAGAACAGTTCGAGGCGTTGAAGAAGGCGGAACGGGATCGCCTCGGGACAGAGGCTGAGCTACGGGAGCCACAGCATCAGACAGGCCTGTTTGTGGGAAGCTATGACGAGATTTGGACGCAGAGATGTCCTGCCTGCGAGTGCCGCGCATTCATGACGGGCGAGCAGACGGGCGAAAAGGTCAGCGAAGAACGCGACGAGCAAGCAATCTGGGAGATAGTTGACCGCGAATTTGTCGGCGAAGAGTTCCGCTGCCCTACTTGTGAACTGACGCTTTTGGGAAGCGACGAGATCGACGCGGCCGGTCTGGATTATGTTCACGAGGATCAACAGGAGCGTGAGATGGAGTACGAACCTGACTATGGCAACGACTGAAACGCTAACGCTCCCTGATCAACCGGACATCGGTCGTCCTGCAATGGTAATCGACGTTTCTTCGTACTATCAATTGAAGCGATTGCCGCGCCTAAGAGTACCGGTGGCGTTTGGCCGTTACGCGACGATTGTGGAGACTGCCCAGTGACTGGTCGACGGAGAGGGGAGAAGCTAATTCTGCATTTCGTCGACGGTACTCCCGAAGGACTTATCCAAGCGGAATTGATGAACTGGTCGGGGAGCATTCTGAGGGTACCTCGTGCTCAGTTGGCTGAGGCGTTGTCGCTTCAGGAGGCGGGCGCGCCTGGAGTGTACGTGCTGATGGGGGATATCGATGGAGAAGCAACAGCATACATCGGCGAGACCGACGAAATTAGGACGCGGATTAAGACCCATGATCAACAGAGGACGTGGTGGTCGTCCGCAGTCTTTATCACTGCAAGTACTCAACTGAATAAGGCATCCGTACAGTATCTCGAATCTCGCCTAATAGAGGTAGCAAAGCGCGTTAAGCGCGTTAAGCTTGCCAATGGGCAGGCCCCGACTCTCCCAACCTTGAGTAAATCTGACGAAGATGCCTTGGAGACCTTTCTTGAGAATCTGTGGTTGGTTCTCCCCGCACTGAGGGTTGATTTTTTCTTGGAGATGACTCGCCCTGCCGTTCAGGCGTCACATGACCCTCAGTTTGTACTCTTGAATTCTCAAGGCGAAACCGCGGCAACTGCATTTATTCACGATGGTGAATTTATCGTTCGGCAGGGTTCATCAACGATCGCGAAGTCAGGGGAACTTTTGCCGAATAGCTATTTTGAAAGCTTGCAGGCGAGATTGCTGAAAAGCGGTGTGGTGAAGCTCGACGGCGGTCGGGGAGTTTTCACGGCCAATACGGCATTTCAGAGCGCTAATTCGGCAGCCGCAATAATCTCTGGTACTTCAGAACTGGGAACTGTTCAGTGGAAGCTCAAGGGTTCAGACAGGACTTATCAGGATTGGGAGGCGGAACAACTGGCAGCCAAGGAAGAAGGCCCGGAATGAAGGTGCGCAACATCTTGAGAATGAAGGTACGATTATCTTAGACGCGAATGAAATTGAGCCCGCACATCTGTAAAAGTTCATCGCGGTTACCAACCCAAACAATCCGTCTAGCGCTCATGAATACAACGGCGCCTGCGATAGCACCTGTTGCCTGCAGGTAGCTCTCTACTTGTCCAATATACTGTGCCGTTTGCTCCCTGGTTGGGTCGACGTCAGATTTCCAGTCAATGACGCCGGCAATGAGATCGCCAACTAGCACGAGGGCATCCGCGCGGCCAGCGAGGTAGTCCGTATCCTGTCGCCGCCACACCGGCACTTCGCCTGTCATGAAAGGAAGCAGCGCTTCGACATCAGAAATCTTAAATGTGTTCCAGACCGTCGTTGCCATTTCCTCAGGATCTGGAAGGTCATTTGCAGGCTTGGTTTCCTTGACGAGAAACTGTTCGAGCAAATCTCGTGATCGGGCGGTCATCTCATCGAGGTCTATGGAGAGCTCACCCGTCAGCGTCTCCTCGATGAGTTTGTGCAGAACCGAACCACGAATGCGTCCTGCGCCAGCCGGAAGTACCCATAGAGGGATCGTTTCCAGCTCTTGCGGCGTATCCAGAACGGCTACGGTCCGGTCTGAATCATGCACGCTCGGCTGTGACCACTTGATGACAGGTGAACTTGCCTGGACAAGCCGCTGCTGTTCGGCGAAAACCGCGGCAGTCTGGGCGTTTTCAAAAGATCCCATCGACGGCTTAATCTCGGCGATTAGTGAGGAGAATTCTACCTCGGGGAGCGGATGCGGCGTGCGATCGATGACCTTCGACCATGATTTCGGATCACCGGCAATGAACTCGGGAACGATCAAGAGGTCACGTGCCCGCGTAGAGGCAACGTACCACATGCGCTCCTTCTCAAGGTAATCCTGGCGTTCTTCTTCTTGGCGCGCGAGCCGAAGGCCCGGCGCGGTCACCCCACCTATGAGCCAATGTAGGGTGTTGTCGTCTCGGCGGTGCACGAAGCGGCCAGGGGAACGGAGCTTGGTTGCGGTTCCGATTGGCACGACCACCGGCCATTCAAGTCCCTTGGCACTGTGCATGGTTATAATTTGTACCGAATCGTCGGCCGTGTCGCCGCGTCCTTCATGGACCGGCTCAGAACGTTCCCACTTGTCCTGGAGGCCGTGGACGAAGGCATCCAGACCCGCGGTCGCGTAACGCTTGGCCATCTCCACCAACGCATCGACGTTGGCCAGGGCGTGCGCATAACGGCTTCTGTGCCGAGCGGCGATGATCAGCCTCGCACCCAATCCATCCAAAGCTTCCGCCAGCAATTGGCTGGGTGGCATATTAGCTACGCGACGCTGTAGGTGCTGCAAGACCTCAAGGACTGAGCGAGCATAGGGGTTGCTCACGTTGATTGGCGGCGTCCGGATATTAAATCCCCATTTGTAACCTGCATCGTCGAGTTCGGCAGTGATGTCGAGCAACGTCTGGTCCGAAAGTCCGATTAGGGGGCCTCGCATTAGGGCGCCGAAAGCGAGTTTGTCGTCGGGATCAGCCAAAGTCCGAAGAAGTGCCAGCACATCCTGGGTCTCTTGGCGCTGCATCAGAGCCTTGCTAGCTTGCGATGTCACGGGAACGCGGAGCGCCTCGAGTGCAAGCTCGTAGCGCCAGAGCTCGGTGTAACTTGGTGCCAAGAGAGCAATATCGCTTGGTCGAGCGGGCTCCAACGCGCCGGCCTTGCGCCGAACGAGAAATCTGCCAATGAGCCGCTGGCAGAGGTTTGCGACTCGTTCCGCTTCGTTCTGACGGAGTTGCCCCTGTCCCCTACCGTTGATTGTCAGCTTGGCAACGCACTGTGCACCATTCGAAGGTTGGTCTAGAGTTGGTGAGAGCGGCACATGGCTAGGTTGAGCACTGCCGTCAAACACAGTGGCGAAGGTGGCGTTGACGTAGTCGATGATCGGTCGCTGCGATCGGAAATTGGCGGTTATAGGAATGAGGATTCCATTGGGCTGCGCCAATATGACCTCTCGTGCCATGCGATAGGCCTCGATGTCGGCCCTTCGGAAGCGATAAATCGCCTGTTTGGGATCGCCGACGATGAAGAGCGAGCCAGGCCTGAGGTGGCAGGTTCGCCAGTCGGTGGTCTTTTCGTGAGCACAGATTGAAAAGAGAATCTCAGTCTGGACAAGATCGGTGTCCTGGAATTCGTCCACCAAGATGCGCCGGTATCGTTCCCCGACAGTCCTGCGGATATCTTCATCGGTCATGACCAGATCACGAGCGTGAAACAGGAGGTCATCAAAATCCATGATGGCTGCCTGCCGCTTGGCCTCCGCGTAGTTCTCGAGCACCTTCCGAAGCGACTGCGACAACCGCATCACCATCAGCCCGGCAATATGCCCAAGAGTCTCCGAAAACGCGTCGACAATGTCCTGGTAGAGCGCGGCCGCTTCCGCCCTGAGTATCTCCTGATCATTCCTGCGGGTCGATGCCCAGGTCTCTACCGCACTGTAGCTCCTCAACTCGAAAGAATTCTGCAGCATGGCGAAGATCCTTGGCGGCATCGACAAGCGCCATAGGCGACTAAAATCAGGTACACCCTGCAAAGCTTCGAAGTAGTGCTTGCGGAGTTCTTCAAATTGTTCGACCAAGCTGTTAGTAGGCAGATCGTATGGATGCCTGTCAACCCAGCGACCGAACGCGCTGATAGCGTTGATTAGATCAACGTCAGGGCGTGATGTTATATCGGCCTGCGCCGGCCGCGCCGAACGGTGATCCTTCCAGAGGTTGGCTAGCTTTCTTAGTGTATCGACCGGTTTCTCGAGCGGGTTCTGGACGAAAGTGACAACAGCCTCATCGACGGGATCATTGCTCGAGAGAGCGCCGACGAGCCAGCTCGAGAAAGCGTCTTCGAACATAAGCTCTGCCGCCCCTTCGTCGGCGATCCTAGACCCAGGGTCGAGGCCGGCAGCAACGCCATGATCGATGATGATCGACTGACAAAAACTGTGGATAGTCGTACTCGTAAGCTCGTCTAGTTTTTGCGCTGCGGCTGTTAAAGCCTTGTGCTGACGTTCATCAAGGCCAGTCGGCAGCGCGCACGTCATCTCGGGCGGCACCTTGTTATTTAGCAAATCGTGCACAACTGCGTGAATCCGCTTCGCCAACTCGCTGGCGGCCGCCTCGGTGAAGGTGATGGCGGCGATTTCGCCAGGCTGGCAGCCAGCGGCAAGCAGCATGGCGACTCGGCCAGCCAGTAAGGATGTCTTGCCAGTCCCGGCCGAAGCTTCGACGCATACTAAGGAGTCGAAATCCGTCAGACAGGCTATGCGAAGGTGCTCGTCGACCAGCTTCAATCGCCGTTCCAGTACTGGTTGAGTTTTCCTTGCGCAGCCTTCAGTGCTTCGCGTTTGGTCATAAAGTACCGGTCACGGTCGGCTGGTAGAGCGAGGCGAAACCTTGAAAACTTGTCTTGGGCATCAGGCCCCGGAAGGGCTTTGCCCTCAATGAGGCCGTCTATGGCGAGTTGTGCGAATTTCGAAAGTGCACTGATCGCGCGGTCCAGCTCTTCGCCAGTCAGTGGGTGTTCGCGAGCATCATCTCGGAGGTAGACGAGCCGGGCCGTTACCCGTTGAACATCCGGCAGTAGCTGCTTGGCAGCAGTGGCATAGAGCACCCGCTGCAATTCCCGACCACCTCCGATTACTAGTCTGAACACGTCTTCAGGCTCGGACGAGGTTTTGTAGTCAGTGATTCGCGTTGCGATGCGATTGTTGGCAAGGTCCAGTCGGTCGATGCGACCATGTACCCGAATTCCGGTGCCGGGAAGAATGACCGGATCCTCACCCTTCCATGGCGCCTCAGCTAGCGTAGGGAGCTTGCCGAAGGGGAGCTCGGTCCAGCTCTGAACGCTATGCGGCAGGGTCGCGTCAACCTCCAGTGCACCGCTCGCCAACGCCTGCGCCGTCGCCATAGTGCTCTTCCAAATCACTGCAGGCGGCACCGCCCGAAGTGATGGCCAGGCCGAAGCTATTTTTGCCGCCGAGGCCGTTAGCGCGTCTTCCCTTTCGGCCGACGAGGCGCGTTGCACGCCGCCATACGCATCCATTAATCGGATACCTTCGGCGAGGACCTCATGGACTAGATCACCAAAGTCCGTTGCGTCCAGTTCGAGGGGACGCGGTTCGAGTTTGCTAGCCCACCATTCCATTGCGTAAGCCCAAACAAATGCCTGCGCATCCCTGAGCAAAAGGCGAAGAGAAGTTGCAGAGTGCACTCTTTCCGCCGCTTTTCGAACGATCCGATGATCGTTAGCGATTAGGCCATCGTATTCTGTCAACTGCGGGGAAGCCCACGCCTTCCAGCAGGCGAGACTGTGCACCACCCGGATGTCGTCCTTTGCTTCCATAGGACGGGCCAGTAACCGGTCGTTCTCACTCAAGGCGTGCACTGGCACGCGGTGTTTTAGCAGTTCGATCTCCAGGGGCTCGGGCCAAAGTGGGCTTGCGGCCTGCAAACCTCCTCGGGCGCTTCGCCGGCTGAGGGAAAGCGCCACGTGACGGGCGCGGCCGGTAATCGTGGCGAAGCTGGTGCGGTCCCTATCGGTGAGTGATCGCGGCTGCAATCTGCGTCGCGATAGGACATGATTAGGTATCAGCGTGTCGTCCCGATCACTCCGCGGCCAAGATCTGATGTTTAGACCAAGAAGTCGTACGATAGGACGTGGGCTGGCAGACAATTGATCCGCCGAACACCATGCAATTGAGTTGGCCGGATCCGTATCATCTGGAACGCGAAGATGCGAAAGAGATAGAGAGATAGCGACACTTGGCGCCATGCGGAGCGCCTGCTTCCATATCGAGAGGGCTCTTGCGGAAAGCAGTAGGTCACCGACTTGTGTGGCATTGGCAGGACCGCTCGCTAGCATGCGTAGAATCGGCAGGAAGGTTCGCTCCGCCGTATCGTCACCTTCGCGAGCGTTTCGGGCCTCACGCAGGGCCACTTCCCACTGTTCGACGGTGAACAGACCTGCTTCCGCACGAAGGCCGAGTGACCAATTTGCCGGCACGAGCGTGGTTGCTGGTGTGTCAGGAAGACCGTACATTAAGCGCCTTACTCGGCGCTGATTGAGTCCACGCGTCAGGATTTCGGCGAGCGCAGCGCAGCGCTGTCCTTCTCGTGATGATAGTGCCGGTACACCGTGAGCGAAATGAATAGGCAAACCGCTGTCCTGGCGTAGCGCCAGCATGTATTCGTCGTAGAGGTGCGGTGTGGTGGAACAGACCGCAACCTCTGCCGCCGACACCTCACCGGAACTGAGACGCTCTCGGGCCCACCGAAGGGCTTCGATGACCTCGCTACGGGGGGCGGCACAGGAATGAGCCAGATCAATTTTCGGCGCACGTGTTTCGATTGCGGTGATACGGCCGACAAACCATGTCCGATCGAGAACACCGACAGACCGCCACTCGACCGGGAGAACTCCACTCAGTGCTACGATGAGCGGCCGCCACACTGGTTCGATATCGGTAATGCTCTCAAGAATGATCTGTCCAAATATCTTAGGAGCGTGAGTCACTCTGGAAATGGCGACGTCTCTAAGATCTCGCGGCAGTAGCCACGCCGCTGGCAAAGCTTCGCGAACCCGAGCCTCGATGAGAGCAAGGTCCGTCAGGCGCCGATTGCCTACGGCTAACTCTCGCAATTCTAGATCAGCATTCCAGAGCTTGGTAAGACTCTCGAGCACCGCACGAGGGGTACCTGGCAGCTGCGCCACGAGGTGAAGGTCGACGAAGCCTCCGCGAGAAAGGGCATGGCCAATTGCTGGAAACACGACGTCCGGTGTGGCGACCCCCATGAAGCCACCGGCTAGCCGCGCCGCCAGTTGCGGCAGCGTCAGCACTTCACGACCGGTCGCACCAGCGCTAGCCGCCGCTGCACGTTGCATTCGATGCGCGAGAGAACCCTCAATAACCAACGTATGCCGCACCATTCTATCCAACTTTGCGGCCAATTAGCTTGAAAGGCTCGAGGCGGTGACCATCGACTCACCTATGATCTTGCCACGATCGATGTCGCGATCAGCCCCAAAATCATAGATTCGACTAATCCGTTGTCCGTCCCAGCGGAACCTATAGTGGGCGCCTTGCACGCCACGCTCGATAAGGACATCACCGTTGAAAATGCAGATGAATTCGTAGCCAGGCAGCTCAGCCATCTTGAAAACAATCCCGTCAACGCCATCCTCATATAAACTTTGTCCTAGTTCCCACCTAGTCGTCTGAGGAGTTTCGGGCACCAATACGCGCAGGTCGACAAAGGTCCCGACGACCTTATTGACAATCATCCTCATATCCACGCCGCAAGTAGGTTCCTCGGTTCGCGAAAGAAATTCCTCGCGTCGAAGGATAGCCCTGGCCAGGGCGCCTTGCTCGCTGGACGCTAGCTCCATGACCGAATAAGGCGGTGGCAGGAAATGAGTTCCTTCTGGCATAGGATAAGAGAACGGCGCATGGTTCCAATTCTGCAACCTCGGAGAACTGCAGTCGACCGATATGTCCCCCCCCGTGATGCGAGATTTGGCAACGAGCCTGGGATTAGCAATCGCCTCGAGGTCAGCAGCAAGTGCCTGCATCTCACGAGAGCCGAATTTCTCGTAGATATCGATCGTCGGGTATTTCGAGGGGATCAGTCGGCGGTAGAGACCGTCAACTGCGATCTGCGGATATCTCAAACTTATCCTCCGCGTTGGGCATCGACATATTGTCTTACCCTTATGATGTCGCTCAAATTACCATTGAGCATTATGTCCAGGGCGGACGCTCCCTCGAAGTATCGGTTTGGTCGCCGTACCCACCGCACGGCGGCCTCTGGCGAATCAAGTAGAATGGCAAGCGCCTTATAAATAGAGCCTAGGTGTGAGATTCGCTCCAGCGTATCCGCCGATACGTCGCCACCATCCTTGCGCCAGCGAAAGTACGTGGAGCGAGCCGGGGACCCCAACAACTTGATCTGCTGATCAGTGCTGAGGCCCCAGATTTCCGAGAGTTTGAAGAAGAAATCGAGGGGTGTTGGGTGTGCCCCGTGGGGCTGGTGAATAGTCCGTGTTCCGTTGCTGGTTTCCATCGGTCTCCTCAGTTGTCTTAAATCGGACTTGATTTTTAATTTAAGTCCGATTAGGTACAGTCTTAGAACGGACTGAATCATGATTATCCGTCCCTTCCGGGATTTGGTCAAGACCTGGGGTGCCCGTCCGTGCGCCCAGAAATGGAGAAAATGCTATGGAAACTGTCCTTAAGAGTGCCGAAGCCGCCCAGCCCCACGCTGCGTTCGAAGCCGAAATCGGCGACAAGAACTTCAATTTTGCTGCAGTCGCGTTCGATGACGCCAAGATCACTGGCGCCCAAGTAGCTCTGGCCGCCAACAAGCGCCCGGTCGAAGACTATGTGGTAATGCGGCATCTCAAGACCGGCGAACTGGAAACCCTGCGCCCCACCGAGACCTCTGAGCTCGAGAAGAACAAGGTCAGTCGCTTCTTCGTCGTCGAAGGCGGTAACATGCACCGCTTCTTCGTAGAGGGCTTGGCGATGGAATGGCCGCGTAAGAAGCTGATCGCTTGGCAGATTAAGTTCCTCTTCGGCGCGAGCGACGACCAGGCATTGATCCTGGAGCGCCCTGGGAACGACCAGGTCTTCGACGACGACGATGAGGTTGGCATCGGCGGCCACGAGGTAGAGCGCTTCAAGTTGAGCAAGCGCAAGAAGACGGTGACGGTGATCTATGGCGGCGACATTGAGTTCGAACTTGAGCGCAGGATCTATACCACCGAGGAACTGATGGCCGAGTTCGGCGTTCCCGGCGGCTACAAGCTGGACATCATCGGACAGGACGGCGTTTTCCGGGAGATGGCGCCGGGCGAGCGCCTTAAGGTCAAGGATGGCATGGAGTTCGCCTCCCATCCGCCGGTGGGCCAGTCGTCATGACGACGCAGCACGAATTCGCCGCCTTGCGGCGGATCAACCGCCTTGCAGAGCTCTGGGACGAGGCGGGTCAACCTCTCGTCTTTCTGCCTGGCATGAAAGTCCAGCATAACGCGGGCACTGTGACTGTGGACGGCTTGCTGTGCCCGCGAGCCCATTCTGGCTACACGACGCGACTCTTCCTGTCTAAGCCATTTCCGAACCGCGGGCAGAATTGGACCGTGCACCAGATCATGGGCCGGGGGTGGCACGCCATGTCCTTCAATAATGTCCCCGCGTCGCTGTCCTGGACGGAGATCCTGGCGAACCATCTAGGGCAGCTCAAATGAAGGTGGCGCTTAAAATCACCGGGTCACTGCTCGACCAGGTCCGGCGCGACCTAGAAAGGCCGCACTTCTTCGCCCATGAGCGCGTTGGCTTCCTTATGACCGGCGCGGTTGCGACGCCTGATGGTCTGATGCTGCTGGTTCGTGGATACATGCCCGTCGCCGACGAAGACTACGAAGTCGCCCCCAATGTCGGTGCGCAGATCGGCTCTAGCGCCATCCGTAAAGCCGTGCAGGCGGCCTATCGGCCGGCGTCGACACTCCTGCATGTCCATACCCATGGCGGCCGGGGGCTTCCCCGCTTTAGCGGGATAGACCTCGAGAGTGGCAACACGTTCGTCCCCGGCTTTTTCCAGTCCTGCCCGAAGATGCCGCATGGGCTGCTGGTGCTGAGCAACGACGCTGCAACGGGCATCCTTTGGCTCGATCCACGAAAGCGTCACGTTCCGATCGATCGGTTAATCCGGGTCGATTTTCCGATCACCGAGCAATGGAGTGCACAATATGAGCTGGCTTGATCGACAGAGCTTTCTAGGCCCGAACAGTGAACGGCGGTTGGCCGCGACGACCGTCGGCCTGGTGGGCGTTGGCGGCGGCAACTCGCATGTCGCCCAGCAACTGGCGCATGTCGGCATTGGCAACTTCGTACTGGCAGACGGTGACCGGATTTCGCTCACCAATCTCAACAGGCTCATCGGAGGCACGTGGTGGTACGTGCTTAAGAGGACTGTTAAGGTCGAGATCATGAAGCGTATGATCAAGGCCATCAATCCCAAGGCCCGCGTCGAGATCCACCGCAAGCAATGGCAGTTGGCTGGTGACGCGCTCAAACGCTGCGACGTCATCGTGGGGGGCCTTGACAATGTACGGGGCAAAGATGAGCTCGATGCCTTCTGCCGCCGTTTCCTTATACCTTACATCGACCAAGGCATGGACGTGCATGAACTGGGGGCCGGACACGGTCACCTAGTCGCTGGACAGGTTGTTCTTTCCCAGGCGGGCAGCCCGTGCCTGCGGTGCCTCGGCATTGTCACCGATGAGGGATTGGCTGACGAAGCCCGCAAATATGGTGCCGCTGGCGGTCGTCCGCAGGTCGTGTGGTCGAACGGCGTACTTGCTTCTTTGGCCGTTGGGCTGGTCGTGCAGCTGGTTGCGCCGTGGAGCCGCCGGTCCAGAGCGGGCGCCTACCTCTCCTACGACGGTAATGCCGGCGTCGTTTCCGAGTCCGACCGATTTCGGCGCATGTCGGCCGTTTCCTGCCCGCACTTTCCACCAGCGGCGGTCGGAGACATGAGCTTCGATATTCGCAGGCTCGTGGATGATGACCAACGTTGAACAGTTCAGATGCTATAGACTTTCGCATGCGTGTGAGGATGTCCGCTTGATTAGCCAGGCGCATGCACAAGTTGCTCAAAGATTACAAAATCCATGAGACTTTTCCACGTGGCGCGCGCTATGTGACCGCTTGCACAGACGACTGGCTGATCGCTCAGGCCAATGAGTTCGTGGGCACGTCGTCGAAAGCGGCGGACAACACCTACAGTGTCGTCAATGGCGAGACGATGGTCTAGGCCGTGTTCTCGGCCGAGTTGACCCACCTCCAGTACTTCCGTCGCGGGCTGTGCGATGTGAGACCGAACTGCTCACGAGTCCCGTAGAGGCTGATTCCGGTGCGTCGGGGACTGCCAATGGAGCGAGCCGGATGAGTATCTGAGCATTCGAGAACGACATGGTGCGCAATTACAAGCAAAGCATGTCATATATTGACACCCACGCACGCTATTGCTGATCATGCGGACTGCCGAGAGCAAGTCTTGCCAATTGCGCTCGAGTCGAAGAGGGAACGGTGCGCAATATCGACGGCCAAATCCTGTTGTCTGCATCGGATTTGATGCGTTTCATGGGCTGCATGCATGCAACGATGTTGGACCTGGCGCATATGCGCGGCCAGGGCCCCGTCCCACGGCAGGACAGCGATGATGCGGCCTTGCTGCAAAAACAAGGCGACGCCCATGAGGCTTCGCATCTGGCAAAGCTGAAAGCATCAGGCGTCTCCGTCGTCGAGATTGAGCGATCCGTCCTTGCCGAAAACGCGCAGGCGACCCGCACTGCACTCGCCAGGGGTCCCCAGATCGTGTTCCAGGGCGCATTCCTCGCCGATAACTGGGGCGGTTGGTCGGACTTTCTGGAACGCGTGGAGCGTCCGTCGCGGCTTGGAGCTTTTAGCTATGAAGTAACCGACACCAAGCTCAAGCGGCGGCCCCATCCCAAACATGTGCTGCAACTGGTGCTCTATTCGGACCTTTTGACCCAGATCCAGGAGACCGCACCCGAATTCGCCCATGTAGAACTCGGAAATGGGACTCGGGCGCGCCTGCGGCTCGCCGATTATCAGGCCTACGCCCGCATGGCGCGCAGTCGACTTGAGAACTTCCTGGAAAGCCCAGGACCAACCCGCCCTGTACCCTGCGCCGATTGCGCGCTTTGCCGATGGGGAGACCATTGCGACAGCGTCTGGCAGGCTGAAGACAGCCTATTCAACGTTGCCAATATCAGCCGCGTCCAGGTCAAGAAGCTGGAAAATGCTGGCATCCGGACGATGGAAGGCCTTGCCGGACTCACTCACCCGATCCGCGGCATGGCCGAGAACACCAGGGCGCGGCTGGTGACGCAGGCCCGCCTTCAACAAGCCCGGAAGACCGGTGCGCCATCATTTGAGTTGCGCCAGCCTGAGCCCGGCAAAGGGTTCGACCTCCTGCCAGCGCCAAAACCCGGCGACATCTTCTACGATATCGAAGGCGATCCGCATTATGAGGGTGGGCTGGAATATCTGCACGGCGTCTGGCGCGAGGGGGCGTTCAGGGCCTTCTGGGCGCATGACCATGCTGCCGAAGCACAGTCACTCTCCGAACTCCTGGAGTTTTTCCGGGAAAGGCTCGCGACCTATCCCGAAGCCCGCATCTATCACTATGCGTCCTATGAGATCACCGCGCTGCGGCGGCTTACTGCGAAATACGGGGTCGGAGAAGCCTTCCTCGACCGCCTTCTTCGTGAACGGCGCTTTGTCGATTTGTTCGCTGTAGTCCGGGGCGCGCTCATCGGCTCGGAAGCCAACTACTCCATCAAATCCATGGAAGCCTTCTATGGCCGCAAGCGCGATGGCGAGGTGAAAACGGCGGGCGGATCGGTAGTCGCGTATGAGCAATGGCGTGAGACGGGCGAGCAGCAGGTTCTCAACGAAATCGAGGACTATAACCGGATCGACTGCATTTCGAGCCAGGAGCTGCGCGACTGGCTGGTGAGCATACGGCCCGCCGCGCCCTGGCCGGTACTCGTCTCGGACGCAAGCGCCAAGGAGGTCGAGGAGGATGCCGACACCCAGGCCCTGCGCGCGCAGCTGATGGGATCGGGACTCCCGCAGGACCGGCAAGACATGCTGTTCAACCTTGGTCTGTTCCACAAACGCGAGGCCAAGCCCGCGCAATGGGCCGTCTTCGACAGCGTCGGCAAGGATGAGGACGACCTGGTCGATGACCTCGATGCACTTGCCGGCCTCGAAGCGATCGGGCCGGCGATGCCCATCAAGCGCTCCATGATGCGGACCTATCGTTTCCCGCAACAAGAGACGAAGCTACGCGCGGGTCGTAGCGCGACGGTTCCTGTCGTAGACGGGCCGCCGGCAAGCGTGAGCATCGAGGCACTCGATCGCGCGGATCGCACAATCACGGTCAAGGCCGGACCCGCCAAGGCGCATCTCCTGACCGACCGCCTGACCCTGCATCCGGACTGGCCCCTGAATACGGATGTCATTGCCTCGGCCTTGCGGGACGTGATCGATGATCAATGTGGCGAGCGGCGCCTGCGTGCGGCCGACGACCTCCTCACGCGCACGGCGCCCCGCCTCACCACTGGCGTGCGAAACGATCTGCTCAACGGCGCCGATCCACTAACGGGTACGATTGAAGCGGTCGCCGCGATGGATTGCACTGTCCTGCCAATCCAGGGGCCGCCGGGGACCGGCAAGACCTATGTCACTGCACACACGATTCTGGCGTTGGTGCGCAAAGGCTATCGCGTCGGCGTCGCATCCAACAGTCACGAGGCCATCCGCAACGTTCTGATGGGCTGCCTCGAGGCGCAGTCGGATGCTGCCGTCATCCCGGATCTTCATATCGCGCATAAAGTCAGCAGCGCCGATGATGGATATCCGGAGAATTTTACCGGCGTTGCCCGCGCCACTTCCAACGACGATCCCGCTTTGGCGCGCGCGAACGTCGTCGGTGGAACGGCATTTTTCTTCGCGCGACCCGAACAGGAGCAGGCCTACGACTGGCTGTTCGTGGATGAAGCCGGACAAGTGGGACTTCCCAATATGGTGGCCATGGCGCGGTGTGCGAGCAACCTCGTGCTGGTCGGCGATCCGCGACAACTGCCGCAAGTCATTCAGGGCGCGCATCCTGATCCGGCGAACTTGTCCTGCCTCGAATGGATGCTGGGGGATCACGCGACCATCCCCCCTGATCGGGGAATATTCTTGCCAGTATCGCGCAGGATGCATCCGAAGGTCTGCGCCTTCATATCCACGCAGATCTATGAGGGCCGGCTTGACAGTCATCCCGATACTGCCCGTCAGCGCGTGCGGGGAACGTCCAGCCCCGAAGTTGGCGCTTTTTGGGTGCCCGTCGTCCATCAGGGTAATGCCCAGATTTCGGCCGAGGAAGTCACGGCGATCCAGTCGACGATCCGGAATCTTCTAACCGGCACCTGGACTGGCAAGGACGGCGTATCAAGGGCCATTCGTCCCTCGGACATCATTGTCGTCGCGCCCTACAACGCGCAGGTCAATGCCTTGCAGAATGCACTGTCTGACGAAATCCGTGTTGGGACGGTGGACAAGTTCCAGGGACAGGAAGCGCCGATCTGTCTGGTCTCCATGACCGCGTCGTCGGTCGAGGAGACACCCCGCGGGATGGATTTCCTGTTCTCGCTCAACCGCATCAACGTTGCGGTCTCGCGCGCCAAGGGTCTCGCACTTGTGTTCGGGTCGCCGCGACTGCGAGAAGCCAAGTGCGAAACGGTAGAACAGATGCACCTCGTCAACTCGCTCTGCGCATTACCGGAATTTGGAGCGGCCTGAATGTGGGAGGAGTTCAAGGCTCGCCTCGAGGAAAATGAACGGGAGCGTGCCACGCCGTTACGGCGCGCGTTGTTTGATGTGATCCGCAGTTCGGATCTTCGGCCTGGCGAGCGTGTCACCAAGAAGATGGCCGCCCTTAAATTTGCCGGAGGAGATCGGCTGCTCTGGGAAATCGAATATCCCGCGCGAAACGTCTTCCTGGACACAAAGTGGCAGGAACTTCTTGCGGGTAACGGATTTGCCAGTGAAGTACGCACCTATCAGAAGGGAATGAAGGATGGCGGCCGACATACGGCCCTCAGTCGCAGTTGGTCCTTCGGCGAGTCCGATTGTCTTGTCGTGCGTATGGACGACGCCGACCAATTGCGCCGGCTGATAGAAGTCCTGTCGCAATCCGATTCTACGCTGGCCCTCAATCCGGCCGCGGTCGCCCGCTGGATCGACCGCCTACGCCACTTCTTTCCGGCGCTTGACCGGTTCGATCGGCCTGATCCCGACTTCGATGAGAAGGAGCGAACCTACAAGCTCGAAGTAGGGCGCGAACTCAAGATGGCGATCGATCAAGCTGGGACCGATCAGGACCTCGCGGATGCCGTCCATACGGCACTTACCAAAAGCAATCTTCTGCAATGGCGTGCCTATTGGCCGATGTCGGCCAAAGGAGGTGCTGATCGCGACCGCCTCTGGCCCGCCTTACGGGCGCTTGTGACCGCTGCGCTGGGCTCACCGGTCGGCCATCCTGGTGCCTTGGCGGCCTTTGTCGCCGCCTGGGTCGAGGCGGTTCCAAAGGGCAAGCCGGATCCGGCACGTCAGATCGCAGAGTTTCTGTTCCTGCATCTGGCCCCGAGCGACGGCATCTACATCCGCCACTCCGTACGTCACGATCTCTGGCAGGAAGCATTGGGTACCAAGTTTCCCGATCATGCGTCGATGGCGGACACTTATCGCGACGAGCTGCGCTTCATGAGAGCGGTCAACCGCGCTTTCGAAGCCAAAGGCCTTGCGCCTCGCGACATGATCGACCTGCAAGGCGCACTTTGGGTCGCTCATAGCTATAAAGAGGAAGGCGCCGCATCTTTTACCCGCGAAGCGTTCGAAGCCGCAATCGACGCCTATGATCGCTACCGACAATCCGGCGAACACAGCACCGTCTTCGACGCGTTCGGTGATCCGCGGGATTACTGGGTCCGCTCGACGCGGGAACGGCCCAGTCGTGTCTATCCATCCAAACCGATCGCTGGCTTCCTGCGCAGCAAAACAAAGCTGAACGGAGGCTGGGGGCAAAAGGACGATGCCGCGGCCCTGCTGCACAATGCGGGCTATATCATCGTCGATGGCGATGATGTGCCCGTTGCACCACCCGAGCGCGACGAGCATCTGATCAACAACGCCGATCGCATCCGGCTGTGCGCTCGCAACTATTATGTCGAGCCGGCCCGCGACCAAGGCGCGGCGGAGGTCTCGATCCGTGCAGGCGATCTGAGCCGCGACATGGGGCTCCAAAATGCTTTTCCGGCGATCTGCAGCGCACTCGGCAGCGAGAAATTCCAACAATGCGCCGACGTTCCCGCGCCGACACACACGATACCCAATCCAAGTAGTTCCACGGTTTTCACCTATCAGCTCGCCACGCAGGAAGGGCAAGCATCCATGACGTCCGAAGCCAAGGCAGCGAAACCAGCCACCACCAACCTGATCCTTTATGGCCCGCCCGGAACGGGCAAGACCTACCTCACGGCGTGGGAGGCCGTGCGCCTCTGCCTTGGGAACGCCGCAGCGGCATCTTTGCGTCATGATAGAGACGCCCTGATGGCCGAGTATCGTCGTCTCACGTCAGAAGGGCGAATCGAGTTCGTTACCTTCCATCAGTCCTTCTCCTATGAAGATTTTGTTGAAGGACTCCGGCCAACGACGAAGACCGAACTGGAAGGCGATCAGGAGCAGGAAACCACCGCGTCCGGCGGCTTCAGCCTCAAGCCTCATGCCGGCGTATTCAAACTGATAAGTGAAAAAGCACGCTTGGACACTGGTGACACGCCGACGCGAAGGCTGGATCGTTCGAAGCCGATCTTTAAGATCGCTCTCGGGCGGCGTGGTAGCCAAGAGGACCGAATTCGTGAAACCCTTGATAGGTCGTTGATCCATCTGGGCTGGGGTGGTGACATCGATTGGTCCGACGAGCGATTCGACGATTTCGAAGAGGTTAGGAAGGAGTGGAACGAGAAGAAAGACCCCCAGGCCTCCGGAAAGGACCCCAATATCGAAAGCACGTATATTTTCAGATCCGGGTTGCAGGTTGGGGATTATGTGGTCATTTCGGACGGAAGAGACAGTTACCGTGCTTTCGGGCAAGTGACCGGCGAATACCGTTTCGATCCCGAAGCTGGCCTCCATCCGCATCGGCGGAGCGTCGAATGGATTTGGCGCGACGACAATGGGGTAGAGCGGCAGGCGTTCTATCCGCGAACTTTTCGACGTCAGTCGGCATATCGACTGGATCCGGACGCGATCGATTGGGATGCCCTTGAGGCTGTAGTCATCGGGTCGAATCCCGAGCGTCTCGTCGCGGGTGCGCGGCCGCATGTGCTGATCATCGACGAGATCAACCGTGCCAATATTTCCCGGGTGTTCGGCGAATTGATCACCTTGCTCGAAGTGGATAAGCGCCTGGGGTGCGAAAACGAGGTGAGGGTCAAGCTTCCTTATTCCGGGATGAGCTTCGGCGTCCCGTCGAACCTTCATATCATTGGTACCATGAACACCGCTGACCGTTCGATCGCCTTACTCGACACCGCGCTGCGTCGGCGTTTTACCTTCCGAGAACTGATGCCAGACGTTGAGGAGCTTCGTCGTGCACTCGCTGCAAGACAGCTTGATGCCGGCAATCTAGATGGAATCGACCTGTGCAACCTCATGGGCACTATCAATGAGCGGATCGAGTATCTTTTCGATCGCGAACACCAGATCGGGCACGCCTATTTCACCGGATGCCGCAGCCGCTCTGATGTCGAGGAGGTCATGCGCCACAAGGTTATCCCGCTTCTGGCCGAATACTTCTACGAAGACTGGTCGAAGGTCGCCGCCGTGCTTGGCGACACTGACGGCATGTCCGGTTCCCACTTCCTCGAAGCCAAAAGACTATCCGCCCCGGCGGGCTTTGCCGGCGATGACCTGGGAAGCGACAAGCTGCGTTGGAGCGTGAAGAGCAACTTCGACTTCTCAGAATTTGCAGTCTGATGACGGCCTACACGGTTCGTGAATGGGACAAACTCGCCTATGGTGATGGCGAGGGTCAGATCCCGCAGCGCCACGCGGACAGCCTGGCAAGCCTGGCCGCTCGCTCGGCTTTTGCCGGGCCGGGTGGAAGCGGCGTGCTCGAACATGGCCGGCACGCTTTACGTGCGCGTGGCGTGGTGGGAATTCTCGCTAGCCCTGAGTGCAGTCTGGAAATCCTGCCCAAGATCGACGTAGCGCCGGGCGAAACGCTCGATCATCAGAATGCGGCAATCCGTAAGCGCCTAATCCATATGCTGGCCGTCGCGCTCGACCTCAGGATCGATCTGGGCGGCATGACCGATCTTGCCTGGCAGAGGGAAACGCTGCTGGAGATCCTGATCCGCATCTTTTGCGAGAAGCTGACCGAGGCCCTGCGCAAAGGTATGCCGCGGCGCTATGTCGGACAGGAAGAAGATTTGCCAACGTTACGCGGGAAGCTCGACATCACCCGTCAGTTCACCCGCCATATGATTAACCCGTCCCGGCTGGCCTGTCGGTTTGATCTCTTGTCCGAGGACATCATGCTCAATCGGATCATGAAGGCTGCGATTTCCCACCTGTCCCGGATGTCACGCCGCTCCGCGAACCAGCATACGTTGCGCGAGCTGTCCTTTGTCTATGCGGATATCGCGGAAGTGCCGGTGTCGGCGCTGCAATGGGACGAGGTCGTGATCGACCGCACCAATCGTCGATGGCAAGATCTGTTCGCCATGGCCGGACTGTTCTTGCAAAGTCGCTACCAGACGACAACGGGCGGACCCGGTCAGGGCACCGCGATGCTCTTCGAGATGAACGCCTTGTTCGAGGAATACGTCGGGCGACTGATCGCGCGTGCGCTAGCGGGGACTGGCTATACCGTTTCGTTGCAGGGCGGGCGTCTGTTCTGCCTCTCCGTCCAGGATGGCGGGCGCGGGCTGTTTCAGACCAGGCCTGACATCCTGATCCGTCGTTCGGGCGCGGTAGTGCATGTGATCGACACCAAATGGAAGCGGATCGCGTCCCGGATCGATGATCCCAAACAAGGCGTCTCTCAGGCCGATGTTTATCAGATGATGGCCTATGCCCAGCTCTATCGCGCACCGCGGCTGACGCTCCTTTATCCGCATCACCCGGGCCTTGGGACACAAGAGGACGTCCACGCCCGGCATCGAATTACCGGGCACGCCACCGTGCTGGAAACTGCAAGCATTGACGTGTCGAGAGGCGCCGATATGCTTGTCCGCCTTCGCCGATTGCTGCTGACTGAGGAGGCGATCCCTGCGGCATGTTAGGCTGAGAACGGTTTCCAGCACTCTACGAGCATTTTGACGGAATTTATGTCGGCATGCTGCATGCGGCCGATGGCTCGAGGCCATTGAACAGGTCGTTGGCGAAGTCGAGCGCCTTGTCGGGTCAACCATTCGAAGTTCATGTTGCGTGAAGCTAACCGGCATGGACTGGCGAACAGTCACGGCGATAGGGGGGCGCTCGCGCTCCGCAGCCTCCTCATTGCGCTCAGCGCTATGAGCGTCGCGCGCATCATTCGATCACAGGGTAGAACGGCCGCCCCCAGTCGCCCTCCGGATTGTTCATCATCAGATCCAAGAAGACTGGCATCAGGAAGCCGAGGATCGCTGCTCCGTCGCGCACCTGCGCCCTGTTGACCCCGCTGTTCCAGGTTGAACCACCATGGACCAGTTGATTGCGCAGGACGTATAGGCGATCGAAGACAAAGCTCAGGACTCGGACGCTGTCGCCACCCTGGAATGCCTGCGCAAAGCTCCGAGATGAGGCCCGGAACTTCTCTTCCCAGTCCTCGAAGCCATCAATCCCGTTGTGATGCTGCCAGAAAGGGTTGAAGACGTAGCGATTTTCCATGAGCATTCGCACCGGACCCGAAAATCTCTGCCACAGCGCCTTGTAGATCCGTCGACCCTCGTCGCAAGCCACCAGCCTGCCGAAATAGTCGACGAATGCAGCGCGTTCACCGGGCGCAATCGACTGGAATTCCCGCTCGTCCGCATAGGCGGCATTAAACGCGATCCAGAGGAAGATGAAGCGGGCATCCTCGTCGTCGCGGCATGCTTCGGCACGTCCGATCCAGCTGATGGCGCGATGCGCACGCAAGCCCATGGTTTCGGGAAAGCCACCGCGAATCGCGCGCTGTTTGCTTTTCAGCGCCGCGTGGTCGAGAACATCCTTCACTCACAACCCCTCTCTGAGAATCCGGTCACGGCAAGACATTGGTTCGATGTCCCTCAGGCAATAGAACATTCACCTTGAGTCAAAAATACAATCTCAGACAATGAGTTAGCCGAAATCAGCTCGACATTTAATAGCAGATGCACACTGAGCTCAGTCAATGAAGGTCAACCGTGCAATTTACTCAAAACCCAAATTGCAATAATCAGAAACACTATGCCAACCACCGCCAGCATGGGTAGGCTCTGCGACCGTTTTTGATCCTTTACTTCGTTTGACTGAAAAGAAGTTCTCTCTTCAGATGTGACGATAGCGGCAGGGACCACCGCTGGAGGTGCGGGCGTTGATTTTTTCGATGGCCTTGATTTCGTCCGAGAACCGAGGACACACGTATCTATGGCGAATCCGGTGCTCAGCGCAGAAATTGCAATCTGCGCGCAGGCCAGTGCGTCAGACTCAGCATTGTGATGCTTAAGATCAATCTCCAAAAAATCGCAGACACTCGATAACTTGGTAGGATATATCGACCATCCTTTGCGGGCGACTTGCACAGTGCATATGAAGGGTATCTTTGGAACGGGAAGGCCGTAGCGCTCGCAGCAGGCGCGCAAAACATTGCGATCAAAACTGGCGTTATGGGCGAGGAAATATTCCGCATCCTCGCATTGTTCCTCTATTTCTGGCCACAGCGTTCCGAAATCTGGTTCACTGCGGACGTCCTCCCACGAGATTCCGTGGATATGGCTGAACGTGAACGTCCTCCTCGGCGGTCTAATGAGATGGTGTCTAGTTGAGATGATGCGTCCGTTTATGATCTTCACGAGCCCAACCGCGCATGCACTGTCTGGACCATGGTCGGCAGTCTCAAAGTCAATTGCCAACAAGTTCATTTCACCCCAACCCCTACCCTCTCGGGACCATTTCAGCTTCTTGACTTAAAGTCAACTTGGTGCGAGTTTGTGCCGCGAAAAGAGAGGGAAGTTCATTGGCATGACTAGCCTGACGTTGTGCACATGGAATACCAATGGACCCATCGGAGGCACGGACAAGCTTCGTTATCTTTCTGGCATTGGCTTTGATGTTGCGTCGCTCCAGGAATGCGAGGCTGCGCCGCACAACGGCCAGTACAACGCAGTTTCTAGAACCGCGGGAATCGGCAGAGGAGGTAATGTCGCTATTCTCTCACCGCATGGTTTGGCTGTGGTTGAAGACAGTCCCGAATGCACCGTTTCAGCGTTTGTCGAAGGACCCTTTGGTCGATTTCTCTTTATAGCTGCGTGGATTAAGCCTGTGTTAGGCGATAAAAGTTCTCTTAGATATGTACGCCGCTTGTTTCCAATCTTCGATTGGGCTGCCTCGACGGCGGGAGCGCTTCCTTTTGCGATTGCCGGGGATTTCAATTGTAATGCGAGCTTTGCGCGAGGTCGGGGGCAAGAGTTCAATCGCATCGCGACGAGTTGGGGGAGCAATTACAATATTTCGAGCCTGTGGCATCGCTATAACAACCTCCGTCTAGGAGAAGGGGAGCAGCCGACGTGGAGTTCGAAAATGAGAAGCGGTACTCCCGATTACATGATCGACTACGTTTTCGCCCCTGCATCTTGGGAATTACGGTCAGTATGGATTGGAGAGCACTGCGGGTCGGACCACAAACCCGTTGTCGCAGAGCTATCGACGGCCACTGGAGCAGGTACTGCCCGCGTTAATGTCGCTAACGCAGTACAACCTCATCAAGCGACCACAGGGGTTTCGAAAAAAGACGATAAGAATCGGGAATGGTGGAGGTTTTGGCAACAATGAGTCCGTTTTGTGCACCGGCAGGGCATGGGATGACCACCCATTGAAGAATTCCTCCATTCGGAACTGGGGTTCGGATCGAACCGGAGATAGATGTTTCGTGCAAGGTCTGGCGGCCGCTCAGAGCGGCAGGCTGCTTTGTGCCTAATTCTCAGGGAGGAGGCGTCGCGCCAGCTCGTAACGCCTCCAGATCTGACATGATCTGTTTGTAGCGGGCATAGAGCACACGATCAAAGGTCCACCCGTCGATCTCCAGATCGTGCGCGACGGCTTGTAGGAAGTCTTCGCCCTGGCGGTAACTCATCGACGACTTTCCGGTGAGTTGCGCTAGGATGCTCTTGAGCCGGTGGTCGAGCGCGAAGCTGCTACGCACGAGCGGATCATAAATGTCCATGGGGATGTTACGCCCGTATTTTTCTCCGATGCCATCGAACAACATGAAATATGCAATGCGCTGTTCACTGGAGCTTAGCGCGTTGTATTCCGCACGTACGGCTGCGGGGCCACCCTTGGCCCTAATTCGTTGAAAGGCTGACTCGATGTACCGCTCTACCTTAGTCCGAAAGCGGGCATTTGGCAGCTCGTGGAATAGCGCTCCTCTGGCTGCGTTGTTCAATGACGACACCGATGCCCAGGAGAATTCGCCCCTTCGCTTCTTGATCCGGCTGTCCCAATTGGCCGACCCGCCCAGCGTGGCAAACGACAGTACTAGGCCGCTCCAGGGCCAATCAGGATCGGCGGCGAATTCTTCGGCCTCATGCTTCTGTACGATCAAGCGATCCTTCATGCTCTCGCAGTGGCGCCTGAACAGTTCGATGATTTCACGGCGGAGTTCCAAATTGCTCTCCATTGCTATTCGCAGCAGTAGGAAAATTTGACCCTAGACAACATTTGTGCACCGCTCCCAACATCAGGGCGTCAGATAGCGGAAAGGTGTCATCGAACCTTTCTTGCGGGGGATGGATTTTTTCTTGAGATAGGCTGCTTCAACATCGGTGGCACGGTCGCCCTCAAATCCGATACGATCCGGCAGGTCGTTTTGTAGAAATGGAAAATTCTCTTTGGTTGCCGGTAGCCATTTCCTAGGTCGAAATGCTCCGACGACAACTCCGTTCACATCGTAAGCAAGGACCAACTTGAATTGCTCTGCCCGCTCGCGTTTCATTTTCCACGCAGCACGAACAGCATCGTACTCATTCCGCTCTTCTAAAGCGCGTCCGACGTAAATCAAAATAAGTGGCTCATGCACTATTAACGGATCGGCTTTGTAACGCGCGACAATCTGTTCGACCGTTCTGCATCCGGTTTCTGAGCTCGCGTGACCTCCCACCATGTTGGTTAGGCCTGGATATGCGTCTATCAATGCAGCCTCGATTTCGTAGGCGATCTCTTCAGTGGCAATCTTGTGCCTGTGGATAACGTATTGAACGGATAGGCCGGCGGTTGTGATCTTCTTAATCGTATCGAGCTTTAAATCATCGATAAGATCGGTCTCGTCTGCGCGCTTTAGCTGACCTTTTGCGTGCTCGAATACGCGGTCACCGCGACCTTTGCCAACATAGAACGTATGCCCATATCGGGGATCAATTAGCCGATAAACGTACCATCCAAGCTCCTCTTGTACTTCGGCATCAAATCGATCCATCATCATCTCCCTCCTTGAACGTTGTTCCCTGCGATGAATGCGGAAGATTTAACGATCACTCAGTCACGGGCAATCTATGCGACAGCCCCCGTAAGTTGTTTGGTTAGTATTAAGGCCGTCCAAGCCATATATAGCTACCCGAAACCCCGAACCGTGCTGCGATCTTTGTCATGGGTTCACAGCAAACGAGCTGGGAATGCTCCTCTCTGGAAGACCATTTCCTGCTCTCCAATTTTGTATCCCAATTTAAGGTAGTTGTACAAATGCGGGGCAGACCGAATTGCCGGAATCAACCTGGTTGACCTGCGAAAGGGATTCAATGACTGGTATTGCGCTCAGATAGGCGTGCACGACCTCCTATGTTACTGAGACGGGTGATTTTTTCGTATCGTTGAGTAGTCTTCGCTGTGCTGTCCAAAGAAGCGGAATTTCCAGGTGCATCGCCAGCTGCTTGGCAGTGTTCTCGGGGGATTGGTTACCAGAGAGCATTGCTTCCAGAATATCCGGAGCAAGAAATCCGAGCGGTACTATTCTCGAGACATACGGCATGGTTACCCTGTCCCTCTTCGATATGTGCGCTACGGTCGCTTTCGGGTCGGTCATAAGCTCCTGCGCCCAGGTATAGGCGCGAGCGAGGAGAGAGATAAGTGCTGGGTCTCGTGCCGGCTTCGGCCCGAATTGCGGGGCAAGCAGGATAAGGCGAGTTTCAGCGCCTCGGTGCCGAAGCTGCAGAGGGAGCCTCAGTTCGTAAGTTTGGGCATTGCCCCGCGGCGCGGATAACGGACTGTCAATGCTCTCGGAATCGCCATTCAGAAGAGCGGCAAATCCCGATGGATTGATGGAGATCTCCAGTTCCTGCTTTCCAATGGTGATCTTGGAGATCATGCGGTGCAGATATGCCCGACATTGCGGTGACTCGGGCAGGGCGATAATTGCGGAGACCTGCGTCCCTCTTTTGATCATGGGTCCAATGGCCTCAGCCGAGATATCCGCGAGCTCGAGAATCTCGGCCAACTTTGCAGGTTCGGCGAGGAAGGACTTGATGCCTGCAGTGGCTACCTCCTCGAGCTCGGCTGCTGGGACCCTTTGCCCTCCGCCTTGATCTTGAGTACCACTTTTCGTGATGAGCCTATTTGAGATGTAATACCGATACCTCTTACCCTTCTTGACCGCATGGCTCGGCGTGAGGCGGTCACCGGTGTCGTCGAAGATGAGACCACCCAGAAGGCTCGGTTCTTTGGCTTCCGAGCGAACTTCATGTTTTTGGGTGTTCTCTGCAAGGCGTTCCTGGACGGCGTCCCAGGTCTTTCGATCGATGATTGCCTCATGTAGGCCCGGATAGGACTTTCCCCGATGGGCAATCTGGCCGGCATAGATCGGGTTACTGAGCAGCTTGTAGATATATCCACGGGAGAAGGAGACATTGCCCTTTCCGCCAAACCGAGGCTTGGATTTGATTCCAAGCTCTTTTGCCTTCGCTTCGACGAGCCGGACATTTCCGAGCTCTAGATACAGCCGGAATATGGTCCGGACCGTCTCGGATTCACTGTCCTTGATGGCCAGGGTTCTGTCCTTGGCCTCGTACCCTATGGGAACAAAACCGCCCATCCACATGCCTTTCTGCTTGGAGGCAGCGATCTTGTCCCGGATGCGCTCGCCGGTGACCTCTCGTTCAAACTGAGCGAAGGAAAGAAGGATGTTGAGAGTCAGTCTGCCCATGGAGGTCGTGGTATTGAACTGCTGGGTCACCGAGACGAACGAAACCTTGTGACGATCAAAGACCTCCACGATCTTTGAGAAATCCATGAGCGACCGGGTCAGGCGGTCGATCTTGTAGACTACGACGACATCGACCCTATGAGCCTTGATGTCCTGCAATAGCTGAAGGAGGGCAGGGCGTTCGAGATTTCCGCCGGAAAAGCCTCCATCATCATATCGTGAGGAAAGGGCAGACCATCCCTCGCTCCTCTGGCTCTTTGTATATGCCTCACAGGCCTCCCGCTGGGCGTCGAGGGAGTTGAACTCCTGTTCGAGCCCTTCTTCGGAAGATTTACGCGTATAGATGGCGCAGCGCATCCGCTTCTTCTGACCATCGGGTCCGCTACCGGCCATGGTTACCTCCTAAGATCCCAGATCGGCCCTTCTTTCCGGGCTTGAGCCCGAAGAAGGCGGGCCCGGACCAATTGGTGCCGGTGATCTCCCGGGCGATCCGGGAGAGGCTCTTCCAGGTCTCGCCGCGCCAGAGATACCCTTGGGGTGTAGTCATGACCTCGTGGGTTTCACCCTCCCAGGATCGGAGAAGCCGGGTACCCGGCTTGATCTCGGGCACGGCATCGGAAACCTTTGGCGATTTCGCCAGCGACGGATCTTTCGCAATGCGCAGGAGGAGCTTGTGGGTTTCGGGTTTCACGCCACCATAAGCTTTCACCTGGATCTTCCAGGCGATTGCGCGTCTCAAGAACTGACTCTTGGCTGTCGCCGGAGCCTGATAGCCGAAGACCTTCTCCCAGAGCGAACGAAGATCATGGACTGACATAGCCTGCAGGGACTCGATCTGCCCCGGTATGATGTCGAGCGAGCCGTCAATGGCTCGCCCCTCGATTTTCACCGCCATCGGCTTCAGGCTTTCGCCGGGATCTTGTAGCGCCGGTCCTTGCCCTCGGCCTCCTCGATGGAGAGTTTCAGGCCCAGGCGTTTCTTGACGGTCCCCGAGAGAAAGCCGCGGACACTATGGATCTGCCATCCGGTAGCCTTCATCATCTCGGCGAGTGTGGCCCCGTTGGCGCGCTTGAGCAGGGCTAGGATCTGGCTTGCCTTGGTGTTGTTTTGCGTCTTGAGCGATGCGTCAGCCTTGCCAATCCGAGCTGGTTCGGCCTTCGGCTTCGATTCTATCGAGGGTTTCCCGCTTGATCCGCCCTTCCCAGCCTGGCGGGGCTGCTTCCTGGCCGGCCTCTTGGTAGGGAGGATCGATTCCGCCAGAAACCCACCGTCGACGGCTTCGATGCCTGCCTGGGTGATTACCAGGGCAAGGGGACGGTCATTCTCATCCTTGCGCCAAACCTCGTCCTTCGGATTGGCTGGCAATTCCTCGATCAGCTCCTTGGTTTTGAGCTGGAGAATGGTCTTCTCGATGACGGCCGGAGTGGCCTTAACCGATCGTGGGAGTGGCAGCAGTAGGCGATCAGCCCTCAGAGCGGCATTGCTCAAGATGAGCATGGCGGTATCGGAAAACTTGGGCGCCGGTTTTCTGCCTTTGGGCGTGACGGTGGTGGTCATGGGACTCTCCATGTAAAGCGCCGGCCAATCCGGCGCTTACACCACCACAAGCCCAGACTGGGGCTGGGCCTAGATTTCAGGAGCCGATCGCTTGGCCCGTGGATGCATGGATGCTTGCCTTTGCAACGAAGTCCAGTCCTTTCAATAGCCCAGCAAATGCGCAATCATACAGTGCAACAATGGCACCTGTGGCCGGGGCGTCTGCGCTCAAACTGACCTGTCGCGCACTTCCTGCAGTCTGTCGGTAAGCTCTGAAAGAAAGTCTTCTCCGACTCCGGAGGCCGCTGAATGTAGGCCGTAGTTGCGTACAAAGTTATTCTCGACTTGGATTTGCTCCAGAATACGTTCATCGACGTACTCCTCGCCAAGCTGTGGCCAATACCATGCTGCCCAGTACTTCACAAATGCCCGGGCATCTGTCGGCATTTCTTGGAGTGACTGTGCAACTGCTCTCAAGATTCGCGCGCACTCCTTACTTCCTTTGCGAGGAGAATTAAGGTGTCGATCCGCTGCGTCATTAATTTTTACGATAAGGTCCTCTTTCCTCTCGTCGCCATCCATAGTCTCAATCCTTCACGAGTGTTTTTCAGATCGTTTTTGGCTAGTTCGAGTCTTTGGACCCGGTTTCGTTGAGCGTTCCAAGAGTGCTGCGGGTTCAATCGACAAAACATTAGCCAGCTTTTCAATCATGTCGACGCTGGCGCTGTAGACCCCCCTTTCCAGGGAGCTGATATAGGTCCTGTCAATCCCTGCCTCATTGGCCAGCGCCTCCTGAGACAGCTGCCTCTGCCGCCGATATTTCCGTAGGTTGCGTGCGAATTCTTCTCGGAGCTCCATACCCCGAGATCATCGACTTGATGAGTATTTATCAACGGAGTATACTCGACAAAATGGATAATCCAGAGTCGCCGTGTTTGCAGAAAACAACACCTAAAGGATAATTGATGATGACAGACGCCTCCATAGAGCCTCAATGGCATTACACCTTGAACGGCAATCGGCTCGGCCCGGTGCCTGAACGCCAACTCATCGAGCTCATCGAAACAAAAAAGCTCGATCAGGAGGCCCAGGTCTGGAAACCTGGGATGAACGAGTGGCTGCCGATCACTCGGTCAGCCCTGGCTGCGAGGGTCAATGTCGGCCCGCCGCCGATCGCGCCCGACCTTGTCAGGAACGGGTGGGTATGGCTCGTGGCCTTCGTCCCGTTGATCGACGCCATAGTCAACATCGGCATCCAGGAGTACGTCCTAGGTGAATGTCAGGCCGGTCGGCCGCTTCGGTGTGAGGAGTTCGCGGCAGATCCCACAACATACGGCACACCGTGGTTGATCGTCGCGATCGTGAACAGTGTCCTCTGCATCCTCGACGAGAGACGCTTAGCCAAGGCCGGCTATAGTGCAAATTATATGACGTTCCTCGCACTGTTCCTGGTGCCCGTCTATCTCTTCGCCCGCGCCAGGCGCCTCAGACAGACAGCGTGGTACGGCGTCACCTGGATCGGCTGCTTCCTTGTTTCACTCTTGGTTGCCTAGTCAGCCGACCTCTAAATGTCGGGAAATCCACCATCAAATTATCGTCGCTCCGGTTTGAGGGGGCGAGTTTGCCCCATTAGCCAACTTGACTTGGGACGGATCATGACACGGCGATTAATTTTTACTCTGGCGATCTTGCTGACCGCCGCTATGCGGCAACAGGTATTTGGCCAAGCCATTGAAACAAACTCCATCATCGACTTTCAGCTTCAGGAGCCAATCAAAAATCACGAGGGTTGGCTCATCGGGGTGAATCAGAGTGGCACAAGGTGCTATGCCACGGCGGTGTTCGAGAACCAGACCACTGTTTGGCTTGGTATCGGCGATGACAGCAATGACTTTCTAATAGCATTCTCCAACCGTTCGTGGTCATCGATCGAGGCGGGTAATGTTTATGACCTCGAGGTCGCTTACAACCGCCAACCTTGGCGAGGGAGTTTCGCGGGCTTCATCTATGGCGATGCCATGGGGTTGGTTGCGCGCGGCCTCAGCAAAGAGTTTGTCATGGATTTTGGCCGATCGCTCGGCTTCGAAATTCGCTATCAAGGAAAGTCGATCGGGCGGCTCTCGTTGGCGGGCTCAAAGGGGGCTCTGGCCGCGGCAATATCGTGCGCTCAAGATTTTGTCAGGCCGGGCGACCCATTTGCCCGACCTAACACTCAATCCGACCCATTTGCAGCTCGGCAGCCGGCTGCCGGCGACATTTCGCTGGTAGGCTCCCCCGAAGTGAAGCTCGGGTTCGGGCCCGATATGCCCAAATTCGGAAGCGAATGGCGCCTGGGAGTGGAGGAGGCTGGCGTAGTCGAGGCCGAGCTGACTTCGGCCGACCTCTCTTTGGTCTTGCACCTCTCACCATCGCGAAAGGAGAACTTTTTCCCGGTCACTTGCAAGTATTCGATCACCGTCTACGGGACGAAGGACAAGCCGGCGCCTGGAACAGTAGCGAGCTGGTCGGCCGACCGGGTTGCGGCCACTGACCAGAAGGGCATGGTTGAACTCAGCTTTGCCGGCGGCCCGATAAGAACTTTCACCGAGCCCAGCGACTATTATGGCGGCCGCACCTTTGAGTATGACTTCAATAGTGATCAAGTCGCAGCGACTTCGATCGAAGTGTCGGTCCCTTCCTCGCCCGAAATCAAGCCAGTCAGGTTCAACTTTCAGGGCTTCCTGGAAGTTCTGAACTACATTTGCGCATCAACTCAGACAGTCAGAACTGACGGTCAGAACGTCCTATCGCCTGATGCGACCAGTCGCAGCGGTCCACGCCTGGGGCGATGCCATATGGACGACTGCAGCTGGTCTGTGCTGCGCTCCAAGACCCTCCTCTGGGCAGACCCGCCGGGGGGCGCTCCTCAAAATCGAAGTAAACGGCGGCGCCTCACAACACAAAAATGACAACGGTTACCCAGCCGAGTTCACGAATACAGTCAAGGTCGAGTGGGACTCAAGGCTCTACGAGTATTATGTCTTTTGCTCGAAATCGCTTCCAACCGTGATTTGGCCAACCGATCAGGGAAAGTACTCGGTCGACTATATCGACTTCACGGCCATACCCGGAATGATGGAGTCATCAGCGCGGCTTTACAGTGAGGACTGCCATCGGGTCGGCCTATATCGCGACCTGCTGCCCGAAGCGATGGTCGAACAATTCGGCTACCGGGCGGTAGGCGAGCCAAGCCAGCTCGAGCTTACGACCCCATACCAGATATTCGAAATGGTGAAATGAAAGCAGGGACGAGCTCCAACTCGGGTGCTCGCAAGACAGGAGGACTCGCATGAAATGGCTATTGACGTGCTGGTTATTGCTCGCCATGTCCCTCGAGGCGCGGGCGGCTGAGTATCAAAGCTTCGAAGGGCTGATGATAGGCCAGACCAGCGAAGAAATCGCCACGGTGGTCGACGGGCGCGACGGGTTCAAGGTCAAGGCATTTCCGTTGCCTGAAGTGCCGCCGGCCTTGGCCGCTGTCATCGGAAGACCTGCCGACAAAATCGAAATCAAGCTTGTCGTCGATGCGACTTCGCAGCTCGAGCCGGCAGTCGCAATCGTGGCTTTCGATGGCCAAACCGGTGGGGCTATTTGGCTTTCACTTTACCCTCGATGGCTAGGGCTGGGCGCTTTTGGCCAACGGGTGACGGCTCAGCTGATTTCCCAAAAATACGGCGTCGGTGAGATGCAGCCCGACCGTTGTGACAACGACATTTGTTTGGTCGGGCAAGCGTCAACCGGCGAAGTCATCATCATCACCCCGGCCTCGAATGTCAGGGTCTATCCGCCGCCGGGCTGATCAAGACGAGGCAGGACAAGGCACCGACGATTTCGCTAGCCACCGGCTGCAGAGCGGCGGCTGGTGGCAAAACACTCTAATGGAACCAGTCGCCTTTATGTGCGGTCGAGCTACAACCATAAGGGATTCTTGATATGCCAGCATCGCGGTTTCGTCGTTCCCGCTTGACCAGTTTGTTCGCTGGCTCTGTAGTAGCCATTGCCCTGATGCCTCTCTTGGCCGAGCCGGCCATGGCCCAAGCGACTGACGGCCCCGGCGGGTCGATTGCCGTTCTGCTGTTTGTCGCGATAGTCCTTTTCATCTACATGATACCGACTGTCGTCGCCTTCCGGCGACGGCACCCGAATCGTTGGGTCATTGGCGTCCTTAACCTGGTCTTGGGCGGCACAGGCATCGTCTGGCTCGGCTGTCTGGTTTGGGCTTGTGGCGCGGTTCACAAGTCGGCCGAAGCCAGCGGCTCGGACGGTGGCGAAAGCGGATTGAATGTTTTCGCCAATGACATTCAGAAAGTTGCGCTGGTCGATCCATCAAATGCCATACGGGATGACGTTGGGCAGTTGGAGCGCCTGAAGCAACTCCTTGACGCCCAGGTTATCACCAAGGACGAGTTCGACTTGCTCAAGTCGAAGGTCTTTGCCCCAAAAGCCTAAGGAATCGCGGACGCGTTCTGTTGACGGGACCCTCCGGTGCGGGGAAGTCAGCCTTGATGTGGCTGGCCGCAAACGTGATGGCTGGGCAAGGACGTTGGTATCAGGTAGGCGCGGCGGCCGGTCTTGCCAGCGCCACGGCAATCCTACGCTTCATTCGCTCGCGCAAACCCAACCCTGTTTCGTCCATAGGGTTGGTCCTTGACGACATCAGCGCAAATATCGACCTCTGGAACCTGATCATCAATGACCTGCGGGCGGTGCCGAACGTCTTCCTATTGGGCTCGATCCGGCAGGAGGATCTGAGCCTCGTTGCGGATCGGTCGGATACTGTGGTCATACCGGTCAGTTTGAGCCAAGACCTTGCAAGGTCGGTCTGGGAAAAACTCTCTGAAAGGAAATTGACCAACTGGCCGCACTGGATTGAAGCTTTCGAACAATCCGACGGTTTGATGTTGGAATACGTCCATTTGCTCACCCAAGGAAAGCGCCTCGGAGCCTTAATCGACGAACAAGTCCATCAACGCCGTGACCAAGGTCGAACCGATGAGCTGGCCCTGATCAGGGTGGTTGCCGCACTCTCGGCTCTGGACGCTGAAGTCGATGTAGCAAAGCTCCTACCGATTGTGGGGTTGACCAAGGAAACCGCCCACCAAGCTTTGGTTAGATTGCTGAATGAACACCTGATCCTGGAAAGCCGTCCTGGGGTCCTGGGTGGCCTTCATCCTCTCCGATCGAAAGCCCTGTCCCAGGCCGCCCACGACGAAGCCGTTTTCCGCTCATCGGACTCGCTTTGGCTAGGCCTCGGCGCAGCAACGGCCGAAACCCTACCTCATTTGGTTCATCGAATGGTGATTGCGGCGCCAGGCGATGCCGCAGTCATTCGAAAACTCGCCGACACTTTGATTGAGGATGGTAGCTTTGACATTTGGATCGGTGTCCTTACCGGCCTAGGGCTGGCGACCCTCGACCGCCAGGTTGAATCGTTTGTCAGCCAGCTTGAACTACACGACCTGTCGCGCAATCTCTGGTCCTTCGCGGCAATGTTTCAGGACCCCAGTATCGAAATCCCCGACTTATCGAACTTCGATCAATGGTCGAAACTGCAGAAGGCTGTGATGGCCTTCCGCGCCCTTCCGCAGAGCGACCTGCGGTCAGAATGCCTAGCCCACTTCGAAAGCGGCTGGAAGCTTCCCGAGTTTGCCAGTCTCAAACAGGCTAACCGGCTCTTGTCTTGTTTTGTCCCGATGGGAAGCGCCCAGGCACCCGCAATTCCGATGTTGTCGATTGTAGGCAAGGGTAGGGACCACAAGGTCAACGAAATTGCGGAATTGCTCTCTACGGCTCAGGCCGTTGGGATGGATCTGGCGATACGGCTCGCCGAACACTTCGGAAGTGAGGAAGATCGGTTTGCATTGTTTTCGGCGCAAATCCCTTGGGTGACCGATCCGGTGATTGAGAACGAGGACGGCGGACGTGTCGTTCGGGCCAATCTCTATTTTGTCGCTGACGAGTTTCAACCGTCGCTAAACGATCGGGTAGTCGAAGTTTGCGAAATTCTCGCCGGGATTTCACCACTGTCCGATACTGCTGCCTCAGATGCGATAAATGCTGCTGGCGAACCAGTTTCCTTCGCCGGTCACAACGCATGCTCGAAGAAAATTCCGCGGGAGGGCCTTCCGGCCAAATCGCGGGTAGCTTGGAACGTCGCCTTTAGGCAGCTTGTGATCATGAAAGCTACGGTGATCAGCCTCAGCGAGTACACTGAGCGCATGGCTGAATTGGTGCGGCGAGCCGACGTGATCCTACGACAATTCACCGAACAATGGATTCGCGGGAAGAATGCGATCATCTCTGACGCGACGGCTTCCGAGGTCAATCAGATCGTGGCCGAGTCAAGTCGGTTGGCATATGCGGGCCCGCAAACGCCGCCCTATGACATGACCCGTCCAAGCTCGATAGCTAGCGACGACATGTTGGGGGCGCTGCTGTCCGGTGCCCTGACAAACCTACTTCGGCGCTTGGTTAAGCTACCGATTGAGGAAAAGCCAAAGTCACTCGCGATGTTCGCCGACTCGCTTGTAAAACAGGCCGAAGAACAAAAAGCCTCGGAAATCTGGAAAAATTGTCGGTCACCTCCAATCGAATCTTTGACGGACATTTCGGAACGATTGGCCGATCTTGCGGCGATCTTGCATGAGCTCGCGCATGACCATGATCATCTGAGGAAATTGATGGCAGCGAAGCCAGGACGGATCGGAAACCGGATACATGCGGCTGCCTTTCATTCCCGCCGCGCTGCCGATCAAAGGCTTGATGCAAAATTGCGAGGCGTGGAAGGTGATCTTGCCGCGGTTGGGATGAAGGCCCAGTGCGTCAAACGCCAAGGTGGGAAGGACGGCGCCGGCTGCTGGCCACCAGCTGAAATCGCAATCGTCGTCGAACTTGGTGACACTAAGAATGATGGTGACTGGCTCGACGGGGCTTTGTCGATCGGTGCTAATCACTTGGGGAACGAGTGGCCATACACAATCGTTCCGGCCTGCGGCGGAAGGCCGGTTCTAGCCTTTGCCATGCGCCTGTTGCTCGGTACCCCGTGGCATGACCCGAATTTCGGCAAGGAATGGGCGGCCTTGCTGCCGGGTTCAATTCAATCGTCAGAAGCGCTGGAAGCCTTCGACCAAGGAATTGATGCTTGCACCATCATTTCCGCGGTCGTCGCTTGCGGCTTAGGCCGTCTGGAGAAGAAGGAGCATGCGGCATGCCTTTCGGCGGCGATGGACAAGTTCAAGCGAAATTCTGAGTCCTTGACCGCCCTTGCCGAACAGCCGGAGACAAATTTCGCCGTTGTTGGGGTCGAGTTCCTGCTCAAGTCATGGCGAGAAGTTGCCGCCGAATTCGCAGCAGCCAAGGATAGCCCGAAGGTAGACAATCCACTTTGCCTGAAGATGCATCGGGCGTTTGCTGGAGGCTCAGAGCCGTTCCTAGAGGAGCTTGCTCAGGTCCGCGTGGCCTTGATCCAAGGCGAACTGATCAATCTTTGTTCAAAGCCGGTGGACTGACTAGGGAAACGATGATTGTGCAGCCATCCGCTTTGAAGGCTAGGGACCTCTGCGGCTTCGGATGGATTCGGCATTGCCATTGGGAGAACTTGGAAGCCCTTGTCGCAAGCCTATTCAAATAGGATTTTTCTTCTGTCCGACTTGCCTTGACTGGGTTTTCTTGTTCCTATATTGTTCTGGTCGTCGGTCGCAGCCCTATCTACTCGATTTCAAATGTTGAGCCCCGCGAAGCTGAACCGCACGCCTCCGGCCGTTTGTCCAACTTTCTGAAGTTAAGGCCATTGAAGCCCGAGAAATCTATCCTTGAGGGTTCGAGCGAACTAGTGGAAACTGAACAGAATCAAGTCAAATGAAGAAGGATCCCATGTATCTTGCGGCGCGAAGCGATGGGCCGGCAATCGCGCCTATATCACCGAAGCGGGAACTCGGGGCATATGAAGCCCTTTGGCTTGAGCCCAAGGCGTCATTCAAATCAGTTGCCGAAAAATTCGCGACCGACCCATCGGCCCTTCCTTCCGACTTTGTCGCGCTGTCGGTCGCGGACAAGTGCGCCAACGAAGTTTTCGCAAGCCTGAAGAAGGCTGGTGTCCACCAGTTTGGGGTCAGGATCAATCACGCCGGCGACTACCCGATCAAGCTCAGGGATGCCCGTCATCCGGTCGAGCTCCTTTATTTTCAAGGCGCGTGGGAACTAACTGAAACTCGATGCGTCGCAGTGGTCGGCAGCCGGAAGGCTTCGGATGCCGGGCTGAAGCGCGCAGATCGGCTTGCCCGAGAATTGGTGGGCCGAGGCTTTACCGTAGTCTCGGGCCTGGCGGAGGGGATTGACACTGCCGCCCACAAGGCTGCGATTGCTGCGAACGGTCGAACCATCGCCGTTCTTGGGACGCCGCTGGGCCAGGTATACCCCAAGCAAAATCAAGATTTGCAGGCGTCGATCGCCAAGGAATTCCTGATAATTTCCCAGGTACCGGTCCTTCGGCATGCCAGGCAAGCCATTCCGCAAAATCGGCTCTTCTTTCCCGAGCGCAATGTCACCATGAGCGCCTTGACCGAAGGCACGATCATTGTTGAAGCAGGCGAAACCTCAGGGACTTTGACTCAGGCACGAGCCGCCCTTCATCAGGGACGAAAGCTTTTCATACTCGACAGCTGCTTTTCACGGTCCGACATCACCTGGCCGGCGCGGTTTGAGAAGGAAGGGGCGATTCGGGTGCGGGTGCCGGAGGACATTTGGAAAGCCCTTGGCTGAAAATTTCCGACTTTCTCGCATTGATGCCAGCAACATCGGCGACCACTGGTACCTCCAGGAAACCGATGAGTGCTATTATCTATTCGAATATACCTCGCACAAAAACTTCAGCTTCAGCCAGACCAACAATCTGATTTCTAACCTGAAGAAAAAGCCCGGTGGCGCCAACCGGCCAGGCTACCATTATAAAGGAAGGGCGATCCAGGAATGCGCCCAGCACCTTGCCGCGACCATCGATCCCGCCTGGCTTCAAACAAGCACCCTTGTCCCAGTGCCGAGCTCGAAGGCGAGGGGGCACCCTGACTTTGATGATCGGATCGCCCGAATCTGCAGGAGTATTCGTCCAGTCCCGCCCCTCGACGTTCGCGAGCTGGTTCGACAAACCCAATCGCTTGTGGCCGCCCATGAGGTCGGGGATGGCCAACGACCCAAGCCCCAGGACATTCGAGCGGTCTACGAAATCGATGAAACCTTGACCAATCCTGTTCCCTTGCGGATCGGGATATTCGACGATGTCCTGACCAACGGGACTCACTACAGGGCAATGCACGCAATCCTAAGCGAGCGATTTCCTGGGGTCCCGATAGTCGGGATCTTCATTGCCCGGCGTGTACTTCCAAATACTTTCGAGTCTGAACCGGCTTGACGAGGTTGGCTCTCCGATCCAAGCCTGGAATTTCAACGAGTATCAGGTTCATCAAGTCGATAGCTGATCAGACTGAAAATGGTCGCAAAGCAGGTCACCAAACGCTCCCACTGGGTGCCTCAAGTCTATCTAAGAGCGTTTGCCGCCGACGCCCGACGAAGGAAGATCTGGCGGTTCAGCAAGAATTTGGGAGATCCCCAGCTCAAGTCGATCGAGAAGGTCGCCGTTCGGTTTCACCTCTACGCACCCATGGACCAAGACGGCCGAAGGGATGACAGCTTGGAACGGAAACTCTCCGATTTGGAGCAATGGTTCGATTCGCCGTTCTGGCGGGCGCTTCAGGAGGGTTACCCCGATCTCGGTTGGGAGCCGTTGCGGAAGATGGTCGCCTTGCTCGCAGCGACGATGTTTATGCGGACACCGGCAGTCCTCGAGATGATGCAGATGATGCATGCCGATTTGGTCGAGATGTTTTCGGGTCCTTTGGGCGTTCCTTCAGCGGTCGAGATCGGTGATCAGGTCCGAGAACTCAACCCGAGTGATTGGCCGGCCTACCGTGACGCATCGATGGATGATATCAAGCGTTTCTGGAACTCACAGATTAGCAGGGCGGGCACCTACGCCGAAATGTTGATGACCATGCGCTGGTCGATGCTCTGTTCTGATGAGCCAGTCTTCATTACCACTGACAATCCAGTAGGGTTTATCCATCCGTCCCTGAAGTTTCGCGGGGTCAAGGATCCAGAGACGATGGTCATGTTTCCAATTAGCCCGACCCGGGTCTTGAGTTTCGATCAGTTGCACCGTGAGCCAGCCAATCAATATTACAAGCTGAAGGGGACAGGTGCTGTCCAAAACCTCCTGATCTGGCGGAACTCAATCGAATATATGTTCTCTCATCGGGACCCAGACTTGGTGTGCGCTGAACTCCTTGAAGATGCCGGCTACCGAGGTCACAATGCACCGCTCTCCCACAGGTTCAGGGTCTACACCTCAGGCCAGAAGCGCCGGATGACGCCCTCAATCAAACGCGAAATGAAACGGCCTGCCGCCGTCGAGCCGGTCATCGGCCACATCAAGAACGAGCACCGCATGAGCCGCAATTATCTCGCCGGAACAGACGGCGACGCCATCAACGCCATCCTCGCTGCCGCCGGCTACAACTTCAGCCTCCTCCTCAACTGGCTGAGGAGGAGTGTGCGCCTCATCGGGATCTTGCTTCTCGGCGCAATCAGCCCGCTCACAACCTAAAAACCAGATTGTTCACGGTCGACAGTTGAACATCTGCTTTGATGTCGAAGTCAAATACATCAGCGGGATGCCACTCCGAGGGTACGAAAATGCCTGGGAAATGCTGAGGTCGATTGACTTTCAGGTTTTCGCGGCGACTGCCTACTTCATTGAGCTAGCAGGAGGATCAGTTCAGCGCGTTCAGGAAGCCTTATTCAACCAAGGACCTTGCAGCACTTGGATTGAGGTTATGATCATTCTGCAGCCTAGGCTTTCGGAGGACACCGGCCAAATAACTTTTCTTACCGGTCGCGAATTGCTGCTTTTCATTGAAATTGCCGGTGCCTAAGCCGGCGAAATTCATGGCGCTCCTAACGAAAGGCCGAGGTATCCTCCGGGCAATCAAATCGGCTTTGCGCAAGTCCTCCATTTCCATGCCAGCTGTAATACCGCGAGTGATGTCACGGAGCCATATGGTCTCCATCCCGGAATTGGTGAGTTTCATCCTCAATCGCGGCAGTTTATCCGATCGCCTGTAATCGGCAAAAAGGAAGTGCCCCCCTGGCCTCAAAACCCGTAAAACCTCATTGAGAAAAGCGCTAAAATCGGGGTAATTCAACGATGATTCAATATTGACGACGATATCGAATCCAGCGTCCGGGAACGGCATCGATTGCGCATCGCCCGTCGTATAGTCGATCCCAAAGAGACTGAAGCGTTGCTGGCACTTTTTGACCTGTTGGGGCGCGATATCGAGGCCATTAAGCGAACGTGGGCGATAATGGCGCCAGATCCAGACAGTTCCACCCCCGAGGCCTGAGCTAACTTCAAGGGCGTCCTTACCTGTCCAATCAACCTCGCGACCCAGTAAATCGTAAAGCTGGATCGGGTATCGGAAGGGTTCAAGCTCGGGCGGTAGCAACAGCTCCGTTCCCAACTGATAACCGTGATTCATAAACAAGAGGTCACCTTCCCGATCGAACCGGGCTACGGCATTGTACCAAGCGACCATAAGTTGCTTTTTGAATCGCTTCGGAGTGACGTTCTTCCACAATGAAAATAGGTCGAGGGTTGACAAAATTCCTCTCATAGCCCTTTGACGACCAGGATGTGGGAAAGATCCTTGTGCGGGTAACCGGCGGAGCTAATGCTAATTCCTCGAGCTGCCTGAGGTTCAAGGTCTGCCAGCCGTCTACCTTCTGCGGCTTATCGCCTCAAGAGAGGGAGGGTAGTTCCCGAGTGATCGGGATTCCATGACCTGCGGGGACTAAACGAAGTGGCCGTCGTCACCGTAGCCCGCCCACTTCATAGGTGAACCCGATCTTAAAGGTGTCGCCCACGAGATCCAGCAGTCAGGTCGTGCATCATTCTTCTGATCAGCCGGGCGGCGAAGCGTTCATCGAAAAATGGGAAACGCTCCGGCACGAACGCCAACGGACCCTCGGACGTCCGGAAAGGGGAAGCCATTGCGCAAAGCCGACAAGGGCTTAGGTTAAGGTAGAGGGGGGACCGTCACTGACTGAGGAAATAGGATTCTAGGATCTTCGGATGCGGTCGCGTGTTAAGTTCTCCTGCCAGAGTGCTAACGACCAAGCCGCGTCGACTGTCCTAACTCACGCCTCAGTTATTCGAACTCGCAGCTATAGCAACCTGAGTTTTTCTATTCAGAAGTCAGCGGTCTACGTGAACAAGGGGGCGACTTTCAAGTGGCCGATGGCGCTAATCGTCGGTAGTTTGCCAGAATGGCAGGTCTGCTCCGATCCTACGATGGTTGTCGATCGCCAGAGTCTGCTTCAGGAGCTCTAGCTTTTGGTCAACGTTTCGAACCCTCTGAAGAAGTAGCGATCGTCCCGATCCCATCCAATCTCCTAATCATGCCTCGAAAGTTACAGCTTTTGTTTAGAGAAACGGAAGTGCACGAGAAGTCCCGCAAATACATACGGATCGGACTTTGGACGATAGCCGTGGTAATAATTTTGGCAGTCGAGTACAGAGATCTAGCCGGAAGCCTAATCTACAATTCGAAAACCATAAATTGATGGTCTCCTTAACTGCAGATTCCGGTGGTCGCGGGAAAGCAAACTGCTACATCGATCAAAAAACGCGCCGCTGACGAGCGCCGAGCCAAGCTAGGGCAGCGTTGCCGAGGTCACGCATTGCGTCGACAAGCTTCTAGGCGTCGTCGACAATCAAGTGAGGACCATGATTTTGATAAATGGAACGGCATGAACAGTATGGCCGAGGATGATGGCACCCGTACCGGGCTGCATCACGATTGTTATTGCGAATAGGTGGAGGGAGATCGCAGAAATCATTCCCGGCACCACGGCGGGAAAGCATACAAAAGCAAAAGTCAGAACCTGACCGGGGAGCTCCTTCGGGGGCGATCAGAAGGGCGATCCATGTCCCAAGGACCAGGGCGATAGTGGTTGAAGTAATAGCGACCAAAAATGAATAAAGGCAAGCATGAAGAAACTCTCTATCCTGAAGGACTTGGCTATACCAGGCGGTTGTCAAGTCGCCGATCAGAAAGGCAACGAAATTTGCATCCTTGAAGCTCATCGTCATCATTAAGGTTCTAGGTACCAGAAGGTATAGGACAAGCAGCCAATAAAAGGTGGTTCAGTGCCGTTCGTGGAACGCCGCAAATAGTCATGCGCAACATCAGAAAGCCCCCTATTGCCAACCCGCATGAACATTCCAACCGTTCCAAGCGCCGTCACGAGCGTGATGTTGGTAAAAGCGGCGCCGATCGGCCAACGATTGGTCGCACCGAGGTGGTGATTGTCTCGAGAAATAGGGAAGTTGTCGAGCCCTCGAGAAGCATGGGTGATGCAAACAGGCCAATGCACGTGAACAACATTGATGACCAACCGGAAGCGATGCCGTCCCGGGGAGTGGCAGGATGATACGGCGCAAGCGCTCGCTCCCATCCCTCCATTTATTACTGCCCTTTTCAAATTAAGCGTTCGGGTCGCTGAGTATAGGACCTCTAGTAGCTGGAGGGACAAACGAGAATCAGCAACCGCGGTTGAGTTATGGTGGACCTGGAAACCTCTTGAGAGCTCTGCGGCTTGCCGTCGACTGGCGGTGATCGTTCTTGTTGCACGTCATCGGGTCAGCTAGGCGCTTAACCCTAACCTGATGACGATTTCGTCAGTGTTCGCCATAACATAGTCGGTGACTGGCGAGGGCGCGGATCACGTAGCAGTCGTCGACGCGCCCGTCATGGGGTTTTGTGGTGATGCGGGTCAACTCCTTCTCGAGCGATTGCAACTTAGTGATTTTATCGCGGACGACCCGCAATTGGTCGGTTGCGATTTGGTCAGCTCGTTCGCACGGCTTGTTGGGATTGGAGCTCAACTCGAGAAGTTCACGAATCGCGTTTATCGTCAGACCAAGTTCGCGAGCATGCTTGATAAACGCCAAGCGATCGCACTCCTCCTGTCTGTAGCGCCGCTGATTGCCGTCCGAGCGTTCAGCCGCACATATCAGTCCCCTCTGCTCGTAGTATCGGATGGTCGGAATTTTCACACCAGTGCGATTAGAGAGAGTTCCGATTGTAAGCACCACCAAGGCCTCCGTGGCTACTGGTGTGATCGATGTCGAAGACTTCGAAGTCGATTCAATTGGACATTGCGGTTGGCGCGACGGCGCTTAATCGCACTGTTTGACAGACTCTGGCAATTCATTTCAAGCCGCGCCAGCCGAGCAAGCGCATCGCATTTGCCGTAACGAGCACAGTCGCGCCGGTGTCAGCGAGAATGGCGGGCCATAGGCCCGTTACACCGATTACGGTCGTAACTAAAAACACCCCCTTCAGTCCGAGTGAAAGGACGATGTTCTGGCAAATATTGGTCATCGTCGCGCGCGACAGCGCGATCATGTTTGCGACGTCCTTAACCCGACCATGAAGGACGGCGGCATCGGCAGTTTCCAGCGCGACATCGGTGCCGCCACCCATGGCTATGCCAACGTCGGCCGCCGCCAGTGCCGGCGCGTCGTTGATTCCGTCTCCTACCTTCCCGACCCGCAACCCGGATCTCTGAAGCTCGCCAACAATCCGCTGCTTGTCCTCGGGCAACAATTCAGCCCGCGGCTCGATGCCAAGTGACGAGGCGATCGCCATTGCGGTCCGCTTATTGTCACCGGTCAGCATCAGGGTGGAGACATTGAGGCGCTTAAGCAACTCAATGCCTTCGCGTGCATCGTCGCGTGGCTCATCGCGCATGGCTATCAGGCCAGCGACTTCCTTTCCGGCGAGGAGCACAGAGACTGTCTTGCCCTCGTCGTTGAGAGTAGCGATCCGGCTCGCTAGTTCGGTCGCAAGAGGCGTACGCTGTTGAGCCGCTTGTGGGGATCCTAAGAACAAATCGATCTCGCCCACCGACCCGATCACCCCTTGGCCTCCGAGTGCCTTGGCGCCTTTTGCGGCTATCGGTTCAATTCCGCTGTTACGAGCTTTATTCAGGATGGCGGTCGCTAGGGGATGGCTCGAGCCCAGTTCGAGATCGGCAGCAAATTTGAGAACTTCCCCCTCCGAATAAGAACCGGCGACGATATCAGTGACCCTCGGTTTTCCCTCGGTTAACGTACCCGTTTTGTCAAAAGCAACTTTCTCTAGCCTCCCAAGCGACTCCAGGACGGCGCCGCCCTTCATGAGCAGTCCTCTTCGGGCGCCGGCAGACAAACTCGCCGCGATCGCTGCTGGAGTGGAAATGACCAGCGCGCATGGGCAACCGATAAGGAGAATGGCCAATCCCTTGTAGATCCATTCAGTCCAATCGCCGCCGAACACCAAGGGAGGAGCTATGGCTATTAACGCCGCGACAACCATAACACCGGGCGTGTAATAAGTCGAAAATCGGTCGATGAAGCGCTCGGTTGGTGCCTTCGATTCCTGGGCTTGTTCGACAAGTTGGATGATTCGGGCGATGGTGTTGTCGGCCGCCGAAGCTGTAACCTTAACCCGAATTGCCGCATCCTGATTGATCGTACCAGCGTAGATTTGGTCGCCGGGAGATTTTCGTTTGGGCACCGACTCGCCAGTCACCGGCGCCTCATCGACTGAAGTTTCGCCAGTCGTAATGATACCGTCCGCCGGGATGCGGTCACCTGGTCGGACGAGGATTGTTGCCCCAACTTTGAGGCTTTCGGCAGCTACCTCGGTCGTTATACCGTTGAGCTCAAGAAACGCCGTTTTGGGGACCAGTGTCGCGAGGGCGCGAATGCTGGCGCGCGCACGACCAGCGGCCACCCCTTCAAGGAGTTCGCCGACCAGAAACAAGAAAACCACAACGGCCGCTTCCTCCCCGGCGTTGATGACAACCGCGCCCACCGCGGCGACTGTCATCAACATTTCGATAGTAAAAGGCGAACCGTTGACAGCAGCCATCACAGCGCGCCGAGCAATTGGAATGAGGCCCACCGCCATTGCTACGACAAAAGCCCAAAGCTCTATCGCTGGGAAGAGTTTGCCGGCGACGAAGGCGGTTGCAAGGGCAAAGCCGCACAATATAGTCAAGCGAGCCTTGGCGGTTTTCCACCACGGCCCCTCCTCGAGGCCTTGGTCGCGCGGCGAGGTGCCGGCAACGGCGGTTCCGAGGTCAGCCCCCTCCGACAGGTCATTCGAGCTTGGTGTTTCATCCAGCGGCGCTATGGCTGCGCCGACTCGACTGGCGGTCACCGCCATGGCCTTGTAACCTAACCCGTTCACCCGCTTGAGGACATCAGTTAGGTCCGTCCTCCGATCATGCTCAATCGTCATTGTCGCTGCGGTTACCGAAACCGAGACCTCTCTAACACCTTCGATGCGCTTGACGGCGGTGGTGATTTTGTTGGCGCAGCTTGCACAATCCATTCCCTCAACCCGATAACGAGTCCGGAGGAGGTTTTCGGGCGTTAGGGTCTTGTCTCGACTTTGGTCGGACTGGGTATGTCTCGAATGATCATGCCCTGCGTGATCATGGCCCGAATGATCATGGCCTGTGTGATCATGCCCTGAGTGATCACGACCCGAGTGGTCATGGCCGGAACATTTCGAGTGATCGTGATCGTCGACTTGAGCGACAATCGCGGATGACGCTGTGGTATCGATTGTCGGCTGCCGAGCATCGGTCATAACTGTCACTTTATAGCCTAGGCTTTCGACACGTTTCGCAAGTCTTGACAAGTCGGCATCGAGCTGATGTTCGACAATCATCGTCCCCGCCGTAACCGAGACGGATACATCGCCTACACCATCAAACCGCCTGATGGCCTTATCGATTTTGCTCGCGCAGCCCGCGCAATCCATTCCTTCCACTCGAAACCGCGATTTTTTTAAGCGAGCATCCATGCCAAAACCTCGTACCTAGAGATTAGGCTGACGATAGATGCTCTAGTAGCTAGAGGAGCAAGGGAAAAATCCAGAAAGAAGGCCCGATGAAGTTCTCGAGTGAGAGGATTGATGACTAGGTCGCGATACGCCCGCTGGGTTTCCTCAGCCTAGCCATGATAGCAAGTCGGCCGTCGGAGGGGACACGTGGAGCCCCATTGCCATCACGGCCGCGCTGCCGGCAAAATGGTGAGATCAAGGCGATGCCGGGGAGCCACCGACCTTAATTCGTGGCCGGCGAAAGGCTTATTGAGCCAGAGTGAGCTTAATTGTCGAAGCCTGATTCCTTCCTTTGCCCACCCCTGACCAACGACGTCTTGAGAACGTGGGCCTCAGATTGGAAGATAGTTGCAAGATTCGCTTGAAGCTCTAGCAGCTGTAGGTTCTATCCTTGGAAGGATTGTGGGCGAACAATTTTGGACCGCTCCATTGAGGAGGCTACTGGCTTGAGTCTGGTCGGCACTGATGACGATTGAGCTCGGCCTATTTGCACTGCAGCCACAGTCAGCCTTTGGATGGGAGACTGGCAAGGAATCGCCACTGGCTATTGTCCCAAGTACCGAGGTGTTTTAGCCCGATAGAGAGGGGCGAGCTCGATAAGATCAATAAATGAAACGTCGGCGGAGGGCTGGTATCGACCCATTTCTGCCCTTCGTACAAACGTTATGATCGAATTATCGTTCGAGACGTGGTGGGCGCCATGACCCAACCTACAGGCACGGGGCATTTCTTGAGCACATGTTCGACTAAGGAAAGTCTGGGCCGCTTTATAGAGGGAAATCATCGCCATGGGCACAGGGCATTCGCACGCGCAAGTACCTTCTTCCGGAACCGCCGCCGGACGCCACAAGAGTAGGCTCACCACAGCCCTTGCTCTGACCACGACTTTCATGGCGGTCGAGGTAATCGGCGGTTTATGGACGGGGAGTCTAGCGTTGCTCGCTGACGCGGCGCATATGCTGACCGACGCAGGGGGCCTAGCACTCGCGCTGCTGGCCATACGCTTCGCTGAACGTCCCGCCACCCCGCAAAAGACTTATGGCTACGTCCGAATGGAGGTGATGTCGGCACTGACAAATGCCGTCGTCCTACTACTCCTGACCGTTTACATTCTTTACGAAGCTTATCAGCGTTTCCTCAACCCGCCCGATATTCTCGGTGGTCCAATGCTGGCGGTGGCTGTCGTCGGCTTGGCGGTCAACCTCATCAGCATGAAGCTATTGTCTGCCGGATCCTCCGAGAGCCTAAACGTAAAGGGGGCTTACTTCGAGGTCCTCAGCGATATGCTTGGATCACTCGGTGTCATCGTCGCCGCAGCAATCGTGATGTTGACCGGCTGGACGCTGGCGGATCCGATTATCGGTGCCGGAATTGGGCTTTTCATCATTCCACGTACATGGGCCCTTTTGAAGCAGGCGATCCATATTCTGATGGAGGGAACGCCGGCCGAAGTAGACCTCGTGCTCCTGGAAAGAAATCTACTGACTATTCCTGGCGTGACTGCGGTTCACGATCTCCATGTCTGGACAATCACCTCCGGCATCGACGCGATGAGCTGCCACCTCGTTGTAGCCGACATGGCTCGATCGCGAGTGACTTTACTAAGCGCCCAAGAATTGATGAAGAGCAAATTCGGGCTGACGCACACAACAGTTCAGATCGAAGACCAGGGGCTGCGCGAGGCTGAAGGCGAGTCGAGGTTTTAAGAAAAAAACGAATTGAATCACACCTCGGAAGTAAAAAATGGCTCAATGCCAGGCTGAGAGAGGACTCGGACAGCTGAGTGCGGGAATGTCGGCGCACGCAGTATCTGACTATCGCGGTCAATCGAGCTGCACAGTCATCGGCCGACGCCTAATGTCCGAACCGAACTCAGCTAAATTCGCGCGTAGGCTACGAATGCAGGATACCAATCCTTCAGGGTGCCGAAAATATGCGAACTGCACGATCCTAAAGCGCAATCCTTCTCAATTATGGCGTGGGTTGCAAGGTGCTGAACCATGCGACGAGCCCAATCACGAAAGAAGCCAGGACAAGTTCAGCAGCGGTACTGGCAACGAGTGCCTTTTGCGCGCCAATCCATCGCCTGAGACGCTTTACGAGTACATAGCGGTTAAAAATGGCAAGCACCACCATTGCGGCGACCAGCCCAACCTTTATCAAGAGAAGCAGCTGGTATGCCGACTGCATATCGGTTGGTAAGCCCCCAACGATCAGAAGTGTATTTGCGATGCCCGAGACCGTAACCAGCGTCACGGCGACATGCCCCATTGTGGAGAAGTGGATCAAAGCACGTCGCGCGTTCCCGGCGGTTCCGGCCCCACCCAGCAACGATATGAGAAATAGCAATGGTACGAGCGCGCCAACCCAGGCTCCAGCACTCAACAAATGCAACGCCGCATTGAGCTGATGAAATACCCGAACCCAGCCATCGTAGGTCGCCGTATGTCCTGTCAAGGTGGTACTGGCCAGCAGGGCGGCCGCTAGAATAGCTGTTACGGCCGGACTGTCGCTGCGTCTTAGGGCGGCTATCGTAATTCCAGCTGCGGTAAGCGCTTGAAGCAGCCATGCTGTACCGATATTGGTGTTCCAGAGCAGCGACCAGACGAGATTAAGATCAAGGACAGTCCGCCAGCCCTCCCCGATGATGGCGGTCTGCGCCGGCAAGGTAATGGTTGTCGCGAGCAACAGGCTCACGACAGCTGTTATTCGCCCCAGATAGAGCCGACGCCAAACCGTTCTGCCAGTGTCTGAGGGGACTAGGAGCCAAAGGTAGAGCCCCGCTCCCCACAGGAATAGCGCTGCGGCGTCGAAGGCGAAGCGTGCCGCGACGATAGCGGCCAAGGGATCAATCACAGCTTATGGAATCACAGTGAAATTGTACTTGCCCTTCAGCTTGTGGCCGTCGGAGGACAGCACAGTCCATTCGACGGAGTATAGCCCCTCAGGAAGCTTAGCCTTAATTGGCACGATCAGGCCCTTTCCGCCTGGAACAATGGTCAGCGCGCCAGTAAGCACTAGGGCTCCATCCTCTCCACGGAGTGTCAGGCGGCTGAAGGCGAGATTGACTATTTCGTTGAAGTTGATTTCGACCGCCGACGGTGACGGTCCTTTGGATTGGTCGGCCGGAGAGGCCGCGACGATGCTGGCGTGGGCGAGGGCGGCACTGGAGAACGTAGAAAGGCTGATGGCAAAGATCGAAATTCGGATTAATGCAAGCATATGTTTCTCCATGCGCCCGTTTTTAGCGTCAACCGCACCGACTTTGGATCACGTTCTCCGGGACGATCGATGCTATTGTGAGTGCGAGAGATCGGGGGCCCAAATGGATGTGGTGGCCCAGGTAGCCTTGATCACCACGGGCCATCAAGCCGAAACCATCGGTCGATCACCCGACAAATGGAAGAAAGCCCCGTCACTGCCGACGGGGCTTGCAGTGCGACAATTTTGCTTTACCGAGTAACGCCTTAAGCACTTAGTTGAAGCATCAATCTCGTTTTCTGAGAGGGGTTATTAGGCCGAGTGACGCTGTCCACACGGCAATCAACCACTTTTGAGCGGCGCATCGAAATCGAGAATGCCAAACACCGCTGAAAGCAACTCGAGCAAACCCTCCTTCCCTCGGGGCCGAAATGGAAAGGACCAGCCAGTACTAAGCGACTGCCACCGGTCGCGATACGACATTCCCACAGCTGAACGTCGATTGACCATACAACCTCAGGCCGATAGAGGTTCAAGGGAAAAAATGAATGAACTTGCTATCGAACAATCGGTAGCGCCCCGAATTTCCCCCAACCGTTCCGAGCAGGTATTGGCCGGTGACAAAATACGCGAATGGCAACCAGTTGTCAGGCGGCGTCCAAAGCTTGGGCGTGCCCGTGGTAATGATCACTTTGGCGGCTATTCCTTGTCGGCCTCGTTGAGCCCGCCACCGCCTTGAGCATGGTGCTGACGACTTGCCTCGGCGCGCGTGACCGGGGGAAGGCGATCGGTCTTTGGAAGGCGATGCTTTTGTGTTGAACTGATCGTCATCCATGGTGGAGCTCCCTTGAACCTAGTTGGAAGCCAGGCGGCGGCTATCCCGACCAAGAGGGGCAAGTACGGGCTCGTTGTCCACGGGTAATACGAGTTGGACAGAATGATCACAATGATGATGGCGATTTGAATTGACCGCATCAGGCGCGGCTTTCCGAAGCTGACCAGCGAGTATGCCGCCGCACCAAAGCCGAACATCAGCAAATGTTGAAACCAGCTGGATTCTTCAATCAAGAAAGTTGCTCGATTGTGGAAATGGTCGGTCGTGGCAGGCTATCGAAGCCTATTCCGCGGTTCGGTCTTTGTCATCTCCCTTCTGACGGAATGAGTATTATCGGCTCGGCGTGGAAAAATTCCCGTACTGACGAGTTATTCTCGCCACGACTCGGAATATCCAGGCAAAGGCCTCCATATTGGAGGACCGGTGCAATCCTCGGGGACGCCGAACCCTTTGGCCGTAGTCTACTTTTCGGCGATCATCTCGAGTTTGGCCAGTGCCCTTTCCATATCGTCACCTATCCGGCGAATGTCGAGTATGCCAAGCCACCGTTGGAGGGGGCCGCTTCGTCGCGACTTGAAGCGCCAGGTCACTCGGGTTCCTCCACCAACCGGCTCGAGGCTGATGGACAGCTTCGCAGCCCTTCCGTTGCTGAGGCTGACCGTCATGGCGAGACTTGTGGGGGGCTGATAGCTTATGATCTCTTGTGAGCCGCGGCCGATGGTGGGATTGTCCGAATTCCACGACATCGCCTGTCCCACTCCGACAGGTGGCCCCTTGAAACTATAGTGAAGGCCCAAGTCAGGATTGACCCAAGGCGAAAGGTCGGAAAACCGCTTAAGGTCGCCGACGAATGAGAAGACCTTTTCCGGTGGGGCCACGATGGTGGTATGGCGTTCAACCTCGATCTCGCTGGGCAACATGAAGGTACCGCCCGCGACCGCGCCCACCACGGCGATCAAGCCGGGAATGAGGGCGCGCCGGCATTTCAGCATCATGAATAGCCGCTAACAAATAGACGACGGTCACCGGAGATTCGCTCGCTGTGATGGTGCATGGGTAGTTTCGATAAATGTTCCTGGAGCTTATAGCCGTCCCAGCCGTCATTGCCCCAGTCATCTCGCGAGTTCATAGTGTCCCCTGCCATCGAGTTTCGGAGCCGATCAAAAACATTGCGGGCATGGAGTGGTGAAATCAGCCCTGATACCAAAATCGTTGTGCCAGTTAGTTAGGCCCGGACCTCCTGGCGCTGAAAAGCCACGTAACCAAAGGCAAAAAGCAAAATCATAGCTGAAATTAGCCCGGTGATTTGCGGCCAAACAATCAAAATACTTTGGAGCGTTGGTATGGGCGCGCCCATGATCGCGCCTTGGACTTGGTCAAGAAATAGTGGGCCGACCGAACGTGCCGAAGGGTCGAGTAGGATCGTGGTCGCTTCGCCATAGAGAACCTGGGGCGACAATCGAGCAATAGCTTGCTGGGCTTCGAATTGGCCGACAACCGACATCGGATCAAGGCGATCAATCGGCGAGAAAGCACCGGCGATCAAACGCGCGAGCATGCCCCAGAAGACCGACAGGACTAGCCAAGTCGACAAGGCGGCGAGCGCCGACGTTGCCGGCGAGCGAATTAGGATTGATAGGACGATTGCGATGGCTAGCCAAACACCGGTGTAGGCTACCGTAACTGCCAGGAACACCCCACCCCGAATAACGTCGGCAAATGACGGTGGCAAACCCAGGGAAAGGATGCCGAGACCGATCATCATGAGCCAAAGGGTCAGGAGGCCGATCGTAATAACCAGGATGTTGCCAAGGAATTTCCCGAATAGGACCGCGTCACGATAGATCGGTTGGGCAAGGAGACGGCTCATGGTGCGGCGCGCATATTCACCATTGATGGCGTCGAAGCCTAAGGCGATTGCGACAAGGGGGAGGAGGAAACTCAAAAAGTCGACAAACGAGGGTAAAGGGTCACGTGCCGTTGTCAGGAGTTTGAGAAATAGAAATTCCTCTTCCGCCGAGGTAGCGGTAATTTGTCCGATAGCGCCATAAATGGCGCCCAGCGCCGTCAGGAGGATAAGCAGCATGATCAGGTGGAATCGGGCACTCATTATGCTATCGGCTGCTTCTTTGAGTGAGACAGCCGCGACGCCATTGAATGGCGACCCGCTACACCGCACGACTCCCTCCAGCGAAATACCGACGATATGCCTGTTCAAGGGTGACGTTGCCCAACGCTAGGGTCCTTAGACAACCGCCCGCCTCAAAAATCAATCGGGAAAGCTCGAGGCGAATATCGTGGGTCGCTTCTACCTGCCAACCGCCATCCGGCTTCTGAATCATGGTGGAAACACCATCGATCGAGTTGAAAACCCTCACCAGGTCGACGCCTTTGGCATCGACTTCGATGGTCACCATTGAGCTGCCAATCCGTGCCGCAAGCTCCTCAACGGTGCCGATGAAGCCGATGCGGCCTTTGCCAAACAACGCAATTCGATGACAAACCGACTGGACGGCGCCGAGCATATGCGAAGATAGCAGAATGGTGATGCCGTCCTTGCTTAGGGTTTGGATCGATTCGAGGAGTTCTTGGGTTGATTGGGGATCCAGGCCCGAGGTTGGTTCATCGAGGATCGCGACGCTGCATTCGCGCATGAGCAGTTCGGCCAATCCTAACCGCTGCCGCATTCCCCGCGAATAGGTCGACACGGGCTGATGGGCAACCGCGCTAAGCTTGAACCTGCCCATGGCGGCGCCGATGCGGCGGTAGTCCTCGGCTCGCGGCATGTTGTTCAAGCGTGCGATATAGCTTAGGTTTTCAACGCCGGTCATTGACTCGTAAAAGCCGACGGAGTCCGGGAGGTAGCCGACCTCGCGCTTTAGCTCGAGGGGGTGGCGAAGTGGGTCCTTCCCGAGTATCCGAACGAAACCGGCGCTGGGTTCGGTCAATCCCAACAACATTAGGATCGTAGTGGTTTTCCCGGCGCCGTTGGGTCCAAGAAGCCCAACAACCTCGCCCTTCGCCACCGTCAAGTCGAGCTGATCAACGGCAAGAAAGTCACCGTACCGTTTGACCAGCCCTCGAACATCGATCACCTTGGTGTTCATCGCCTGCCATATCGAATGACGGCGAGGGTCAGGATTAGGGCGGCGATGGCGATGATCGCGAGCCCGACCGCCCCCCACATCGTCGAAGTATTGACGGTCACTCGGAAATCCACGGACTGCGATGCCCCGCTTCCCAGGCTTTCCGTCGTCCGGAGGGTAACCATATAATCGCCGGCAATCGCCCGCGGGCTGGGGGTGAGACGGAGGTATAGGAGGTTGGTATCGTTGGGTGCCAGCCCATCGATCGTCGACGGTGTAACTTCCCATTCCCAGCCTGACGGGACGGTCGCCGATGCCTCAAGCATTTGGGTTGAAGCGCCACCCGTGTTGGTCAAGGTAAAGGGAAAGCTTGCCTCTTCCCCGGCCGTTGCCGCCCCGGATAGCCGTTCCTGGGGACCTTTGAGGGTGAGGTTCGGTTCACCCGAAATATCAATACTTAGGTCTGTTTTACCCTTGGCCTCGCCATTGGAGGCGGTCATGACAACGCGATACCGGCCGGCTGACGCGCTTGGAGGCGGCATGATATTGACTGTCACATCCCCGCTGCCTCCAGCCTTAATGAGTATACCGGTGATTTCTTCCGACCCGTAGCCGCGTTTGAACGACGACTGAAACCCCACGGGCAATTCGGCGGCTAGACTGATCAGGCTGTCTTGGGCTGAGTTGTTCCTGACCGATACTTTGAAACTGAAAGTCGACCGAGCCGTGCCTTTTAGCGCCGGCAAATCCGGTCTAAGTCCAATCCCGCCCTTTGGTGCATCGGAAAGGCTGATGGCGAGCGGGAGGTCGATAGCATCGCTGCCATAGCGTGCCTTGATCACGATCGGAATACGGCCTCCCTTCGCGCCGGCTGGTGGGCTCAGTTCGAGCTGGACGGTTTCGTTGCTGTTGGGAGGTACAATGACCGCAGCAACTTCATTTCCATCGCCTTTAAGCGCCCATTTCCAGGTCTGCGGCACGCCCGAAACCTCCAGGCTCGCCCGCTGAGGGGGAAGATTGGAGTTGCGCAAAGTCAGGGCGAGCACACTCGTTTCTCCCGACTGAATGGTCAGCTCGGGGTTAGGCGTGGTCAGCCAAAAGCCCGTCAACTCAACGGCCAAGGCGGGAAGTTGGAATCGCGATAAGGTTAGAATTCCGGCGAGGAGCAGAGCGACAAGGAGTGGCCGTACAATGAGTGGCCGTACAATCCTCCATGTTCTCTTGTCTCGAACGGCGAGCCGCTTTGAAAGAGTGGCCATACCTGATCCTATGAGCTGCGCACCCACCCTGCTATAGAGTTCTGTAGACGGATCATTTTGGTGGAAAGGCGCATCACTATTCTCGGCCCGATAAGCGGTTACAAATTAAATCAGCAATGATAGTGATTGACATCTTGTCGCACTATAGCGTCGAAGCTAACAAGCTCACATTTTAATTGGGATCGAACAGACTGACGGCATGCCTGAGATCGGCTGTCGCCGCTGAGTGCTGATATCCCAGCCTTCCGCGGCGGGTAGCATCAGGGCGACATCCAATAATCGAGTGCGTCCGCAGTCAATCATTAGAAGGGCTATTGATGTTGACCTCGACAGCTAGGCGAAGTCGGTCACCAATGTCATTCACGATCAATTGACCTTGGCCTAGGAGCGCGACGGTTGGGTCTATCTACAGACAAGGTGGCCGGCTAAATGACGACGGCGACTTCCCCGTGACAGGAAATCGCAGGGGTGATCCAATCGACCATAGTTAGTATTGAAACAGTCGCGAGACGCCCCTGATTGATCGCGATTCTTGAGAGCCTCACTCCCGCCAGGAGCTGAGGCTTTCTTGTCTTAGGCTCTGTGACAAAAAGGCCCTTGAACCTCAGGTGGGGTGAGGTTCTACCCAGTTCGTCCAAGCGGCGTGCCATTGCGACGGGACGAGGATATATTGAAAGCGCTTTGTTTCGGACTGATCGGGTTGATCGGCTTCTATGTGGTACCGGCCAGCGCGGCAGCCGATTCCGCCGAGCCATTTGAAATTTCTCAGGCTGACCAAGATAAGATACCCTCCAGCTTCAGGCGGCGCGAAATTGCTTATGACGGAAACGAGAAGCCGGGAACGATCATCATCGACGCCACCAATCGATACCTCTATCTGGTTTTGACCGAGTCGACAGCTATCCGATATGGGGTCGGGGTGGGGAGAGCGGGGTTCGGATGGTCAGGGCGGGCTGTGATACGGCGTAAAGCCAAATGGCCCCGCTGGACGCCGCCAGCCGAAATGGTGGCGCGCGATCAAGAGGCGGCCAAATGGGCTAACGGTATGCCAGGTGGACCGACCAATCCGTTGGGCGCAAGGGCCCTCTACCTGTTCCAAGGCAACGTCGATACTCTGTACAGGATCCATGGGACTTTTCAGCCGTCATCTATTGGGAAGGCGGTCTCGTCAGGTTGTATCAGGCTGCTGAACGCCGATGTAGCCGATCTCTATGACCGTGTGCCAATGGGCACGGCTGTCGTTGTCCTTGCGAATAGCCCAACTATCAAGCTTTCGGTCGAAAACTCGTCGCAAAAGAAAACCGTTCTGCCGAAAGCAAAAAAGGTCGCGCCGATCGTACGGCGAAACTTCAATCTGGACTTAGGACCTTAGTATGGCAGGCTAGCCATGGGTGTTGCCCAAGTAATACTGAGTTTTAGGCTATCCCCCATCAACCGTCGATCAGGCCTGCAAGGTGATGAACTGGCTGCCGGCAGTCGTGATGGCGGGCAAACTCATCATCCAATAACGGTTTTCCTCGACGACCGGGGCCGGCAAGCCGAAGTCGCGCAGGCGATCTGCAGCCTCGGTTATGAAATGGTTCCCGAGGCGAGCCGGGCTGAGGAGGGTGGGGCGCCGCAGTCTGGAAATCAGGACGAATCTAAACGACCTGCTGGCGATGGGCGGATATCGGAATCGCAACCGAGTGGGCGGCGCACCGATCCTCATGTCCACGATCAAGCTGGCTGGTGGGAATCGTCCCAGGGCAAGTTGGTTATTGTGATCGGTTCGCTAATCGTGGGGGCGATTGCCTATTCCCGCCTCCTACCCTTCGGCTCCCAATTCCTCTTCGTTGTAGCGGGAGCGATCGGCACAGTACCCCTAGTTGGCCGTGCTTTGCCGGCGATCTGTCGGGGGCTGATGATGCCGGTCGAAGCCGTCGCCGCAACCGCCATTCTCGGAGCCATGGCGGTGGGAGTGCTTGGGCAAGCAGCCGTGGTCACCTTTCTCGTGGCACTGACAGTTATGATTGGCGACCATGCCGCTCAGCGGTTGCGGAAAGTTGCCTCCCTTGCCGTGTTCGGAGGAAATAGCGAGCCGGTCGACGAATTTCTCCGAGGGCCATCTCGAACGGTTGGAAATGAAGATAAGGTCGTCACCAGTTCAACCCGATGCTTGCCTATTGATGGAGAGGGAGCGGCTAGGCCCCTATCGATCGACGACCCGGAAGCGACGAAAGCAGCATTGAAATCACCGTCAATCGATTCGGAAGCGGTTCAAAGCTCTGAGGCCGACAAACCGATCGATGGGAATCAGATCATCCGGGTGACGGGGGTTGCAGAGAGGCCAGGTGACGCAAAGGGGGCGATGGAAAGATTCGTCGACAAGCTCGCTCTATCCTGGATGTGCTTATGCTCGGTCGCAGCATCCGGCATAGCGCTGGTTCCACCTCTCGCCTTCGATGAGCCGTGGTCGACTTCAATCTATGCGGCCCTCGTCATTCTTTTGATAGGCTGTCCATTCGCCATCAGGATATCTGCCGCGGTCCCGGTAGCTTCGGCGATCGGGGGGGCGCCGGGAAGAGGGATTTTTGTCAAGGATGGGGCCGTTCTTGAGGCGATTGGCAAATTAAGAAATATCGCCTTTGAAAAGAGAGAAGCCCTCACTGAGGGGACGCCAAGGGTGACCGACGTCGTCGTGACTTCGAGCCTGGATAGCCGCGAGCTTCTTAGATTGGCGGCAACAGCTGAACAAGGCTCAGGCCACCCAATTGCTGTTGCGATTATAAGTCACGCGAAGGATAGAGACATTCCCCTTGGTAGCGCGTCAAACTTCGAAGAGATTCCGGGCGGTGGGGTTCTGGCAGCTGTTGATGGCCGCCAGATCAAAATTGGGCCACCGGCCCGTGTCGGAATCTTTGGTTCAGCGACTTTCAGTACTTGCTCGCGTCTCGAACGCGATGGCAAGACCGTCTCGGTAGTTGAAGTCGATAGAAAAGCAGCTGGTCTAATTGCCGTCTACGACGAACTACGGCCTGGCGTCGAGAACGGCATAATTGCCCTCAAGAAACTTGGCATGCGGCCGATAGTCTTTACCGGAGAAAGTCCCGTTAGTACTGAAGTGCTTGGCGCCCGACTGGGCATAGCGGTCAAGGGCGGCCTCTTGCCCGGAGACAAATCCAATTTTCTCGAGGCGATGGCAAGAGAAGAAGGACTGATCAATCTCACTCGCGGGTTGGATAGCTCGTCGGAACGTTCAACGGCTGCGCTACGAATCAGCATGGGTGCTCGTGCCGGAACGGCCATCGCCGGCCTGGACGCTGCTGTCGTGGGTGATCGAATTGCTGACGTCATTCCGCTGATAAGGCTCGGGCGTCAAGCGAGCGCTGTCATTCGCCAGAACCTCATCGCTTCGGTTGTCTTAAAAGCCGTTGTTGTTGTCTTGACCGTGGCCTGGCTAGCGGACCTTTGGGTTCCGGCGCTCATTGAAGGCGGCGCGACATTGCTGGTGACGGCCAATGGACTACGACTTCTAGGGAGACCAGTCTGATCATGGCAATCACCAAAGCTAGATGGATGGCGGTCCTGATTTGGCTTTTCGCCCCCATCGCATATGCCGCCAGTCCTCAAACCCAAGTATGGACGTTTGGGACGATCGTAGTTGAGCAAGGTTGGGCGCGGCTGGAACCCGATCAATCCAACGCTGCAAAAATCTACCTGACCATCCATAACAAATCGAACAATGATGATTACTTGCTGGCAGTGGAAAGTCAGGCTGCCAAGTTAGCCATGATTCATCAAGCCAATCAGCAGCCCGTTCCCGGCGGTTTGACCATGCCAAGCCATAGCGAGGTAGTGATGAGGCCAGACAATTATCACATCATGGTCAACGAACTATCCCAGTCCATCAGGCCGGGGAGCAATTTGCCTATCCGAATTGTTCTTCGAGATGCGGGGTCGTTCGATTTGTCAGTACCAGTCCTCGAAGCCGGGGAAAGCGACCCGCCAGTCACACACCGCGGTCACGGTAGCTGAGGTTCAGATGAGACCCAAGCTGTTGTTCACAATACTCGGCGTGCTGATTGTGGCCGCCGCAGGCGCAGAATACTACTCAACCACTTACATGAGCCGCCCCGTCGACCCGTTTAGGGTCGAAGTAGGTGGTGCCTTCACCATGGTGAACCAGGACAATCAAGTCGTCACCGACAAGGACTTCGCGGGTAAGTCGTTGGTGATTTTCTTTGGCTTTACCTCATGTCCCGATATTTGCCCGACCACCCTCAATCGGCTCGCAGGTTTGCTAGAAAAGCTCGGGCCTGATGCCGATGACATCAAAATCGCGCTTGTGACCGTCGATCCCGAGCGGGATACCCCCGGCGTACTTAAGGAATATCTGAAAGCATTCGATTCCAGGATCGTTGGTCTCACCGGCTCACCGGCACAACTCGAAATGTTCGCCAAGCAATACAAGGCCTACTACAGGAAGGTTCCAGGGGAAGGTGGCGACTACACCATGGACCACACGTCATCAGTCCTGCTCTTCGATCAATTCGGTGGCTTTGCTGATACCCTTAACAAGGGCGACGATTTAGTCGCACTGAACCAATTGAGAAAACTGATCAAAGAATGACCAACCGAACGCGAGGAGAATTAAAGATGGTTTTCCAACTGGCGTCGAGGCGCCAAGCCCTGATCGGAACGCTTACCGTTGCCGGTTCGTTGGCGATTCCGAGAAAATCCTGGGGGCTCGACATGGCGGCCTTGAACGCTCCGTCGAATCTCGGGGAAATGGAGATGGGGTCGCCAACAGCAAAAGTCACCGTCATCGAATATGCGTCGGCTTCGTGTCCTCATTGCGCCGCCTTCTACAAAGACACATTTAAGACGCTTAAGCGCGAGTACGTCGATACCGGCAAAATACGATTTGTTTTCCGCGAATTTCCCCACAACCAGCCCGCCCTGGCGGCTTTCATGCTTGCTCGTTGCGCCCCAAAAGAAAAGTACTTTCCATTGGTCGACATGTTCTTCGAACAACAAGAAAGCTGGCTAGCATCGCCACTTGACGGACTGCGAAAGATCTCTCAGCTGGCCGGCTTTACCCAGGAGGCCTTTGATTCATGCTTGAAGAATGAAGCGATCGCCAAAGGCGTGATCGGCGTTCGTGATAAAGCAAGCGCAGAGTTTGGGGTCGAATCAATCCCGACTTTCTTCATCAATGGAGAGAAGATCAAGGGTAACATGTCGATAGATGAAATGAGGAAAGCGATCGATCCGCTGCTTTGATGTAGAAAAGTCCGAAAAAGTGCCTCGGCAAAGCCAGAGGTCAGAGGGCCAACGCCCGCAGTCATCTTCGAAGAAAGTAAACTGTCTCCGCACGAGTTGAGTAGATTGCTGGCCTGTCGGTGGGCGAGCACTGCTGGAGCCGATTGGTTTGTCGATCGAGGGACCTGTCTTGGCGCGAAGGCCAGTCCACCTTTGGGATAAAAGTGTGGTGAATTGATCGCCCAGGTCGGGGGGGCACAAAAAAAGCCAGCTGCCGGCGAATTGAGTTCCACAACCCCTTGAACCTCAGGTGGCCTTAGGTCCTATCTTTAAGATTGATCGGCCCGATATGTTTTGGGCTGCGACGAGTAGGAGCGAATGATGGAATCCTCGAATTCGACCGGGAAAGGTCAAGGCTTGCCTTGTCCGGTCTGCAAAATCGATCTCGTCATGAGTGAACGCCAGGGGATCGAGATAGATTATTGCCCGAAGTGTCGCGGGGTGTGGTTGGATCGCGGCGAACTCGACAAAATTGTTGAGAGGAGCGTGAACGAAGACGCGGGCATTGGTGGGGCCAGGTCGATGGCTGACAAAGTCACGCGGCAACCGGCTGACCACGGCTATAGTTCGAGCCACGGAGGCCATGGACAACGACGCAGGCACGGATCGTTGCTTTCGCGGCTATTTGACTGAGGAGAAGGTCTGCGTCAGGCGTGCTCGGTAGGAGATTAGACAATTGGCAGAAAGGCCCTTATCGGGCGTGCCTCCGGAGCGCCCAGAGAATGGCGTCGGCTTAAGGCGAGCAATCGCTCTTGTAACTGTGTTGGTGACTTGGTCCGGGGGAATGTGGCTCTTCTACCTGGCGACGGACGGTGTTTTGGATTGGCTCGCTGTTAACACGAACCTAGTTGTGGAAAACGCGGAAAAGCTGGCGACTGCGACTGGGGTCGGCAAAGAAGCCGAGACAGTGATCGACAGCCTCAATACGGGTAGTCTGCTCCAACGGCTTGTTGCCCTAGTAGAGTTGATTGCCAAGCCGTTGTTCATGGCGATTTGGCTTGCTGGCACTCTCTTCATTCTGATTGCTCCAGTGCTCTTGCGGAGACTGCTCAGCCTGATACCGAAGCGGTGAACGGGTAGTCAAACTTGCGGACACCCCCCATTTAGCTAGTCGGTCACCTTTAGCAGCGGCATCAAATCGCAGTGTACTGACTATCTGTAACTGATATCCTCTCGTTGGTCGCTAGTAATCCCCCTAGTGTGAGCGCGACCCTTGAGAACCTCATAACCGTCAGGTTGATGAGGTTTTCTTGTTATTGAGGCTTGGCGGCACGTCTAGGAAGCTCAGCCAGCCTGAGCTTTGTGATTAAGGCCGAGGAGTTGCGCCGTAGTATCCGCCGAACATGCCGTAACTTATCGTGAAAACCGCAACGCTCCATCCAATCCATATGTCCTCAAACAATTGATGATCACTGAGAGAGCAGATCAACAGGAAGCCGGCCTTGGTTGTGATGCAGCCGCCTAAGGCGCCTAGGCCGCCGAACAACACAATTCGCCCAAGTCGGATGGACAGCAAGCCTCGGCGCATGAACTGAAGTGTCTGTGAAAAGCGTTCAATTCTCCAGTCACGTTCTCGCGCGCTTATTGCTCAATGCTCACTCGGATGGTTGCTGAGCTTCTCAGTCCAGAAAGCCATGACCAATGAAGAAAGTCACGCCTGAGGCTCGGATCCGCCTGTCTTTCTGGCGATTGGAGGATCTCGATGCCTTGCTGCAGGACAAAGTTGCCATGCCTCGCCGACCATCCCTTTCGACTACCAACAGGGAGGTTCGACCAATGTGAGATATGGCCATTCCTTCATAAAGAAAGCCCCGCCATTCACCGACGGGGCTTTCCCATGTAACAACATTCATTCGGGAGAACATGTTGTCACATATGGGGGACCCTGCAACTAACCGTCATGGCTGCTGTGATCGACAGCAGGAGTGACGCCCAGGGGATGAATGGGGACATCGATAGCGAACAGCCCGGCATTCCTGAATGAGAGTTGGACGGGGAAGGTGCCCCCTGGGGCAAATGACCTGTTCAGCCCAACTAGCATAACGTGAGTGCTGCCTGGTCGCATGGAAACATCAGTCTGGATCGGGAGGCGGAGGCCGTCTGGCAGGGGCACCATCTTTGCGATCCCACCCTCCACCACTGTCCGATGAATGCCAACTGCGCTAGCTGCCGAACTTGTTACCGATTGAAGGACATCCTCGGTCTCGCCGTCGTTGTAAATTGTCAAGTAGATGGCGCCCGTCTTTGTCGCGCCCGGGGTCATTCGGGCCCATCCCTGTTCGATGATCAATTGCTCCAGTTGCCAAGGTCCGCCGTAGTCTTTCGCATACTGTCGCGCCCGCAGAACCGAAGGGGCGGAAACGTAAGCGAACAATCCGATTAGTGCCATCCGTCTTTTCATGAGGGGAACGCCATTACAAAATTGTAAGAAAATCGAAAAAGAAAGTTGAGCTCCTCTGCCTGCCGCCTGTTACCGGTTTGTCCGACAAGCTTGTTTGTCCGTATCTTCATAGGAGCCTCCGGCCTCCGCCCCCGCCGAAGGCCGGAAGTCCCCTTCACAAGTAACGAAGGCTTGACTGCCCTCCGGCTGAAGAAGACGCTACAACCTCAGTCCGCTGGAGATTCAAGGAAAAAATATCGTGAGCGGACTGGCGATTGGAAAGTTGGCGGAAATAGCCGCGACCAGGGTTCCAACTATACGATACTATGAGGAGATTGGCCTCATTAAGCCGTTCAAGCGCTCGGAGGGCGGGCACCGATTGTACGGCGCCGAGGACGTTAAGCGATTGCGGTTCATTCGACATGCTCGGGAGCTGGGGTTTCCAATCGAGTCAATTCGCCAGTTGCTAGTCCTCTCGGATCATCCTGAGACGAGCTGCGAAGCGGTCGATTGCATTGCTCGTGAACAATTGGTTCAAGTCGAAAGCCGACTTGAAAAGTTGCGGGCATTGCAGATTGAGTTGAAGCGAATGATTCAAGAATGCGGTCACGGTCGTGTCGGGCAATGTCGGGTGATCGAGGTATTGGGCGACCATCGACTGTGCTCAGGCGACCATTGACGCGGTGTCGTCTCTTTAAGAAACGGGGGCATCGGCAGGTTGTTCGGCGAGGGCAAAAAGGACCCCCGTGCACCAGAAAGAAGCACGTGATCGTCATCTTTGTGACCGACGGTGAGAACGTTCGCTACGGCGGGGACGGACGATGCGGATGCTTGAGGAGTCCCTGCGGCGCGACGACAACGTCTATTTCCGAGCATATGACAGCACATGTGGGGGTAAATTTCCTAGCGCCATTGTCGACAGGTCCAAGAATGCCGGGGTCGTACTAATCCGGGACTTGGAAGGATTCTTCGAGAAGCCCGACGAGGAGACCAGGGCCGACCTCCTTCGGCCCAAGCTCATGGCTCGCCTGAGGTCCTGATGAGGTAGGTTCTCTTTGGGGCGCGTCGGGAACAGGCCCGAGACCGCAGCAGGATGACATGGCTTCCGGTCTTGAAGACCTTGAGATAATCTGAGCTCCTCGGAACTTGGCCCATCGCGACAGCCTCACGGTGAACGCGTTGTCCATCTGGAAAGACCAGAACTGAGCTCTTCCGACACATGCTCCAGCATCTTTAACTTTCGAGGAGGAACTGGGAATGACTGACAAGCTTCGTTTGGACATCCCGGTTCTACTTCCTCATGTGCATGACGCAACCGATGCCTGCGTAGCGCGCCTGATTTCAGAGTTGCGCGGGCGCGAGGGCGTTGGGGAAGTACACATCGCCAACCATAGAGGCGAACCCCCTCAACTATGCGTCCATTATGATGCCGCGATTCTGCCCTTGTCGCGCATCCGCGAACTGGTCAGTGCCGCAGGTGCGAGGGTCGGAGAGCGTTACGGCCACGTGGTGTGGCGGATCGATATCTCACATGAGAGGCGCGCGCGTACCATTGCCGAAAGGTTGCGTGCGCTGCCGGGCGTCCTGGAAACGGAAGCGAGCGTTGCCGGAGGCGTGCGCATTGAATTCGATCGCTCAGTCACTTCGGAATCGTCTCTCAGGTCCGAATTGGACAAGATGGGAATCGGCGCTTCCGCCAAGCCGCATATGAGCACCGATGATCATGCCGGGCACGACCATGACCACAAAAGCGGCATTCTTGGACCGAACACCGAGCTGATCTTCGCGCTGACCTGCGGAGGGCTGCTCGCCGTCGGCTATTTGGTCAAAAAATTCTTCCCGGGTCCGGCGTGGCTGCCCTTTGTCCTTTATCTCGGCGCCTATTTCTTCGGCGGCTTCTTCACCCTGCGCGAAGCGATCGATAATCTGCGCCTCAAGCGGTTCGAAATCGACACGCTGATGCTGGTCGCCGCTGGAGGCGCCGCCGCCCTCGGCGCGTGGGCCGAAGGTGCGCTCCTGTTGTTCCTGTTCAGCCTCGGCCACGCCCTCGAACACTACGCGATGGGCCGCGTCAAGCGTGCGATCGAGGCGTTGGCGGAGCTCACGCCCCGAACGGCCCTGGTGCGGCGCCAAGGCGAGTTGCAAGAGGTCCCAGTCGAGGAACTCGCGGTCGGTGACACCGTGGTGGTGAAGCCAGATGCACGGCTCCCCGCCGACGGCTTCGTGGTCCAAGGCGAGAGTAGCATCAACCAGGCACCGGTCACCGGCGAGAGCATTCCCGCCGACAAGCAGGCTGTCGCAGACCCGACCATCGCTCGGGCGGATCCGGACAGGCTCGATTCTGTCCACCGCGTCTTCGCCGGCACCATCAATGGCAGTGGCGCTCTCGAGATCGAGGTCACTCGCAAATCCACCGACAGCGCTCTGGCCAAAGTCGTCGAGATGGTCAGCGAAGCTGAGACGCAGAAGTCGCCGACTCAGCGTTTTACCGATAGATTCGAGCGCGTCTTTGTGCCGGCCGTATTGGCACTGGCGGTGCTGATGCTTTTCGCCTGGGTGGTAATCGACGAGCCGTTCCGTGATAGCTTCTATCGTGCCATGGCCGTCCTTGTCGCCGCCAGTCCCTGCGCCCTTGCCATCGCAACCCCGAGCGCCGTTCTATCGGGTGTGGCGCGCGCGGCACGCGGTGGCGTGCTGGTAAAGGGTGGCGGTCCGCTCGAGAATCTTGGGTCGCTCTCGGCAATTGCTTTCGACAAGACAGGTACCCTGACCGTCGGAAAGCCCCGTGTCACTGCCGTGTTGCCTGCCTCTGGTGTCGCCGAGAGAGACCTGCTGAGGATGGCGGTCGCCGTTGAAAGCCTGAGCGACCATCCGCTGGCCCGCGCCATTGTGCAGCATGGTCGCGAACGTCTGGGCGAAGGAGCAATTCCCGCCGCTAGCAACCTTGAAAGCTTGACCGGGCGCGGAATCGGCGCGAATGTCCATGGTGACAAGGTATTGATCGGCAAGGCCGAGATGTTCGGCACCGACGGTATCCCACCGCTCTCCAAACCGATGCAGGACGCCATTGCCTCGCTCCGGGAGGGCGGCCGCACCACAATGGTTGTGCGGCAAGGCAGCCGCGACCTAGGCGCGATGGGGCTGATGGACACTCCTCGCCCAGCCGCGAAGGCGGCACTGGCGCGGCTGCGTGCCCTCGGCATCCGGCGGATGATCATGATCTCCGGCGACCACCAGAAGGTCGCCGAGGCGGTCGCACGCCAGGTCGGCCTCGACGAGGCCTGGGGCGACTTAATGCCGGAAGACAAGGTAGAGGCGATCAAGAAGCTGCGCGGCGAGACAAAGGTGGCGATGGTCGGCGACGGCGTCAACGACGCTCCCGCGATGGCCAACGCGACCGTCGGCATCGTCATGGGGGCCGCCGGGTCCGATGTGGCGATGGAGACCGCCGACGTTGCCCTGATGGCCGACGATCTCGCCAACCTCCCGTTCGCGGTCGGACTGAGCCGCGCCACACGTTCGATTATTCTCCAGAACGTCATCGTCAGCCTAGGCGTGGTGGCTCTGTTGGTACCTGCGACGATCCTAGGCCTCGGCATTGGTCCCGCGGTCGCTTTCCATGAGGGCTCGACGCTAGTTGTCGTGTTCAACGCCCTGAGGCTTCTCGCCTATCGCGAGAGGAGGCGGCAAGAGCCGGATCGTTCGGAGCCAGTATCCCAAATCTTGGATTCGCAGTTGGCTGTTCCACTTTCTAAGCGAGTTTCGGATTCGGTCGAACATTAGGATCCTGCTCGCCGAGGCTTTCCCCGGAGTTTGCTATCTGAGTGACTTTTCAGAAATGCTTTGAACGCCTCTAGCGTCTCTGTGCTTACATGGTGCTCTATTCCTTCAGCATCAACACGCGAGGTTTCGACGCTGATACCTTGAAAGTGGCGCTCGCGACAACAATCGCTTCGATCCTGCTAGGTGTCGCTGCCGCATTATCGATCGCGCGCTCAAGCGCTTGGCCGGCCCAGGCCCTCGACCAACTGTTCATGTCGCCACTCATATTGCCGGCGCTCGCTTTTTCCTTGGCCGCCTTGATGTTCTTCTCGATGATCGGCTTTCCAGTGTCGACGAGCGCCCTGATCATCGGGCATACGGTCGTCTGTGTCCCTTATGTGATACGCAACACCGTCGCGGCACTTCACCAGCTCGACCCGGCATTACTCGAATGTTCAGCCAGCCTGGGGCTTCGCGCGCCTACACCTTCCGGCGAGTGACGCTTCCCTTGATTCGGCCGGGCATCCTCGCTGGCGCCTTTAACTGCTTCATGTCGTCCTTCGACAATGTGCCAGTATCGCTGTTCCTGCGCGATGCCGCGACCGACATGCTGCCGATCCGCATGTGGCAGAATTTGGAGAACAACCTCGACGTTACCATCGTGGCGGTCTCGGGCGTGCTGATTGCCTTTACCGTCGTGCTGATGGTGATCATGGAACGCCTGACCGGCCTGTCGAAACGATTGGCCTGAAGTGCTGCTTTTCTGGCACGGGCGGTGGATGTGGGGAGCGCCGGGCATTCTTGCGAACTTCATTGCGAGAAAGCTCTTTCAACTGCGCCCAAACATGTCTCGCGTGGCCGACTCACTGATGGGGTTTGTGGATTGATGTCCTTTAGGCGCCGATGACATCAGTGGTTTCGCCACCGGTTCAACGCACACTGCATGCCGGCGATCATGAGAGGAGGGCGATTATGATGACCGTTACCCCCGAACAGGCACAAGCCGATGTTGAAATTAACGACAATGTGGGTGAACGTCGGATGGTCGGGACAGAACTTCCTCCAGCAACAGGCCGCCATAGCCGTCTGGGTGCGGCGTGACCCAGATTATTAAGGTGAACTTAAAGAAGCATCCAGATATTAGCATCTAATCACAGAATGCGTTGAGCTCTATCTTTCTCAATGGAAGCGAAATGCTTGAGAAGGACAGGTGCTTTGAAATCTCGGAATCGGTATGTGGCGTCATTTCTTGTCGCCGTGGTCACGCTAGTCTCTAATGGTGCAATGGCCGATCAGCGGAGACCGCTGATCATGCAGGAGCAAGGAAGCTTCGCGATCGGCGGTACAGTGGTGAACACCGCTGGCAGTTCAATCGTCAGAGGTGCTGGAAGGCTTCGACCAAGGAATTGATGCTTGCACCGTCATTTTCTGCGGTCATCGCTTGCGGCTTAGACCGTCTGGAGAAGAAGGAGCATGCGGCATGCCTTTCGGCAGCGATGGACAAGTTCAAGCGAAATTCTGATTCCTTGACCGCCCTTGCCGAACAGCCGGAGACGAATTTCGCCATTGTTGGGGTCGAGTTCCTGCTCAAGTCATGGCGAGAAGTTGCCGCCGAATTCGCAACGGCCAAGGATAGCCCGGAGGTAGACAATCCACTTTGCTTGAAGATGCATCGGGCGTTTGCTGGAGGCCTAGAGCCGTTGCTGGAAGAGCTTGAGCAGGTCCGCGTGGCCTTGATCCAAGGCGAACTGATCAATCTTTGTTCAAAGCCGGTGGACTAACTGGGGAAACGATGATCGTGCAACCATCCGCTTTTGAAGGCGCGGCTTCGGATGGCTTCGGGCTTTATCATTAGGAGAGCTTGGAAGTCGTTGCCGCAAGCTTGACCCCTATCCAAATAGGATTTTTCTTCTTTCGGACTTGCCTAGGGTAGTTTTGTCCCTGTATTGTTCTGATTGCGGTGGCCAAATCGGTGGGCAAACCCGAGATCCGTGGACGGGAAGCGCGAGAAATAATTATATCGTTTCACCAACAGAACATCCTCATTTCCCTGGATTTAGTCTCCAAAGAATACTCTAGGCGTCACCAGGCAACGATCCAGCGGGACGCGCGCGATATCAGACTGCGCCTCGCAATTATGGATGGCTGGGGCTCAGACAAGATACGCTCATCCTGGATCGACGACGACGCGGGGTCTTTGGAGTCGAAGATGACGGAGATCGCCATCGAGATGGTTGCGGTTGCCGAAATACAGTATCGTGAAGCGACAGTGCGGATCCACGGCTGGCGTGCGGAAAGAAAGGCGGAATTCGAGAAGGAGGCTCGAAAGCGCAAGCTTGAAGCCGAGCGCGCGGAACGGGAGCGCCTCAGACAGGTGGAGCAGGGATGTATCGATCGGCTTCTCAAGGATGCTGCTGTGCTAAAGCAGGCAACAGACCTTAGAAACTATGTCGAGGTGGCGCGACAAGCGGCATGCGAGCGTGGGATGGTCTCCGATGATGTGCTCAACCGATGGAGCGAATGGGCTCTGACCCAAGCCGACCGGATCGACCCAATCTGCAATATGTCGTTCATCAAGTCCTTTGACGGCGCCTCGATTGAAGGGGAGCACACTCAAGATAGGCACGCCTCGAATTCAACGTGCCGAGGGAAGTTGTCGTAGACCTAGGCGCACATTCAAGGTTGAGTTTCAGACCGCAAATCGTGGTTCTGACGACCAAGCGGGAAAACCTATAACTACGCCGGCATTGGGCGGGGCATTCGCATTCCCGTTGCGCTTTCTCGACTGCCTGATCCATCAACCGATCCGTGCAGTCCTCCTGCACGATGTAGGTGTGCCGCTGTTAATTTCCGCGCCAGAGCGATACGACATCCAAACTGATCGTGGGATCTCGCCGAAAAGCAGATAGCGATTTGGTCACAAAAATCTAAGGGATCAACTTCAAGGCAAGTCGGTCATCGAAGCAATGATCGCAAATCGTCAGCATGCCGAGCGCATGGCTTTTAAGCATGGGGGGTGATGCGGCCGTGATACGCCAATGCCGGCCGGCCTGGAACCGGTCTATGCGGCCTGGTCATGACGGGCACGAAGACACCAGTCGGCAATGGAAGCGGCATCCGGCGCCAGTTTCACGGCCATTCCGTCTGCAAATGCGAGGAAGGCCGCCAGATTCAGCCCATTGACACCCAGCAGCACCGGCAGACCCCGCTGGAGAGCGTCGGCAATCACTCCGCTCAACCCCTTGCCCTCGGCCTCCTGCTTGCCGAACTTGTTGACGACCAGGAGCTCGGATCTTTCCAGCGACTCCGAAACCCAAAGGGTCGATTGCTCCAGCACGCCGGCATCCAGCCGGCAGCCACGAGCTTCGGGGCCGCGATCGACGCTGATACGAAGCACCGGTCCATCGGGCAGCAAGCGTAAATCCATATCGCATAGCGCGCGGTCATTCCGGTGGATATTCGACTGTACGGTCCCGGCCAGGGCGATGCCCCGCGCTTCAAGCCGTTCCACCACATCGGCGAGCAGACGATCGACCCGGCCGCGGCCCGGCAGCATCACATATCCCAGCTTTATCGTGATTTCCCTTTGCTTCAATCACTCGCAGGCAGCGCCGTTACACAACTCATTCCGTCATTCATCCTAGAATGGCAGGAACTCCAACATGTCGCCGCGTGAAATCCGCTCGGTCTCGGCCGGAATCAGCAGCATGCCGTCGGCCCATGCCAGCAGGGCTACCCGGTGCGAAACTGCAGCGGTTGCGATATCCGCGGCCCGTGTCCCGTGGCCGTTATAGTCGCCGAGGCGGGCGGGCAAGAACTCGCATCGCCCGGGTTGCCTTGAACGCTCGAAGCCTGCCCGCACGATGATGCGGTGCGGTGCCGCATCGCTGATCCCCGCCAGCGCCTCCGCGATGCGCGCCCCGATCACGTGCCAGGCCACGAAGGCCGACACCGGATTGCCGGGAAGGCCGAGATAGATCGCGCTGCCGATGCAGCCAATAACCAGCGGCTTGCCGGGCTTTATCGCCACCTTCATGGCATACGCCCTGCCGCCAGCGGCGTGCAGCATCGCCGGCATATGATCCTCGTCACCGACCGATACGCCGCCGGTGGTGACGACGATATCGGCATTGCGTGCCGCCTGCTTCAGTGCCGGCAACAAATGATCGGGCTTGTCCGGGACATTGCCCAAATCGTGCTGTTCCACCCAGGGCAAATCGAGAGAGCCGGCGAGATGATAGCGATTGGCGTTCCAGATCTGCCCGCGGGCCAGCGGCGTGCCGGGAGACCGCAGTTCGGATCCGGTGCTGAAGAATGCCACCTTGATACGGCGCCTGACGGCGGCCTCGCCGCAGCCCGCCGCGGCAAGCAGCGCCGCCGCGCGCGGCCCTATGCGGCGCCCGGAAGGCAGCAGCTCTGCGCCCGCACCGAGATCCTCGCCGGCGCGTCGGATATTCTCGCCAGGCTCGGGGCGCCGGTCTATCTGGACGACACGCCCGTGCGACCGCGTCATTTCCTGGATGACCACGGCGTCGCAGCCCGGCGGGATTGGGGCGCCGGTGAAGATGCGCAGGGCCGTGCCGCGCGGCGGCGGCGTGTCACCTGGATCGCCCGCCGTAACACGGCCCGCGACAGGCAGGCGCCAGGGGCCTTCGCCCGCAAGATCGGCAAGCCGGATCGCATAACCGTCCATGGCCGCGTTGTCGAACTGCGGTAACGCCACGCCGGACCGCACCGCTTCCGCCAGCACCCGTCCATGCGCCCGCTCGAGCGGCAGGCGCTCCACCTCCTGCACCGGCCGGGCAAGGGACAGGCCGCGGCGGAGGGCGGTATCAACGGAAATCAAGCCATCGGAGTCAGGCTCGGTTTCGCAACCGCAATAGAAGGGGGTGGACAAAGCCAGAGATGCGCTCATGCGGGTATCCTCATCTCGGTCCGGGGAACCTCAGCCAAGTCGATGCCGGTCACGCGAGCCCGGGCCGCCAGTTGCTCGACATAGGCGCGGCTGGCATGTACCCAGGCCGCCTTCTCCTGCGCCTCGCGAAGATGCGGCAGCACCGCCGCAAAGGGCAGAACCTCGCCGCGCGCCCGCGCATCCAGCCGGATCAGATGGAAGCCGTAGCGGCTCTCGACCGGCTCCCGGGAGATGGCGCCTACCTCCATGCCCAAAAGCGCCGTCTCGAATTCCGGCACCGTGTCACCCGAGGCCAGCTGTCCCAGAAGGCCGCCATTGGCTCGCGACGGACAGGCGCTGTGCTCGGTCACCAGCAGGGCGAAGCGGCGCGGGTCGCCGCGCAGCTCTGTCAGAACCGTCTCGGCGCGCTCGCGCGCGGCGGCGCGGGCGGGCGCATCGCCGGGAGGTGCGGCGAAGAGAATATGCGCCGCCTTGAACAGCGAAGGGCCGCGGAACCGATCCGGCGTATTCTCGTAGATCGCGCGCAACTTCATCTCATCGACAGGTGCTGGAGCAATGACGCTTTCGAGAAGCTGGCGGATCAGCGCCTCCTCCTCGGTCTCCCATTGCCCCGCGGCGAGCTCTGCCGGAGCAGGGACGATCTGGCGTGCCTTCGCTTCCTGCAACAGCACCTCGCGCAGCGCCAGCGCCCGCGCCGCCGTTTCCCATGCCCATCCGGGCCTGCCTTTCGGCACGGGATGATTCTGCGCCTCGGCGGCGATCATCTCGGCGGGGATGACGACGCCGTTGACGATGACGGGCTCGGGCGGGAGGCTCGGTTTCAGCGGGGGTTCCGTGCGCCTCGCTCCGCCCGGAGCAGCATTCAGGCTACGTTTCAGAGGGAGTTCCATGAGCTTCACTCCGCCGGCTCTTGCCTTGACCGAGGCAGCGGCGCGAGCCCTGTCGGCGCGGGCCTTGCGCCGCGCCGCGAGCGCACGATCTGGTAGCCCGGCCGCCACAGATAGCGGACCGGGGCCGAGAACATGTGAACAAGGCGGGTGAAAGGGAACAGCAGGAAAATGGTGAGGCCGAGAAGGATATGCGCCTTGAAGAGCCAATGCACGTCGACGATGTAATCCGCGGCCCCGGCGCGCAGATAGATGATTGCCTGCGCCCAGTTCATGAATTTGACCATTTCCTCGCCATCGAGATGGCCCAGCGAAACGACGATCGACATCAAGCCGAGCAACAGCTGCGCCATCAGGAGTACCATGATGCCGGTATCGGCGAAGGTCGAGTTGGCGCGAATGCGCGGATCGAACAGGCGCCGGTGCAGCAGCAGTATCCCGCCCACCAGCGCCATGGCTCCGGCGGCGCCGCCGAGCACGATCGCCATGAGCTGCTTCGCCGTATGGCTGATTCCCAGCGCATCGAAGATCTGGATAGGGGTCAGCAGGCCGACCAGGTGCCCGGCGAAGATCAGGAGAACACCCACATGGAAGAGGACCGAACCGGCGATGAACTGCTTCTTGCGCAGAAGTTGGCTCGACTTGGATTTCCAGGTGAAGGGATCGCGCTCGTAGCGGGCGATGCTCGCCATCACCATGACGGTGATGGCGATATAGGGATAGATGCCGAAGAGGAAATTGTGCACTACGCTCTCCTTTTCATCGTGTGGCCGGCGCGGGCGCCGGCCCCATGCGGGCGAGAATGTCCCGGCTGACCGGACAACCGGCGTTGGGATCGGGACCGAAGGTGACTTGCGCCTCCGCCCAGACCGCATCGAGCGCCAAGAGGTCCTCGGGGTTGTCGTCCTGCTGCGACACCAGGGCCTGTGCCTGCTCGCCCGCCACATCCGCCCTGGCAAACGCCGCCAGCGCTTCGAGAATGGCGGCGTAGACCGTCTCGCGGCGGGCCAGCCGCTCGGCCAACGCGGCGAGGATATGTCCGGCGTCGGCAAGCATAGCCCGGGCCTCGCCAAGGGGCCGGGTGGAGACGAATTCGAGAAGCACCGGCAGATGGTCCGGCAATTCCGGGCCGACAAGCTCGAAGCCGCCAGCGCGATAGGTTTCGAGCAGATCGACCATGGCGCCGCCGCGGTCGCGGCTCTCGCCATGGACATGCTCGAAGAGGTTCAGCGACAGCGTGCGCGAGCGATCGAACAGGAGCACGTAACGCTCCTGCAGATCGTAGAGATCGCCCGACTCTAGGGAAGAGAGCAGCGGCTCCAGTTTTCTCACGGCAGACTGAGGCAGCACGCCTTCGGCGAGAACGACGCGGATCGCCGGAATCGCCTGCTGCAGCTCCTCGCCTGGATAGGTCAGCAGCGCTGATAGAGCCTTGAAGGTCTTCATGCGATGAACTCCTGCGGGCTGCGGAATTTCTTTCCGCCGAAAAGCGAGGTGCGCGAATGGCCGCTGGAGCAGCCATTGCCGTCGGTGAAGCCGCAACCGCCCTTGAGGTCATAGGCATCCTCGACCAGCTCGCGATGAGTGGTCGGGATGACGAAGCGGTCCTCGTAATTGGCGATGGCGAGCAGCTGGTACATCTCGTCGATCTGCTGCGGCGTCAGGCCGACGCGCTTGGCCACGCCGAGATTTATGACACCGTCGACCGACTTCGAGCGCATATAGGCGCGCATGGCGAGCATGCGCTCCAGCGCCGAGACGACGGGGGCCTCGTCACCGGCGGTCAGCATGTTGGCGAGATAGCGCACCGGAATGCGCAAGGAGTGGACATCCGGCATGTTGTCCTCAGTGGCGATCCGTCCGGCTTCGAGCGCATTCTGGATCGGTGAGAGCGGCGGGACATACCAGACCATCGGCAGGGTGCGGTATTCGGGATGCAGCGGGAAGGCGATCTTCCACTCCATCGCCATCTTCCAGATCGGCGAGTTCCGGGCGCCCTTGATCCAGTCCTCGGGGATGCCTTCGGCGCGCGCGGCCGCGATCACTTCCGGAT
>JBMOOM010000056.1:0-6190 GCA_049323275.1 Pseudomonadota bacterium
CTCGGGCGACCGCTCGGAGCGCATCCGCACCTATAATTTCCCGCAGGGCCGGGTCACCGATCACCGCATCAATCTCACCCTCTACAAGCTCGATACGGTGATCGAAGGACCGGGGCTCGACGAGCTGGTCAGCGCGCTGATGACCGAGCATCAGGCCGAGCTCCTCGCCGCCGCCGAAGCCGATGCGGCATGACCGCCCGCGATGCGGAGCTGGCGCGCGACTTGCTCAAATCCGCCAGGCAGGCGCTCGAGCGGCGGGGCAGCGCCACGCCGGCGCTCGATGCCAGGCTGCTGCTGCAGGAGGCCTCCGGCGTCACCCGCGAGGCGATGATTGCCGATCCCGACCGGACGATCGGCCCTGAGGCGGCGGCGCGCTTCCGCGGCTTCATCGAGCGCCGGCTCACCGGCGAACCGGTCTCGCGCATACTTGGACATCGCGAATTCTACGGCCGCGACTTCATCGTCTCGCCGGCGACGCTCGATCCGCGGCCCGACACCGAAACGCTCGTCGAGGCGGCGCTTTCGCTTATGCCGGCCGGGAAGCCGTGCCGCCTCGTCGACCTGGGCACCGGGACCGGCGCCATCGCCCTGACGCTGCTCGCCGAGCGCCCACTGGCGGAGGCGGTCCTGACCGACATCTCCGCAGACGCTCTCGCGGTGGCGCGCGCCAATGCCGGGAGGCTCGGCGTCGCCGCCCGCGCCGGCTTCATCGCGGGGAACTGGTTTGCGGGCGCTTCCGGCCGGTTCGACCTCATCCTGTCGAATCCGCCCTATATCCCGACGGCGATTCTGCCGACGCTGGAGTCCGACGTGCGGGATTTTGACCCAGGGACAGCCTTGGATGGGGGGCCGGACGGCCTCGCACCTTATCGTGAGATCGCCGCCCGGGCGCCTTTTTTCATAGCTGCCCGAGGCCATGTGATCGTCGAGATCGGCGAAGGACAAGCTGTTGAAATAGAAGATATATTCAGGTCATCGCGGATGATGCCCGAGAACCGCTGGAAGGACCTCGCCGGGCATGTGCGCTGTCTCGGTTTTACACAGGCGTAAGCGCGACAAAAAAGGGGTTGGAAATGCCGGGGGGAAGGGCTACGTTAATAGCGGTATTTCGTTCTGCCCGTTGCGATCGGCGCTAGACGGCAGGTGACGGGACGGCCCTCAAGGCACATGGTCCCTTCCACATAAAGATTAGCGCGGTTGAAATGTAGCGGGTCCTTGCCAGGATACGTTCTCAGGCAGAACAAGACCTTACCTAAACCACAGGGACCGACTTGGCAGGGCTCGTTTGAGAGTCGATCGTCGATCAGAAATCGTGCCGGACCGGCATGATGTGACTCTGCGTGTGGGAAAACCGCGGACAGTATGAATCTGAACTAAGGCATGAGCAAAAAATGAGACCAGGGCAGCATAACAAGCGGGGCCGCGGCCGGAATCGTCGTCACAATGGCGGCGGTGGCGGAGGCGGCGGTGGCGGCAACCCGCTCAATCGCGTCTATGAGAGCAACGGGCCGGACGTGAAAGTGCGCGGCACCGCGCAGACCGTTGCCGACAAATATCTCCAGCTCGGCCGCGATGCCCAGGTCTCCGGCGACACCGTGATGGCCGAGAGCTATTATCAGCATGCGGAGCATTATCTCCGCATCCTCGCCGCGGCCCAGGCCTATCAGCAGCAGATGCAGCAGCAATTCCGCCGGCCCGACGACGAGTTCGGCGACGACGACGAGATGGACGGCCCGGGCGACGGCGACGACGGCCAGCCGGAGGTCGGCAATGAGCGGCCGGGCTTCGCCCAGGACGCCGGCGATCAGCCGGATGGCTTCGATCCGGGGCCGGAGCGGCGCGATTATCAGCAGGGCAACCGCGACAATCGCGATTACCAGCACAATCGTGGGCAGGATCAGCAGCATCATCAGGGCCGCGACCGCAATGACCGGGGCCGCGACCGCTTCCGTCCGCGCTGGGAGAACCGCCGCGACAATCGCGATCAGCAGGGCGGCGACAACCGATATCAACAGCAGGGTCAGCCTGCCTATCAGGCCCGGCGCGAAGAGCAGCCGCAGCCGGCGATCGAGCCGGAGCAGCCGCGTCTGCCGATCGCCGAAGCCGCCGAGCCGGCGCCGGCCGCCGCGCCGGCGCCCGTCGAGATCAATGGCTCGGCCGAGAAGTGGGACGGGCCGCAGCCGTCCTTCCTGAAGCGCCCGACCCGCGCCCGCAAGCCGCGGGCGGCGAAGGAAGCCGCGCCGAGCGAAGATTAGATCAGGAGATCAGGAGCATGATCCGGAAAAGTGCACAGCGGTTTTCCGGAGAAATCATGCGTCACGATTCAACCGAGCGGTACAGGAAGTACCGCTCGCTTCTTACGTCGAGCGGCAAGGGCAGGGCCTTTGCCTTGGGCAGCGTCAGCGGCAGGTCGGACAGCACGATCGCCCCCGGCGCCAGCAGGGCCGGCAGGGCTGCGCTCACCACTTCGGCGATCTCGGCGTTGATCGCCTCGTCATAAGTCCCGACATCGGAATTCACCAGGACGGCTTTGCCGCCGAAGCGGTAGCGCGCCTCGGGCAAGGTATCCGACAGCTTGCCGAGGATCAGGTGCTCGGCGTCGGGCGTGCAATCGGGAAAGCAGTCGATCTCGCGGTCGAAGACGAAGATGTCGCGTCCGGGCAAATGCCGGCGCATATGGTCGTAGGTGCGGCCATGGCCGAGGCCGAGCTCGAGGACCGGGCCGGGCCGACCGGCGATCTCTCCGAAGGCCCAGTTCAGGCAGCGATGCTGGGCTTCCAGGCGGTACAGCAGGCGTTCCAGCCGGCTCGGCTCGGGGCTTCCTGCGGCGGCTTTTTCCTGCGCTTTTTCATCGATTTCAGACATGGAAAATAAGGCTGCTCAATCTTGCGGATGGGAAAATCATTCCCATATCTCGAAGGGGAAATCACCTCCTTGGAGCGGAATGCCTGACTTGAGGGTTTTGTTCCGGGGTGGGATGATCCAATCAGCCAATGACGGCGTTAAGGGGGTGCCTTTCAGGGCTCCGATAACGTGCCGAGGAGGAGAATTCATATGGATTTTGAGAAATATACCGAACGGGCCCGCGGTTTCATCCAGTCGGCCCAGTCGCTCGCGCTGCGCGAGGGACATCAGCGCTTCAGCCCCGAACATCTTCTGAAGGTCCTGCTCGATGACGAGGAGGGCCTCGCTTCCGGCCTGATCGCCGCGGCCGGCGGCAACAGCCGCCAGGCGCTCGCCGAGACGGAAGCCGCGCTCAAGCGCCTGCCCAAAGTGTCGGGCGGCGGCGCCGGCCAGGTCTATCTGGCGCCCGAGACGGCGCGGGTCTTCGAGGCCGCCAACCAGCTCGCCCAGAAGGCCGGCGACAGCTTCGTCACCGCCGAGCGTCTGCTCCAGGCTCTGTCGATCGAGAAGTCGGAAGCCCAGAAGGCGCTGAAGGACGCCGGCGTCACGCCGCAGCGCCTCAACGAGGCGATCAACGAATTGCGCAAGGGCCGCACCGCGGATTCCGCTTCCGCCGAGCAGGCCTATGACGCGCTCAAGAAATATGCCCGCGACCTCACCGAGGCGGCGCGCTCGGGCAAGCTCGATCCGGTGATCGGGCGCGACGACGAGATCCGCCGCACCATCCAGGTGCTGTCGCGGCGGACCAAGAACAATCCGGTGCTCATCGGCGAGCCGGGCGTCGGCAAGACCGCGATCGCCGAAGGTCTCGCTCTGCGCATCGTCAATGGCGACGTGCCGGAGAGCCTGAAGGACAAGAAGCTGCTCGCTCTCGACATGGGCGCCCTGATCGCCGGCGCCAAATATCGCGGCGAGTTCGAGGAGCGGCTGAAGGCGGTGCTGTCGGAAGTGACGGCGTCGGACGGCGGCATCATCCTGTTCATCGACGAGATGCACACGCTGGTCGGCGCCGGCAAGGCTGATGGGGCGATGGATGCGTCGAACCTGCTCAAGCCCGCGCTGGCGCGGGGCGAGCTCCATTGCGTCGGCGCCACCACGCTCGATGAATACCGCAAGCATGTCGAGAAGGACGCCGCTCTGGCGCGGCGCTTCCAGCCCGTCTTCGTGACCGAGCCTTCGGTCGAGGACACGATCTCGATCCTGCGCGGCATCAAGGAGAAATATGAGGAGCATCACAAGGTGCGGATCACCGATTCCGCGCTGGTGGCGGCGGCTCAGCTCTCCAACCGCTACATCACCGACCGGTTCCTCCCCGACAAGGCCATCGACCTGATGGACGAGGCGGCCTCGCGCCTGCGCATGCAGGTCGATTCGAAGCCGGAAGAGCTCGACGCGCTCGACCGCGACATCATGCAGATGCAGATCGAGCGCGAGGCGCTCAAGAAGGAGACCGACCGCGCCTCCAAGGACCGGCTCGCCCGGCTCGAGAAGGAGCTGGCCGACATTCAGGAGCGCTCGAGCGAGCTGACGCAGAAATGGCAGGCCGAGAAGCAGAAGCTCGCTTCGGCGGCGACCCTCAAGAAGGAGCTGGGCGATGCCCGCACGGCGCTCGAGCAGGCGCAGCGCAAGGGTGACTTCGCCAAGGCCGGCGAGCTCGCTTACGCCACCATTCCGGGCCTCGAAAAGAAGCTGAAGGAAGTCGAGGAGCAGGCCAAGGGCAATCCCATGGTCGAGGAGGCGGTGACCGAGAACCACGTGGCGCAGGTCGTGTCGCGCTGGACCGGCATTCCCGTCGACAAGATGCTCGAAGGCGAGCGCGACAAGCTGCTCAAGATGGAAGAGGCGCTGGGCAAGCGCGTCGTCGGCCAGGCGGAGGCGGTGAAGGCCGTCTCGACCGCGGTCAGGCGCGCGCGGGCGGGGCTGCAGGACCCCAACCGTCCGATCGGCTCCTTCATGTTCTTAGGCCCCACCGGCGTCGGCAAGACCGAGCTCACCAAGGCGCTCGCCGCATTCCTGTTCGACGACGAGCATGCGATGGTGCGCATCGACATGTCGGAATACATGGAGAAGCATTCGGTCGCCCGTCTCATCGGCGCGCCTCCGGGCTATGTCGGCTATGACGAGGGAGGCGCGCTCACCGAAGCGGTGAGAAGGCGGCCCTATCAGGTCGTGCTCTTCGACGAGATCGAGAAGGCGCATCCCGATGTGTTCAACGTGCTGCTCCAGGTGCTGGATGACGGCCGTCTCACCGACGGCCAGGGCCGCACGGTGGATTTCCGGAACACGCTGATCGTGATGACGTCCAATCTCGGCTCCGAATATCTCGTCAATCTCGGCGAGACGCAGGATGTCGATGAGGTCAGGGACCAGGTGATGGCGGTGGTCAGAGGCCACTTCCGGCCCGAATTCCTCAACCGGCTCGACGAGATCATCCTGTTCCACCGGCTGAAGCGCGAGCATATGGGCGCCATCGTCGACATCCAGCTCGGGCGGCTGCAGAAGCTGCTCGCCGACCGCAAGATCAGGGTTGTGCTCGACAAGGCGGCGCATGAATGGCTCGCCGACAAGGGCTATGACCCGGCCTATGGCGCGCGCCCCCTGAAGCGGGTGATCCAGAAGTCGCTGCAGGACCCGCTCGCCGAGGAGATCCTCGGCGGCGAGGTGGTCGACGGCGATACGGTCGATGTCGGCGCCGGCAAGGACGGGCTCACCCTCAAGGCGGTGAAGTCTAAGTCCAAGGCGGCGTAAGCAGTCGGCTATAGGATTAAGGAAGGGAGTGGAAGCAAGGCCGCTCCCTTCTGCCATTCCGAGGCAGGAGCAGCGGCAAGAAGGCCAGTAAGCGGAAGAAACTCCGCCTCTTCGGCCTGTGGCAAAAACACCGCGTCCCCAACAAATTTGATTTAAGCGTCAGATACACCTGGTGAAATGTGAAAATAATAATTTACCTAAGGTGGTATTGTTGCGGAGATGCAGATTTCCGGTAGGTGATTTGCACCGGTGGAAGCAAAGGAACATCAAGGAATTATTAAGCATTCAAGGCGATTCGGCCCTTGGTTGCAGAAAGACAGGGTCGGACAGGCAGCCCTGTAACATTTTTACAACATCCTCCCAAAAATAGTCGCTTACCTAAAGGAATCACTGGCGGAACTCTCCTAGGGCCATGTAGTCTCTGCGTAATTTTTCCAAGTTCACGCTGGGGGATAGTATCGTGCGCACTAAGTCTGCTGGATTTGATCGTTTGATTTCGGGACAAGGCGAGCTCGCCGCGAAGAAGCGGGTAAGCCGC
>JBMOOM010000057.1:0-87481 GCA_049323275.1 Pseudomonadota bacterium
CGGCCCTTCGGTCTTGGCGCTCAGCGGATTGGCGGCGCTGAGCGGCGGCGGGCTGGTGCCGCTGTCGGCGGGCTTCGCTTCATTCGGCACGGGCGTGGCGGTGACGCCCGGCTGATCGGGCTTGGCGCTCGTCGGTTCGACGGCGGCGGGTGCGCCGCCCGCCTGGATGACCTGCGGCTCGAGGCGCTTCTCGCTCTTGGCGGCGGCTTCGTTGCCCTTCGCCGCCGCCTGCTTGTAGAGGAACAGCGCCTTGGCGAGATCCTGCTCGGTGCCCCAGCCCTTCTCATAGAGGCCGCCGAGATTGTTCATGCCCCAGTCATAGCCCTGGTTCGACGAGCGCTCGAACAGATCGAAGGCCTTGCGATAATCCTGATCGACGCCCTTGGCGCCCAGATACATGAGGCCGAGATTGTTCTCGGCGATGGCGAGCTTGGCGTCGGCGGCCTTCTGGTACCATTCGACCGCCGCTTTGTCGTCCTGCTTCACGCCGAGGCCGTGCTGGTAGCAGTAGCCGAGCCAGTTCTGCGCTTCGACATGGCCCTGCTTGGCGGCGGCCTGATAGAGCTTGAAGGCGCGCTCGGGATTCTTCTTGAGACCGGTGGCGCCTTCGTGGAAGAGCGTGGCCAGACGATATTGCGCGTCGGCATTGCCCTGATCGGCGGCCTTGCCATACCACTTCGACGCTTCGAGCTTGCTTTCCTTCGCCCCCTCGCCCTTTTCATAGGCTTGGGCGATGGCGATCTGCGCCTCTTCATCGCCGGCCTTGGCGAGATCCAGCTTCTTGCTGAAGGGCAGCGTGTCGAGCGTCTGGGCGGCAGCCAGAGACGCGAAGGCGGCAAGGCTCATGCCGGCCAGGGTCAGACCCAGTTTGCGTTTCATCGGCGGACTCCCAGTCTCATCGTCAATTGGCCTGAGTCTGGGTAAGAAATGTGTCAGCACTCTGGCTGACGCCCTGCCCGCGGCAGATTGCGGCGCGCGATGCCGGACCGCGCGCCGAGCGCTTTCAGTTCACCTTCTTGAAGGTGTTGGTCTTGCAGAAGATGCCCGCGACGCAGCCCTTCAGCTTCATGGTGTTGCCGCTCATCGTCATGGTGGCGTTGTAGGTGCGCCCGTCATCGGCATTATAGATGTTGCCGGCCCAGGTATTGTCACCCGTGGGCTTCATGTTGCTGAGCACCGAAAGCCCCATCAGCGGACGCTTACGCAAGGCCGGGTTCTTGTTATATTTGTCGATCTTGGCGGTGCCGTCCTTATAGGTGGGCTCCTTGAGGCCCACGATATTGGCGCATACTTCGCCGCCGCACTGGCGGACTTTCACGGTGATCTTGCCATTGTCCAGGCGCCACGTGCCGGACGGATCAGCCGCGAAGGCGAAGCCCGTACTAGCCAGCAGGCCGAGAACGGCAAGGCTGATGGTTTTCATTGTCGATCTCCAGGTCTTATGTGGATTTTGGGAGAATATGCCGATCCCCCTGGTTTGTCACAAGTGCATGAACGTCAGTTCGGCCGGTTGCGTGGCAAATTCGTGTCGAGTTTGCGGCAGAGGCGGCCTCATCCCGGACGACATTTGCAGTCGTTTTCCCTTTAACTACAAAAACTTCCGAATGGTTCCGCGAAATTGCCGTTAACCACCCGACAAGATGCGGTTGCAGCGATGCTTTGCCGGCACGTTGCCATACGCCCCTTGCACGCGCGCCCAGCAATGCTATGTGAGGGCCTGACGGAGGGGTGGCAGAGCGGTCGATTGCGGCGGTCTTGAAAACCGTTGAGGGTTCACGCCCTCCGGGGGTTCGAATCCCTCCCCCTCCGCCACGTTTTGAGTCGTAGAGCTTCGCCCGCCTTCGCGGGCCTTCACCAACCTCAAGAAAACCCCTTAACCATCGTGCGTGGGCCGTCGCCCGCCGTCGCGGGCCTTTGCGTACAGGCAGCTCTCCGTGATAAGATTGGTGCGGGGATAAACTCCACCACGGATTTTTACTCCTATGCGGACAATCAACAAGCTGTCGGCCGCTGAAGTCAGATCCAAAGGGCCTGGCCGTTATGGTGATGGCGGCAATCTCTACCTTGTCGTCACCGAAGCAGGCACGCGGCAATGGATCTTTCGCTATCGCTGGGAAGGTAAAGAGAAAGAGCTAGGGCTTGGCGCCGCCGGTCCTGGTCGTGTCTCGCTCCCAGGGGCGCGCGCCGCAGCTCAAGCTAATCGCGACATCCTCGCCGCCGGCAAAGACCCGCAAGCGGTGAAGGCCGAGGCGAGACAGAAGACCGACAAACAGCGCACCTTTGCTCAGGCATCAGACGAATACCTGAAGGCCATGCGCAAAGGCTGGAAGAACAAGAAGCACGCCAAGCAATGGGAATACTCGCTGAAGGTGCTGGCGGCTCCATTGCGGCCGAAGCTTGTTCACCTCATCGACGTGCCCGATGTGCTCGCCGTCATTCGCCCCCATTGGGAGCGCGTCCCAGAAACAGGCCGGCGCCTCAGGGGGCGCATTGAGAACGTCCTGAGCTACGCCACCTCGCACAAGTATCGCTCTGGGCCGAACCCAGCCGCCTGGAAGGATAACCTAAAAGGGCTACTGCCGAAGTCGCAGCGGGGAACTCGCGGCCATCACCCTGCCCTGCCCTATGAAAAAATGCGCGAGTTCATGACGGACCTGCGGCAGCGCCAGGCCGAGAATGATACGCTCGCCGCCTATGCGCTGGAGCTGACAATCCTGACCGTGACACGTACGAGCGAGATGTTGCTCGCTCGATACCCGGAATTTGATCTTTCAAAGGCGCTCTGGACCGTGCCAGGCGAGCGGATGAAGATGGGCAAGGAACACCGCATCCCGCTCTCCCCCCGCGCGGTCGAAATTGTGAAGGTGCTCATGAGCACTCGCTGGGGCGACTATCTGTTTCCCGGCAATGAGATCAACAAGCATCTCTCCAATATGTCCATGCTAATGCTTCTCCGTCGCATGGGCTACGAGGAAATCACTGTTCACGGGTTCCGCTCGACATTCCGAGATTGGGCTGGCGAGACGACGAGTTTCCCCGGCGACGTGTGTGAGCATGTCTTGGCCCACAAGATCGAGGACGAAAGCGAGGCCGCTTACAGACGCGGCACGATGTTGAAGAAGCGCACCGAAGTCATGAAGGCTTGGGCCAACTACATCGAGCCCAAGACGAGCAGCAATGTAATTCCGCTCAGCCAAGAGGCGAAGCGGTGAACCGAAGCACAGGGATAGGCTCGCTACCGAAAAGGCCGGTGATGCACCGCCGGCTTTCCCTGTGCCGTCATCCGGTGCGGAGGGCTGTGCAGTGGCCGATAAACCCCGGCGGATAGACGAGCAGCGCAATCGACCGGATAAGAATTGGGTTCCCCTGATGATGGCGCCCTTTTTCTTCCGACGCCGCCCGGCGAGTATATACGAGCCGAGTTTCGTGCATGGCTCAGCGCTGGCGGATATTCTGAAGAACGCCGCCAAGTTTCATCCATTTGCCGACCCCGACGACCCCAACCCTATTGCACTTCAGATGAATGATGGTGAGGGGCGCATTTGGGTTCATTGGGTACACGGAGACGGGGGCCGGCTTGCACTCATCTACACGACCAGTTATTTCGCCGCTCAATTGGCCCGCCCCGAGCAGATTGAGGCCGAGCAGCTAGCACATCGGGCGAAGCATCAGCTTCAAAACGCGGCTGAAGAGATTGCAGACATTCGCCAGGCTATCGAACGCCTAAAGTATATTTGGAGCACGCTGCAGCGCGAATTTGATCTGGCACTTAATGCCGGCGCGGTGCGGCTAATGGCGCGGGTGGGAGACCCGACCGCACCATTCTCCGAAGTGATGCACGACACGTTTAAGCAGTATCGGGTTGAAGATTGGCACTTGGGCAATGCTGCCGTTGTTACTGGAAATGGACCTATCCTGTATTCCCTACATGTGGATCCACTCAAGGAGCCGGTGCCAGAGCGGACATTAGACAAGAAGCTAATTGTCGCCGGCTCTGTGAAAGTTGAGGACGTTCCGCCGACAGAGACGCCGAAGCCCCGGCGCCGTCGACAAGAAGCCATTGAGACCATTCCCATCACCGTGACGGATGACGCTCCGCCTTCCGAAGCGGAGCGCAAAGCGAAGGCCGTCAGGGAGGCCGAGCAAGCCGCGATAAAAGCTGGCCTGATGGCTGGGACAATTGGCATTCAAGAGGCTCAGGAACGATGGAACAGCGCAACCGGACGGCCTCTGGTCTACGAGCCGTCCGCAGCCGATTTTCCCGCTGGCTTCGAGCATGAAATAGACCCGATGAGCCAACCGCGATGGACAATCCCGATGGTGATTGCATGGATCGCGGACAGAGATCTGCGCAGCGTCAGGCGAGAAATGACAGCTTGGGCAGATCGTACGTACTGCTTGTTTGACGACGAAGGGCGCTACTTCTGGCCTGACAGTCTGGGAGGGGTGCCGGACAGGGCTCGGGGCTATATTGTTCAACGCCTGAAGGACGGAAGTGCTCTCCGCCTCATGCACTTCCACCCCCAGAGAGAGAGATACATTGCTGCGAAGCAAAAGCTTTGGCAGGCACTCGATGCAGGCAGCATTGAGGCCCGGGGGCGGCTTCATCCAAGTACAGACAGGCAAGTAATAGAGCGCCACAGGTGGCAGGATCTGGAGGTTCAACCCACAACTTATTTTGATCGAAGCATGCCCTTGCTGTTGAGAGAGCACCTGCGAGAGGAGCCGATGGCGGGACTGCCGCACATGTTCTATGACGTGACCTTGGAACGCATCGAAGTCCTGAGACTTTGGGAGCCTCAGGCAGCGAAGGCCGTCATCGCCGGAAGGCGGGTGAAGGGGCACGACCGAGCAATGCTGAAGGTTCACGCCATGGAAGCCTACAGGCTCGATCTTACAGCAAATCCAGCGAGGAGCCGCACAGAGACCGCAGATTGGCAGTTCTTCAAAGATAAGTTTGGCGAAGGCTTCCCGCGCCAACTCAACATCGACATTCGGAAGACGCTGCACCCGAAATTTGGCAAATCCAAAGGGGTGCCTCAGAAAAAACCGGTGCAAATAAAATCGGGGCCATCGGGGTGAAATCACCCTAAGCCCCCAGAACAGCTAGCCAATCAGTCACCCCGATTCCACCCCGATAAATAAAAATCGGGGTGAGCAAGTTCTTATCACGATCCGGCCCGCCTTCGCGGCATTATGCCCTCCGTCGCTGCAATTCAGCAGCAACATGGAGACGCAAGACGATGCCCGACGCGAACGACGTAATTGCTTTTTCGGTGCCTGAAGTCTCCCGGAAGACGGGAGCCGGTCAGACCACAATCTGGAAAAACATCCGCGAAGGACGACTGCCTGCCAGGAAGCTGGGAGCCCGAACCCTTGTGTTGCGCGAAGACCTTGAGCGCTTCCTGAAGGAGTTGCCGCCCATCACTGGTGTCGCGGCATGACGGAAAGCGAAACGGCCAGCACTCGCAATGCCGGCCGCTTCATTGAATTGTCAGTCAAAGATTGGAACAAAAGATGCCTAACACAAGTCAGCCTTGCTCACAAGTTTTACCTGACCCCGAACACATCAAATGGCTAGTTCGTAGGTGCATTATCTCCAGGCTGCATGCCCGCGTCATCGCCCACCATCTGTGGGAGGGCCATCGTCATGGCTAAGCGCTTTAAGATCAAAGTCCGAGTTGACGAGCGTACTATCACCGCGACGGGCCGCGAAGCTGAAACGCTTCTCAAGCTGATCTCCTCAGGCTCTGCCGGCATAACGCCGCTCGACGCTCACCGCGCCGGGCCTGCGTTCAGGTTGGCGGCCTACTGCCATGATTTGAAGAAGCTCGGGATACCGATCGATTGCGAGCTTGAGCCGCATGCCGGCGGGCGACATGGCCGATACCGGCTTACCGCTCCTGTGGTCGTCATCGAGCGCAATGACATCGAGCGAAAGGAGGCGGCGTAAATGTCAGCTCCCCTTCGCGCTTATGTCGAGCTTCGCGGTCACGGTGCACGCGGTCCTCGCTATCAAGTGAGGATGAACCAGCCTGACGGAATGGTCATCATCGACGCGACAACGGAGCCGCTGTTCGCAGCGGCTCGCCTTCTCCACTCTCAGGGCGTGAGCGGCAAGCTCCAGCTTTGGGATAAGACCCGGCCCTACCCGAGGCTGCAAGGCGACATCGAGCGCCTGGCCGGCCTGACGGTTGCCGAGGATCGACACGGCATCAGCGCTCGGAAGTATGTGGAGCGAGTCACAGGCGTCGATTTTGAGGATGAGGCTCCCGAGGGAGCTGAGACCGAGAATGGCCGCCCTAAGATCGCCCCGCAGGCTTCCACAGCCATCATGGAGGCGGCCTAGATGGCGAAGAAAAACCGAACGGCCGAAAGTTGGGGCGCCACTCCATCCGAGCCTTTTGTGTCGGTCCTGAAGCCCACCCTCCAAGAACCGGCATGGAAGGCCCTGCCCTATGGGGCTCGTTGCCTCTACATCACGCTCAAGAGCTTCTTCAACGGCGCCAACAATGGCCGCATCTATCTCGGCGTCCGTAAGGCGGCGAAAGAGTTGGGGGCCGCACAGTCATCGACGGAGCGATGGTTCCGCGACCTCCAGGATTTCGGTTTCATTCGCCCAACCCAAGGCGCCTTTCTTGGAATGGACGGCCGCGCTAGCGCAACCTACTGGAGGCTGACCGAGCTGGGCTACATGGGCGAACGACCGACGCGGGAATACAAAGAATGGCAGCCTGTAAAAAACAAAACCCCGCACCGAAAATCGGTACAAACCGTCCCGAAAATCGGGACACCCCGCACCGAAAATCGGGACACCTGTACCGAAAATCGGGACGGTTTGAGCGAAAATCCGCCCCCAGAACGTACCGATTTTCGGTGCATAGATAATATACCATGGATAGAGGGGGGCACGGGGCAGGTTTCTAATCCACCCGTCACCTCTCCGGCAGAGCGAGGGCGAAGCGCGCCCACCGGGAGCGCTGTAGCGAGCCCTCGCGTTACGCCCCTTCTCCGAAAACCTTCTCTTGCCGCCCCTCAAGACGGAGAAAAAGCGGCATGAAAAAAATTTGGCGCTCCGAATTTTCGAGTTCGCACCTCCACGTCGTGACGACGTCGAGCTCTGCGCTCGCATCCCAACGCCGTGAGGCGCCGGGCTCTGCGATGGTCGCGGGCCTCGTCTTCGGACGGGGCTCGCACCCTTTTTTCAAACCCGCTTGAACAGGAGAACAAGACGATGAGAGCCCCTTTGCAGATTACCGACCCCATGCCCCCGGCTCCTGGCGATCTACTTTGGTTGGCATGTGACGTGAGCGCCCTTGCCGGCAAAATGCTTCGGCTAGAAGACGGATCGCCAGAGTGGAGAGCCTGTGTGGGCGAGCTCCTTCGACATCGGACGGCTCTTGCCCACAGCATTCCCGAAACCGACCTCGATATGCTCATGCTAGCCTTCACCGCCCGACAGGCGCTTTGGATCTTGCGGAATGCGGCTTGTCTGGGAACGGACGAGGAAGGGCGGAAGCACTGGGGCGCCGAAGCGGACGCCGCGCTCGTCCGTCTACAACTCGTTCTTGAGCATCGTTGCGGAACGACAGTGGACGAGCTGAACATCTCATTTCACGGCGACAGAGCGGCGCGCGCCTGACTTCCGCCTAGTTTTAGACAAGGACAGATGGTAGAAATGGATTTTTGAAATGTTCAGCGTCGTGACGACGCAGAAAGGCCCTGAGATGGAATGGATTTTCTCTGAATACTTTCGCACCCGCAAAGCGCCCTCTGTCAGGGAGGGCGTGTAATGGCACAGCAGTTCGGCGTCCCGGATTTCGCGGGTAATTTTATCCAAGGGCTCGAAGCAGGCTACCGCCAGCGTGAGCGTAATACACGTAACGCCCTCTATGAGCTTGACCTGAAAGGTCGCGAACTGGCCGGTCAAGCATTGTCAGGCGATCAAAATGCGCTCTCCCGGCTGACCCAATTGGACCCGGATCGAGGAATGCAGATCCAGAAATTCACGTCCGAGCAGAAGAAGCAGCGGCTTGGTGAGTTTCTCAGCGCTGCCTATGGAGCGAAGACGCCCGAACAGTGGAACGCCGTAGTCCAGCGTTTCAAGGCACAAGGCCACCAGTTCGGCCCGGGCGAGGAAGATTTCGGCAACCGCGACACCCTCATCAATCAGGGCCTTAGCCTTTCCGACCAGATGAATTTGGGCTTCCAGCGCGAAAAGTTTGCCGCCGACAGGGCCGATAGTGACCGCAACTATTCCCTGAACCGCGACCAGTTCGGCCTTGCTCAGGCTAATGCCAACTGGCAGCGCAAGGTGGATCAGGCGAAGCTTGACGCGCAGAGCCCCGATCTAGTCGAACTCTATGACGGGCCAACCGGCCAGCCCTACAAGGCGCGCTACAATCCGAAGACTGGCGATTTTGATCGTGTCGGCGGCATCAAGGCTCCGAATGGGACGCAGCTTGAAGTGGGGCCCGATGGTACGGTGAGCTTCAGCCAAGGCATGGGGAAAATCACGGAAGGCCAGAGCAAGGACATCAGCTATCTGAATCGCATGCTGACGGCCGCGCCCATTCTCGACAAGAACGACGAGGCGCTTACCAGCTTCGGAGAGAACGTCGCGGGCAATGCTCCGCTTGTCGGCAATTACATGAAGTCCTCGCAGTTCCAGCAGGCTGAACAGGCTGGCAGGAACTTCCTGACCGCCCTACTCCGCAAGGAATCAGGCGCGCAAATCCCTCCATCGGAGGAGCGCAGCTATGGCGACATCTTCATCCCGCGCCCGGGGGACAGGAAGGAGGTTATTGCGCAGAAGCGCGAGGCCCGCCGTCAAGCCGCGATTGGAATCAGGATGGGCCTCCCCGCGCCCATCATCAAAGGCATGATCCAGCAGGGCGTTGATTTTTCGACGCTCGACGCAACCCCCAACGGCGGCCAGGCTATTGGCGGTAATCAGCAGCCAGGCGGCAAGAGTGACAACACGGACGTGACTCCGCCTGGTGTTGACCCGAACCTTTGGCAGTACATGACCCCTGAGGAGCGCGCGCTATGGAAATGACAACCGAGCAGAAGAAAGCGCTCGCCATGGCGTCTGCCCGAGCACGTGCGGCCCAAGCGGGTAGCGGCGGCGGGCGCCGAGGTGCTGAAGGGCGGGCGGCTCCCGAGGAAGCTCCGTTCACATGGTCTGGGCTTGGAGCTCAGGCAATCACCGCGCTCGCAAAGGGCGCGGTGGGTGCGCCGGGCATGGCGATTGACGCAATACAGGGCATTAACAACGCCGGCAGCAGACTGGTTAATATCGTTGACCGTGCCCCGGAAGGCGGTGGCGTGAAGTTCAGCATTCCGCCTATGCCGTTTTTCGGCAACGATCTTCCCAACTCAGGCTATCTCATCAACAAGGCGAATGAAGCAATTCGGCCCGAGCCTACTATTGCGCAGACGTTTGCCGGGGAACAGCCGCAATCCTTCCTGATGCGCCAACCTCAAAACACTCCTGAGCAATATGCCGATACGGTCGGGCAATTTGTTGGTGGCTCTTGGCTAGGCCCTGGCTCGCTGACTATGAAAGGCGTGAGCGGCGTAACGGGTGGCCTTGCCTCCGAGGCGGCCGGCCAGGCTTTCGAGGGGACGCCTCTTGAGGGACCAGCGCGTTTTGTGGGGGGTGCCGCCGGGGTTATTGCTCCGCATATGATTGCCGGCGCTCGCGGCTCGCACGTTCCTCGCCAAATGGTGGGGCGAGCTATGGAGGGCCTGGACGAGGCCATGCTTAACCGAGCGGATTTCTTGCGACAGGTAGCAGCGCAACAGGGCGTCGACCTTTCATGGCCGGAAGCGATCCAGCAGGCGAGCAACAGCGGCACGCGGCTGAGCGATCTGCAGCGTGTGGTCGAGTTCAGCGAGCATGGCGGCCCGACCATGCGCCAGTATTACGCCAACCGTCCGCAGCAGATTGAAGCTGCCGGCCGCGCGCAGTTCGACCGGATCGCCCCGCAGCCGATGATACCAGAGCGGCTTGGGCCCCGTGTGCAGCAGGCGGCCGAAACGGAGATCGGCGCCGTCAATCGCGCCATCAACGACCAGACGCGCCCGCTCTATCAGGCGGCCGAACCCCAGCTTGTGCCGACGCACAACGCCCAGACCGGCCAAGCGCTCCCGAATGCGGCCATTCTCCAGAACCCGGCATATCGCGAGGCGGTGCGCTATATCCGCAACGACCCTGTTCTCGGCCCCCAGGTGGCTCACCTTCGGGACGACTCCGTGGGCATGATTGACGCCGCACAGAAGGTCATGCGGTCACAGGCACAGGGCTTGAGCGTGCCCGGCCAGGGGATGGACGCTTACAAGGGCTCGCTAATCTCTCAGTCTCGAGAAAATGTCACGGGCGCCGCTCGTCAGACATCGCCTGAATATGCTCAGGCAGTGCAGGAGCAAGCCTACCTTCGGGACCGCTACTTGAATCCACTTCAGGAAGGCCCAACGGGTAAGATGGCGGCTACGACCGACGTTGGTGCGCAGACGCGAGGGCTGTTTCCAACCGCGCCCGCCGCGCAATCCGAGGCTGGCGTTGCCCGCGCTATACGCGGTATTCGCCGCACAGATCCAGAGGCGGCCGAGGGTATCGTACGCCAGCACCTGGAGACCGTTTTCAATGAGGCAACGCAGCGCTTGCAGAATGGTCAAAATCCATTCGGTGGGGCTAAGTTCGCGGCTGTCGCCGCTGGCAATCCTCAGCAACGCCGAAACCTCTTTGCCGCCATCCGCGCCCTACCGAACGGCGATCTCCTTTGGCGGGGCTTCAATCGGTTCTTGAATATCATGGAAGCTACGGGCCGGCGCCCCACACCCAACAGCATGACCACGTTCAACGCGGTGTATCAGAAGGAGCTTGAGCGCGGGGGCCATGCTGGCGAGCTTGCGACTATCGCCGGCTCACCGCAGAAGGCACTTACCTTTATCAAGGACGGCTATGCGCGGTTTCGCCTCGGGCGGAACACGGCGCAGCTCGCCCGGCTCTTCACTCAAGGCAACGTCGAGGAGTTCCGTACTCTCCTCCGATCCGGGCCAGCCACTCCACGCGCTCTCATAGCCATGGTCCGCCTCTTGGCTCAGGTGGGCGCGAGCACGCAAGGCGCGCCTAGCTCGGAGCCAGTCCAATAGCTTCAGCGGGGGGACGGTGACGAGATACGCGACGACAAACCCGGCGGTGATGGCGACAAGCCCCCCAATGGTGGGCTCCCAGTACACAAGCGCTCCGCCCACGGCCAAGGCTATGACCAGCTGAGGAAAAGCGAATGCCAAATAGCGCCAGTTCATCGAACCTGACCCTACGCCCGAACTGGGCCGAGAGGCAACAGGCGGGGCCTGAGGAACAGTTATTGCAGCAGTACACGGGCGCGCGCACCCGCATCATGGAGTGTTATGCATGACCGGAAGAGGAGCCGCCTTCAGCATTAACGGCCATCAGCTTCGAGAGGCCAGGAAAGCGGCCGGACTCACACAGCGCCAGCTCGCGGCCTTGGCCAGTCTCCACCTCAACAGCATTCGGCGCCTAGAGTGGTTTCGCGACCGCCGTATCCTCCTCTCATCGCTCCACGCCCTTAGACGGTGCGCCAAACATCTGCCTGCCCTGCCCGACTACCTGACCACGCTTTCGCCCCTGCACCTCGCCCGAGGGGCCACGACCAAGGAGGAAGGGGAACATATATTGCTGGTCACTATGGGTGCCCGCGCGAAACCCTCGCATGGGCAGATAAGCCCGGCCACAGCAGCGCCCGCGCGCCAACCGGCTGAGATTCAGCGGCGCCCCCGGAAGGCCGACCGCCCTAAGTGCGGGGCCAGGACTCGGAAGGGTTCCCCCTGCCTGGCGCCCTCAATGCCGAATGGCCGCTGCCGGATGCACGGCGGCTTGTCGACTGGCGCCAGGACCGAGGAAGGCCGGCAGAAGATCCGCGAAGCTCAGCATAGGCGGTGGGCTCGCTACTATGCCGGGCTCGGGAGCCCTCCCGCATTAACGGGGGAAATACGGCGGGGTCTGGAGCACTAGGCAGCAGCCCGACCGTTTTCTAACGGCGGAAAACGGTGGATCGCCTGACGGCCGCTTTATAGCGGGGAATAGCGGTAACGGAGGCGTTGCGAGAACCTGATAAAACCTGACATTCGGAGCCACCTGCCTACCTCACAAAACCTCACCTCCAGACCGCTTTTCTTAAGTCCACATTAGGGAGGGGTTAAAATCTGAAAAGCGCGCTATTTCATCGGCTTGCAAACCGGCGGCCGAGGGTGCCGGAATTCCGACACCCTCGCCCAAATCGACCAGGGAGGTTCCACGCAAAAGGTCGGCAAGTTCAATCACTTAGCCCGAAAAACCACGCAATTTCTGGCTTAGCTCGCAATGGGAGGGAGTAAAATCGGAATATGCTGATATTTCACAGGCTTGGGCACTCAGAACAGGCTCGGGCATGTTAGCAAATGTTAGCATTTGACCGGCGGGAGAACCGGCCGGCTCTTTCTCCCCTCCTCATCGAGGAGCTATTCCGAGTTTTCGGAAGCCGTAAAAAGGGGGGCTTTGGGCATGGGCGACCATTTCGCCAGGGACAGTCCAGGGAGTTTTCCGACACCCTAAAGGGGGCAAAAGGTGCCCATCTGAAAAACGCCTCTAGAACGGCCGATCTTGCCGGGGGCTACTCTGGGTAGCCAAAATCTCCAAATCGCCGTCCTGCGCGACCCCCTACAACGGGAAACGGCATTCTCCGCGGGCAGTTCGGTAGGGTGTTGTGGCCTTGCACATTGAGGCAAATATTGACGTAACGCGAAATTGTGGTCATCCTGATAATCACCATGGATTTCCGAAAGTTTCCTTCGCATATCGAGCAGATAGCCCATCGAGCATCGAAAGAACGCTTTTTCTCCGACACCTTAACGCCTCAGGGAAACCCAACCGGAACTGCTGACGGGGCGCTTCCTGTCGTCGTTGGTGCGGGAAAGAGTCTCGCATTCGCGAAGCCAACCAATTTTCAATCCCATTCAGAAATCCACGCTGTACATGAGAAAATCGCGGCGGACTTGGCGTTTAATTTAGGGCTGCCCGTCCCGCCGGTTCAACTGGTTAAGGGGGGCGCACTCCCCAATTACTCTCATCTCATGGCCATTTCTTACGTGCCCTTTCCCCAACCTCGGCCGCTTAGTGACCATAACCTCTTGTCAAACCAAGATATTACCCGATTGTCGGTTACGGCCAACGCCATGCAGGCGTTCTACACTTGGATTCTCGACGGGGACCATGCAGGCCATCAAGAGAATGTAATTTTTGGCCGGCCTGACCAGACGAGCGAATATGATCTGGCATTTATAGACCACAGTTATTCGTTGACCCATTCTTGGGACCGCCAAAACCCGGCCGCGGCGGCATCTGTCGGCCATATTCATCATATATTCAGTGGGGCAGGCAATTCTGGTGCGCTGGAAGTGGCGAATCGAATTCTGGGACTGGAAGAATCAGCGATAAGAGGGATAATAGAGCCCTTAGCCGCTTATCTACCTCCCGGTGATGCCGACGCCCTTGCAACTTATCTGCTGGCAAGACGAACTGGTCTTGCGGCGTTATTCTAGGGTAGAATGGTGGATCCAATGAAAAGCAAACCAACCGCTCTAGTGTCTCACATCCACTTTAAGGTGGACATGACCAACTCGATGGCCCCAACGATTCCCTTAGGGGTGATGCTTGAGGTCGTTTGGCCAGGAAAAGGTAGATGGTTTGGCCTTGTAGGGAGAACGCAGCTTGTCGAGCAAGAAAAGCACCTTGCGAATTTGACCGATTTTCCTGAATTGGCGGACCCTTGGACGTTCCTCAGCAAGCAATTCAGCGATGCATGGGAGCAATCCGCAGGAAAATCCGGAAGTTGGTTGTCGAGCAAATTTAGGTGGGCCCTCCATGTCACTCCTCCCGAGCAGGTGGCTATTCCGGGTATTGAACCAGAACACCCCGAGAGCGAGTGGGCTGAGGTCGTATCGGCACTCACAACAATGCTTAATTCGCTAGGTAGCAATCTCAAGCCGCCACTAAATAAGTCGGTGCCTGTGGCTCCTGTAGCCCAAAGGGCAAACAATGAAATTCAAATGGCCGCCTAGTGATTGGTCCTATCCGGACAGCAAACGACTGGTAATTGTAGCAACACGCTAGCTCGGGCACTCGTCGCTCAGGGCTCACGGAAACGGACGCCGGCCGGCCCGCCATTCTCGGGCACGAAGATGACGCCGCGCACTTCCAGCGCGCCCCATGATCGATGGGCCGGCCGCTAGACCAGACGAAGCTGCCTCGGAGCCGCCCGGTGTTCGACAACGCGCACTATCGATCGATCCAGCTTTAGACCATTCGCCGTGCTTACTTGTCGCTCGCGGACATCGCAAATCAGATAGTCACCTTTTGAGAATGCGATGTCATTGTTGGCAATTCTCTTGAGAAAGTCTTGATCCTCTATGCTGACGCTAAACGGATCGCCGCCGTCAGTGACTCGCCACTTGTTGTCATCCTTGAAGGACAGCGAGACGATTTGAACATTCATCCTCCGGACCGCGTCCGCGAGCTCTTCCTCGATCGCATCGGGAACAATGAAGGCATCAGCGTCACGACTAGTGAGGAAAACTTCGGCTTCGCCGTCCCTGCGGAATGTGATGGTATCAATGCCTTCTTTTTTCAGAACGTCGGCAAATTTCTTTGCACCCTGTCTGACCTTAATATCCGCAGCCAAGACGATAACGCGGTTGTCGACAGTCACATTTGTATCCCCGACCTGTATTGTCACCCCGCCATCATCCCGGGTTATTTCCTTCGGCCGTCTGCCGCGCAGCCACTTGATGAGCCAGAAGAGGCCACCGGCTGTCGAGCCAGCCGCCGCGGTTCCTTTCAGAACGAGATCAGCCAGTTCGTTCGCGGCCGCTATTCCATCGTCGTGGTCCTTCGCCCAGTCGAGCATTACGCCCAACGCGGATGCAACTTCCTGAACGAGTGTAAGATTGACTTCAAATGAGCCGGAAGCTGTCGCTCGGACCTTCACTGACGCCGTCGATTCTGAACCATTAAGTGCGGTATTTGCTGCTTGGAAAACATCACCCAGGGCAAGGAGCGCGGGCGCCAGGTCGCGGACGTCGATTTCCCCTTCCTCGACAGCGGGGCCACTGAAAACAACTTTGAAATCCGATTCGCTCATGTGCCGCATCGTTAAATTTCCCGGGTTAATAGGAGATTACCCAACGGCAATCATGATTTCCTCAGCCTCACCCCAGCGCCGCCGCCGTTCTCGGGGATGAAAACAATCCCCGCTTCGACCAAGACGCGGTGAACCGCTTCGATGTTTGAGCCACGTGCGGAAGGAAAGCCGTCCTCCGCCTCGATCCGCTTGATTGTGGATTCCGCGACGCCAGCACGTTCGGCCAGTTCCTTGGCCGACCATTTCAAGTAACCGCGCGCCATTCGCACCTGAGCGCCTGAAATCATCTATCTGACCTTTTTTAGCTCACAAGTGAACTATTTTAGTTGACAAATCATGCATTGTGATCGATTTTAGGTCACAAGAGATCGATTTTCAATCACTAAACAGGAACTGGAAATCATGGGTACCCGCTCCTCACCTCTCCCGCCTCTCTCCCCCGAAGAAGCCAAGGCCGAGCGCGCCCGCTACATCGCGGAGTATGCCGCCGCAATGTCCTCTGCCACCCCGGTCGAGCGCGAGCTGGAGGAGCTCTCCCGCAAGACCCGCCTGAGCGCTTCCGAGCTCGCTCGCTTCAATGAGCTTTCCCGCAAATCCGTCCGGGCGGTCTGAGCCATGCAGATCGTCACCCACTACGACCCCAAGCCGTTCCCGTCGCGGGCCTTCGACTGGTCCGCCATCGACGCCGACACATACGACATGACCGGCAACGATGAGGATGGGACGCCTTACAGCAATCACCCCATCGGCTGGGGCAAGACCGAAGCCGAGGCCATCGCTGACCTGCAATCACAGCTGGAGGCCTGAGCCGTGGAGGTCACCGCATACGTTCCGATTTTCGAGCAGGGCTACAAGGTGGCGGATCTTACCGTTCACATTGACCCGGCCTCGCGCGCCGTCGCCTTCGAGGACAAGGACGGCAACCGCCGCCAGATGGCGCCGGCTCGCGCCCATGAAATCCTGACCGACATTCGGCTCTACGACCGCGACAAGTGGCGGGAGCTGGAAAGACATTCGCGGGCTGGATGCCCCGGGGAACCGCCCCCCTAACAAGACGGGCGCTCAAGCCCGCTTCATCAAATTCAGAACTGCAAAGCCTCTCACCAAGGAGAACGACTATGCGCGTTTCGTCCAACGCTCCCGCTTTATCTCGTCGTGGCGTCATGAAAGGGCTGGCCTGCGGCCTAGCCGGCGCCTCCCTGCCCGTCGCCGCCATCGCCGGTATCGCAGCCTCTCGCCTCAGCCAGGACGCCCCGCTCGTCGAGCGCTGCCAGCGCTGGAAGCGGCGTAGGGAACATCTCAAGGCAAAAGAGGAGCAGCTTCGCATTCTCTCCAATGCGGCCCATGCGGCTGAGCCGGATACGCCGGCCGAGTTGTACGAGACCATCAGAGTGCGGGGTGCGTATGTGGCGTCGCCCTCCCTTGAATCGCATCCGCGCGAGTCCTGGACTAAATCGCGCCTCGGCTGTGTGCTCAAGTCTAAGCTTGGCGGCGGGCCGACCGACGAATGCCGGGCCCATGTGCAGCGACTTGTCCGTCTCATCGACGAGCATGCCGCAGCCCAAAAAGGCGCCTGGGCCGAACACAGGCGCCTGGATCGTCAATGGGAACGGCAGCTCAAGAAAAACGACCGCCTGCTTACCCTCATCATGAGTGCCGAGGCGCAAACGCTCCAAGGAGCCGCTGCGCAGATGGAAGTCCTTCAACTCGATGACAGCTATCTGGAGACGGCAGCGGGTGGTGAGCATCTGGACGCCCTCCTGACCAATATCAGTCGCCTCATCGCGGCTCTGCCGGCGGAGGCATGACCATGGCCCGCTTCGAAGCCGCCGCCCGCGTTATCGGCAACTGTGGGACAGTCGAACATCAACCGCCGCTGACCGAGCCACATGTCATCACAAGCACTTTTCTAACCGGCGGCGTCTTCGAGGTCACGGAGTCCGCTGTACGTCTTGTCGGATGGGAGGAGATAGCGACGGTCAACGGTGAAATGGCCGAGCGGCGAATCGTGTCTCGCCTCGTCATGACAAACACCACGGCGCGGGAGGTTCTGTCCGCTTTGCAAACTGCCCTCGCCAAGGGAGGGCACTAGCCGATGGCCCGCCGCCACGTGAAGACCTGCCCCATCACTTTCACGCGCCAGCAGATCGAGGATGAGATTGAGCGCCTTATTGGCATGCTCGACGCCATGGACCCCGATTCAGATCTAGAGGACAGCGGAGACCGCGAGCCATGGCTAGGGGCAGCCGAGGGGGATCGATACAGCAACCATGGCTGGGATTTATCGCCATCAGACGAGCGGGAGGAGGAATGCGAGGACGAAGGAGCCCAATGCGACGATGAGGGCGTGTTGGATAATGAAGACCTTTGCAGCTTCGGAGACGACTTAGGCACGCTCCACAATCCCGACAAGGCCGAACGGAACCGCGTCACAGATTCCGTTGTCGCCGTCAATGACCGGCTTCGCGCCGTCATGCGTAAGCGTGGGCTCGACCCGGTTCCGGCAATCATCAACATGGAGGGCTCGATATGGCCGCCGCGATAGCTACGCCTATGGCCGATACTACCGGGGGGTATACACCCGCAGTCGTCACGCTCTGCAACTTCGGTTTCCTGAGCGCGGCCGACTTGCTCTTGCTGGAGCTCTATCCGTCCTGGCGCCACGTGATGGCGGAGTGGGATGGCGTCTACGACCGCCTGGAGGAAACGAACTATCCCGGCTATGCGCTGCGCCGCCGCGTTGCGTCGATCAACTGCGAGCTACGCGCCATCGAGGCGCAAATCGCAAGCGTCAAGGGCAACGGCCCAGCCGGCGCAATCGTCAAGCTGGCCGTGCTGCGAACGATGACGCGCAGCGGCACGACAACCCCGGCGCATGTCATGGCCGATGAGGCTATAGCGCTCCTCGCCAGATCCGCCGGCCTGGAGCCTTACGACTATCGGGAGGGCGTCCGGTCATGACAACATCGGCTCTAGAGCGCCTTATCCGCCTTCGTCTCGATGGGACGTTTACCCGTGTCGGCGGTGCCGTCCAGGTGGTGCCGCCTGATTTCATGCCCTCTCACGAGGAGCAAGTTTCCGACCGTCACTTGAGCGAGGCCGAGGCCGCTTCCATCCTGAAGCACTTCAGGCGCGGCGGATCGAGCGCAGAGACCGCCGCCAGCTTCGGCGTCTCTCACTCGACCGTCTACAACATCGCCAACGGCAGGCGCTGGGAGCGCTTCCGGGACCGTCATAAGGGAGTAACGACCGATGGCTGACAGGCGTCAGGTTATTGAGGAGTTGGGCGCAGGCGCGGGTATGCTGGCGTTGTTGACCGGCGTCACCGTGCTCAAGCAGTGCAGCGAGTCAGACCGCGAGCTGGTGGGAGTCTATCGTCAGTGGCTCGACGCTTCGGCCAACTATGACCGGTGCTGCAACGAGGCGGCACGGCTCGGAACTGATGAGGCAGAGCGGCGGATGGACGCCGTCTTCAATGCTCGGGCTCTCCTTGAATCGAAAATGCACAGCATCGAGGCACGGGGGCCAGCCGGCGCTGTGGTCAAGCTTGTCCTCATGCTCGACATAGGGAGCCCGGACGAGACTGGTGTCGATCTCGCGAGGGATGCCATCAAGGCGATCAACGGTGCCGTGGGATTACCACTGCCATGACACAGGCTTTCTATGCGGCTCTCAATCGCGCCCATCGCCACGCGCCGACCGAGAAGCTTCCCCGTCTGGTGGATCGCTGGGGCGAGTGCTTCAAGGGATGGCTGCATGTCTCGACAGTCAGTATTACCGGCACAGCTACGCCTATGCCAACCACAACTACCGAGCGGCCATTGTCCCGCTGCTTCAGAAGATTGCGGCGACGCCGGCATAGACCGAGGTCACGTGTAAATGAGAGTCCCTACCCCGGTGGAAGGCCTTTCTGTAAACGTTTAGCCGTGCGCAAGCAGGCTTCACGGGCTTCTTGAAATCTCACTTCCCGGTCCGACTTCGTTACCTTCGCTTCGAAGCGTGATGCAGTGCGCCACTTTTCAACGTCTCTTCTTGTGATGAAGTAGCTTCGGCCCAACTTCTCGTAGGCCAAGTGCCCACTCCTTATGGCATCAAAAAGGGTTGTCTTAGTGAGGCCGCCATATGGGAAGCAGACCTTTACTGCCTCGTGAACCGGCATCGGAACGTCCAGAGTGGGCAGCTCCGACTGCGCGTTCTGATCCAGTTTCTTTGGCATGCGCAAAACCTTCGGTTTCTCTAGGAAACTAACTTCACGGTGCTCAGCTCTTTGGCGGCCGTCGTGAAGCGCCGTCGATTGGCGGACCTTTTATGAGACGCTCGGCACCTTGAAGTAAGGATTCGCGCAATTCTGCAATTTGCCGATCCATATCAGGTTTGCTTTCTTTGGCTGCGGTGCGCGATGAGCCACGCCATTTCTCAATGTCACGCCTCGTTACAAAATAGCTTCTGCCGACCTTTTCATAAGCCAAGTCTCCTCTTCTGATGGCATAGGCAAGCGCTGATTTTGTAAGGCCACCGTAGGGAAAGCAAACCTCTACAGCGACCTTCAACGGCATCGGTGTATTGTCATCCGTGGAAATTGGCTTAACCTCTATCATTGCGCACCTCTACTCGTCTCACATTGCGTCGCCCCGCGCGCTCCTGGAGATGCTTGCGTTTTCTGGCAGATGCTCGTTCTTCAATCATTGCACGCACTTTTTCGTAACTCGAACCTGGTTTGGGTGGTTTACCGCCATACCGGGGAGCTGAATGTCGCGGTCGCTGCCGGAGGGCTTCCAGCAGTTCTTTCACGTCCTCTTTGGTGAATACGATTTTTCGACCGATCTTTCGGAAGCAACCTGTGGCTCGCGCTCGTTCGGCCATCAATCGCCTGCCTGGCCGCTCGGCTGGAGGGAACATCTCTATGATATCGTCAAGGCTATAAAGGCGCGGAAGTGTTGTTGCGGGCGCTGTGGAACTCAGCACGGAGATTCTGCCGTGAGGTGGTTCGTTGGTCATTTCAAGACCTCGCCAAGAAAGGCAATATACTGCGGCGTTAGCGTAGCGACAGCGCAAGCGCAAAGCCGAAACAGTCCACAGCATTAGATGATTTAGGCTTCCATCGGCGCCCGCTCGATCAGTTCCGGCGCGTCATTCTTCACATTGCCAACCCTCTTATCCACCGGCCACGCTGTCATCCGCTCGCTCGGGAATGGCTTGAGCAACGCCTTCAGCTCATTGTCGTTGCTCGGCTCCTCGCCAAGCCACTTCGGCCAATCGTCCTCATCCAGGATAACGGGCATGCGGTCGTGGATCGGCTCCATAAGCTCATTCGGGCCCGTGGTGATAATGGTGCAGGACTTGAGCCATTCGCCGTTCTCTGGATTTTTCCAGCTTTCCCAGAGGCCCGCCAGCGGCATGATTTGGTGGTTGCCCATGGCAATGGCGAACGGTTGCTTGTCAGCCACGCCAGCGCGCCGCCATTCGTAGAAGCCGCCGACGAGCACCAGGCACCGCCGGCCGGCCTTCCAGGCACCCCGGAATGAGGGTTTGCTGTCCACGGTGTCGGAGCGCGCATTGAAGGTGCTGAAGCCGCCCTTAGTGTCTTTGGCCCATGAGGGGATCAAGCCCCATCGCATCGGCTCGACGGTGCGGACGCCATCCTTAGAGGTCATGGTCGGAATGGGCATTGTTGGCGGCACATTGTACCGGCGCGGGATGCGCCAGATCCAGTAATCACCCGGCCGGCGCCGGGCCGGGTTAAGCTTGGTTTCGCTGACCTCATTGGGATCGAAAATCCGGCCGCACATATAGGAAATCCCACCTGTTGACTCCCTCCATCCTGCCAGAGCAGAGTAGAACGAACAAGGAACGCTTGGAGGTTAGTTATGCGTACCCAAACCCAGGCATCAAATCTCGACTATCGACAAGCCATCAAGGATGAAAACCTACCGGCAGGGGCTGAAACGGCAACGGCCCAAACCGTCCTTGGCGTCGTCATGGACATTTGGCAGCTTGAGCGCGGCCACATGATCGAAGACCAGGAAGTCTATGACGACCTGTGGAACGATGCGGCGGATCTTCTCACTAAGCACGATACGGACGCGAAGAACGCCAGCGACCTGGTGGACCGGATCTTGGCCGACATGCCGGGCTCCGCGACATTTCGTGATCCGGCCGTCAGCGGGCGCATGCTCAGTTGAGCGGCTATGTCCCCGCGCCAGCCACAAGGGGTCAATTCGGCCCGCGATGGAGTGACGCTTGCCCAGGTTGAACAGTTCCGCCTCAACATGGTGCTGGAATGCGTCGGCTGCGCGCACAAGCGATTGATGGACGTTCGCGAGCTACTGAAGACGTGGCCGCCGGAAACCACGATGAGCCGAATTGCTTGCGCGGCCCGGTGCAAGAACCGGAGTTGCAGAGGCATCTATCGCGCCGAAGTGCTGTTCCGAACCGGGCGGTATCCAGACGACTGGTGGCCACGCCTACCGAAGATTACCAGGAGATAAAATGATCCGCCGCGCCAGGAGACCGTCCTTCAGCCACGATGAGTTGCCCATGCTTCTCGACGCTCTGCGCGATGCGAGAATGTGGACACTCAAATACGAGCATTCTCACGATTTTCACTCGGACATGCGCCCGATCTGCGAGGCAGTCACCAAGTCCATCGATCGCTTGGGCGAGGAGCTGACGGGTGACCCTGAATACTTCTGGCGGAAGATGGCGACCGGCAATTGAACGCGTGCCTTCTGATTGATCGTTCATTCACGCTATAGTCGTTGCGACGCCCACAAATCATTGTTAGCCAATGTGCGGGAGGTCCATTACCCCCGGACGTCCCAGGGCCGCAGCTTTGCCGTCCCAGGTGGCCGGCCCTTGCGCTGTGCGTGTGGAAAGCCCGAGCCCGTCAAACGGCCGGGCTTTCTGCTTCGGAACCTTACGCCGCGCACCGCATTGAATCGCCACCTGTGCATGCAGGCCGCCCGCCCGCTGAGCAAATCACTCGTTTGCCCCTCGGACGTGATGCCCCTTAGCGGGCGGGCCTTGCGCGAAAGTGAGTTGCGTACCGATGCCCCCGCCCTCCCGATCTTACTGGAAAGGTTATTTGCGCTTGGCGCTCGTGACCATTCCGGTCCAGGTCCATTCGGCTGTCGAGCCGAGCCACACCGCCACAAACTGGCTGCACAAGCCTTCCGGCAAGCGGGTGAACTATGAAGTGACAGTGGCCGGCAAGCCGGTCGACAAGTCCGACGTAGTTAAGGCCTATGCGGTCGCCGAAGATACCTACATCACGCTTGAGCCGGAGGAGCTTGACGCGGTCAAGCTAGAGTCCAAGAAGACGCTCGATCTCAAGGAGTTCGTGAAGGTCGAGGAAATCGACCCGCGATACTTCGAGCAGCCCTATTACATCACCCCGGAAGATGAGTTCGCTGCAGAGGGCTATATGGTCATCCAGGCCGCGCTCAAGGAGAAGGGCCGGCTCGGTCTGGGGCAAGTGACGATGTCGAGCGGCCGTGAATATCTCGTCGCGGTCGGTCCCGTCGATCGAGGCCTCGCCATGTACATCCTGCGCTATGCCAATGAGCTGCGTCCCGCGGAGAAGTATTTTGGCGATGTGCCGGACAAGGCGGCGCCGGCGGAGCTGGTAAATCTCGCCACCCAACTCATCGAAGAGCATACGAGACCATTCAAGCCCGAAGAATTCAAGAACTCGTACGAAGTGGCTCTGATGGAGCTTGTCCAGCGCAAGTCGAAGGGCAAGAAGGTCATCGCCAAGGAAGCTGAGCCCAGCCGCGCTGGTGAAAAGAAGGTTGTTGATCTGATGGAGGCCCTTCGCAAAAGCGTCAGCGGCAAAAAGTCGGAAGAGAACGCACCACCAAGAAAGACACGGAAGCGTGCCGGCTAAGCATAATAGTTGACTTATGGGCAATCGCTTGTTGCGTGGCTACTCCTTGTTTGCAAATCGCGTCGCCATTTGATGGCCTCAACAAGGCCGCTTTCCCAACAATTTCTGCTAGTCGCCCTGACATTCTACGCAACGGGGGCGAATTAACTGGCTATGGTTCCGGATACGTGCAACGGTCCATCGTCGCCAGGTCGTGCCAAGCGCAACGCTGGCCCTGACGACGGAGACATAAGATGCCCAAGGCGTATTTTGATCCTGACAATATTCGCGCTTTGGCAGAGGTGCTCTCGGAAGCCAAGCACCGACTCAATCTTCGCGATGTCAACGATCCGGCAATGCTGGACTATGTCGCCGCTCGGATCTTCAGCTTGGCAGCTGAGGGCGTGCCGCCCGGGTCAATCCTTCAGAAGATTGCGCCTGCTATCGGCGAAGTCCCCATTGCGCCCACTTCCGCCATCGATCTGTCTGCTACGTCTTTGGCTGCTCCAGATAAAGACGGCGCCTGAGCTTTCGAGTTCGGTTCCTCTCGCAGATTTCCATGTGCAGTGTATAGAGCTCCGCAATTGGTCCTTCATGGACGCGCGCTAGCTCGGCAGCGCGTTTGATTTGTTTATCCAACCTCTTGATCGCATCGCCGCGGGGCCTACTTCCGGAGCCCTTCATTCCTTTCGTACCCCTTTGTAGGGTGGTGCTTCAGCATCCTTTTTCTGCGCCATGAACTCACCGGAAGACTTGTCGCGCTTTGTCCAATGCGCCTCGCCTTCGATCTTGGTCTTGAGCTGGGACCGCTTCCGAACGGCGCCCTTGCGGGCGTTGTCGCCTGTAGGCTTGTTCACTGCCATGATGAGGTTCCTTCTGTGGCAGGAAGAAACCCACATCAGCGAGGAAAGTTCCGGCCCGCAGTGGCCGGCTCACCAGGCATGGAACTCGCCGTAGCCACTCGGAGCAGCGTGAGCGCGAGGCCCAGGCGCAGCAGGAACTCCATTTGTAACTTTCCAATCGCTTGAAAATAACGTTAGATCAGGGCGGGGTGTAGCCTTCGAGCAACGGACGGCTGATTTGGAGGATTGCACCCCGGTCGTAATGCAGCTGATCGTATCGTCCCCCGAACGTCAGCCGGCGGGGAAGCCCTGTAGCACAGGGCTTCCAGCCCGCCTACAGCCCCACGCAATCCGCTTGTAGTGTATCGGGTAGCGGATATATATTTTCGCGTCCTTTCGGAGGCCATCTGATAGGACGGGGCCCGTCATACCCTGTCGCCGTCCCGGTATTGGCGGGACCCTTTTCCAATCCGGGCTGGCCGTTGTGCGTCGCATAGACTCAGGGCCGGCGCCGGCATTTTCTAAGCGCTCGCAGCTTGATGAAGGTGTCTGCTGACTAGCAACGGATTGTTGCCTGGGTTGCCCCTTTGTCGTCGCGGACCTCCACCCATGACCGAGATCCATCAGGGCGCGCCAGCGATCCGAAATCCAGGGCAAGAAAACTGGCCGCATCGAGGGCAGACTTCAAATCAACGTGCTCTTCACCCCGCCAGTCCAGGATAAGGCGGCTTCGGTAGTGAATATGGAAGTAGAATCGCGGCACGGTCGACCCTCCGGCCCATTGTTCCATCAACCGCGGCTCGGCGCCTTAACATAAGGCAAGCCCTTTTGATCCTGGCTATTGGTACGGCAACCAAATTTTTCATCAGATGTCTTGGCGGGCCACTCTTGATTTTACGGGCATTTCCCAACAGTACTTAGTTAAGCCGACACACGACACGAAGCGTCAATTAACGCTTCCTCTGGCGACGACGTCCTTTACCGAGTCCTAAATCCTTCGCGATTTTTGAGCGTATCTTGGTGTAACCGGGTGCAACCATGGGATAGCTCCCGGGTAGATTCCATTTCTGTCGATACTGCGTTGGGGTCAGGCCATGTACAGATCTCAAGTGGCGCTTTATGGATTTGAACTTGCACCCATCCTCTAAGCAAATGATGTGGTCCTCATTGACTGAAGCGTCAATTCGAACCGATGGCGTCAGCGGGATGGCTGGAGCCTCCGGACGGGCTTCTAATTCCCGAAGCGTCCTTTCGACGATGAGTATCAGATCGATCAGGTCGCCTTGCTGCACCTTGTTGTACGACAAGTAGGCAGTTGTGATTTTCGCCACGAGTGACGGTATGGACACCTCTCTCAAGCTCATAGTGGCTCCCAGCAGACGTATTCCCAACGGGGCTGTGAGTTGATTTGCCCCAGGCCACAGGACCCCATACGATCTGTAGTAACTACAGATACAAGACATCATAGGAGGGGAAACAATGGGCGCGCACTCGCGGAGCTTGTCTCTTACTATAGGAGAGATGGCCGGTCAGACAGGCGTGAATATTGAGACTATCCGCTATTACGAGCGCATCGGCCTGCTGTCGGCGCCTCCGCGGAGCATGGGAAAGCACCGGCTGTATCTGGGCGAGCACCTGCAACAGCTGGTATTCGTTCGACGCGCACGCTCTTTAGGTTTTTCACTGGCTCAGATCCGCTCCTTGATCGAGCTATCGGGCAAACGGTGTTTTGCTTGCGAGCAGGTCAAGGCGTTGACGGTTCAGCACATCGATGAAGTACGTAAGAAGATTGAGGATCTGCATAAGCTTGAGCGGACGCTAACCGAGCTTGTCGAGAAGTGCCAGCCGAATAGCGCTCAAGATTGCCCCATCATCGATGCTTTGTCAGACTAGCGAGGGACAGCGCCAGTTTTGCATTGATTGAGCATTCAGAAAGAGTGGAATTATCCACGCCTAGGGGTCGCCTATGCGTCCCACCTCTGACGGTGAGATTTCAGAAGCTCAATCCACTCCCGCATCTCACTCATGGGGATGGCATGGGCGTGTTGGGAGCCGACGTGGCCGTCATTCTCCGGAACGGCGGATGTAGGCTTAGGCGTCTCTATTTTCTGATCCATCGCAGTTCGTCATATCACGTTCCTCATTGAACGAAAATGAGACTAATTTGCGAGCAAATCCTTTCCATCCGCATGGCAATCTATGCCTGCGAGGCAATTTCGCCTATCTTTGCAGTCACAACAACTGCGGTGCACATTGTGCTTATGCTATGCTGGCGTCCTTGGGCGACACTTCGCCGAACCTGGAACGTGATGCGGAAAATGCCACCCGACGAGCGTATGCTGTTTCTGATGCGCGTAATGTAGTGGCCTGGCCTGCAACCACGCGGTGCTGGAGATTGTTCTTTAGCCGACGCATCATCCGATTGGATGGCGCGGGATAATCCCCGGGAAGGACCCGCGACCGTGGAAGGCCCCGAGCCGCCAGCTCGGGGCTTTCTGCGCTTTTCAACACTCCTGTAAAGCCTGTTGCGTTGCAATCTAGGGACATCAGCCCCCCAACTACACCCGCTCTAAAATAGCACATCTTGTTGCGTCCCTGAATCACTGCTATTTCGACTTGGGGCTATCCTTCTCTGTAGTCCCGGGGCTTCGTTTGACCAATCCACCCCCGGCATTCGAAGTCTTAACGCGTGTGGAAAGTCCTGGGCTCGGGCTCGGGACTTTCTTCTGCGTAAGTCGAAACGCTTGTCCGGATGCAGAAATCATGACAGCATCCGGCCGCTTCAGCACCGACGCGTGAAGCAGAAGCGGCCCGTTTCGAACTGTCGCCGTCCCTCGTGACGGGCCGCTTTCACAGATAGCGCAAATTTGCCTACGAGAGAAAGACGCACTCTCGTGTGGAGTCGTCAATGCCTGGGGAAATTGATCTCCTTGCTTCGGTGATGGATCGGGCCTGCGCGAAAAATGACCATGACCAAGAAGGAAATCCTTGCTTTGCGGGTCTTGCGTGCAGCCGAACGCGGTGAGCGTGATCCAGAGCGCCTGCTGAAAGTGGCCTTGGCTGCCTAAGGCCAAATTGGAGCGATTCGGGGTCCGAGTACCACGTTGGTGCAAGGTCTGCCGGGGCCGGACTGTTGGCTACGGGCAACAAAAAACCCGGCCTCAAGTGGAGACCGGGCTTTTTCTTTGAGGCGTTCATCCCCGCCTGGGTAACTGAGGGCGCTGTCCCCGAGGCGGGTCACCACCGTGGGCGCTTTACGGAGGGTTGTCCAGCGGAATAGTCCGCCCTCGTGGTTTTTGGTTGTGCGCTCCTTAAGGGCGCGCCTCCCGTAAAGATGGAAATGGGTCAGATTGCGGCAGTCCTTTTCACCGGTACGGCGCTCTCCAGCCGGCCGCTATTGCCTCCGCTTCTGTGCAAAACCACCTCTCGCCCTTGGCTGGCTCGACGCGGGTGCGGGCATAATGCTTCGACCAAGGCGCGTGATAGATCCGCTCGCCCTTGGCGCTGATGTTGCCTTTGATCGGGCAATCCTTGGTCGGAGCGATCTGCGCCGCTGTCTCCCAGCGCCTGGCGCGGTACTCCCAGGGTGGCTGGGTCTTGGATTGCCATATGCCGACCTTCTGCCGGCGGGGCTTCATCTCAAGGTCAATGTAGTCGGCCGAGTATTTCACGAAGGCCCACGCGAGGCCGGAGGCGACTAGCTTGGCGCCAATGTCGTGCTCGGCTTCGGTCCTGCACCGGGCAATCAGCCGGCCATAATCGTCAAATTCGTGCCCAACGCACTGGACGGTTCTGCCGGCGGTCATTTTTGCCAGGGCGTTCATGGCGGCCGTGGCGCAGTCCCAGGTGCCTTTCGGCAACTGGCACTGTTGCCCGGTCTCAGCGGCGTCGATGCCGTGAATGCGGATTGCCTGGTGGCCTATCTCGATTGTGTCGCCGTCAACGATGCGAGCCGGGCCAGCCGTCTCGATGGTCTGAGCGGCGGCGCCGGGGATGAGGAGCGCCAGGGCCAGGAGGACACAAATCAGGGGGGCAAGAGAGGGTTTCAACATAGCCACACATTGCCAGCAGATCACCCAGAAAGCAAAGTGGCGGCCTACCGTAGGAACCGCTCCAGGCCATCCCAGGAGGTCCTTTGCACGGGAATGGTGCGTGGATCCAGCAACCCCAGCTGTTTCAGTCCCCAGTTGTCTTTTCCGTAGTTGCAGGGCGCACAGGTCACCGCAACATTGTCCGGCGAGTTATCGCCGCCGTGACTGTGGGGCTCGATGTGATCAAATTGCATCCACATGCACTGGAAGGCTGCATGTTGTTCGACGTTCTTGCTTCCCCAAAGCAGGGCTAAGGGATAGGCGAGCCTTATGGCTGTCCGAATTTCGGTCCTTATCAAGGGAATGCCACAAAAGACGCAGTTCCAAGCCGCCACAGATGGCCGGGCCGGCACTCAATGAAACAGGAGGGGTTTGCTAAATTTAGGAGCGTCATTGTTTTCAATAGGTTACTTGGAGTTTGAGGGAGGTGATGCGGGGTGGATTTCTGCAAACGGGGCGCTTAGAATCGATGGCGCTTCTCAACTCAACGGAGATCCAATGAAGATACTTAGCGACGCCGAAGCCAGCGCTGAGACTGACAGGATAGTTACCGACTTGATCGACCTCGCGCGCCATCCCCTTGCAAAGGGCGACGGCAAGGAGGTTTTTGAACGAGCGCTGCGCCAGCTAGGGAATGAGTTCGGCTGGCTGGCTGAGATAGACCCGGGCCTGGTGACGCGGATGGAGCGTCGCCTAGAGAAGGAGCTTCATCCCGAACAATGGGGCCTTGTGAAACGCCTAATCTACTCGCCGGACGAGAATTGCAGACCCTATGGAGAGACGTTGCAGTGAGCGGCTAACGCCCATACCTGCACTATCCAAGACGCCGGCCGCCGTCATAGTGCACAGCGTAGCCCGCCCTCATGATGGCTTCGGACATATCGGTCCCGTCAGGCATCAGAACCCCGCCGAGCAGGCGCCCATACTTCTCCCGCTTGCCCTCCTGCCATATCAGCGTCACCGTCGACCCCTTCGGGAGCTAGATCACCGCGAGAGCGAGGACGATTGCGAGGCGCATGGTGATGAGACGAAGATAGCCGCCAGAGGCAGGCGCGGCGATGGGTGCGACAACTTGTCATTTCCTCCCCTACTCTTCCGAGCATGCCACGCCGTCACGCAGGCCAGCGCGGGGGTTAATGCGGGGATTAAGCAAACAGCTGTTTATCAAAACGCCGCTGTTTCAATTCGTTAGGCAGAATATTGGGCGGCCTCCCCCTCCGCCAACTCCCAGCCGGTCCGCACCGCTTCAGTCCTATCCAGCGCGCAATCCCGGACTGCCCGCCACCATCCAAGGCTCCCGGCACGTCGGTCCCTCCGCATTGTCCAAGGACGGATGCGCACGGTCCTGACGAGCGCATCGGCCAAGCGCGACAGGCCCCGCCCGACGGGTCGGCGGTGCTCATGAAGCGCCCACGAGCATTTTTGGAACAGGAGCGGCATTCACGACTTTCCTGTGAGTCCGTCCGTGGCCCGGATCATCCCGGCGCCCGGGATTCTCAATCGATCTCATGAAGGGAGGATCTGACATGGGTTTCTTTTCGAAGGACATCACCACCCTGGACGATCTGTTCGTGCACACATTGCGGGATATCTATTACGCCGAGAAACAGATCGAAGAAGCCTTGCCGGATATGGTCGACAAGGCCGTTACGCCCGAGCTGAAAAGCGGCTTCGAGAAGCACCTCGCCGAAACCCGCGGCCACATCCAGCGCATCGAGAAAGTCTTTGAAATGCATGGCGTGGAGGCCCGGGAAGTCGACTGCCCCGCCATCGATGGCATTCTCGAGGAAGCTGATGAAGTCAGCGACGACGTGGAAGACAAGCAGGTTCTCGATGCGGCCCTTATCGCGTCGGCACAGGCTGTCGAGCACTATGAAATAACCCGGTATGGGACGCTCATCGCCTGGGCCAAGCAGCTTGGCCGGGAAGATTGTGCGGCAGTCCTCGCCGAGACTCTCAAGGAGGAAGAAGCGACCGACAAGAAGCTTTCGGACCTTGCCGAAAACCGCGTGAACCGCGCGGCGGCCTGACCGCTCCGCGCAGTTCGGAATTCCTTGGCGAGGCCGCTGGCATCCTGCCCGCGGCCTCCCGGGAATCAGGGCTCAACAAGCAGCGACACAACCTGGGCGGCAAGTGCCGCAAAAGCGAGCGCCGCGCGAAGCATATGTGAATGCTCCCATCGATCCCGCAATTCGGTCCAAGCGACGTTGCGGTCGCTTCCCCGACCCATCTCGAAGAATTGAGTCCCGACCCCGCTCTTCTCGAGCCCCTTCACCCAGGCGCGGTTGACGGGATGGGTGACGATCCAGTAGACCGCGTGCATCGCCGCCGCGGCAAGCAAGGCGAAAGCGTTCAGCCAGAAGCTCGGGCTTTCCGACGGCGTGAAGAACAGCACCATGATCAGCAGCACGACGGCGATGGGCTCTAACGCGCCGCCATAGGTGAAGCCGGGATAATAGATCTGCTGAACGGTGTAATAGTCGTCTTTCGACAGGCGCATCTTGCCGGGAAATTCCAGTGCGTGCGCGAGCGACAGCGACAGGGTGGCCGCCAGGACGAGAACGGTGGCGACTTGCAACGCTTCGAGCAAGATCCGCTCCTTTCTCCCCGCAACCCGCGATACCAATGTCCCGGACGATGTCGTGTTCCCCGGAACTTTTCACCCTGCGGGGCGTTGGACGGCTGCATCTGTGAAAAGTCTACCCCTTCCCTGGGCTCACCGCGCCTCTCAAGGCCGGTGAGCCTTTTGTTGCCGATGGCCGCCCGCGCTCACGGAACCGACCGGGTCGCCGGCGAGTTCAACCAGCATGTCAGCCGCCAGTCTTCGCAAGATCTCCGATATCGTCGCTCTGGTGCTCGGCGTCGCCGGGCTCTTAATGCTGCTCGGCGCCATGGCCGTGTGGGTCATGTCGCCAGCGGTCGAATATGGCGCCGAGGGAAAGCCCGCGGTCGTTTCGACCGATCAGGGGCTTCGTCCGACGACTGAAATCGTGGTTCAGCCCACTCTCCACTCGCTGCTCGTCTATCAGGAGCGGCTGCATGAGGCGTTGTGAATAGCTCTTCTCGGGACGACGCTCCTCATCGCCGCCGCTGCATCCTACGGGGTGCTGCGCGCCCTGGCGCGTTTCCGGCACGAGAGCTGACCGAATTCACCGGCGCCCCTCGATCCAGGCCAGGACCACCAGCAGGACGAGCGCCAGGACGAGACCGATCAGGACGATCCGCCAGGCCGCAAAAGCGCAAGCGACCGCCAGCGCCGCCGTCATCCAGACACTCGCGGCGGTGGTGACGCCTTCGATGCGTTGCGCCTCCCGGTCGCGCAGAATGGCGCCGACGCCGATGAAGCCCACCCCCGTCATGATGCCCTGCAGCACGCCCTGGATCACGCGGCTCAACGCATCGGCATGTTCGGCCATTCCCTCATACTGGATGGCGGCCAGGGTGATCACCGCCGCGCCGAGCGCGACGAGGCCGAGGGTGCGCATCCCGGCCGGCTTGTCCTTCATATCCCGATTGATGCCGATGATGACGCCGACAGCCGTCGCGGCGCCGAGACGCAGGCCGGTGTCCAGAAATTGCGGGTCCATGTTTCACCCGAAAATAAGAGGCTCGCGCCGGAACGACCGGCGCGAGCCAACGAGAGAAGAGAGAAAACGCGGATTCAACGGCGTAGCTGCCGAAGGGTTCCCGACCCGCCTCGCTTTCGGATAGAGGGTAGAAACAAGGAAAATCTCGAAAAGCGCGCCCGGAAGCCCCCGGCATGGCCGGAAGAAGACCGCAAGGGCTAGCTGACGACCGCTATTCCGGCGAAGATCAGAACAACGAAAATGATTGCGAGGATCAGGAACAGAACGAAAAGGATCTTCGCGATGCCGGCGGCGCCACGCGCGACGCCGGAGAAGCCCAAAGCGCCGGCCACGATGGAGATCAGAAAGAATATGAGCGCCCATTTCAGCATGACGGTCCTCGACGGGATTTGTCACACTTAAACGGCGATCGGCCGCGAAAGTTCCCGCGCCGGAACAACGCTCAATAACCCCCGATGATGGGCAGCACTTCGCCGGTGATGTAGCTGGAACAGGATGGTGCGGCGAGGAACACGAAGGCCGGCGCGATCTCCTCGGGCTGCGCGGCGCGCTTCATCGGGGTGTCCGCGCCGAATTCCTTTACTTCCTTCGCCGGCTTGTCGGCGGGATTGAGCGGCGTCCAGACCGGTCCCGGCGCCACCGCATTGACCCTGATGCCGCGGCCGATCAGCTGGCCGGCGAGCGAACGGGTGAAGGCATGAATGCCGCCCTTCGTCATCGAATAGTCGAGAAGATTCTTGCTGCCCATGATGCCCGTCACCGAGCCGGTCATCACGATGGAGCCCCCTGGCTTCAGATGCGGCACCGCCGCCCGCGCCATGTAGAAATAGCCGTAAAGATTGGTCTTGAGCGTATGGTCGAAATGTTCATCGCTCAATTCCTCGATATCGTATTCATGCTCCTGAAAAGCCGCGTTGTTCACCAGAATATCGAGCTTGCCGAAGGCCTGGACCGTTTTCTCGACCGCTTCGGCGCAGAAAGCCGATTGCCGGACGTCGCCCGGCAGCAGCAGGCAGCGCCCGCCCTCCGCTTCGACCGCGTCCTTGGTGGCTTCCGCATCCGCATGTTCGTTGAGATAGGCTATGGCGATATCGGCGCCTTCGCGGGCGAAAAGGACGGCGACCGCCCGTCCGATGCCCGAGTCGCCACCGGTTATGAGCGCCACCATGTCCTTGAGCTTCTCCGATCCCTGATAAGCGGGCGCCGTAAAGAGAGGCGGAAAGGACAAATCCTGCTCGAGGCCCGGCTTCTCCAGATGCTGGGCTGGAAATTCTTTCGGATAACCGCGCTCACCGGCCTGCATCGCCGTGTCGTCACCCTCCTCCGAACCCCGATGGCGATCCCGCTCATCAACTTTGGCCTGGATTCGGCGTCCCAGGGAGACCGCCTGCTTCGAGTCGGATCCGCGGGCGGATCGGCGGGGAGCCATTCGCATACCTCGTCCTGTTGGATTAACCGAAAGCAAAGGGTCGGGGAGGTCCGCTCATGGAGCGGAACTCCCCTTTTACGGCCCTACTCGTTCACGCCGCCGGGGGTTCGATCGTCTTCTTCGTCCCGCCGCGGATTGCGCTGACCCGGATTCTGCTGACCCGGGTTCTGCTGCTGCTGCTGGCCGGGATTCTTCGAGCCGCCGCCCTGCTGGTCCTGACCTGGACGCTGCCCGGGATTGCCCTGCTGCTGCTGGCCGCCTTGGCCCCGCTGCCTGTTGTCATGGTCGCGATTCATGTCTCACTCCTGGTTGAGGGATAAGTGACCAGCGCCAACCCGTCAGCCGCGCATTTTGTTCCAGATGCGTCATGAACGGCGCTGGAACTCCTTGTCGAGCTTGTCGATGGTCGCCTTGCCCTGCTTGGGATCAACCGCTTCCAGAATGGCGTCCAGCTTGGCTTCCTTGCGGTCGTCCCCCTCTTTCGACTGCGGCGAGCCGATATGGAGGAGGAATGCCAGGCCGGCAACCTGCCAGATCAGCTGAAGAAACTCGGATTGCCAGTTTTCCAGCGTGTCACGGAGCATCTGCACGGTATAGCCGGCGAGCGAGACAGCCTGACCATGCTCCGCCTGTTCGTCCACATAGGCGAACCAGCCGAACAACCAGTGCCCCATGAGCGACACGAGGAAAAATGCGCCAGTGAACCAGATGAATCCGTAACGCCCGAATCTGAGATCCTGCAGCGCATATCTGCGTTCCGGCTTATGGTCTGTCGCTTTGCGGTTGGGCATCACCGCGGTCCCGGCAGATTCTTTTCGACCCAGACGGCAGCCTTGAGCTTCTCCGGGTCCGTACCGACCTCGTCCACCAGCCGTTCGGCCGCTTCGCGCGAAATATGCTGCGCCACGAGCTCTTCAATCGCTCTCGTCTCCGCCTCGTTGCGCCGAGGCGCGCAACCCCTTCGCGCTGCCATGTCCATCTCAGGCCTCCTCCTGACTGAACCGCCAGCTTCATTTCCGGTTCCATCGCGGTGCGGTCGCGCCGTCAGCGAAGCGCTGGAACATTTTCCATCATTGCGTGTTGCAGCCATCGCAACCCCAACAAGGAGAGACGCCATGGCTATGGACACACTCGACGCCCTGTTCGAGGACACGCTGCGCGACATGTACTATGCGGAGAAGAAGCTGACCCGCATTCTTCCCAAAATGGCGAAGAAGGCCACGAGTGAAGAGCTGGCCGATGCTTTCACGTCGCATGCCGAGGAAACCCAGGGGCATGTGGATCGCATCGAGAAGATCTTCGAGATGCTCGACAAGACTCCGCGCGCCAAGAAATGCGAGGCCTTGGAGGGGCTCTCCAAGGAAGGCGATCACGTCATGGAGGAGGCGGAAGCCGACAGCGTTCTCGATGCCGGCCTGGTCGCCTCGGCGCAGGCGGTCGAGCACTATGAAATCGCCCGCTATGGAGCGTTGATCGCCTGGGCACGCGAAATCGGCCTGACCGACGCCGCAGACCTGCTCGAGGCGAGCCTGGCGGAGGAGAAGGCCGCGGATGAAAAGCTGACCGGCATTGCCGCCACGGTCAATCCGGCCGCCGAGCGAAAGGAAGCCGCCTGACGCTTGGCAGGGAACTCTTCCGTCCTTTCCGCGTTGCTTCACTGCATCTGATCAAATCCTCCCTGGATCTCTGTCCGCCGGTTCAAGTCCGGCGGACTTTTCTTTCCGCTGTCCCATCAGCACCGGTTCCCGTAGCAGCACTTACATCTGGGTCAGCCCGTTTCGATGGAGAAATCCAGCTGCGGTCGAGACCTCAATAACCTTCCCTGGAGCGGTCTGGTGGAACCTTGCCGGCTTCGGCTCATTGGCTTGCCAGAAGCGAATGCAACCCCCCAGCTAAAAGATGAAATCATGGCAGACAAGCATCCGAGTGGAAATCCCGATCTGATCGAGCAGCACAAGAAAATTCAGCAAAAGGGAGACCGGGAGATCTCGCAGGGAACTTCCGCGCCCGATCCGGATAGTCCGGTCCCCGGCAAAGGCAAGCCCGACAAGCAGGAAGGCGTCGGCACCGTCCAAAACCAGAAGCGCTAGGCGCTAACTCCGGCCGCAGGAACAACCCCGCGGTGCCTGTCGTTGGCTGACCAGCATATCAACAAGCTGGAGAGCCCTCATGCACATGTTGGATCTGGCCGGCACATGGTGGGCCGCGGTCATCATCCTTTCCACCACCCTCCTCGGCTGCGCCATCGGTTACGGCGTATGGCAGTGGAACCACGCCCCGCGCGATGCCGAGACCATGCGCAGAAAGGACGCCGCCACCCGCGCCAACTTCAAGGAAAGCGCCGTCGAGGAACGAACGATGAGCGGCGAACCGGTGGACAAGCCATAGGCCTGATCACGCCCTGATGCTGTGGACACAGAGCAGGATCAAGGCGAGCAGCGTAAGAACGGCGCTGACCGCGTGCGAGTATTCCCAATTGGCCCGGATCATTTCCCAAGGTCGTCCAATTGCGCGTCGCGCGGTTGGCGGGGAAGGTGTAGAGCCAGAAGACCAGCTGGGTTCCGGCGATACACAGGAAGGCCAGTGACGGCAGCGCATAGGGATCGCCTCTCCGGTAAAGCGCCACCGAAAGCGCGAATATGGACGCCAGCGCCCCGACGACGGCGGCCCCGAACAGATTCCACCCGTCATAGGCACGTTGGGCGGCGCGATAGCTCTCACGATCAAGGCCGATCTTGTTGGCGAGGGAGAAGAGATGCGATCCAGCCGGAATGAGCGCCAGGGCGACGAAGACTATCGATATCAGCCTCAAAGCATAGAGCATTGGAATTTCGCCGCTCGCGCGCTAATTGGGAGCGCTCAACATCTGGTTCATCTGATCGATCTCGCGCTGTTGGCTGGCCATGATGGTCTCGCACAAGGTCTTGATTTCCGGGTCATCGATCGCAGCCTCCCGGCACATGAGGATGGCGCCCGAGTGATGCGGCACCATTGAGCGCAGGAATTGCCGGTCGCCGATGCCCCATTGTTGGCGTATCGCGAACCATGAAAGCGCCAGCAGCACCAGGGTCGCGGCGAGGACGATCCCATTGAGCATACGGCTCGGATACATGCCGCGCATGAGAAACAGCTCGAAGGCGACCATCGGCGCCGTCATCAGCGCCGCCATATAGGCCTGGTTCCAGTTGAGATAGACATCGGCGAACTTGTCCACCATGGCATACATCAGCACATACATGGCGATGAAGGAAAGAACCGTCATCGCCAGAAGGCGGGGATAGGCATGCCCACGATGTGATGTGCCTGAGTGATCCTGATGCACGCGCTGCACTCCAGCCGACGTCATTCACCAGAGTGGCAATGTCGCTCAATCGATAATGTTCCAGGGCCGGATCCCGGATGAGTCCAGTCTTAACCGGGGCGGCCATCGTCGCCGCCGGAAGGGCCGGCCTCATCGGCCCGGCCGGCTTCGTTTTTGCGGCGGTCCAGCATGAAGGTGAGCATATAGACGCGGGCGTTGCAGTGCGCCGATGCAACCTCCGCCAGCATCTTCCAGAGACGAAGATGAAACATCGCGATTCCTTTGCCATGAGTTATGCCGTCCCGCCCTCGTCGAAAGCGGCACACGCTAGGCACGGCGCAGCCGGCGGGCTTGGACTAAACGGCCCTTAAATCAGCCCAAAAGGCCCTGCAAATAAGCCGGAATCGCCGGCCAACCATGAGGCTGCGGCTTGCCGCATGAAGGCGCGCACCGGCAGGGAGTGTTCATGACCACCACGCGTGAGTCCGTCTCGTTTCGACTGCGGACCGATGCCTTGCCGGAGCGGGACCGCATCGAGATCATGCGCGAAGTCTACGGCCGCACCGTGCTCAGGGTCGACGTCGATCCGGTGGCGGCGCTCGATGTCGACATGACATTGCGCAGCCTGCCCGGTGTCGGCATCGCCACGGGCCGCAGCTCGCAGCTGCGCGCCCGTCGTTCATCGGCCTTGATCGACAATGACGACATCATCCTGCTGGCGGCGCAATCGGGCGCCAGCATCATGAAACATCGCGGCCGCGAGGAGCCGGTCAATGACCGCCAGGCGCTCATGATGAGCGGCGCCGATGTCGGCATCAGCCACATCCAGCCCGGTGGCCTGCGCTTCATCAATATGAGCTTCCCGATGCGCAAGCTGGCGCCCCTGGTCGGCGATCCGGGCGCCGTCTTCATGCGGCCGCTCTTCACCGACAGCGCCCCGATGCGGCTCCTGCTCGATTATGTCCAGGCCGTGCAGACGATCGAGCGCGACGCGCCGCCGGAATTATGGCACCTGGCGGCGACGCATATTCTCGACCTTGCCGCCGTCGCGATGGGAGCGACCCGCGACGCGGCCGAGATCGCCAGGGGCCGCGGCGTCAGGGTGGCGCGGCTGCGCGCCATCAAGGCCGATATCGCCGCGCATGGAGCACAGCTGTCGGTCGACCAGATCGCCGCGCGCCATCGCCTGTCGCCGCGCTATGTGCGCAAGCTCTTCGAAGGCGAGGGCACCTCGCTGTCGGACTTCATGCTGGCGCAGCGGCTGGAGCGCGCCCATCGCCTGCTGACCGATCCGCGCCGGGCGGGCTCGACGATCACGGCCATCGCTTTCGAAGCCGGCTTCAACGATCTCTCCTATTTCAACCGCGCCTTCCGACGCCGTTATGGCGCGACGCCGACGGATGTGCGCGGCACGGCGCAGAGGACACGTGGCAACGACATGTGACGCACGCTTTCCCGGTCGAGCAAGCCGGTCGTCTTCCTTTTATGCAGAGCCGCCCCGCGGATCAGGCCCTATCCTTTCCGCATCATATGGGCAAAGTTCTGGATATGAGCATTCAAGTTCCCTCCGCCCCCGCCTTCACCGAATATGCGCAAGCCTATGACGCCATGCGCCGCCGGCTCATTCCGTGTTTCGACGACTTCTATGGCGCAGGCCTGCGGCTGATCGACGACTGGAAAACGCGTGATGCCTTCCGCGTCCTCGATCTCGGCGCCGGCACCGGGCTGTTCTCGGGGATGATCCTGGAGCGCTTTCCCGAGGCCCGGATACATCTGGTTGACGCCTCGTCCGGCATGCTGGACCAGGCCAGGGAGCGCTTCCGCGACAATCCATCGGTCACTTTCGGCGTCGGCGACATGGGGACATGCATTCTCCATGGCCCCTGGGACGTCACCGTCTCGGCCCTCGCCATTCATCATCTGGAGCATGCGGCCAAGCAAGACTTGTTCGCCCGCATCGCCGCTGCCCTCGCGCCCGGCGGCCTGTTCGTGAATGCCGAACAGGTCCTGGGCGCCACCCCGGAAGCCGAGGAACGCCATGTGCGCTTCTGGCATGCCGATATCCGCGCCGCGGGTGTGTCGGAAGACGAGATCGCCCGGGCGGCGCAACGCATGGCCTTCGACCGCTGCGCGCCGGTCGAGGCGCAGCTCGCCTGGATGCGCGAAGCGGGCCTGAGCGACGTCGAGTGCAGCTTCAAATCCTGGCGTTTCGCGGTGCTGAGCGGACGTCGCCTGTAGCGCCTACTCTTTCATCCGCAGAAGTCGGAATATTCCCAGAAACGCCAGCACCGATCCGGCGCCCAGCGCCATGGTGGCGGACAAGGACCAGACGACGCCGATCTGCGCCATGCCGGCCGCCAGCGCAAAGGGGGCGGCGGCCGAGACGATCAGGCGCGCCGATCCGACCCGCCCTTGCAGTCTGCCATATCCCTCGCTCCCGAACAGCAAAAGCGGCAAGGTGCCGAGGACGATGCTGAACAGGCCGTTGCCCAGGCCGAACAGGACCGCGAAGGCCATGGCTCCCGTCACGCTCGGCGCCGAGAAGACGAGGACCAGAAGCGCGCCGGACATCAGCGCCGCGGCGATCGTCGCCAGGATCACCGGCGACAGGTTGCGGCCGAAAGCCATGTTGATGAGCCGGCTCGCGACCTGGGACGGGCCGAAGAACGTCGCGATGATCGCCGCCGTCGCGGTGAGGCCCAGCTCCGACAGCATCGGCACCATGTGAATGAGGACGGCCGAGGCGACGAAGGATTGCAGGGAGAAGGCCAGGATCATCAGGGCGAAGCCGGCCGGTCGGCGGGCGGCTGAGAGCCTGCCGGCGACCGCTTCCGCCCCCGTGGTGATCCCCGCCCGGCTCCGCGCAAGCCCGCGCGCCAGCCAGGCATGCAGCGGCAGGCAGACCAGGAGATTGAGCGCGGCGAAGATCAGATAGGTCGAGCGCCACGACATATAGGCTTCGAGGAAAGCGGTGATCGGCCAGAAGACGGTCGACGCGAAGCCGCCGATCAAAGTCAGATAGGTGATGCTGCGCTGCGCCCCTTGCGGACGCAGCTGCACCAGCAAGGCGAAGGCCGCGCCGTATTGAACGAGGCTCGCCGCCACTTCGACGACGATGAGCGTGCCGGCGAAGACGAGCTTGTTGGGCGCGAGACTGCAGCCGACGAGAGCGGCGGCCACGCAGGCCGAGCCGATGGTCATCATGCGCCCGGCCCCGTAACGATCGATCAATATGCCGAACCACGGCGCCACCAGCCCGCCGACCAGCAAGGAGATGGAGAGGATTCCGAAAATCCACTCGACCGACCACGACAGATCGCGGGCCATGTCGGGCGCCAGGATGCTGAAGGCGTAATAGAGCGTTCCGTAGCCAATGATCTGGGTCGCACCAAGAGCGACGATCGGCGCGATCGACAGGCGTTCGGACGGCTCGGGCATCAGGCGGAATCGGATTCGAGGGATTTCTCTATTTTCGAACCACGCTCATACCAGACCTTGGAACGATTCACGATGGCGACGACGGACAGCATGACAGGCACCTCGACCAGCACCCCGACAACCGTCGCCAGCGCCGCTCCCGAGCTGAAGCCGAACAGGCTGATTGCCGCAGCGACAGCGAGCTCGAAGAAGTTGGAGGCCCCGATCAGGGCCGATGGCCCCGCCACGCAATGCTGCTCGCCGAAGAAGCGGTTGAGCAGATAGGCCAGCCCCGAATTGAAATAGACCTGGATCAGGATCGGCACCGCGAGGATGGCGATGACCAGCGGCTGGGCCAGGATCTGCTCGCCCTGGAAGCCGAACAGCAGCACCAGGGTGGCGAGCAGCGCCAGCAAGGACAAGGGCTGCAACGTCTTCAGCAGGCGATCGAGCGCTCCCTGCCCGCCGGACGCCAGCAGTCCGCGGCGCAGGAGCTGGGCGGCGGCGACCGGGATGACGATATAGAGCCCGACCGAGAGAACCAGCGTGTTCCAGGGCACGCTGATCGCCGAGAGACCGAGCAGCAAGGCGACGATCGGCGCGAAAGCCACCACCATGATCGCGTCGTTGAGCGCCACCTGCGACAAGGTGAAATGCGGCTCGCCTCTGGTGAGATTGGACCACACGAACACCATGGCCGTGCAGGGCGCCGCGGCGAGAATGATCAGGCCGGCGATATAGGAGTCGATCTGCTCCGCCGGCAGATACGGGCGGAACAACCCGCCGATGAACAGCCAGCCCAGCAGGGCCATCGAAAACGGCTTCACCGCCCAGTTGATGAAGAGCGTCACGCCGATGCCGCGCCAGTGGCGGCCGACCTCGCCCAGCGCCGCGAAGTCGATCTTCAGCAGCATCGGCACGATCATGAGCCAGATCAGCAGCGCGACGGGAATATTGACCTTGGCGATCTCGGCCGCGCCGATCGCGTGGAAGATGCCGGGAAACAGATGACCGAGCGCCACGCCCGCAATGATGCAGAGCGCCACCCAGACGGTCAGATAACGTTCGAAGATGGACATGAAGTCAAACCGGGAGTTGTCGGGTGAGGATGGTCGCCGAGGCCGGGCAGAGCGCAGCGGCCTGCCGGCTCGACAATATTGCTGCCGGCACCGCCCCGCGGTCGACCGGCGTAAAACCGTGCTTCTCGAAAAAGGGAGCCGCTGAGGCGGTCAGGAGATAGGCTTGCCGCGCGCCGGCCCGCATCGCCTCCGCGATCACCAGCCGAAGCGCCGCCGCGCCGATCCCCTGGCCCTTCTGGCCGGGCAAGACCACGATCGAGCGCAGCAGCACATCATGGCCGTGCAACTCGTAGCCGGCGAAACCCACCGTCGCGCCGCCGCGCGTCACCCGAAAGAAGCTGCGGCCCGCCTCCGTCAGATCGTCGACCGGCAGCTTCTCGGCGGCCAGCGCGGCGCGCAGATCCGCCGCGGCACCAATGGCATGCAAACCGAGTCTCGTCGCGCCCTCGCCGGCGCCGATCCGCTGCAGCTGACGGCGCAGCACCATGCCGTCGATCGAGTCCATCGGCAGATCCAGAAATGCGTCGATGCGGTTCTTGAGATATCCGGCCGCGGTCGAGAAGGCCCGCTCCTTGTCGATGTCGCTCCCCTCGATCGCGGCGGGATCCTCGATGCCCCAATGGGCGGTCATAGGCTGGCCCGGCCAGACGGGGCACATCTCGCCCGCCGCGCTGTCGCAAACGGTGAAGACGAAGTCCATGACCGGGGCCTCGGGCGAGGCGAACTCGTCCCATGCTTTGGACCGAAGCCCGTCGGTCGGATAATCCAGGGCGGTGAGGACTTTCAGGGCGAAGGGATTGACCTGTCCCTTGGGCCGGCTCCCCGCCGAAAAGGCGGTGAACCGCCCGGCCCCCTCCTTGCGCAGGATGCTCTCCGCCAGGATCGAGCGGGCGGTATTGCCGGTGCACAGGAACAGCACGTTGTAGGGCCGTGCCGTCATTGCACCGGACCCTTGGCGGGCGCACAGCAGGCGGCGGCGGAAATGACGGGCGCGCAGATCTCCGGACGGCCCGAGCAGCAATCGTCCATCAGGAAGCGGATGAGTCCGCTCAATGCTTCATATTCGGTGCTGTAGATGATCGAGCGCGCGTCGCGCCGGGCGGTGACCAGCCCGGCGCGCTCCAGCTCCTTCAGATGGAAGGACACATTCGAGGCGCTCACTTGCGCCTGGCCGGCGATGGCGCCGGCGGCGAGGCCCTCGGGACCGGCGACGACCAGCATGCGCAGTATCCTCAGCCGGGTTTCCTGCGACAGCGCCGCGAACACCATCAGGGCTTGACGCTCGTCCATATTTCAATAATCCTATGAATATCGAAATATGGAGATATATGAGATGGCTTCGCTTGGCAATGGGGGTGTCGCGCAAATGGCGTCATCCCCGCAAAACGACATGTCGATCGGCGCTTTGCTCGATTTCCTGTCCGCGCGTCCGGCCAGCCGGCTGACCTTTCGCTATGACGGCAAGGCCATCCGGCACGGCTACCACGTGACCGAGGTGAAGGCGGGCCGGTTCGCGGCCCTCGATTGCGGCGCCAATCCCGAGGCGTGGACCGAAATATTCATCCAGCTCTGGGATGTCGACGACGCGCCGGATCAGATGACGGCGGCAAAATTCACCGCCATCATCCGCAAGGTGGCCGACCATGTCGCCCTCGACAGGGAGGCGCGGCTAACCTTCGAGGTCAGCGACGGCATCGGCCCGATGCAGCTTCATCAGGCCACGATCCCGGTTGAGAGGGATGACGAGATTCTCGTCGAGCTTTCACCGCGCCCGGCGAGCTGCAAGCCGCGCGACCGGTGGCTGGCGAGCCAGAATCAGGCGGCGTCGGCTTGCTGCGGGTCGAACAAGGCGGCATGCTGCGCTTGAGACATCGATGAACAGACCTCCGAGAAAGCCCGGCTACGATCACTGCGACGCCGACGGATGCGCCGGGCGCTGAGCGCGCGCCCTCCGCTTTCGCAGACATCGCAACCGCTTTCTGGGAGATCATCATGGATCGCCTTTCATTACGCCTGCCGCCTGCCCTGCTCCTGATCACCGCCTGCGCCTTCTGGGGCGCCGCCACGGTCCTCAACAAGGCTTTGCTGGCTTCCATTCCTCCAATCGCTCTGCTCGTTCTTCAGCTGGCGCCGAGCGCCCTCGCTTTGTGGGCCATTGTCGTGGTGGCGAAACGTCCGCTGGCCGGCGGAGCGCTGATGCTGCCGCTGATCCTGCTGGGCATTCTCAATCCCGGCATCTCCTATACGTTGAGCCTGATGGGTCTCATGAGCGTGAGCGCGAGCGTCGCGACAATGTTATGGGCGGCGGAGCCGCTGATGATCCTCGGACTGGCGGCGCTGCTGCTGGGAGAGACGGTCACCTGGCGCCTGCTGCTCACCATGCTGATCGGCGCAATCGGCGTCGCCCTCGTCGCCAATATCGGCAGCATGCTCGATGGCATGAGCGGTGATCCGACCGGAACGCTGCTGCTTCTGGGCGCGGTGCTGTGCTGCGCATTCTACACGGTGTTTTCGCGGAAGCTGAGCGAGATGGCCGATCCCGTCACCACGGTGGCCGTCCAGCAAAGCGCCGGCCTCGCCTGGGCTCTCGCGGTGCTGGCGGCCGGCACGCGATTCGGGGCCCCGGCAGACTTTTTGGATCTCTCACCAGGGCTCCTCGCCGCCGCCGTAACGTCGGGACTCCTCTATTACGCGGCCGCCTATTGTCTCTATATCGCCGCGCTCCGTCACGTTCCCGCCGCCATCGCCGGCAGCTACTTCAATGTCATTCCGGTCTTCGGCATCGGACTGGCCTATCTGTTCCTCGGCGAAAGGCTCACTCCCCTACAATGGCTGGGAGCCGCCGCGATCCTTCTCTCAGGCTACATGCTGGTACGTCTCACCAACAGGGTCGAGCCGGCGCATTCTTCGTCATAACCGCAACGGGTCTGCGGGGGTGACGCGCTCAGCCGGCGCCGAACGCCTGCAGATCCGGTCCCGCCATCGCCTGGCTCAGCAGCGCCGCCGCCACATTGGCGCCGGTGAGCAGGATCACGACGCGTTTGCCTTTGATCGCGGCGCGGCGCTGCCAGGCGCCGGCGAGACCGGCCGTGGCGCCCGGCTCGACCAGTATCCGCCCGGCGATCGCTGCCGTATGAAGCGCCGGCAACAGCGAAGCCTCCGGCACAAGAAACGCGTCATCGACGGCCTGAAGCAAGGTTTCGAGCGCCAGCACAGCCGGCACCCGGCAGACGATGCAGTCGCCGACAGTGCGGATGTCGCGCTCGACCGGGCGGCGGGCATGATAGCTCTCGACCATGGCCGGCGCGCCTTCCGACTGCACCGCCCAGACCTTCGCCTGCGGCTGATGGATCTTCACGCCGAGACCGGTGCCCCCCGCGAGCGAGCCGCTGCCCATCGGCACCAGCACGATCTCGATGCCTTCGAGCCCCTGCCCGATCTCGAGTCCGGCCGTCGCCGCCCCCGCGATCAGGGAGCTGCTTTCGCCGTCATCGACGAATTCGCCGCCTATGGCGGCCGCATGGCGGCGGGCCATGTCCTTGGCCGCATCGATGTCGGCGCCGCCGATATGGAGCTTCCCGCCGAAACGGCGGATCGCGGCGAGCTTCTCGGCAACGCAGCCCTCCGGCACGAAGATATCCGCCGGGATCCCGAGGAGCCGCGCCGCATAAGCGACGCCCTGGCCGTGATTGCCGGTCGAAGCCGTGACGGCGGCGGTGGGCTTCGCAGTCGCCGTCAGCAGCGCGTTGAGCGCGCCCCGCAATTTGAAGGAAGCGATCGGTCCCGTCGTCTCCACCTTGAGCCAGATATCGGCATCGAGCAGCTCGGACAAAGCGGCCGAGCAGAATAAGGGCGTCGGCTGGCCCAGATGAGGCGCGAGCCTCTCGGCGGCGGCGAGGATGTCGGCCTGGGTGGGAATACTCATGAGGAAGCTCCGTTGCTGCCCTCCCTTCTACCGCACCCGGCCGGCACCCGGATTGCAAAGTGATATGCTCTCTGTTTCATGGATTCCAATTTGGGGGTTAATATTGGAATCCATGATAAATCTCGACGATATCGATCGCCGCCTGCTGCGACGCTTGCAGACCGACAACCGCGAAACCAATCTCGATCTGGCGGCGGCGATCGGAATCTCGCCGCCGGCCTGTCTCAGGCGTGTGCGGCGGCTGCGCGAGGCCGGCATCGTGCGCGCCGACGTGGCGCTGCTCGATCCCGACGTCGCCGGCCCCCATCTCACCATCCTGGTCGAGGTCATGCTGGAGCGCGAACGCCTGGACGTGGTCGAGGGCTTCAAGCGCGCCGTCGCCGCGGAGGAAGCAGTGACCCAATGCTGGCTGGTGACCGGCGATCCCGATTTCGTCCTGGTGGTGCGCGTGCCCGACATGGACGCCTATGAAAGGCTGACTCAGCGCCTCTTCTATGCCAATCCCAATATCGCGAAATACCGGACGCTGGTTTCGATCTCGGAGGTCAAATTCGAAACCAGGCTGCCCTTGTGACGCCAGCGCGTGATCAGGAAAAGTGGACGCCGGTTTTCCGTCCGATCACGCGCTAAATATAAGGCTTCGATCACGTTTATAACTTTAGTCGAGTCGACCTAAAGTGGTCGTGATGTAGGAAGGTTCACTCGACCATGATCTATCTCGTCGGAGGGCCGCCGCGCGTCGGCAAGAGCACGCTGGCCCTCATCGCTCTCGAAGAGGCGGGCATCCCCTATTGCGCGACCGACATGATCATCGGCATGCTCGAAGTCGCGGCGCCCCAGCTCGGCGTGCGCCACGGCTTCCACGCCGGCAAGGCGGACTCGATGACAGATCTCCTCACTCATTTCGTGCGCTGCGCCGATATCGGCAATGACGCCTATCTCATCGAGGGCGATATCATAACGCCGGCCTTCGCCACGCTGATCGCGCCGCAATTGAGCGAAATGCGCGCCGTCTTCCTCGGCAACAGCAAGCTCACTCTGGACGACCTGCGCCACGCGCCGGACTGGCTCGAAAATTCGGAACCGGCCGAATATGAAACAGTCCAGCGCGAGGTCGTCGAACGCAGCCTAACTCTCAAGTCGGAATGCGCAAGGCTGGGTCATGTCTATGTCGAGATGGGCGCCGACCGGAATGCGGCCTTCGCGACCGCCCTCAAGGCGCTCGATCTGTGACCGGGCGCAGCCAGCCGCGATAGCGCACGATCAATCCGGTCAGCGGATGGCCGATCTCGACATGGAAGCGGAAGCGCCCCTCTTCCACCGTTTCATGTGCCGTCGACCGCGGGCAGAGGAACATCGGCATGGGAAAACCGAAGGCCCGCCAATGACGCAGGATCAGCGACAGGCGCCCATCCTTCAGCACCAGCGCCATGGCGAAAGTCAAAGGCCCGAACTTTTCTTGGATGAGCCCTTGCGCCCGGCCCGTGCCGGCGAATTGCGCACTGTGGAACGTCTCGGCGCCGAAGCTGCGCGTCCAGGTTTCGATACCGTTCTCGGCGTCGAAACGCACCCGCACCGGCGTGTCCGCGATCGCGGCCGGGAAGCCGATGACGGCGCCGGCGAGGCGCGCAAGCCAGCCCCGCCCGCGCTCAACGCTGGCGCGCCCCTCCGCCAGGGCCATCGTCTCGACCGCATGCATCGCGCGGATTTCCTCCGGGAGCTCGCTCCAGGCCGAACCCAATATACGCTCATAGAGCGGCGCCGTCTTCGCCAAGGGTGCCTGACGCACGCCCCATCTGATCGCCCGGCCGGCGAACAGGCGCTCATAGTCGGCGAGATCGAGATCCCGCGTGGCCGGCCGCGCGCCGGGCTCCGGCGCCCGGCCTTCGAGCGTCTTGCGGATGAGAGCCGCAACCGCCATGGCCGCGATAAAAGGTCCATCGTCACCTTCGGCGGTGAGATGCCACGCGCGGGTGACGGGCGCTCCCGTTTCGTCTTCGCCGGTGACTTCCATGAACATGCCGCTGCGATGCTCGCCCCAACGCAAGAGGCGCGACACGCGATGGATGAGCGGCGCCAGAGCGGCGAGGCTGCCCAGCACGCGCCAGCGCACCAGCCAGGCCGCCCCGATGAAAATGCGATGGAAGAGCTCCGGCACCGGAGCGGCGCCGATCCAGATATCGCGAGCCTTGGGCCACGGCCCGGCCAAGACGAGCAGATCCGGCACCTCGACCAGCGAGAACAGCCGGCTGCGCAGCGGCACGCCGCCCGGCGGCGCGATGGTGAAACGCAATTGCTCCGTGGCCGGATAAGCCGTCGTGGCGGCGCCGTTGCGGCGGACGGTGATCGGCTTTCCGGCGTAGGAAGCAATGGCCCGCATCACGTTCGAGCCCAGATCGGCATAGGGCGACGGGGCAAGACCGCCGCGGATCGCCTCGATGCGCGCCATGCCGCGAGCAAGATGGCGCACCGCCGCCGCGGAGAGCGCTGGAAAGCTCGAAGCCCCGGATAGGACATGGACATCCGCGGTCTTGGCCTTCGCCTCCAAGGCTGAAATACCCATCACGAAATCGGCGCTGTCGGCCAGGTCGAGATAATGCGCGCCCCGGGCGATCGCCGCCTCGACGAGGCGATAGCGGTCCTCGCCATAGGTCTGGAACGGACCGCTGGCGTCGATGACGACATCCGGGCGCCAGCGCGCCAGCTCTTCTGCCAGATCACCGTCACGGTCGAAAGCCGCCGGAACAAGCTCAGCCTTCGGTGATGCTCGTGCGCCGCAAAGGTCCTGGGCGCGTTGCAGGGAACGTCCCGCGACGATCAGCGTGAGACGCGGATCATCTTCCAGGAGCTCGACGATCCGGCCGCCGAAGCTGCCATAGCCGCCGACGATCAGCAGTCTGAGACGATTGTCCACGCGGGGAGTGATCCTGTGCCGGATCACCTCCCTAGCAAAGGGCAGGACATGCCATCAAGACTGCGAAGCGCACGACTCCACCGCGAGGACGGTCAGCTCATGCCGCTGGCCGTTCCGCGCCGTCCACAGGATCGACTGGCCGGGCGACAGCCCGATGAGCGCCGTTCCGACCGGTGTCAGAATGGACAATTTGCCAAGCGCGATATCGGCTTCCGGCGGGAAGACCAGGGTGACGTCGCGCTCGAGTCCTTTCTCGTCCTTGAAACGAACCCGCGATCCCATGCGGATGACCCCTTGAGCGATCTTGTCATCGGCGACGACGCGCGCCCGCTCGAGCTCTCCGGCGAGATCGTCGGCGAGTTCCGCGTCGCGCTCGGCGATGGCGTCGGCGAGCATCGTCAGCCGCGCATGGTCGCTGGTCGAAATGCTGATATCGGGCTTCTGACGGATGGCGGTGGTGTCGGTCATGTGAAATAGGCCTATTGCGCTTCCGCCCGGAATGGGTGCGGTAGCTCCTGCGGATTGATGGAAGATTGCGAGAGTGACGGCGCCTTTTAGCGAACAGCGAGTGGAAAAAACTCAGCCCTGCCCCGCGACTCGGAGGTGCCAGGGGCCGAGCCGGGGGTCAGATTCCCGCGATGGGGCAAGCCCCATAATGAAAACGAGTCGTGTTTCGCCGTGTTTTGCGCATGGCTCATAGTTGGGTGTGCCGCTCCTGATGTCAAGCGCCACCCGTCCCGGCCCGGTTAACAGCGTCGTGGCGTGCCCGATTGACAGTCGGGCGGGGATGGAAAATATTCCAGAAATGGAGGGGCAAATCAGCCCTTGGAGGAGAGACGGATGATCAAGATGATGGTGGCGGCGGCCGGTCTTTCGGTTGGTCTGTTGATGACGCCCGTGGCCACGGCCCCGGCCAAGGCCGGCGTCAATATCGACATCAATATCGGCGGCAAGAACCGGATCAGCTGCCGGCGCGGCGCGCGGATCGCCGAGAATTACGGTTACTTCCGGATTCGCGCGCGCGATTGCAGCGGCGGCACCTATACTTATTTCGGCCGTCGCAACGGCAAGAACTACATCATCTACGTCGATTCCAGGCGCGGCTACGTCAAGGATGTCCGCCGCATCTATTACTGACAGTTCCGGAAATCCGATTCCGAGCAGACAGCGGGCATTTTGCCCGCTGTTTCGTTATGGCGGATCGCTCATAAAATTACGCAGCGGAATAAAATTCCCAATGACCCTGTGAACCTTTGGCTGCTGGTTTGGCAACCATTACTGTTGTAGTACCGCAGCAGATTCTCCGGGGACAGCCACATGCTCAGGAAATCATCGACCGGCCTTGACGCAGTGCTTGCGTCAGGCGCGGCCGGCATAATATATTGCTTTTTAGTGATATTTTCGCTTCAACTGTGACATATACGCAACAGTGCCGACAATTCGACCGGCCTTACTTAACGTATCGCTGGTGCAACAGGAAACTTTAGGGCGTAATCGCGCCCATCGCTCCTCCATGGAACTGAGGCCCTTCGGGGCCTTTTTCTTTTCCGGGAGCAACGGCTACAAGGACCATGCACAAGCGATAAGATAAAGCGTGATGGCGACTCTTTCCAAAGCCATCGCGCTTTAGCAGGCAAAAGCGGCAGCCTCCTGTTGCGCAGCCGCCCTTTCCTGCTCATTTGCGGCCTTGGCGTAGTAGTCCCGCGCCTTTGCCAGACTTTTGCAGGCATCGCCGGTGCGGTCGAGCGCCGCCAGTATCTTGCCATGCGTGCGGTAGTTGACCGCCGAGAGGTAGTCGCTGTCCCGCACCAGCAGGATTTGCGCCTGGGTATCGTTCAGCGTCGAATTCAGCTCGACGTCGCCAAGGACGTCGGCGACCCGAAAGGCCTGTGGCATCATGCTCAAGGCCTTTTCAAACTGGGCCTTGCGCTGATACATCCAGGCCAGATTGTTGTAGGCGAGCGCTTTCACCTTGAGATCCCGTAGATCGGACGGCGGCTGTGCTTCGATCCGCTTGCGCGTCTCCTCGAGATAGAATTCGCCGCGATCGAAATCCTTGTTGTGGACATGGGCTATTCCCAGAGACATGAATATTCGTGTCTTCAGTGCCGGATCGCTGTCCTGGACGATCCGTAGTGCCTGCTCCAGGCGCGCGACGGCATCGGGATATCGTCCGCCATCATCCAGCATCACGGCGAAATCGGTGAGGAGATTGAGCTTTCCGCGATCCGCCATCGGGACTTCCGCCCCGGGATCGAGAGCCAATGCGGCCAGATACTGCCGCTCGGCCGCGCCGAAGTTCTTCATCTCCGCGCTATAGAGCCTGGCCAGAGTTCCGTGCATCTCGAATTTGAGGAACGGATCGGAGAATCTTTCATCCGCCAGGGCATCGAGAAGGACTTTCTCCGCCCCGCCATGATCCTTGGCTTCGAGCTTCCCGTAGAAGGCGGTCATCGTCTCCGAATAGGGCTCGATCTGCCGCATCTCGAAGGAGTAGTAGCCATAAAGGCCCAGAATGAGGATGGCGATCGTCCCGACGAATGTCGCGGCGATGGTGATCAATGTCTTCTTCAACGGAGGTCTCCGGCAGATTCGGCACCGAGGCTATTGCAAGGCGGCCGCGCGGTCGAGCCTCTTTCCGGAACGTCACCGGCGCGCCACATTGCTGAATCACTGCTGAGCCGGTAAGTGTCAGCTCAAATCAGCCACGGAGTTTCGACGGTGAAGCTTGTCCCCCTCTGCCTGTCCGCCCTGCTTGTCCTGGCCTCGGCCACGGCCGCCTCGGCGGCCGCCGACTGCCAGCCCACCTCGCCCTCAAAATTCCCGGGCTGGCTTGCCGGCGTCAAGAAGGAAGCCGCCGGCATGGGCATCTCCAGGCGCGCCATCTCCGTGCTCGACGGCATGACCTACGACCCGGCCGTCATCAAGCGCGACCGGGCGCAGAGCGTCTTCTCGCTGACCTTCCTCGATTTCCAGGCCCGACTGATCTCGGCCGGGCGCATGAATACCGGCGCCAGCCTGCTCAAGAAACATGCCGGCATCTTCCAGAAGGTCGAGCAGAAATATGGCGTGCCGCCCGCGGTCATCGTCGCCTTCTGGGGCCTCGAGACGGATTTCGGCGGCTATATGGGCGATTTCCACACCATCCGGTCGCTGGCGACCTTGTCCTTCGACTGCCGCCGGCCGGAAAAATTCCGCCCGCAGCTCTTCGCGGCGCTGCAAATCCTGGATCGCGGCGACATGACGGAAGAGGACATGGTGGGCGCCTGGGCCGGCGAGATCGGCCAGGTGCAGTTCCTGCCCGCCGACTTCCTCGAAAGCGGCATCGATGCCGATGGCGACGGCAAGGTCGACCTGAAGCGCAGCATCCCCGATATCCTCTATTCATCCGCCAATCTGCTGATCAACCATGGCTGGCGGCCGAACCAGCCCTGGCTGCAGGAAGTTAGCGTCCCCGAGGACTTGCCGTGGGACCAGGCCGACATCGCCATCCAGCATCCGCGCGCGCAATGGGCCAAATGGGGCGTGAAGCTCGTCTCCGGCAAGGCGCTCAAGGGTGACAAGGCGGCGGCCTCCCTGCTCCTGCCGATGGGCCGCCACGGCCCGGCCTTCCTCGCTTATCCGAACTTCACCGAAGTCTATCTGAAGTGGAACGAGTCGCTCATCTATTCGACGACCGCCGCTTATTTCGCCACCCGCCTGGCGGGCGCTCCACCGGTGAGCAAGGGCAACGGGCCGATCGACAGTCTCGACTACAATCAGATCATGGAATTGCAGAAGATCCTGACCCGCATGGGTTACGATGTCGGCAAGATCGACGGCAAGCTCGGCGCCCAGAGCCGCGCCGCGGTCAAGGCGGTGCAGATCAAGCTCGGCCTGCCGGCCGATTCCTGGCCGACGCCGGAGCTCCTCGCGCGGCTGCGCAAGAGCTGACGGCCCCCGATGACCGAACGACGTGCTTCGGCCGAGACTTTGGCGGCCTTCTCCTATGCCGTGCTCACCTCGGCCGGCGCCGACCCGGACTCGGCGGAAGCGACGACCGGCGCCATGCTGCATGCCTCGCTGCTCGGCGTCGACAGCCATGGCGTCAGGCTCCTGCCTTTCTATGCCGACTGCCTGCGCGGCGGCATCTGCAAGCAGAGCCCGAATATCACCGTCTCGCATCCGCGCCGCAGCGCCGTGCTGGTCGATGCCGATGACGGGCTCGGCCATCTGCCCACCTACCGGGCCATGGACGAAGCCTGCACCATTGCGCGCGACACCGGCATCGGCATGGGCGTGGTGATCAACTCGACCCATTTCGGCGCCGCCGGCGCCTATGCGCTCGCCGCCGCCAATGCCGGCTTCATCGGCTTCGTCACCTGCAATTCGGGCGCCTTCGTCGTGCCCTATGGCGGCAGGAAGCCCATTCATGGAACGAGCCCGATCGCCATGGCGGCCCCGTTGGAAGGCCGCGATCCCTATTTCCTCGACATGGCGACGAGCTCCATCCCGTGGAACAAGGTCCTGCGCTATCGCACCGAGGGGATCGAGTTGCCGCCCGATGCCGTCCTCGACGCCAATGGCCAGTACACGACCGATCCCCATTCCGCTATTTGCCTCGGTCCCGTCGGCGGCTCGGGCTTCGGCTACAAGGGCGCGGCGCTCGCCGGCCTCGCCGAGGTCCTGGGCGCGATGCTGAGCGGCATGCGCCTGTCGGTCGAGCAGGATGGCGTCGCCCTCGCCGACACCAAGGTCGGGCATTTCGTGATGGCGATCGATCCATCGACCTTCGTGCCGGCCGGCATCTTCGCCGAGCGCCATGCGAGCTATCTGGACGCCTTCAAGGCGGAGCCCGGAATCATGCCGGCGGGCGGCCCCGAATGGACCAGGCGGATCGACCGCGAGGCCAAGGGCATTCCCTTGCCCGACGGCCTCTACCAGGAGCTGGCCGACGCGGCCGACAAGGCCAAGGTCGCCTTTTCATTGTAGAATCCGGCCATGCGCGGGCTGCATCCGGGGCCATCCGGATTGTTCATTGGCTTGGCGGTCGCCCCTGCCTATAGCTCGACCGATGAGCGTCGCGGGAGAGACAGCCGGTCAACGGGATAATCATGCCGTGGGCATCCTCTGGATGCTCGTCACGGTACTGTGCTTCACGTCTCTCGACACGCTGGTGAAGCATCTGCTCGAGACCTATTCCCTGGTCCAGGTCACCTGGGCGCGGTTTTTCTTCGCCACCATCGTCGCCGCGGCGGCGGCCGGCCCGAACCTGCCCCGGGTGGTGAAGACCAAGGCGCCGACCCTGCAGCTGACGCGCTCGCTGCTCCTCGCCCTGACCACCGCTCTGTTCAATGCCGGCGTGCGCCTCGTGCCGCTGGCGACGGCGACGACCATCATGTTCCTCGCCCCGATCCTCGTCACCGTCCTGTCGGTGCCGCTGCTCAAGGAGCATGTCGGACCGCGCCGCTGGTTCGGCGTGCTCGTCGGCTTCCTGGGCGCCCTCATCGTGGTCCGGCCCTGGGAAAGCCATGCCGGCCTGTTCATCAGCGGCGCCCTCTTCCTGCTGGTCGCCGCTCTGCTCAATGCCAGCTATCAGATCACCACCCGCAAGGTGCGCCTCTTCGACGAGCCCTTGACCTCGATGTTCTACACATCGGTGATCGGCGCCCTCGTCACCACGGTGTTCGTGCCGTGGCACTGGCAGTGGCCGGGCGCGGCCGACTGGCTGCTTCTCATCGGCACCGGGCTTCTGGGCGGGGTCGGCCATCTCTTCCTCATCCAGGCCTTCCGCCGGGCGCCGGCTTCCGTCGCCGCGCCTTTCTCCTATTCATCGCTGATCTGGGCCGCCCTGTTCGGCTGGCTGTTCTTTGCCGAATGGCCCGATTATTGGACATGGCTGGGGGCCGCCTTGATCATCGGTTCCGGCCTTTACATTTTCCATCGCGAAAGACAGCATAGGCACAACTGACAATTTCGGGAGAACGCCATGACTTCGGTGACCAAGCTCAAGACCAAGACGTCGGAAGAACAGCAGCTGCGCATCGATCTGGCCGCGGCGTTCCGCCTCGCCGAGCATTTCAACTGGCACGAGGGCGTCGCCAATCATTTCAGCCTCGCGGTGTCGCCCGACGGCAAGCAGTTCCTGATGAACCCGAAATGGAAGCATTTTTCCGGCATCAGGGCCTCCGACCTGCTGCTGCTCGATGCCGACGACAAGGAAGCGATGAAGCGGCCCGACGCCCCGGACGAGACGGCCTGGTGCATTCATGGCCGCATGCACGCTCTGGTTCCCTCGGCCCGCTGCGTGCTGCATGTCCACCCGACCTATGCGACGGCGCTCGCCGGCCTCGCCGATCCCGAGGTCAAGCCGATCGACCAGAACACCGCGCGCTTCTACAAGCGCGTCGCCTATGATCTCGGCTATGAGGGCATGGCCAACTCGGATGCCGAAGGCAACCGCCTCGCTGGCCTCCTCGGCAACCACAAGACGATGATGATGGGCAATCACGGCGTGCTGATCGCCGCCAGCACCGTCGCCGAGGCCTTCGACGAGCTCTATTATCTCGAGCGCGCCTGCCAGACCCTGATGATCGCCTATGCGAGCGGCCAGAAGCTCAACATCATGAGCGACAAGGTCGCCGAGCAGACGGCGCGCGACTGGGACCTCTATACCGACTCGGCCTTCGCGCATTTCGCCGAGATGAAGAAGGTGCTCGACCGCAAGGACCCGTCCTACGCCGACTGACCTAACCTCCTGATCCGAAGACCGAAAAACGCTGAATGCCGGACAACCGGCCATTCAGCGGCGGCTCAGCGCATTGCGCCTATTCTGTGACCATCAAATGGGGGCCGATTGTTCAGGATAGGAGAACGCCATGCGTCCTGTCGAAACCGCTTTCGCCGGTCTGTTGATCGTCGCCATCCTCACCACCGTCGTGAAGGCCGCCATCATCCTGCTGTGAGGATGAAATCACGAATGCAGCTTCAGACCTTTGACGATCTTGTCCAGCGTCTTGCGCTCGGCATGCAGGGCAATCCCCGCGAGATCGAGCTGATCGGTCGGAGCTTTCGCGACAGCGGCGCGATTGTCGATGTCGTTATAGGTCGTGAACAGCTCCATCGTATAGATCGACGGCACGACGCCACGTTCGGCTGCCCGTTTCAGCACCCGCGTCAACGCCTCGCCCTCCGCCGCGAAGATCAGGATGGGCTGGCGCACCAGAGGCCCGTAGGCGGCGCCGCCGCCGTCCCGGTAGCGCTCGCCCACGATCTCGGGGTAGACTCCGGCAAGGCCGCCGGCGAGAAAGGCGGTCACATTGAGCTTCTGCCACTGCGCCAGGCTCTCGCGCACCACGATGGCGATCTTGGTATCGAATGTCATGCCTGAGACCCTAAGAGAGACGCCGCAACTCCGTCTTGAACGATCGTGCGACTGGATCGGTCACGCGCCCGCATCGCCCGGCATAGAGCGCATCGAGGCGTTCTTTTCGGGCCATGCCTATGACCCGCACCGCCACGACACCTATGCGCTGGGTTATACGATGAGCGGCGTCCAGTCCTTCACCTATCGCGGCGCCCAGGCCGACAGTCTCGCCGGCAATGCCATGGTGCTCCATCCCGATGAGGTTCATGACGGCCGGGCCGGCGCCGAGACCGGTTTCCGCTACCGCATGCTCTATATCGAGCCGCGCCTGATCAGCGAGGCCCTGCGCGGACGAAGTCATGCCCTGCCCTTTCTGAAGTCCGCCGTTTCGTCCGATCCAGCACTCCTCGCGGCGCTTGATATGGCACTCGCGGATCTCACCCGACCGCTCGAACCGCTGGAACAGGACCGCGTCGTCACGGCGATTGCCGATGCGCTCTTCGCCCTGGACGGCTCGCTGCCGGCGCGCCGGATGTCCGCCACGTCCGCCGGTGCGGTCGATCGTGCCCGCCAGTTTCTCGATACACATTTCGCCCGTGTCGTGGCCTCCGAGGAACTCGAGGCCGAGACCGGACTCGACCGCTATGCGCTCGCCCGCCATTTCCGCACGCGGCTGGGCACCAGCCCCTATCGCTATCTCACCATGCGCCGCCTCGACCGCGCCAAGGCGGCGATCCTCAGCGGCGTTACCCTCGCCGAGGCCGCCTTCGTCAGCGGCTTTTCCGATCAGAGCCATATGACGCGGCAGTTCAAACAGGCTTTCGGACTGACGCCCGGCCATTGGCAGGCTCTCAGGCATTAGCTAAAGACCGGTCGCGCCTGTTGCAGCCATGCCGCGAACAGGCGAGCGCCTCCACTCCAGCTTCTTCAGTCTCCTCCCCATGGCAATTCTCTCCGGCAACCGGAACCTGCTCGGCATCGCGTCGCTTTGCGCCGGCATCCTGATCATCTCGACCCAGGATGCGATCATCAAGGCGGTGAGCGGCGACTATGCCGTCACACAAGCCGTCGCCACCCGCTCGATCGTCGCTTTGCCCATTCTCCTGCTTTTCGTTCACCTGGATGGCGGCATCCGCCAGATCTTCTCGCCACGCTCCTGGACGCTGATCTTCCGGGGAGTCATCCTGCTCATCGCCTACACCTCCTATTATCTGGCGTTCCCGGCGCTGCCGCTGGCCGAGGCGATCGTGCTGTTCTTCACCGCGCCTTTCCTGGTCACCTTCCTCGCCGGGCCGATCCTCGGCGAACGGGTCGAGCTCAAGGCGATCATCGCGCTGTTCGTCGGTTTCGCCGGCGTGCTGGTGATCCTGAAGCCGGGCTTCGGCTTCTTCGAGCCGGCGGCTCTGTTCAGCCTCCTGGCCGCCATGACCTATGCCCTCGCCATGCTCTTCGCCCGCAAGCTCGGCGTGACCGAACCGGCCTCCGTCATGGCTTTTTACCAGAACTGGGTCTATCTCGCCGGCGCCGCCCTGATGGCGCTGGTCTTTCACCTGGCGGGCATCACCACGTCAGAGCATCCGAGCTTCGCCTTCCTGGTGCGGCCCTGGGCCTGGCCCGACACTTTGAGCCTCGCCATGATGGCCGCCTGCGGCGCCATCGCCGCCATTGCGATGCTGCTCATCACCCAGGCCTACCGCCTGGCCGACGCCAGCCTCGTCACCGTCTTCGAATATACCGGCATGATCTGGGCGCCGCTCTGGGGCCTCCTGTTCTTCGCCGAAGTGCCGGCCGTGACGACGCTGCTCGGCATGCTGCTCATCCTGCTGGCCGGTCTGATAATCCTCGTCCGGCCGCGGCGGCGCGTCCCGGCGACCTGATCGTCAGCTGGCCTGGGAATATTGGTGGAAGGTCTTGCCGCTGACCTGCAAGCCCGAGCCCGCCGCCACGAAGGTCAGCGCGTCGCAATAGCGGAAACGGCCATAGAGTGTTTCGACAAAGGCGCAGGCGACCGTCTCCGTGATGGTGACGGAGGTGATGCGGTAGTCGGGTGCGCCGGCCCCGGCCTTGTCCGGAGCGCAGACGGCCTCGATCCAGCGGTCGCGCGGCACCGAGATCGGCTTTCCCTCATCGATGCCGGTGATGTGCGCCGTCGGCGCGAACAGCCCCCCCAGCATCGCTCGGTCCTGCCTGGCGACGCCGGTGATATAGCGGCGCACCCCGTCCTCGACGGCCTCCAGCGAGAGTCTGCTCATTTGATCACTCCGATCTTCTTGCGGTCGATGGAAATCACCACGGCGATGACCAGCACCGCGCCCTTGATGATGAGCTGCGAGTAGGAGGAGACGCCCGCCAGATTGAGGCCGTTGGACAGGATGGTGATGATGAGCGCGCCGATGATGGTGCCCACCACGCCGCCCATGCCGCCGGTGAGCGGCGTCCCGCCGATGACCACCGCGGCGATGACATCGAGCTCGAGGCCCGAGCCCGCCGTCGGGCTGCCGGCGCCCATGCGCGAGGCGAGAACGATGCCGGCGAGGCCGGAATAGAGGCCGGCCAGCGCGAAGGTGCCGATCTTGACCCGGTCGATGCGGATGCCCGAGCGCTGCGCCACCATCTCGCCGCCGCCGATCGCCACGATGCTGCGGCCGAGGATCGTGTGGTTCTGGATGACATAGGCGATGGCGAAGGCGATCAGCGCCACGATGACGATGGTCGGCACGCCGGCGAAGTCGCCCGAGCCGATCCAGCGCATCGTCTCATCCTTGATCATGATCGGACGCCCTTCGGTGATGTGCAGCATCAGGCCGTGGCCGGCGACCAGGAGTCCGAGCGTCACGATGAAGGACGGAACCTTCATCTTGGCATAGATGACGCCGACCAGGGCGCCGAGAAAGGCGCCGCTGAGCAGGCCCGCCGGCGCCGCGATGAGCCCGTTCGACTGCATGAAATAGGCGACGATCACCGCCGAGAGGCCGACGACCGAACCGACGGAAAGGTCGATCGACGCCATCATGATGATGAAGGTGGCGCCCATGGCGGCGATCGACAGCACGGACGCCTGGCGCAGCACGGTCTCGAGATTGCGCGCGCTCACGAACTGGTCCGAGAAGATCGCGAAGCCGATGCAGACCAGGATCAGCACCATGAAGGGGAAATAGGTCCGCAGGCGATCGAAACTCGTGCCGGAACGCACGGATGGGGTGGAAGCTGTCATGTCGCTCATGGCCTGTCGCTCTCTAGATCATCGCATTTATGAGATTGGTTTCGGTGATCGCCTCGCCCTCGAAGACGCCGGATATCGCGCCATGGCGGATGGTGATCACCACATCGCTGACGCGGATGACCTCGGCCATGTCCTCGGACGCCATGAGGACGGCGAGGTCGCGCTCCTCGCGCAGCTTCTGCAGCATTTCATAGATTTCGAGCTTGACGCCGACATCGACGCCCCGCGTCGGGTTGTTCAGCAGAATGAGCTTCGGGTTGGTCAGGAACCACTTGGCCAGCAGCACCTTCTGCTTGTTGCCGCCGGAGAGGTTGCGCACCGCCGTATCGGCGCCGGGCGCCTTGATGCGGAAGAGCTGCATGCCCTGCTCGGCATCCCTGGCTTCCGCGCTCCCGTCGACGAAGAAACCACGGGCATTGCGCACCAGGCCGGCGAGACCAATGTTGAACTGGATGTCGGCGCTGTCGATCAGACCCTCGACGGCGCGCTCCTTGGGAACCATGGCGATGCCGGCGGCGATCGCCGCCGGAATATCGCGTCCCTCATGCGTCTTGCCGTCGAGCTGAATGCTGCCGGCCGTGACCGCCGCCGCCCCGAAGACCGCCTCCAGGACGGCATCGGCGCCGGAGCCCGCAAGTCCGGCCAGGGTGACGATCTGGCCCCGCCTGACCTTGAGCGAAATGTCCTTGAAGTCCTTGCCGCTCAGCCCCGCGAGCTCGAGCATCACCGGCCGGTCGGCGAGACCCGGCGTGCGTTCCCAGACATCGATCTTGCGGCCGATCATCAGGGCCGACAGCTGGCTTTCGTCGAGATCCTCCACCGGACGGGTGGTGACATAGGCGCCGTCCTTCATGACCTCGACGGTCGTGCAGCTGCCAAAAATTTCCTGCAGACGGTGCGAGACGTAGAGAATGCCCACACCTCGGGCGCGCAGATCATCCATCAGCCGGTGCAACGTATCGGCGTCGTCATGATCGAGCGACGCCGTGATCTCATCAAGCAGCAGGACTTTCGGATTGGTCGACAGCGCCCGCGCCAGCTCGATCATCTTGCAGGTCGAAGGCGACAGGCTGCCCATCGAGGCGCGCGGGTCGACCTTGAGACCGAGGCGGTTCAGGACCTCTTCGGCGGCCTTATGGAGCTTCGCCCAGTCGATGATGCCGAAGCGGCGGAACATGTCCATCCGCCCGAGAAAGACGTTCTCGGCCACCGACGTGTTGGGCAGCGTGTTGAATTCCTGATAGACCATCGACACGCCGGCACGTACCGCCGCGGCTGCCGAATCCGGCTTGAAGGGTGCGCCTTCGAGGGTGATCTCGCCGCCATCAGGCGTGACCTCGCCGGCCAGGATCTTGAATATCGTCGACTTGCCGGCGCCGTTCTCGCCGCACAAGGCCAGCGCTTCGCCGGCATGAAGGGTGAGGCCGACGTCGCGCACCGCATGGACGGGACCGTACTGCTTCTGCAATCCGCGCGCTTCGAGTATCGCGTGCGAAAAACGTGTGGCAGTCCCCTGCCCGGTTGCCATGTGATGAGCGACGTCAGCCATTATCGCACCATTCCGATCAGGGTTTGATGACCTGGAAGACGTCGGAATATTTGACCGACGGGTTCGACGCCTTGCTGATCGCCTTCCAGTCGATCAGCGACTTGCCGGCCGCCAGAGGCTCGATGATCTTCGAACGATAATCGCCGATGCCGTCCTTGGTCAGGTAATAGAGGCTCATCTCATAGACGGGCTGGTCCGGCTTCTGGCCGTTCAGATAGTCGTGGATGATGGTGATGCCGTAGCCACCCATGACCCAGTGGCCGCCGGCGAGCATCGACAGCTTGCCTTCGGCGAGGGAATCGAGCGCCGCGGCGGTGATGTCGATGCCGGCAAGCTTGACCGCGCCGAGACGGCCCGAATTCTCCATGGCGACGATGGCGCCGAGAAGCGGGTCGGACCCCGCGCCCCACACGCCATCGATGTCGCTGAAGCGGGTGAGGAAGTCTTCCATGACCGTCTGGCCCTTGGCGAGCGTCCAGTCCGTGTACTGAAGGTCGAGCAGCTCGACGCCCGGATGCTCGGCGACCGCCTTCTTCAGGCCGTCATTGCGCGCTTCCGAGGTGGAAATGCCGGGAACGCCGCCGATGCCGACGATCTTCTTGGCATTGTCCTTCTCGATCAGGTGCTTGGCGACATTGTAGCCGGCCACTTCGTCATCGAGCTTGATGAAGGCGAGATAGTTCGGGACCGATCCCACTTCGACTCCCGGGAAGGTGTCGGTGACGACCACCGGAATATTCGCCTTGTTGAGCAGGTTGATCGCCTGGATGCCGAGCGGCTCGCTGAGCGGCGTCAGGATGACGCCCTTAACGCCGGCATTGATGAGCGACTCGATATCGGACAGCTGCTTGTCTTCGCGCGACTGCGCGTCGGTCACCACCAGCTCATAGCCATAGGCTTCCGCCGCGGTCTTGGCGAAGTTCACATAGTCGACCCAGAACGCGTCATTGAGCGTCGTCATCGGCATGCCGATCTTGGGTTTGTCCTGGGCCGCCGCCGTCAACGCCGAGATGACGGCGAAGACAAAGGCAGCGACTAGAGAAATGATACGCATGCTACTCTCCTCCTCTGTTGGTTTTGGTTACGTGCGTTCAAAGTTCGATGCGGCGGCCTTCGACGGCCGACCGGTAGGTTGCCTCGACGATTTCGACGATGCGCCGGGCTTCCTGTCCGTTGGCGGCAAGCTCCGCCCGCCCCTGGACCGCAGCGATGAAGTTCTCGACCGAGCGGCCGACCGTTTCGATCCAGGTCACGGTCTCGATCTCGACCGCCTCCCATTTCCCGCTCTGCCAGCGCAGCAGCTCCGGCTCGCTCGAGAATTTCTCGAAATGCGCCTCGACACCCGGAATGCGGATCAGCGCATCGGCGCTCACCGCTTCGATCTGGTCGTCGAAGGCGCCCTTCGGCGCGTGATAGCCGGCTTCGATCACGGCCCGGCCGCCGTCCCGGAATTCGAGGATGACGAGGCCGGCGTCCTCGCCCTTCTCGCGCGGCTTGTCGGTGTCGAGCACCGCCGTCACCGCCTTGACCTCGCCCATGATGTAGCGGGCCACGTAGAAGCGGTGGAAGCCGGCGTCGAACAGCAGGCCGCCGCCGGTCAGGTCGGGATCGGCCCGCCAGCCGCCGAGCTTGCCGCCGATCGCCAGCCGGAGCCGCAATGTCGACGGCCGCGCGATGCGCTTCGCGGCGATCGCCTCGGCGAGCCAGCGATGCGGCGGATAGAACAGCTGATTGTGGCTGGCGCCGAAAATGACACCCTTTTCCCTGGCGAGCGCATTCAGCGCGTCGCACTGAGCCGCGGTCACGGTCGCCGGCTTTTCGACCAGCACATGTTTTCCGGCCTCGAGGGCCGCCAGGCAGAGCTCGGCATGGAACTTGTGCGGCACGCAGATGACGACGGCTTCGACATCCCTGTCGGCCAGAAGCTCCTCGGCCCGCGCATAGCCGCGGATCGACGTTCCCTCGACGGTCGCCTTGAGCAGCTCGGCATTGAGGTCGGCCGCCGCGAAAAGCTCGGCATGGGCACTGGCGCGCACGCCATTGGCTTGATGCCGCCCGACCTCACCGAGACCGATCACACCGACTTTCAACTTGGGGGTCATGCACGCATTCCTTCAGGCAACAGGTCTTCGAGCGCGCGCAGCTGCTGCATCGACAGCTCTGAGGCGCGGGCGGGATCGGACTTCAAAATGGTCCGGTAATAGCGATAGGATTCGAACTCGACCGACATCACGCCGCGATAGCGGGCGGCATCGAGGGCTTTGAACATCGCCGGCCAGTCGACGAGCCCCTCGCCGATCAGCGGGAAGATGAATTCCTTGCCGTCGCGTCCCGGCATGCCGGCGACGTCCTTGATATGGACATGCCGGATATAGGGAGCGAGCTCGGCGATCACCCAGGAAAGGTCGTCGCGCACCAGCGCGAAGTGGCTCGGATCGAAATTGATGCCGAAGGCCGGATGCGAGCCGAAGCGGCGCAGCAGCACGCCGGTGCTGTGGAAGTCATGCGCGAGCCCACCCCAGCAGGGTTCGAGCGCCGCCACGGCGCCGATCTCGGCGAGACCGTCGAGCATGTGCGCATAGGTATCGAGCAGCAGCGCCCAGGCCTCGCCCTCCGGCATCGCCTGGCCGACATCGACATGGCCGGTCTCCCAGCGATTGGGCCCGGTCAGCACATTGACGAGGTTGACATCGCGCCACACGGCGGCCTTCGCCGCGGCGATCGTCACATCGACGCGCCGGGTCCGCTCGGCCTTGTCGGCGCAGACCAGATCCTGCTGGACGACGATCTCCGAGACCGCGAGACCATGCTTGCGGGTTGCCGCGAAGACGGCATCGAGCTCGGCGTCGTTCATGCGGCGCGGATCGAAATGCGCCAGCGACCATTCGACCGCGCCATAGCCTTGCGCCGCGAGCGTCTGGGCGACACGCTCGGCCGGCCAGGTCTCATAGTCGAGCGCCGCCAGGAAGCCCCAGCGCTTGAAAGGTCCGGCCATCTTCAGTTCATCCTGTCGAGGCGGGCCTGGGCGGCGGCGAGCGAGCGCTCCAGCCGGTCCAGCATCTCATCGGCCTGGTCGCGGGTGGTGTTCACCGCCGGCTTCAGCTTGATGACATTGCCGAAGTCGCCGAAGACCGGGCCGCTCTTGCCGAGCAGCAGGCGCTGCTTCTCGAGGGCGTCTTTCCACACGAAACCGGTGAGCTCATCGGCCGGCTCCTTGCTCTCGCGATCCTTGACCAGCTCGACGCCGATCATGAGCCCGAGGCCGCGGACGTCGCCGATGATCGAATAGCGATCCTTCATCTCATTGAGACGGGCCACCATATGGGCGCCGATCTCGGTCGAGTTCTTGCCGAGATCCTCCTCCTCCATGACTTCCAGCATGGCGATGCTGCCGGCGCAGACGGCCGGCGTGGACATCAGCGTGAAGCCCGCTTCCCAGCCCCGGAGCGAGGTGAAGCCCTCGCCGGCGACGACGCCCGACAACGGCAGGCCGGCGCCGAAGGCCTTGCCCATCACGATCAGGTCGGGCTCGACGCCGACGACATTGGAGGCGAAGATGTCGCCGCAGCGCGAGAAGGCCGTCTGGACCTCATCGGCGATCAGCGCCACGCCGTTCCTGGTGCAGATTTCGCGGACGATCTCGATATAGCCTTCCGGCATCGGGATCATGCCGCCATTCGACTGGAACAGCTCGATGATCACCCCGGCGACCTTGGCGTCGGGCTGGTGCTTGATGGCGGTGTCGATATAGCGCGCGCACAGCATGTCGCAGGAGCCGGGCTTCAGGCCGAACGGGCAGCGATAGCAGTTGTAATTGGGCACGCGGATCTGCCGCGTCAGATAGCGGTCGAGCCCTTCCTTCGAGCCCTCGAGCATCTTCGGATAGGAATAGCTGAGCGCCAGCGTGCTGAAGGTGGTGCCGTGGAAGGCGCTGAACAGCGAGACGAATTCCGTGCCGCCGGTGGCGCGCATCGCCAGATGCATGGCCCCCTCGACCGCATCGGCGCCGCTCAGGGCGAAGAGCACGCTGCGCATGTTCTTCGGCGCCTTGGACAGCACCTTCTCGGCCAGCTTCGTGCGCTGCTCGTTCTCGAAGACCGGCGTCACATACTCGATATTGTCGAACTGCGCCTTGATCGCCGCGACGACCTTGGGATGCCGGTAGCCGAGATTGACCACCCATTCGCCCGAGACGGCATCGAGATATTCGGTTCCCTCCTCGTCCCAGAAGCGCACGCCCTCGCCGCGCACGATGCGCAACGGATAGTGGCCCATCGGCTTGATGACTTTTTCGACCGTGGGTGAATTGAGAACGGGATTCTGGGCTTCGGCCTGCATTTGTGTCTCCGTCGGGGATGCAGAAGGATGATGGTCAGATGTAGTGGCGCTGGAGTGCGTCGCGGCGTTCTTCATATTTGCGGCGAAGCTCCTGCGCCGCGGCGATGCCGGAGGTTTCCGGCGGCGCGATGTCCCAGAAGCTGTGCTTGGTGCCGACCGACATCTTGTGCGGCTCGACCTCGATCACCACGACATTGAGGCCGGGCGCCGCGTCGGCGGCGGCCAGCGCCGCTTCCAGCTGTTCAGGCGTCGCGGCGCGATGCACCTTGGCGCCGAGGCTCTGGGCGTTCTGCCCGATATCGATGCCGAGATAGGCGCCGTTATAGGTCCCCGCATTGTCGCGGCCGCGGAACTCGGTCGAGAAGCTGCTGCCCGTGGTGAGGGTCTGCAGGTCGCGGATGATCTGATAGCCGTGATTGACGAAGACGCAGACGGTGAGCTTGATGCCTTCGCGCGCCGCAACGATGAGGTCGCTCGGATTCATCAGATAGGTGCCGTCGCCGATCACGACGGTGACGTTCTTCTCGCCGCCGAGCACCAGGCCGATGCCGGCCGGCATTTCGTAAGTCATGCAGGAGAAGCCGAATTCGAGATGCGTGCGCTTGGAGCCGCGCGTATCCCACAATTTGGCGACATCGCCCGGCAGGCTGCCGGCCGCGGCGACCACATAGGACTCGCGCCGGGTCGACTTGTTGACCAGCGTCAGGGCCTGCGCCTGGGTCATCTTCTGGCCGGCGGTGGCCTTGAGCGTCGGCTCGGCGAGGCCCGTCCACTCGTCACGGGCGCTCTTCATTTCAGTGGTCCAGTCGGCGCGGGGCTTGACGCCCTTGGCGGCGGCCGCCTCGGCGAGCGCCTCGAGGCCGACCTTCGCATCGGCGGTGATCGGCTCGGCGCCGAGCTTGATCGAATCGCGACCGGTGACGTTGATCGAGGCGAAACGCACATCGGGATTCTGGAACAGGGTCTGCGAGCAGGTTACGACATCGGTGAGCCTGGTGCCGATGGCGAGGACGAGGTCGGCCTGGCTGGCGATCCGGTTGGCGGCGAGATTGCCCGCGATGCCGACGGCGCCCAGCGCATTAGGCGATTCGCCCGGCATGGTGCTGCGTCCGGCGACGGTCTCGACCACCGGAATGCCGAAGCGTTCGGCAAAGGCTTTCAGCTCCGCCTCGGCTTCGGAGTAATAGACGCCGCCGCCGCTGATCAGCACCGGCTGCTTCGCCTTGGCGAGCATCTCGGCCACGCGCGCCACCTGACCGCCATCGGCGGCCCTGCGCTCGACGCGCCAGACGCGCTTGTCGAACAGCTCGACCGGGAAGTCTCCGGCTTCGCCCTGCGTGTCCTGGCAGATGGAGAGCGTGACGGCGCCGGTTTCCGACGGGCTCGTCAGCACGCGCATCGCCTCCATGAGCGAGGGCAGCAGCTGCTCGGGCCGCACGATCTTGTCGAAGAAGGCGCTGACGGTGCGCAGGCCGTCCGACACCGAGAGATCGTAATTGGGATGCTCGAGCTGCTGCAGGACGATGCCCTGGCGGCGCGTCGCATAATGATCGGAAGCGAGCAGCAGCACCGGAACGCGCTGCACCGTGGCGCCGGCCGCACCCGTATACATATTGGCGGTGCCGGGGCCGATCGAGGCGGTGCAGGCGAAGGTCGACAGGCGGCGCTTCACGCGTGCATAGGCCACCGCCATATGCACCATGCTCTGCTCATGGAAGGGCTGATAGAAGGGAATGTCCTTGCCGCATTCGGCGAGGCCCTGCCCCAGGCCCGACAGATTGCCATGTCCGAAGATGCCGCAGGCGCCGCCGATCAGGCGCTGCTCGACGCCGTCGCGCTCCGTCCATTGCGCCGCCAAGAACTTCGCGATCGCTTGTCCAACTGTCAGTCTGATGCTGCGTCCCATCACGCTCCCCTGCACAAAATCTGTTTTCGAGTGAGCGCAGATTAGATACCTTCTTATAGTATTGTCAAGATCAGCATATATCAGTTATCATACAACTTATGAAGGCGCGTAACTCTGGCGTCGGCGGCAAGAAACAGCGGCGCTATTGAGGAAAATGGGTATGAATCAGCTATCGGATTTCAGAGCGGCTTTGGCCCGGGCCCTGCCCGAGAGCGCCTATCGGCTCGATTCCGATGACCGCCGTCCGTTCGAGACGGACTGGCGCGGACTGTTCAACAACGCCTCGGCGGCGATCCTCCTGCCCGGCTCGGCCGACGAGACGGCGCAGATGCTCAGGCTCTGCAACGACCATGGAATCGCGGTGGTGCCGCAAGGCGGCAATACCGGTCTCGTCGGCGGCGCCGTGCCGGTCACCGGCGGCGCGCAGGCCATCCTCTCCCTGCGCCGCATGCGCGCCATCCGCGATGTCGATCCCCTCAACAATACGATGGAGATCGAGGCGGGCGTCATCCTCCAGGCCGCGCAGCAGGCGGCGGAGGCGGCCGACCGGCTTCTTCCTTTGAGTCTCGCCGCCGAGGGCTCCTGCCAGATCGGCGGCACCATCGCCACCAATGCCGGCGGCATCCAGGTGCTGGCTTACGGCTCGATGCGCAATCTCGTCCTCGGCCTGGAAGTCGTCCTTCCCGACGGCCGGATCTGGAACGGCCTGCGCAGCCTGCGCAAGGACAATACCGGCATCGATCTCAAGCAGATCTTCATCGGCTCCGAGGGCATCCTCGGCATCATCACCGCCGCGACCCTGCGGCTCGTGCCGCGGCCGCGCAAATCCCTGACCGCGCTCGCCGCCATTTCCGATCCACACCAGGCTCTGGCGCTGCTGCGCGCCACCCAGGAGAATTTCGGCACCGAGCTGACCTCCTGCGAATATTTCGGCGCCGCCGGGCTCACGCTCGTCAGCCGGCATGTTCCGGGCGCGGTGTCGCCATTCGCCAACAATCATCCGGCCTTCGTCCTTCTCGAGGTGTCTTCCCTCGATGCCGAGGCCGATCTCGCGGCGCGAATCGAGCCGGTCTTCGAGCGCCTCGTCAGCGACGGCACGCTCCAGGATGTCGTCATCGCGCAGAACGAGACCCAACGGCAGCGTCTGTGGGCGCTGCGCGAGGCGCTGCCGGAAGGCGAGCGCGCCGCCGGCGGCGCGATCAAGCACGATATCGCCGTGCCGATATTCGCCATTCCGGACGTGCTGCACCGTATCGAATCGGGATTGCCCGATATTGCGCCAGGCGCCCGGCCCAATATCTTCGGCCATCTCGGCGACGGCAATCTCCATGTCAACATCATGCCGCCGGAAGGCCGCGCAATTGACTTGCTCTTGGCGCGCGCAACGGAGATAACTTCCTTCATAGAGGGTGTCGTCGTCGCGGCCGGCGGAACGTTCAGTGCCGAGCACGGAATCGGTCAGCTGCGTCTCAAGTCGCTGAAGCGGCATCGATCTCCGCTCGAGCTGGAGTTGATGCGGGCCATTAAAGGAGTCTTGGATCCCAAATGGATGATGAATCCCGGCAAAGTTCTCAATCAAGGCTCCTGAGCCGGCGCAGCGTTCCGGCGAAGATCAAATCGAAGCCGATCGTCCGGCCGGATCGGCTCTCGGACCTGGTCATCGACGCCTTGCGCAACGACATGGAATCGGGGCGCATCGGTCCGGGCTCGCGCCTGCCGTCCGAGAAAGACCTGACCGAGAGCTTCAATGTCAGCCGTACCGTGATCCGCGAGGCCATCTCGCGGCTGCAATCCGATGGGCTCGTGATCAGCCGGCAGGGGTCCGGCGTCTATGTCACCTCCCCCTCGGAGACGACACGCGCCTTCCGCCTCGGCCTGAACGACCCGCACGAGAAGACCACCGCCCGCGACATCTATGAGTTGCGCATCTGCGTCGAAAGCGATGCCGCCGGTCTCGCCGCCCAGCGCCGCAACAAGGCCGATCTCGCTTTGCTGGAAAAGGCCCTCAAGACCTTGTCCTCCTCAGGCGGCGATCTCGAGAAAGGCGTCAATGCCGATGTGCAGTTCCACCGCCTGATCGCGCGCCTGACCAAGAACTCGGCGATCATCCGGTTCCACGAATTCCTGGCCTCGATGCTGACCGACACGGTGCGGCTCGCCCGCGCCAATTCGGCCATGCATGAAGGCCTCACCGAATATGTGGCGACCGAGCATGTCGCCATCTTCGACGCCATCGTCGCCGGGGACGCCGAGAAGGCCCGCCACGCCATGCGCATGCATTTGAACAAGGCCCAGGAGCGCCTCGGCCTTCTCTGAGGCTCAGGCCAGGCCGTAGAATACCGAGGCTTTGCCGAGAAGCCCGCTCGCGGCACGCTCGCCGCAGGTCACGCCGGTGGCAATTGCGGTGCGCCGGCCGTCCTCGAGCGTCCAATTGATCAGGCAGGTCTCATGATGCTCGGCGAAGCTGTTGGTGACGATGCGCATGCCCGGAATGGTCTTCTGCAGCTCGCCAATATAATCCGATAGCTGATCATGGCCCTCGGCGCGGATATTCGGATCGATATAGACGAATGTGCCGTCGAGCGTCCGCCTGAGGGTTTCCGCCCGCTTGCCGGGATCGGTCTCGGCCCAGGCCCCTTCATAATCGGCCCAGATGTCGCGCAATGTCATAAGGATGTCCCCTCTCAGATGGCGGCCAGCTTCTTTTCGTAATCCTTGACGACATGCCGCTTGCCGTCGCGGATGATGACATGCCCCTCCGCTTCCAGACTCTTTCTGACACCGGCAAGGCCGCCCGGATAATTGCCATTGATCTCGCCTCCCTGCTTGAGAACACGCCAATAAGGCGTGATCCGGGACGCTCCGGCACGGCGTCCTCCCGCTGTTTCAGAACTGATATTCTGTTATTTACCAGAACGATCGGTCTGTCAACTCCGATCGAGAGTCGAGAGCGTTACCTCGATATGATGGCTGATCGTCTTGCGGCCGGCGCCCGAACGCGCCAGGACCCAGACGGTCTGAAGCGCCGCGGTCAGAAAATCGGCGTGGCGAGCGATATCGATATGGGCGCCGATCTCGCCCTTCTCGAGCGCGTTGCCGAGCGCCCGCCGGAAGGCTTTGCCGGCGACATCCCGGAACCGCTTGACCCGCTCCGCCACCGCCTGATCGAAGAGCGCCACCTCGCTCGCCGAGTTGCACATGAGGCAGCCGAGCCGGCCGTCTTCCGATTTGCCGGCATAGCCCAGCACCACGTCGAAATATTGCCTGATCTCCCCCACCGAAGCGTCCGCCTTTTCGAGCGGCGCCAGAAGCGCCCGAAAGACCGTCTCGTGATAGTGATCGAGCGCCGCCAGAAAGAGCCCGTGCTTGTTCTCATAGACGTCATAGAGCCCATAACGGCTGACGCCGGTGGCGGCGACCAGATCGTCGATCGAGGTGTTGAAATAGCCACGTTCCCAGAACACCATCATCGCGGTGCGAAGCGTCTGGGCGGGGTCGAAGCTGCGCGGGCGGGCCATGTCAATTCCAGAATATACGTTCTGCCATGATCGGTGATATGGACTTGCCTGTCAAACCGGGAGCGATGGATGCGGATCACCGAAATACGAGAACATACGATTCCCATCTCGCGTTACGCCGATCCCGCTTTGCCGCCCGGCGGCCTCACCACCAGCCTCGTCGAGATCGTCACCGATGTCGTCATCGATGGAAGCCCGGTCATTGGCAGGGGCTATGCGTCGGTGGGCCGTTATGCCCAGGGCGGCCTGCTACGCGAGCGTTTCATCCCGCGCCTGCTCCGGGCCGATCCGCCCGATTTGCGCGGCTACGAAGATGACGATCTCGATCCCTTCTGCGCATGGGAAGTCATGATGACCGGCGAGAAACCCGGCGGTCATGGCGAAAGATGTGTCGCCGTGGGGGTTCTCGACATGGCCTTATGGGACGTTGCGGCCAAGATCGCCCGTCAGCCGCTTCACGCCTTGCTTGCCAAGAAGCTCAACCGCGGCCCGCTGCTTCCAGAGCGCATCAAGGTCTATGCGGGCGGCGGATACCCCTATCCGGATGACGACACCGGACAGCTGGCGGACGAGATGCGGCGCATTGTCGATCTCGGTTTCACCCATGCCAAGATGAAAATCGGCAACCCCGACATCGCAGTCGACCTGAAACGGATCGAGGCGGCCGCGAAAGCGCTCGGGACTCCCGCCCGGCTCGCCGTCGACGCCATGAATGTCTATCGCCGCGCAGACGCCCGCGTGGCGGCCACGGCGCTCGCGCCGATGGATCTCTGGTGGTTTGAGGACGTCTGCAACCCGCATGATTTCGTGGTTCAGTCAGCCGTCGCTTCTCTCTACCCGGGTCCTCTGTGGGCGGGTGAACCACTGTTCTCCGAAGAAGAAGCGCTTCTGCTCGATGCGCATGGTGGCTTGCGCCGAGATCGCGACGTCCTGCTCTTCGACCCGGTTCATTGTTATGGCGTGAGCGGATATGTCGATATCGTGCATGCTCTGTCCAGGAGAGGCGAAGGTTGGCCGCGTTCGTCCTTCTGGCCGCATGGCGGCCATCTGTTCAGCCTGCATCTGGTGGCGGTGCTGGGGCTCGGTGGCGCCGAGGTCACGCCCTTCGCGTTCCATCCGTTCTCGACCTTGGCCAAGAGCCTGCCCATCGAGGATGGCTTTGTGCGCTTGCCGCAGTCACCCGGCATCGGCTTCGAGCTGAATGACGACATCATGCGGGCCTTCAAGACCGCGTTCGCCTGACCTCAGATCAGGGATACCGCCAGGATAGCGGCCCACAGGATCAACAGGACGCCGGTGAACTGATGCAGGCGCCATTGCGCGGGCACGAGCTTTTCCACCAGCACGTAGAGCGCCAGCCCGCCGATCCAGTTGGCCTCCATGACGCCGCCATAGAAAAGCAGGAGCATCAACGGTCCGCAGCAGCCGGTGCAATAGAGCCCGTGGCCGAGGCCTCGCCGATAGGCGGCAGCCGCGCCGGCGCGCCATTCGCCGGGACGGAAAGCGATTGGCAGCTGGCATTTCACCAGGCAGGATTGCTTGGCCGGGGTCAGTTGATAGAGGCCAGCAATGGCGAGGAGCACCACCGCGGCGGCCTGGCTGGTGATCGCCATCATCGGCGTCATCTGGACGACGCGCCCGACGACGAGATTGACGACCGTGGCGATGAGCGCGAAGGCGGTCCACACGCTGGCATAGCCGAGCGCGAAGGCGATCTTGTGCGTCCGCTGGTCCGCCGCCGGCGACCATTTGCGCGCGATCGTCGCATCGGTGAGGAGTGCCGGCACGGCGGTGGGCAGCATCATCGCCATCATCATCGTCCACCACATGATGAAGACCAGAACGGCATAAAGGGCGGCCCCAGCCTCCAAGTCGAGCATCATCAGGCGGTCGCCCGACCATTGCATCGCGAAGATGCAGAGCACGACGACGAGAGACAGGCTCGCGATAGTGACGAGCCGCTGGCGATGAAACAGCGACGTGAAGAAGTCGCCGGCCGTGCCGGTCACCGCACGAGGCCCGCACCGGTGATATGGATCATGGTCAGATGCGCATGCCGCCCCGACCAGTCGAGCCGGATCGCGCCCTGCGTCTTCGTCGTGCTGCTGGCGAATTCGGCGGCGAGAAACTCGAAGCCGTTGCGCAGCGAAACCTTCGGCCGATGCGCCTGGCCGGTCACCGGATTGCGGATCGGCTCGGTCCTGGAATCGACCACGCCGTCGACCTTGAAATGTCCGGTCGCTGCATCGATGTCGGCGGTGAAAGATATCGGCTTGAACAAGGGCTCATGCACTTTGTCGATCATCGAGGCGAACACCTGGAAATAGGTGGCGCCCGGCTGGCTCTCCTGCCCCGACATGATGGCGAGGAGAGCTTCGCGCTGTTTGGCGTCCGCACGCTCATCGACGATGGGCTGCGCCTGGCCATGGCCCTCGTGGACGGCGCCCGGCCAGGCGAAGATCCCGGCCCAATGCAGCCCGTCGAGCCGCACATCGCCGAAATGCCCCTTGTCGATCCGCATGGCGACGCTGGCGGTGCAGTTGCCGCTGGTCGGCAATGCATTGAACTGACATGGACAGCCATAGGCGCAGTTGCAGGTCGCGATCTCGGGTCCGCGAAGCATCCAGTCGATCATGACAGGCGTCCTCCTGGGACGGCTCCCCCGCGACGATCATCGAACTACCGAAACGGCAAGTAAACTTAAGAGTTTGACAGTATGTAAGCATATGCTTACAGTAAGCTATGACTTACGCGTTTACCGCCTTGGCCGACCCCACGCGCCGCAGGATTTTCGAACGCCTGAGCAAAGGCCCGCAACCAGTGGGCAAGCTGGCTGAAGGGTTGCCGATCAGCCGGCCGGCGGTGTCGCAGCATCTGGCGGCGCTCAAGGCCGCCGGCCTCGTCACCGATCAGGCGGAGGGGGCGCGGCGCGTCTACCGCATCGATCCCAAGGGCCTCGCCGCCATCCGGATCTGGCTCGATCAGTTCTGGACCGAAGCCCTCGACAATTTCGCCGTCGAAGTCGAACGCCAGTCAGGAGATCCGTGATGAACCTGCATATTTCCCCCGCCCCCGTCCGCAAGAGCATCGTCGTCAAAGCCGGCATCGACAAGGCCTTCGCCGTCTTCACCGAAAGCATGGGCCGCTGGTGGCCGAAATCCCATTCGATCAATCGCGCCACCGAGCAAGTGGCCGTGGTCCTCGAGCCGAAGCCTCAGGGCCGCTGGTATGAGCGCGGCGCCGACGGCTCGGAATGCCAATGGGGTCACGTTTTGGCCTGGGAGCCGCCGGGCCGCGTTCTGCTCGCCTGGCAGATCGGCGCCGACTGGAAATACGATCCTTCCTTCCTGACCGAGGTCGAGATCCGCTTCACCGCCGAGGGCGCCCAGGCGACGCGCATCGATCTCGAGCACCGCAATCTCGAGCGCTTCGGCGAAAAGGCCGCGGAATCGCGGGCGGCCTTCGACAGCGAAGGCGGCTGGACGGGCATCCTCAAAGTCTATGCGGAGATTGCGGCGGCCTAATTGGCGTCGGAGCCCATCTGGCGCAGCACCAGCACCATCGTGGCATGGGCATAGTCCGTACCCGGATTGAATAATCGGTGCGGACGGTCGCCGCGGAACCGGACGGATTCGCCGGTCTTGATGAGACGGGTCTCACCGTCGCAAGTCACTTCGAGCTCCCCCTTGAGCAGATAGAGATGCTCGACGGTGCCCGGCGGATGCGGCTCGGATTCGAGCGTCCCGCCCGGCCGCGCCTGGAAATCATACCATTGCAGTTGCTCGACCAGGTTGAGCGGCCCGGCGATCGCCAGCCGGCAGAGCCCGTCCTGGCTCTCGAGGATGGGCACGCCCGATTTGCTCTGGACCTCGAGGAAATTGGGATCGTCGTCGTGCTTGAGCACCTCGTCGATGGTCGTGTCGAGGGCTCGGGAGAGGCGATACACCGTCCCGATGGTCGGGTTGGTCTCGTTGCGCTCGATCTGGGAAATGATCGATTTGGCGACGCCGGACTGCTCCGAAAGCTCGCCAAGGGACATATTATAGGCCTTGCGCAACCTCTGGATGGTCTTGCCGAGAGCGGGGGTTACATCGACAGCCTGGGCGTCACCCGATTTACGCCCACGGCGCGTTGACATTCCGGCGTTCCTTCTTTAGAACAGCTGTTCGTAATAACGAACGTTCGGATTGTCGAACAGCGTGATTGCTTCTTCTACCGCCAGATTCCCTAGCGAATCAACAGGAATCTCAAGGACGAAAGCTCCAAACGCCGCGCCAACCGATCGTGCTGATGAACGAACGGAAAGACCAATGGGCGTTATTCGCGTAACCGACCTGGACGGCAAGCACCACGAGCTCGACGCGGTCGAAGGCTGGCGGATCATGGAGATCATCCGCGAGCACGGCTTCGAAGTCGGCGGCCTGTGCGGCGGCGCCTGCGCCTGCGCCACCTGCCATGTCGAAGTCTGCGCCAACTGGGCCCCCAAGCTCCATCCGGCGCGCGACGACGAAGAAGCCATGCTGGACGAGGTGCCGATCCTGACGCCGACCTCCAGACTTTCCTGCCAGATCATCTATACGCCCGAGCTCGACGGGCTTTCGGTCAAGCTTGTTCCCCAGGCTTGAGGAGTGGTGACATGCGTTACTTCCCCCTCTTTCTCGATCTCGACAACCGCAAGGCCGTCATTGTCGGCGGCGGCGAGGAAGCTCTGCGCAAAGCGCGCCTTCTCCTGAAGACGAAGGCCCGGATCGAGATCGTCGCTTCGGCGATCCATGAGGAGCTCAAAGGCTATCTCGCGCAAGGCCGCCTCACCTGGGCCGCGAAAGGTTTCGCCCCTGCTCTTCTCGATGAGGCGGCGATCGTCTACTCGGCCGACGATGAGCTGCATGCGGAGGTTTCCGCCGCCGCACGTGCGCGCGGCATTCCGGTCAACGCGGTCGATGACGCCGCTCTGTCGACCTTCATCACGCCCTCGATCGTCGATCGCGACCCTGTCGTCGTGGCGATCGGCACCGAAGGCACCGCCCCCGTGCTCGGCATGGGCCTGCGCAGCCGCATCGAGGCGCTGCTGCCGCAGTCGCTGGGCTCGCTCGCCACCGCCGCCAGCGCCCTGCGCGATCACGTGGCCGAGCGTGTGCCGCATGGCAATCGCCGCCGCTCCTTCTGGCAGCGCTTCTTCTTCGGATCGATCCGCGAGTCCTTCCTCGCCGGCGATGCGAAAAACTATTCCCGCGAGCTCGAGGCTGCGCTGGTCGATGACTCCTCCCCGTCGGTCGGCCGTGTCTCGCTCGTGGGAGCAGGCCCCGGCGATCCGGAGCTCCTCACCCTCAAGGCGCAGCGCAAGCTGCAGGAAGCCGATGTCATCGTTTATGACCGCCTCATCGGCCCCGGCATCCTCGAGCTGGCGCGCCGCGACGCGGTGCGCATTCCGGTCGGCAAGAAGCCCTTCGAGCCGTCGCCCAAGCAGTCGGAGATCAACGCGATCCTGATCCGCGAGGCCAAGGCCGGCCGCCATGTCGTGCGCCTCAAGGGCGGCGATCCCTACATCTTCGGCCGCGGCGGCGAGGAGCAGGCCGCCCTTGTCGCGCATGGCATTGCCGTCGATGTCGTCCCCGGCATCACCGCTGCTGCCGGCTGCGCCGCCTCGATCGGCCTGCCGCTGACCCAGCGCGGCCAGAACCGCTCGATCACGCTTCTGACCGGCACCGCCGAAGACGGCCTCGCCGATCACGACTGGAAGGCGCTCGCCAAGCCCGGCCAGGCCTTCGCCATCTATATGGGCGTCAATGCCGCCGGCGATATCTCGGCCGAGCTTCTCGACGCCGGCATCGACCATCAGACTCCGGTGACGGTCGTCGAGAACGGCACGCTCGCCAATGAACGGGTGATGATGTGTAGCATCGGCTCGCTGTGGGAAACTCTGGCGCTCAACGGCGTCGAGGGCCCCGCCATCATCTATGTCGGCCTCAAACCCGCAAAGACCTCGGCCGATATCCTCCCCTTCCCCGCCCGCGACGAAACCGGGCAGCAAGTTTTGAGAGCAGCGTCATGACCACCGCCATTGAAAAGGGCAAGATCCTCACCGCCAACCGTCTGCGCGACGGCGAAGTCGTCTTCCTCACCCATTCCGGCGAATGGAGCGAGAATATCGACGGCGCCGTGCTCGCCACCGAGCCCCAGGCCCAGGCCGCGCTCGAAGCGCGCGGCAAGGGCGATGAGCGCGTCAATCTGGTGACCGGCACCTATCTGTTCGATGCCGAGCGCCGCGACGGCCATGTCTTCGCCACTCATATCAAGGAACGCATCCGGTCGCTGGGCCCGACCGTCAGGGTCGATCTCGGCAAGCAGGCCGAAGGCAAGGGCGGCCATTTCGCCGCCCTGCAGGGAGTTTGACATGTACCGCTACGATGAGTTCGACAGCCAGTTCGTCAATGACCGCGTGTCGCAATTCCGCGACCAGGCCAATCGCCGCCTGTCGGGTGAGCTGAGCGAGGACGAGTTCCGTCCCTTGCGGCTGATGAACGGCCTCTATCTGCAGCTCCATGCCTATATGCTGCGGATCGCCGTTCCCTATGGCACGCTCGACTCGAAGAAGCTCAACACGCTGGCCTACATCGCCGAGAAGTGGGACCGCGGCTACGGCCATTTCACCACCCGCCAGAACCTGCAGTTCAACTGGATCAAGCTCGAGGACACGGCCGACATCCTGGCCAAGCTGGCCGAGGTCGAGATGCACGCCATCCAGACCTCCGGCAACTGCATCCGCAACGTGACCACCGATCAGTGGGCGGGCGCCGCCGCCGACGAGATCGCCGATCCGCGTCCGGTGGGCGAGCTGGTGCGTCAGTGGTCGAGCCTGCACCCCGAATTCTCGTACCTGCCGCGCAAGTTCAAGATCGCCGTCACCGGCTCGCCGAACGACCGCTCGGCCGTCAAGGTGCACGATATCGGCCTCAGACTCCATCTCAACGACCGCGGCGAGCGCGGCTGGGAAGTCCTGGTCGGCGGCGGCCTCGGCCGCACCCCGGTGATCGCCGTCACGGTGCGCGACTTCCTGCCCGAGCATGAGCTGATCGGCTATCTCGAAGCCATCATGCGCGTCTACAACCTCTATGGACGGCGCGACAACAAATACAAGGCCCGCATCAAGATCCTCGTCCACGAGATCGGCGCCGAGAAGTTCCGCGCCGAGGTCGAGGCCGAATATGCCCGCCGTCCGCATGCCGACACCAAGGTCGAGGAGCGTGAATTGCAGCGCATCTCCGCCTATTTCGCGGCGCCCAGCTTCGACAAGCTGCCGCGCTGGTCGGCGGCCTTCGAGGAGGCGCGCGCCAGGAACAAGGACTTCGCCAACTGGGTGCGCACCAATATCGCCGCCCATCGCGCCGACGGCTATGCGATCGTCAATATCTCGCTGAAGCCAGAGGGCGGCATTCCGGGCGATGCGACGGCCGATCAGATGCGGGTCGTCGCCGATCTGGCGCTGCGCTACAGCTACGACGAGATCCGCGTCAGCCATCATCAGAATCTGGTGCTGCCGCATGTGAAGCGCGACGACCTCTTCGCCATCTGGAAGGTGCTGCAGGCTTCCGGCCTCGCCACCGCCAATATCGGCCTCGCCGGCGACATCATCGCCTGCCCCGGCCTCGACTACTGCTCGCTGGCGACGGCGCGGTCGATCCCGATCGCTCAGTCGATCTCGCGCAAATTCGCCGATCTCAACCGGCAGCACGAGATCGGGCCGCTCAGGATCAACATCTCGGGCTGCATCAATGCCTGCGGCCATCACCATGTCGGCCATATCGGCATCCTCGGCCTCGATAAGAAGGGCGAGGAATTCTACCAGATCACGCTCGGCGGCTCGTCCGCCGACAGCGCCTCGATCGGCACCATCCTCGGCCCCGGCTTCGCCGGCGAGGATGTGCCCGAGGCCATCGAGAAGATCGTCAACACCTATCTCGCTCATCGCCAGCCCGGCGAGGAGTTTCTTGCCGCCTATCGCAGATTAGGCCCGCAACCTTTCAAGGAGGCGCTCTATGCCGCTGCTTAAGAACGGTTCCATCATCGCCGACGACTGGATCACTCTCGGCCTCGACGACCCCAAGCCCGAGAGCGGCGACATCGTCGTTCCCTATGCGCGCCTGCTCAAGGAATGGGAGAGCCTCACCGACCATGACGGCCGGCTCGGTGTCGTCTTCACCAATATCGACCGGGTCGAGGCGCTCACCTTGTTCCTGCCGCGCCTCGCCTTGATCGTGCTGCCCTTCCCGTCCTTCACCGACGGGCGGGCCTATTCGCTGGCGCGCCAGATCCGCGAGACCGGCTATGGCCGCGAATTGCGGGCCGCCGGCAATGTGCTGCCCGACCAGATCCAGTTCATGCTGCAGGTCGGGTTCGACAGTTTCGAGATCGGCGACCGCTTCACCGCCGAAGTCTGGCTGAAGGCCTCGCGGCAGATGTCGCTCGCCTATCAGCGCGGCCTCTACCGCACCGCCGGCCAGCACGAGGTCTGGAGCGAACGCCACCGCGAAGCCGAGCCCTGGCTCGAGCAGCCGCATGCCGGGTGATTGATCCGTGTACGAACATCTGACCAAGCATCTGAGCTTCTTCGACGGCATCGACATCCTCGAGCCGCTGATGAAGCGGCATTTCAAGGGCCGCATCGCGCTGGTTTCGTCCTTCGGCGCGGAATCCGCCGTGCTTTTGCACATGGCGGCCGAGATCGATCGCGATATTCCGGTGATCTTCCTCGACACCCAGAAGCTGTTCTGGGAGACCATCGCCTATCGCTCCAAGCTGGTCGATCTTCTGGGCCTCACCAATATCCGCATCATGAAGCCGGACGCCGACAGCCTGCGCCTGCTCGATGCCGACGGCGAGCTCCACAAGACCGACCCTGACATGTGCTGCAACATCCGCAAGACGCAGCCCTTGCAGGAGGCGCTGGCGGGCTTCGATGCCTGGATATCGGGCCGCAAGCGTTATCATGGCGGCGGCCGCACCAATATTCCGACGCTCGAGGAAGCCGATGGCCGCCTCAAGATCGAGCCTCTGGCGCGTTTCACCGCCGCCGATCTCAAGGCCTACATGGACCATTATGAGCTGCCGCCGCATCCCCTGGTGGCGGACGGCTATCATTCGATCGGCTGCGTGCCCTGCACCGTCAAGGGCGGCTCGACCGACAATCCGCGCGCCGGCCGTTGGGCCGGCAAGTCGAAAGAGGAATGCGGCATCCACTGGACGCTGAACGGCCAGTCGGTCCGGCTCGCCGCCAAGTAAATACTAGCGCGTGATCAGGAAAGTGGACGCCGGTTTTCCGTCCGATCACGCGCTAAATATAAGATTCCGATCACGTTTATCACTTTAGGTCGATTCGACCTAAAGTGATCGTGATCTAGCGCTTCTGTCTTTGGGGGGATGACGGATGCCCGATCTCAGCGAGTTCTGGATTTTTCTGCTCGTCGGTTTCGGCGCGCAACTCATCGACGGCGCGCTCGGCATGGGCTATGGCGTCATCTCATCCGTCGTGCTGCTGGCGAGCGGCGTGCCGCCCGCCCATACCTCGGCCAGCGTCCATTCGGCCAAGCTCTTCACCACCGCCGCCTCCGGCATGTCGCATCTGTTCCACGGCAATGTCGATCGCCGGCTCTTTCTGATCCTGGCAATCGCAGGCTCAGTGGGCGGCATTGCCGGCGCCCTTTTCCTCACTCAGGTCTCGGGCAAGGCGATCCGGCCCTATGTCTTCGGCTATCTCTTGATCATGGGCTTTCTCATCCTCTGGCGCTGCTGGCGCGAGGGCAAGGAGCGCCAGATCATGCCGGGCGGCTTCGTCGGCCCTCTTGGCGGCCTCGGCGGCTTTCTCGACGCGGTGGGCGGCGGTGGCTGGGGTCCGGTCGTGACATCGAGCCTGCTCGGCGCCGGTGCCAGGCCGCGCCTCGTCATCGGCACCGTCAATGCGGCGGAGTTCGTGGTGACCTGCGCCGTGGTCGCGGCCTTCGTCACCACCTTGCTGACCGGCGTCTGGAGCGAAGGCAAGGGCCTGCTCGACCACATCATGCCCGTCGCCGGGCTGATCCTCGGAGGCCTCCCCGCCGCCGCGGTGGCGGGCTTCCTGGTGAAGCACGCGCCGCGCCGGCCGATCACCATCAGCGTGGCGCTGCTGGTCATCGTCCTTTCCTCCTACGACCTGCTGCGCAGCGCCGGCGCGCTTGGAATCTAGGCTCCGTTGACAAGGGGATTGCGTGGGTCCAGGCCCGGCGCAATTCCAGGGCCTGAGTGCTTGCGTTCGCCCGCCCGCCTAGCGAAGGCTGATATCGCTCAATTCAGGCGGCGATCGCCTGCTTCACGTCCTCGATCACATCCTCGGCGTCTTCGAGTCCGACAGACAGGCGCAGCATGCCGTCGGTGATGCCCATGGCGGCGCGCGCCTCAGGTCCGATATTGCGATGGGTCGTGGTCGCCGGATGGGTGATCAGCGACTTGGCGTCGCCGAGATTGTTGGAGATGTCGACGAGTTGCAGATGACGCAGGAGATCGAAGGCCTTCTCCTTGCCGCCCGTGACCTCGAAGGTCACCATCGTGCCACCGGACACCATCTGGCGCTTGCAGAGGCTCGCCTGCGGATGGCTGTCGAGATGCGGATAGATGACCCGGCTGACATCCTTGAGACCGGTGAGCGCCTCGGCGACCTTGTGAGCCGATCGCGACTGATGCAGGACGCGCAGCTTGAGGGTCTCGAGGCCTTTCAGCAGCACCCAGGCATTGAAGGGTGAGATCGACGGCCCGGTATGGCGCAGGAAAGGCTTCAGCAGCTCCTCCTTGAACTTGCGCGTCGAGAGGATGGCGCCGCCCAAGACCCTGCCCTGGCCGTCCATGTGCTTGGTGCCGGAATAGACAACGACGTCGGCGCCGTAGCTCAACGGCTTCTGCAGCACCGGCGTGGCGAAGACATTATCGACCACGATCGAGGCGCCGGCCGCCCTGGCGATCTCGCAGACGCCGGCGAGGTCGATCACTTCCAGCGTCGGATTGGACGGCGTCTCGAGGAACACGCATTTGGTGTCCTTGGTGATGGCCGCCTTCCAGGCATCGAGATCGGACCCGTCGACCAGCGTATAGCGGATGCCGAAGCGCGGCAGGATGCTGGTGATGATCTGATAACAGGAGCCGAACAGCGCCTTGGAGGAAACCACATGGTCGCCCGCCTTGAGCTGGCAGGCGAGCGCGCCGAAGACCGACGCCATGCCGGAAGCGAGCGCATAACAGGCCTCCGCCCCTTCGAGCAGGCGCAGGCGCTCCTCGAACATGGTGACCGTCGGGTTGCCGTAGCGGCCATAGACATAACCGTCGTCTTCGCCGGAGAAGCGCTTCTCGGCGGTTTCCGGCTGGTCATAGACGAAGCCCGAATTGAGGAAGAGCGCTTCCGAGGTCTCGCCATGGGGCGAGCGGTCGACGCCGCCGCGCACCAGCTTGGTGTTCTCGCCCCAGCGCGCGGGCGACGAGGATTTGACGTCTTTCTTCATGGCTCAGCTCTGAATCCAGGGAAGTCCGGCCGCCTTCCAGCCGCCGACGGTGCCGCGATGGCCATGCCCGTCACGATCGCCTTCGAAGCCCTGCGCGACATTCCAGCAATTGCTGAAGCCGGCCTTGGTCAGGGCGGCGGCCGCATTGGCCGAGCGGGCGCCCGACCGGCAGATGCACAGGATCTCGGTATCATGGGCGATGCCGCTCGCCTCGATCTGCTTGGCGAAATCGGCGTTGACCTGCATCTGCGGATAGGCCTGCCAGGACAGCCGGATCAGCCGGTCGACGGCCGGCACGCCGACAAAGGCCCATTCGGGCTCGGTGCGCACGTCGATCAGCACGGCATTGGGGTTTTTGGTCAGCCGCTCATGCGCTTCGGCCGGGGTGATATCGCCCTTATACATGCAATAAAGCCAATCTGTTCTGAATTCCGAACACTTTCTAGTGGAAATACCCCACGCGGAAAAGCGGAAAAATCGGCCCGATCGGTCCGCATTGTCACCTGACATTGCCCCTGCGCCGAGACAGGCGCACATCTCACCCGGCTGCCGGGCCTTCGACGCTGTCCGGGTGACTCGGAAGGGCCCGGTCGGGAAACCACGTGCAGGCGCTGAAGGGCCTGGTCACCAGATACATTTCCAATGCGGGATTCATGATCTTGGCCCAGCCGGACAGGATCGACGGCGTCTTGATCACGACATCACAGCGTGAGAGGGCCATGCAATTCAGCATCGCATCCCGGCCCAGCAGAAATCCATCATACGAGCGGTGACGGTGAACGGCATGTCCATCCATCGAGCGCGCGAAATCCCGCAAAAACAGCAGGCGCGCGCCATAGCGCCCCCGGCAGGCTTCGAGAAAAGGCGCTTCGTCGGTGGCCAGGAAGATCTGGGCGTCGGCCGACCGCGAGAGCTCGCGGTCGATGAGGGCCAGCATGTGTTCATAGGCGATCCGCGGCGCTTCGAACTTCTTGTCGGTGCCGCGATAGTGGACGCCGATCAGCCGGCTGCCGCGCGGCCGGCTGGGCATCTGCGCATCGAGCGTCTCCATCACCCAGGGCTGCACTGCATATCGCTCGAAGAACACCCGGTGCGCCTTCGCGAAATCGCCCAGCAGCCGGTCATCATCGGTCACGACGTCGCCGATCGTGCGGATCGTCCGCCAGGGCAATGCCGACAGGGTACTCCGCTGGGCGGCGTGCCGATCGGTGAAGAAGTAACGGGCGAAGTCGGGTCCACGCGCGGGCGAGACATAATTCCGGCTGGTGCAGGCGAGATCGACCGGAATATCGTGCTTCGCACTGATGATCAGGATGGGGATGTACCAGAGGAGATGTACGAAGAAGCCCATATCGGGGTTGTTGATGGCGATCCGCATGCCTTCCCGACTGTCGACCAGCATGGTCATGGAATGCTCCCCGGGGCCTCCCATCGGCCTGACGTAAAGGCTAATCCTGTCTCTCAGATAGTCCACCCGGCTGGTGAATTCCAAGCATTTGCGGCGAGAATTCTGAGCCTTCACCTTCCAGGCGGCATCCTTTAGGGTGCCGCGACTCTCCCCCCTGAAGGTGCTCCTCAATGTCAAAATCCCTGCCCGCCCGCGCCGATGTCGTCATCGTTGGGGGCGGTATCGTCGGCACGTCCATCGCCTATCACCTGGCCAAGCTCGGCATCAGGAACACCGTCCTTCTCGAGCGCAAGCAGCTGACCTGCGGGACGACCTGGCATGCGGCGGGCCTCGTCGGGCAGCTGCGCGCCTCGCGCAACCTGACCGAGCTCGCCAAATATACGACCGGCCTGTTCGAGGGCCTGGAGAAGGAAACCGGCCAGGCGACCGGCTTCAAGCAGAACGGCTCCATCTCCGTCGCCTTGACCGAGGGTCGGCTCGAGGAGCTGAAGCGCGGCGCCTCCATGGCCAAGAGCTTCGGCCTCGAGGTCAATGTCGTCTCGGTCGGCGAGATCAAGGAGCGCCTGCCCCATTACAATCTCGAAGGCGCGGTCGGCGGCGTCTTCCTGCCCAAGGACGGCCAGGTCAATCCGATCGACGTCACCCAGGCCTTGGCCGCCGGCGCCCGCATGAACGGCGCCCAGATCTTCGAGAACAGCAAGGTCACCCGCATCCTCACCAGGGACGGCAAGGCGGTCGGCGTGGAGACTACTGACGGCACCATCCATGCCGACAAGGTCGTCATCGCCGCCGGCATGTGGTCGCGCGAGATCGGCCGTTCCATCGGCGTCAACATCCCGCTGCACGCGGCCGAGCATTTCTACATCGTCACCGAGCCGATCGAGGAGCTGCCGCGCAACATGCCGGTGGTGCGCGTGCCGGATGAATGCACCTATTACAAGGAGGATGCCGGCAAGCTGCTGATCGGCGCTTTCGAGCCGGTGGCCAAGCCCTGGGGCACCGAGGGCATCGCCGAGGATCATTCCTTCGAGACGCTGCCCGAGGACATGGATCACTTCGAGCCGATCCTCAATGACGCGGTGGTGCGCGTGCCGCTGCTCGAGAAGGCCGGCATCGCCCTGTTCTTCAATGGCCCCGAAAGCTTCACGCCGGACGACCGCTATTATCTGGGCGAGGCGCCGGAGCTGAAGAACCTCTATGTCGCGACCGGCTTCAATTCGATCGGCATCCAGTCGTCGGGCGGCGCCGGCCTGGTCCTGTCGCAGTGGATCAAGAACGGTCATCCGCCGATGGATGTGAGCGGGGTCGATATCCGCCGCATCCATCCCTTCCAGTCGGTACGCCAATATGTGCATGACCGCACGGTGGAAAGCCTCGGTCTCCTCTATGCGATGCATTGGCCCTATCGCCAGGTCGAGACGGCGCGCGGCGTGCGCCGCTCGGCGATCCACGACAAGCTCGTGGCCCTCGGCGCCTGCATGGGCGAGGTGAATGGCTGGGAGCGGCCCAACTGGTATGCGCCGAGGGGCGTCGAAGCCAAATATGAATACTCCTATGGCCGGCAGAACTGGTGGCCCTATGCCGATGCCGAAGCCAAGGCGCTGCAGTCCAAGGTCGTGATGTTCGACCAGTCGAGCTTCTCGAAATATCTCGTGCAGGGCAAGGACGCGGCCAAGGTGCTGAACCGCATCTCGGCCAACGACGTCGATGGCGAGGAAGGCCGCATCGTCTATACGCAATGGTGCAACGAGCGCGGCGGCATCGAGGCCGATCTCACCGTCACGCGCCTCGCCCCTGACAAATTCATGGTCGTCACCGGCTGCGCCCCGCAGACGCGCGATTTCGCCTGGCTCACGGCGCATACGCCGGACGATGCGCAGTGCATCGCGACCGATGTCACGTCCGGCCTGCCGATGTTCGCGCTGATGGGACCGAACAGCCGGCCCCTGCTCCAGAAACTGTCCGGCATGGACCTCTCCAATGCGGCCTTCCCGTTCGGCACGTCCAAGGAGATGGAGATCGGCTATGCGCGCGTTCGCGCCAGCCGCATCACCTATGTCGGCGAGCTCGGCTGGGAGCTTTATATCCCGACCGAATTCGCCAGCCATGTCTTCGAGCGCATCCTCGAGGCGGGCGCCGAATTCGGCCTGACGCTGGCCGGCATGCACACCATGAACAATTGCCGCGTGGAAAAGGCCTATCGCCACTGGGGCCACGACATTTCCGACGAGGACACGCCGGTCGAGGCGGGCCTGGGCTTCGTCGTCGCCTGGGACAAGAAATCGGGCTTCATCGGCCGCGATGCGCTGCTGAAGCAGCGCGAGCGGAAGGTCCAGCCGAAGCGCATGGTGTGCCTCGCCCTCGATGACGGCAGCGACAAGGCGCCGATGATGTATCACGAGGAGCCGATCTATCGCGACGGCGTCATCGTCGGCTCCACCACCTCGGGCGCCTGGGGCCACCGCATCAACGCTTCCCTCGGCATGGGCTATGTGAAGAACGACGCCGGCGTGACCAAGGAGTGGATCGAAGCCGGCAAATGGGAAGTCGAGATCGCCTGGAAGCGCTACCCCGCCAAGGTGCAGCTGCAGAGTTTCTATGATCCCAGGGGTGAAAGGATCAAGGCGTAGCCCGGCTACGCGTCGACTTCCTCTTGATAACGGCAACCGGCTACAGATCCAATGAACGAGGACAGCGGCCTCTGCTCATTCAACGCAGGAGTGACAGCCTTGTGCAGTATTGCGCAACCTTCTGTGCCAGCGACCGTCCATGTGCCGTCGCTCTTGCCTTGAGCCGTTCGAGAATTTCGTCGCCCAGACCGCTAACCGTGATCTGAGCCATCACCTATATCCGCAGTGTAAGCATCAATATAGCTTCCGCTTCCCGTCGGCGGCAAACTCCTTGATCGTGTCGGCATAGGTCTCGAAGCGGTCCCGCAGTTTGAGGCGGCGCGCCTGCTCTGCCGAGATGAGCGTGATATGGGGCGAATTGTCGATCTCGGCGGCCATGTCCCAGCAATGGCTTTCCTTGGTGATCCAGTCTTCGACCCGGTAGGCGCCGATGTCGAAAGGCCGCGACACGCGCCGCAGGCTCTTCTTGGCCCCAAGGATATATTCGTGGAAATAGGACATCGCGAGCTCGCGGGGATTGCGATAAACGGGATCGCGCCATCTGAGCCAGATGGAATTGCTCTTCGAGATGGCGCCCCAATGATGCCCGCGTTTGAACAGCGCCAGCACATGATCGTCGTCACCCTCGGCCTGAAAGTCCATCAGCAGCGCCGGCTGGCCATGCAGCATCAGCGCGCAGGCGGCGATGAAGGCGCCCTCGATGCAATGGCAGCAATTCTCCCGGAGCGCGGCGCGCACCGAATAGCAGGTGTCGCCGTCAGGCTCGGCATTGCTCGGCATGTCGGTGATGAAGTCCTGGATCTTTTCCGGGCTCGACAGCTTGCGGAAGAGCGCCGTCTCCCTGGATGTCAGGCCGATCTCGCGGGCGAGCCTCCCCTGGAACGCCATCCTCACAAACCGTCGCGGTTCACCGAATAATCGCGCCGGGCCGAGAAGATCGACACTGTATAGCCGGCGACCACGTCGATCAGCGCGATGACGGTGAGAAGCAGGAACGCCGACGTGCCGAAGGCCGGCACCAGCAGGAAGACGAGCAGCGCCACGATGAAGACGGCGGTCGACAGCATATGGTCGACGATCGTGCCCGGCCCGAGCCGCGCCGCCTTGATGATTTCGAAGAACAGCGCCACCAGTCCCAGTATCACGAAGATGTCACCAAAGGTGAGGAACAATTCGGTTTCGGACGGCAGCATCGCATCCATGAAGGCGGAGCCGGCCGAAAAGGTCGTATCCATGGCGAAAGCCGCATAGACGACCATGACCACGGCGACGAGCGGAACGGAAAGAATGAAGCGCATGAGAATTCCTCTGATTACCGGCAAATTGAACTGATTTGCATGACGAGGAAACCCATCTTATTTTAGGGGCACGGGGTACCTACATTGTTCTTTATTTCGAACGAACGTTCGGATATAAAGACGGAATATAAGCACATGGAGGCGAAAAATGGCACTTCAACTGGGCGACGTTGCGCCCGATTTCGAAGCCGACACCACGGAAGGCCGGATCAAGCTGCACGACTATCTGGGCGATTCCTGGGGCGTCTTCTTCTCCCATCCGAAGGACTTCACCCCCGTCTGCACGACCGAGCTCGGCAGCGTGGCGCGCATGAAGCATGAATTCGACAAGCGCAATGCCAAGCTGATCGGCATTTCGGTCGACTCGGTGGAAGACCATCAGCGCTGGAAGAACGATATCAAGGACGTGACCGGCACTGCCGTGAACTATCCGATGATCGGCGACACCGAGCTCACGGTGGCCAAGCTCTATGGCATGATCCACCCGAATGCGACCGGCAACGCCAAGGGCCGCACCGCCGCGGACAACGCCACGGTGCGCAATGTTTACATCATCGGCCCCGACAAGAAGATCAAGCTCATCATCACCTATCCGATGAGCACCGGGCGCAATTTCGACGAGATCCTGCGCGTGCTCGACTCGCTCCAGCTCACCGCGAAGAATTCCGTCGCCACCCCCGCCAACTGGAAACAGGGCGAGGACGTCATCATTCTGACTTCGGTGTCGGACGAAGCCGCCAAGGAGAAATTCCCCGGCGGCTGGAAGACGCTGAAGCCCTATCTGAGGCTGGTTCCGCAGCCAGGTGCGAAATAAGTTCTCCCTGGACGGCCAACTTCCAAGCCCGGCTTCACCGCCGGGCTTTTTCTTTGCTCCCCAACTCGTCATGGCCGGGCCCCGATCCGGCCATCCAGCCTCACCGCCGCGCTGCTGCCAAGCGGACAAACTGGATGGCCGCCTCAAGGGCACGGGTGTCCGGTTTAAATTATGTGGACAAAGCGCACGGCATTGATTCTGTTGGGTTCGAAGCGTTTGGCGACGTATTCGGACACAGAAGGAACCAAAGCCGTGCGACACCACAATAGTGTATT
>JBMOOM010000058.1:0-86744 GCA_049323275.1 Pseudomonadota bacterium
AGTAGCGATAATAGCGCGGCTCCGGAATGTATTCGGGGCCGTAGTAATAATCATAGTCCGGGTCATAGGTGTAATATCTGAGCTTCACCTTCGATCCGGCATCCGCGGTGGCCGCGAAAGCGATCGTCCCGCATATGAGCGCGGTCGCTACAAGTCCTAGCCTGGTCAGCATGATATCATACCCTTGTCAGTCGGTGGGGGAGTCTCTTCGCTCCCCCGTCGGTCTCAATTTCAGTAGTCGTCGTAGTCGTCGTCATAACCGCCGCCCCAACCGCCGCCTCGGCGAATCCGGTCGACATCCTTGATCTGGCCCGAGCGCGAGCGGATCTGGATTCTGAACAGATCGCCGCGGCGGAGGCCGTGATAGACATATTCACTACCGCTGCAGTCCACCGGACGAATCCGGCGAAACCCGGCTGACGCAGCGATGCGCGCGCCCTGGCGGCAGCTGATACGGCCACGGCCATAACCATAAGACGGACCGGGCTGGTAATATCCGCCGCCGCCGACACCGATTCCGATGTCGATATCGGTGCCGGCCAGGGCCTGGCCCGCCGTGCCGAAACCCAGCACGCCGAGCGACAAGGCGCCGCCAATAACCAATTTCTTGAGCATAACCCCTTTAACTCCTCCGCTGCACCCTCTCGTGCAACGCTGGCACGTTGCGTGAGGATCGTGAAGAAAATGCGGCGAACATGGCGCCTTTCCGCCGTCCTTTGTAACACTCTGTAAAAGGACAGGGGCCCTTCGGCAGGGCCCCTGAAATGCGACCAATTCCAATCGGTTGGGCTTGGTTCTGGCTACAGCCGGTGACGGTTGAGAACATCGCCCGTGCGGGGGTCGAACTCGATGTCGAGGCGCCCGCCGTCGCGGCTGGCGCGGAAGCGGTAGGACGATCCAGAGCAGCTCAATTCCTCGATATTCTCATAGCCCTTCAGTTTGAGAAGCCCCACAGCCTCGCGGCAGCTCAGGATCAGATTGACGCCCTTATAGGCGGGCTTCGCATAAACGGGGCCGCCGCCCTTCGTGCCATAAGGAACGTAGAAATCGTAATGCGAGGGCCATTCATAGCCCGGCTTGTCCTTCGGCGGACCGGCCTGCGCGCCGGCGGGAACCGTCACCAGCGGCAAGGCAAGAGCGAAAAAGGGAAGGGCATAAAGCAGTTTGACCGTCATGATGGCTCCTTGTGTCCGGTTGATCACAAGCATCGCAGAACGCGCCTGAATGTCCTCAAAAGGAGATATTCACTGAGGGTTCATTCCCCAAACGAAAAGAGCGCCCAGGGGCGCTCTTTCCTCAAAGTCTGATGGGTGCTTTTAGATGGGGTCGACATCGACGATGTTGCCCCAGCGGTTGACCTTCACGCGATACCAGTCGCCGGACTTCTTCGCCTTGAAGCGCATGACCTTGCCGCCGCAGTCGGTGGCGTTCACTTTATAGAAGCCGTGATTCTGGACGATCTTCTTGGCCTTCCAGCAGCTGATGCCGTCATAGCCGCCGCCATAGACCGGATAGTAGCCGTAGCCGCCACCATAATAGCCGTAGCCGCCACCGTAGCCGTAGCCGCCGCCAAAGCCCAAGCCGACATTCACATCGATATTGGTCTTCGCCTGGGCCGGCGCCGTGACAACGGCAGCAGCGGTCAGAGCAGCGGCGGCAACGAGAAACTTCGTAAACATGGTTGTCTCCTTGACCTTCTTCAGTGATGGCCTCGCCATCGATGGGCAGGAGATTACGGCTTTGTAACTGAATGGGGTTCGAAACCGCCGTTCATTTCCCATTCACCTTCCGTCTTTCTGATTTTCCGTTAAGCTTATGTAATGTATGCGGAAAATCAATATTTCCGACGGCCCTTGAAAATCCGGGACGGAAAATTATTTGAAGTGTGCGGGCGCCGCTGAGGCGGGTCCGCAGACTGAACTGCCCGGTCAATTGGACGGGCTCACCCAACTGCACCTTGCTCAAGGAGAATGTGCAATGTTTGATCTTACCCCCCTTTATCGTTCGACCGTCGGCTTCGATCGCCTGGGCCAGCTTCTCGACAATGTCGGGAGCTTCGAGGTTCCGGCCTATCCGCCCTATAATATCGAGCGCGTCAGCGAGGACGAATATCGCGTCACCATGGCGGTCGCCGGTTTTAGCCAGAACGACATCACGATCGAAGTGAAGCAGAACACGCTCAGCGTTTCCGGCAAGAAGGCCGAGAAGAGCGAGACAAAGAGCGAGTTCCTGCATCAGGGCATCGCCCAGCGTGCTTTCGAGCGCCGCTTCCAGCTCGCCGATTACGTACAGGTTCTCGGCGCCGAGCTCGACAATGGCCTTCTCCATATCGCGCTGAAGCGCGAGATTCCGGAAGCCATGAAGCCGCGCACCATCGCCATTACGGGCAAGAACGAGCCCAAGGTGATCGAGAACAAGAAAGCGGCCTGATCCATCCGTAGCTTGATCCGACGGGGCGCCTGCATCGCGAGATGCGGGCGCCTTTGCATTTCCGGGGTCAGCGTCCGGTATGCATCCCGGCGAGATTGACCAGATGGATCAAGGCGAGGAGGGCGACCAGGCCCCCGACGACGATGACCGGCGTGGTGGGGATGAGCCGCGGATTGAGATTGGTGCGCGGGCGCTTTTCGACGATGACCATCCGGGCAACGAGGGCGACGGCGGCCAGCAGAACGAGGACCGTCAGGATGAAATGTGTCGAGAACATCTGGGGCGCGTCCGAAATGAGCCTGAGGCGGGAAAGCTGTAAGGCGGAATTGACAGGTCAGGTCCATATCACTATGGTCCCGCCTCGAAAAGGGCACCCGGAAACACGTTCCGGGTGCGATTTATTTGGTGATTGTCATGAAGATCCGTAACTCATTGAAATCGCTCTTGAAACGCCACCGTGACAATCGTCTCGTGCGGCGCAAGGGCCGCGTTTATATCATCAACAAGACCAATCCGCGCTTCAAGGCCCGCCAGGGCTGACGCGAATCCGACTACGGTTTTGTGATCACCGCCGCGATAGCCTCGCGGCGGTGATCATTTTATTGCCGCAGGTGCTGCGGTATAATGGCGCCATGTTCATCCGGCGCTGCCTTTTCGCCCTGTCCGCCCTTGTTCTGCTCGCTTCCGCGGCCAAGGCCCAGACCGAGGCGCGCGACAAGAGCCCCGAAGCGATCCCCGCCGCCATGTCCCGCCTCAAGCCCGCGGAAATGCGGGCCGAGCAACTCGACAAGCTTTTTGCACGTCTGATCAAGAGCGAGGACGGTCCGGAGGCGCAACGGGCCGAGCAGACGATCTGGAATCTGTGGATGACATCCGACAGCCCGACGGCGGACGCGCTCCTGGCGCAGGCCATGCGCGCCTCGGCGGCGAAGGAGACCGGCACCGCGCTCGCCATTCTCGACAATGTCATCGAGGTCCATCCCGATTATGCGGAGGCGTGGAACAAACGGGCGACCGTCTATTTCCTGATCGGGCGCTACAATGATTCGCTGCGCGACATCGAAAAGGTGCTCGAGCTCGAGCCCCGGCATTTCGGCGCGCTGTCCGGCCTCGGCATGATCAAGCGCCAGCAGGGCGATCTCGGCGCCGCGCGGGCCGCCTTCAGCGAAGCCCTGAGCTTCAACCCGCATCTTGAGGGCGTCAAACGCGCGCTCGAGGAGATCGAAGCGGAAGAGCGGCCGATCTAGCATCGGCCGAAAAATGTACGCGGTTTTCGGGCAAGCCGATGCGCAAAAACAAAGATATAGACCGTCGGGGCGATTCTAGAGCCCTTCTCGTTTTGAGCGAATCGTTCCGATCCGATCAAAACGAGAAAAAGGGCTCGTAAACATATAATCTGGAGCGCATCCTTTTCGCCAAAGTCGAGCAACTTTGGCGGGAAGCGCTCTAGGTGCGGCTCGGCACATGATGCAGCGGCGCACCGGCCGGAATTGGCGTTTCGCGCTTCGTGCTCTCCTCGAACTCCTTCAGTATTCTGCCGAAGTGAGCGGCCGTCCATGAATGCAGATAAGGCAGGTCGTAGGGTTTGCGCTCCTTGGGATCGACAATCAGATTGATGACATACGGCGTCGATAGCCTCTGGGCCGGCTCAGTGAGGGTGCGCTGCAGATACATGACCAGCTTGAAATCGCCCCATTTGACCCCAAAGAGCGTAGGCCCCATCCAGTAGGGAAAGCCTTCTCTGGCTGATTCTTCTCGCTGTCCCTCCAAAAACGCGCGCTGGTCGGCCCCATCGATCTCCCGATCGCTGGGAATGTCCGCTCCCGCCCATCGAAGGAGCGTCGTGAACATGTCGGTGATATGCACGATTTGATTGCTCTGGCGGCCTGCGGGGACCCTTCCCGGGTAACGTATGAGGCAGGGCGTACGCAGCGAGCCTTCCATGCCGGTGAAATAGGAGCCATCAAAGAAGCCGGGGTGGCCCCGCCAGGGCTCAATTTCCTCGGGGCCATTGTCGCCCGAAAAAACGACGATGGTGTTGTCCGCCACGCCCAGCACTTCCAGATAGTCGAGCAACGAACCGAAGTCGGCGTCGAGCTGAAGCAGACAATCGGCCCAGTCGCCTTTGCCGGACTTGCCCTTGAATGTTGTCCTGGGCACGGTCGGCATATGCATCATCGAATGATTGAAATAAAGGAAGAACGGCCTGCGAGCGTCGACGCTGCGCTTCATGAAGGCCCTGCCGCGTGACAGAAATTCCATGTCGATATCGCGTCGTGCCTCCAGTGTTAGTTGTTTGACAGGCTGGACGCGCTCTCCCTTGCGGGATTCGAGCACGTTGGTGACGCCGTCGCGCGCCGGAATGTACCAGGGATCTTCCGGCCACATGCATTCGTCCCAGGTGCGCGGGATGCCCAGCCATTCATCGAAGCCGTGGTCCGTTGGCCAACGGCCCTCCGAAGCGCCGATATGCCATTTTCCCATGCATGCCGTGGCATAGCCCTGTGCCGATAGGATATCGGCCATGGTCCTCTCCCAGGCGACAAGGCCGCCTTCCTCACCGGGCAGGGCGACCGTGTGATTGCCGGAGCGGATGGCGTAGCGGCCGGTCATCAAGGCGGATCGTGAGGGGCTGCATTGGGCCTCGGGCGCAAAATTGAGAAGCTTCGCTCCTTCGGCGGCGAAGGCGTCGATGCGCCTTGTGTCGGCGCCGCGGAGGATGCCGCCGCCATAACAGCCGAGTTCGCCATAGCCCAGATTATCCACCAGAAAATAGATTATGTTGGGGGAAGCGGCGCGTGAGTCCTGCTCGGTCTGGGCCTGAGCGCCCATCACATTGCCCGCACCTGCAAGGGCCGACGCGGCGGCCATGAGCTCCCGCCGGTTGAGCGAAAGGGACGAGGGGAAGGATGACGTGCTGCCGGTCATCGGCCATACTCCTGCGCCTGCACGCTAATGCCTCTGAGGAGAGGAGGGCTAGTTGGACCTCGGGCCAATGTCCCGAGAGCTGAATGTCTTCAGCCTCCAGGGGCCGGCGAGGCCATGACTATCGCGATCGCCTGGCGCGCACGTGGCGAGGCAGGAATCATCACCCGCGCGAATATCCGCGCTCAGCGGCTTTCCGGGGCCCGGGCGGTCGGCTGTTGCGATTTCGAAACGATCCGGGACGTTCTTCTCTTCGCCGGAGCTCGCTGTTGCGGATTGAGCGCCTCGATCCACTTTCTGAGCTCGGCGATGACGATGGCATCGGCCACATCGTCCTGGGATGGAGATGGAAGTGGCTTCGGTTGCGGATCTGACGGCCGACGCCTTCTTTTCGCAGACTGATCCATGGGCATCGATAGCATCGCAACGGCTTGGCAAAAATGCGGCCAATATCGATTCAATTCCCATCCAAATCCGAAACCTGCCCATGGGCGAGCGGACCGGTGGCGATCTCGAGTCATCGCTGGCCGATCATCCCTGTTGAAATACATCGGGCCCCCGATATAATTCGCGAAGCCTTTCGGAGGCGATCTGAAAGGCGGCGGCCCGCCATGCAAACAGATCGCCGTCCCTTTGTTTGGCGGGCCGCTTCAAGCCTTCCCGTTTGCTCCTCGCTGGTCGCCCTTGCATCGATGGGCGCGCCGGGAGCAGCATTCCCGATAGGCGCGCGGGGGCGTCCCGCGCCCGCTGCTTCCCGATCCTCGCGAAGGCCCGCTGTAAACCGCTGTAGATTGCTGATAACCCGCTGTTATCGCCGCTGTAATTACAGCGGGCCTACAGCGGAGCTAGTCGCGGTTGAGATAGGCGACGCGAAGCATGTTGGTGGCGCCGGGCGTGCCGAGCGGAACGCCGGCGGTGATGATGATGCGCTCGCCCGGATCGGCGAAGCCTTCGGCCTGCGCGATGTCGCAGGCGCGCGACACCATGTCGTCGAGATCATGGGCGTCGTCTGTGAGCACGCAGTGCAGGCCCCAGACCAGAGCGAGCCGGCGGCTCGTGGCGGTGATCGGCGACAAAGCGATGATCGGCACGTCGGGGCGCTCGCGCGACATGCGGATGCCGGTCGAGCCCGAGGCCGTGTAGCAGACGATGGCCGAGAGATTGAGCGTCTCGGCGACCTGGCGGGCCGCCGCCGATATGGCGTCGGCGCTGGTCGGCTCGGGCTCGCTCCTCTGCGCGGTGATGATGCCGCGGTAGAAGGCGTCGTTCTCGACCGACTGGGCGATCGCGTCCATGGTGGCGACGGCCTTGTCCGGCCATTTGCCGGTGGCGCTTTCGGCCGAGAGCATGATGGCGTCGGCGCCCTCATAGACGGCGGTGGCGACGTCCGAGACCTCGGCGCGGGTCGGCACCGGCTCGACGATCATCGATTCGAGCATCTGGGTCGCGACCACGACCGGGCGGCCGGCGCGGCGCGCCGCGCGGGTGATCTGCTTCTGGCGGGCCGGCACGGTTTCGAGCGGCAATTCGACCCCGAGATCGCCGCGGGCCACCATGATGCCGTCGGAGATCTCCAGGATGTCCTGCAGCACGTTGAGCGCCGAGGGCTTCTCGATCTTGGCCATGACGCCGGCGCGGCCGGCGATGAGCTTGCGCGCCTCGGCGACGTCGTCGGGTCGCTGCACGAAGGAAAGGGCGATCCAGTCGACGCCGATATGGGCGGCGAAGTCGAGATCGGCGCGGTCCTTCTCGGTCAGGGCCGGGATCGGCAGGATCGTGTCGGGCAGGTTGAGGCCCTTCTTGTCCGACATGACGCCGCCGAAGATCACCCGCGTGGTGATCCGGTCAGGCGCCACATCGGTGATCTCGACGCGCAGGCGCCCGTCATTGACGAGCAGGTTGTCGCCCACCTTGACCGCCGAGAAGATCTCCGGATGGCGCAGATGGACGCGCGTCGCGTCGCCGGGCGCCGGATCGGTGTCGAATGTGAAGGTCTGCCCCGCGGTGATGCGGACCTCGCCGTTCTGGAAGGTGCCGAGGCGCAGCTTGGGGCCCTGGAGGTCGGCCAGGATGCCGATCGGCCGGTTGAGCTTCTGTTCCACCTGACGGATCGCGCCATGCAGCTCCTCGAGCAGCTTGTGCGAGGTGTGGCTCATATTGATGCGGAAGACGTCGGCGCCGGCGAGGAACAGCTTCTCGATCATCTCCGGGCTGGAGGAGGCAGGCCCGAGAGTGGCGATCACCTTGACGCTGCGATTGCGCCTCACTGGGATTGCGCGCCGCCGGTGGCGTTCGTCTTCTCGCCGGAAAGGGAGATCGTCCAATCGGTTTCCTCTTTGGTGTCGACCTCGAAGAAGCCGGTCTTGTTGTAGCCGCGTTCGGTGCAGTTGCCGATGTCGCGGATGGTGAAGATCTTGTCCCTGGTGCACATCATCGACTTGCCGCCCCAGGAGCCGCCTTTGTCATAGTCGACGGCGAAAATGTAATAGTAGCGGGCGATCAGCGGACCCTTGAGCAGGGTCTCGCAGCCATTGGCGCCGATATTCCACCAGCCCTCGGACGCCCAGCCGTCCTTGTCCTTGTAGCCCAGCGCCACGCCGACGCGGCTCTCGGTCTTGTTGCAAAGCTTGAGGTCGGCCTTGGCATCCTGCGCCATGAAGGCCAAGGCCAAGATTGCGGTAGCCAATATTGCCGAAAACTGTGCCATCCGTCCCGTGGACTCCGGAGATACTAGCGAATCGATCATAACATTCCCTGTCAAAGAACAGGCGTCAACACCGGCGGGCCTGCGGCATGCCAAGTTGTGCCACGACCAGTCCTCCCGTCAAGTTTGGCAAGATGATGACTGGCCGAATGGGACCCCCTATAAAACCTGCAATGTTTGAAACAAGCCTTAATGATAGTTTTGCCAGAGTTGACGGGAATTTGAAGCGGGGATTGATCCTTCTCGCCGACCATGCCCGCAACACGATACCGCCTGAATATGGCGCCCTGGGGCTGCCGCCGGAGCAGTTCGAGCGCCATATCGCCTATGACATAGGGGTCGAGGCGGTGACGCGCGGGCTTGCCTCGGCGCTCGGCTGCCCGGCTTTGATGGCGACCTATTCGCGCCTTCTCATCGACCCCAATCGCGGCGCCGACGACCCGACCCTCATCATGCGGGTCTCGGACGGCGCCGTCGTGCCCGGCAACGCCCTGGTCGACGAGGCCGAGCGGGAGCGGCGCATCGCCCGGTTCCACAGGCCCTATCATGCCGCCATCACGGCCGAGATCGAGCGCGCTCTGGCGCTCGGCGTCGATCCCGTCCTGGTGTCCATCCACAGCTTCACGCCCTTCTGGAAGGGCGTCGCGCGGCCCTGGCATGTGGGCGTGCTGTGGGACACCGACCGGCGCTTCGCCGGCTACCTCCTGGAGGCCTTCCGGGCCCAGGGCGACCTCTGTGTCGGGGACAATGAGCCCTATTCCGGCGCGCTCGAGGGCGACACCCTATATACCCATGGGACAAGCCGGGATGTGCGGCACGGGCTCATCGAAATCCGCCAGGATCTGATCGCCTGGCAATCAGGTGTGGATGAGTGGATATCGCGGCTGGCGCCCATCCTCGAAGAGTATATGAAAGGTGGCTCATGATGACCGATCCGAAGACCCAGACCGAGCTCGAAGCCGCGGTGTTCCGCCGGCTTGTCGAGCATTTGCGCGGGCGGACCGACGTTCAGAATATCGATCTGATGAACCTGGCGGGCTTCTGCCGGAACTGCCTGTCCAACTGGTATGAGGAGGCGGCCAGGGCGAAGGGCCTCGAAGTTTCGCGCGAGGACGCGCGCGAGCGCGTCTATGGCATGCCCTATGCCGACTGGAAGGCCAAATATCAGCGCGAGGCGAGCCCGGCCCAGGACGCGGCCTTCAAGTCAACCCATAAGCATTAGATTCAGCTCAGGATTCCTCCATGGACGCCAAGACCAGTTTTGCCCAAGGCCAGCTCAAGAGCCTCGTCGAGCGCATCGAAAGGCTCGAAGAGGACAAGAAGGCTATCGCGGGCGATATCAAGGAGGTCTATGCCGAGGCCAAGGCCAATGGTTTCGACACCAAGATCTTGCGCAAGGTCATCTCGCTGCGCAAGAAGGACCGGCATGAGCGCGAGGAGGAGGAAGCGATCCTCGACCTCTATCTGAATGCGCTGGGAATGCTGCCGACGGAAGAAGCGGCCTAAATTTTTTTTCGGGCGGTAGGAACCAACCCGTCCGATCGGCGTTCGGCCATCTGGAGCGGGCGCGACGTGACGGCCGGTACGCACAAGCCCGCCCTTTGACAGTGGAGGGCACCACGATGACGCATTACCAGCCGGCGAGCCGACCCCCTGTTCAGAAGGCTGCCGTTGTCGAAATGCTGCTGCGCATGGCGGGCGGCGGTTTGACCGTCGGCCTGCTGATCGTGCTGCCGGCGCTCAAGATCCTGGGCGTCGCGTGATAGGCCTGTCGCTCAAACGGTCTGTGCCGAAATGGACAAGCGGGCGCAGCTGATCCTCGAGCGGGCACAGGAATTGTTCGGGCGGGACCACCCCGGCCGCGCTTGGCCCGTCGCCGCCGGCAAAACCGACACGGTCATTCTCGCCCTCCAGGGACGTTATCTCGCCCATGCCGAAGACCGGCTACTGGCGGAAGGCGCCATCGAGCCCGTCGATCAGAGCTGATTCTCCGTCTCTGACCCTGGTCATGATTTTCTCAAGATACACAGGGCCTTATGCGCGAAGCGAAGTCATGCTGCGGCCGGCGCGAAGCGCTCCAATCCGTGCACCGCATTCTGTTGCGTGAAAGACACGACGGCTTTCGAATATGCAGGAAGCGATGATGCGATCGATTGACCCGATGGTCGGCGCGCGCTTATCTCGGCGTCACCGCGCCGTTCGCGCCGTGCGAAAGGCGCCTGAGGCTTCCCTGGTCCCAGCCCAGGGAAGGTGACCGGAGAGTGGGCGATGCGTGCTCAAGCCTCTCTCGAAAGCAGGTACATGTCTGCTCTCCGGTTTTCTCCGAAAAAGATGATCGGACGATCAGTTGCTGTCGCTGATGTCTTCGATGAACTGGCCGAGGGTCTGACGCTTCTTCTGCATCGCGACCGGCTCGTTCATCAGCATGCTGCCCTTGGCGGAGCGGTTGACCTCGAGCATGTCGCCCTTGCCGCTGGTCACGCTCTGCAGCGACGGCATGACGGACGGCGTCGCGGCATTGGCCTGCGCCATCATCAGGGTCGAGGACGAGGAGAGCTGCGGGGCGGCCATCTCGGCGATCGTCTCGCTGTCATCCGGGACAACTTCCTGCGGCGCGCCGTCGCGGCGGATCGCCTGGTCGGGGCTGAAGGTCAGCTGCTTGGGCCACCAGAAGAGGTCGTCATTGCCGGCGGAAGCGGCGAGCGGGCGGATCAGCGGAACATCTTCCGCCGTGCCGTCACGCAGCGAGTCGGCGAAGCTGCCCTTGGCGGAGACATTGGCGGTCTGGGTGACGTCGGGCTCCTCGACCATCGACTCGGCGCCCGCCACCGGGCCCAGATTGTCGCTGTCGGTATAGATGCGCGACTTGAAATTGGTCTCGACGCCCTTGGCCGGGGCCGAGGCGGGCTGGATCTGCATATTGGCGGCGGCCATCATCAGGACTTCGATGGGCTTCGGCCGGGGCAGCGGCACCGGATAGGCTTCGACCACCTCGACCGGGCGCTGGATCACCGGCTTGGCGCGCGGCGTCGGGGCCGGGGTCTTGGCTTCCGCCTCGACCGCCGCGGCGGTGGTCTCGGCGGCGCCGGCATCCTCGTCATCCTCGCCGCCATAGCTGTTGGCGATCGAGGCCAGCTTCGCCTTCATGGCGCCGTGATCGGGCTGCGACTCGGAGGTCGCCACCATGACCTGGTCCTGGGCGTTGCGGCGGGCGCCGACGGTCTTGCGGTAGTCGCGGAAAATCTTGGCCAGCTGGCTCGGCGACACGCGCGGCCACATGCGGACCTTGCCCGAGTCGACATGGACGAAGCCATACTGGCCGGAGGTCGGGTAATAGCCGACGCCGCCGACCTGACGGACGAGCGCGCTGTTGCGGACCCGCTGGGTCGGAACGTCGGGGAAATAGATGTCGATGGCCTTGCCGACCATGTGCTGGCTCTTCTTCGCCACATTGCGGCCGATGCGCTTCAGGAAGGCATTGGTCTTGGGCGAGCGGAAGCCGGAAACGATATGGACGGGCCGGGTGGAGCCCAGGTCGGCATGCAGCTCCCAGACCAGGTCGATGGTCTTGGGGTCGATGCGGATGACTTCATTCCGGCGCCAGTCGCGCAGGATGTAATTGAGCTTTTCCATGGCCGAAGGGATGTAGCGCCCGTTCACCTTGTAGGTGACGGTCAGGCTTTCCTTCGTGTGGGTCTGGTAGAGGGACAGGGTACGGGTTTCACCGCCGGCGGTGGCCTCGCCATTGCCGAATCCGAACCACAGTCCGGCGGCAAGGGAACCGGCCAAAAATGTCGTGAAAGCAATCCGTTTCGCGCGCGAGGTCAATGATCCACGGTGTCCGTTTTCAGCGGCCAGGAAACCCATACTCACTTTTAGACCGGCTGAACCCCGGTTCCCCTTGCTATTGTCCCGAAAACAATGGTCACCCGTCCCAGAAACGGATTACACCAGTTCAATGCTTGCGACAAGAATACGGCTACTCTTAGGCAGCCATCCTGTCGATAAGTAACCTAAATCACTATCATTAACAGGGGCTTAAACAAAAAAGGCGGGCTGACTCTGCGGCAGTTCCCCAAGTCACCTTGCCGCCACAGCCGTGGCCGAGAAGGCGGTTTCCATGCGCTGGTCGCGGCCATAGACGTCGTCATAGTAAACGATTCTGCCGGTCTGGTCGGGCCAGGCGGTGAAATAGGTCAGATGGACCTTGATGTCGTCGCGGACCCGGGCGCTCTGGCTGACGCCGCTGTCGATGCGCTTGGCAACTTCTTCAGCATCAAGTTTCAGAAGCGTTTCGGCGAAGATACGCGGATTCTCCACGCGCACGCAGCCATGGCTGAAAGCCCGGGCGGAGCGCTCGAACAGCGAGCGCGCCGGCGTGTCGTGGAAATAGATGCTGTGTGAATTCGGGAACAGGAATTTCACTTCGCCCAGCGCGTTGTCGTCGCTCGGCGGCTGCTGAATGGAATAGGGAACGCCCTTGCTGTAGGCCGACCAGTTGACCGAGCTCGACCGCACGATCTGGCCGTTTCTGGTGATCACGCGATAGCCAAGCCGGTCGAGATAGGACGGATCGCGCCGGAGAATCGGCAGCATTTCGTTCTTGATGATCGAGGGCGGCACGCCCCAGGACGGGTTGAACACCACCGTTTCCATCTTGTCGTGGAACGCCACCGTCTGGGTGTTGGCCTTGCCGATGATGACTTTGGTGCGCCACACTTCGCGGCCGTGGTCGACGACCTCGAGCTGATAGGCGGCCTGGTTGACGAAGACATATTTGCTGCCGAGCGATTTCGGCAGCCAGCGCAGGCGCTCCATGTTGTAGCCGAGCTTGGCGATGATGCGCGCCTCGCTGCGCCCGTTGAGGGCGTTGACCGTCGCCTGGTCGAGGGCGCCGGTTGCCTTGATCTGCGCTTCGGCCTGGAAGGCCTTGAGGGCCGCCGCGACATCGGCGTCGAGAATCTCCAGAGGATCCGCCGCGCCGGCGCCGGGGGCGGCGGGAACGACTTCCGGCCCGCCGCCGGCCGCGGTCAGATAGCCGAGGCGCTCGAGATGATGGCGCGCCAGGACGATGCGCGGGTCTTTTTCGCCCGGCTTCACCCGGCGCCCGAGCGGAATGGTCTCGCTCTCCGCCGCATGGAGCTGGGCCCGCTTCTGGGCAAGTTCGGCCTTGAACAGCGCATAGGCCGGGTGCTTTGGCTGAAGGCCGTTCAGATATTCGACCGGGAAGGGACTCCAGGCCAGAACCTTGATGGCGGTGCCGGGAGCGACCGGTTCCGGGGTGATGTCATTGTATTTGGTCAGGCGGTTGGGAATGATCCGGCCGCCCGAGGCATGGCGGGCATATTTGAGCGCCATGGCGGTGAGGCCGAGATCGAGCCTGGCCAGATGGACCATGTCGCCTTTGAAAGAGGCCGGGCTGTCGCTGAAGGCGCCGAGCGCCGGCGGCAGGTAGTCGGCCGGCTCCATCGCCTCATCGGCGCTCTTCGCCAGGAGGCCGAGCACGGCCTGGCCGCGCTGGTCGAGGCCGTCGGCCGTCGTCCATAGCGGCCTGAAACCGTTGGTCCGGTACAGTTCGATGATCGCCGTCTTTTCGTCGCGGGTGACGCGCGGGGCGGCCTCGCGGCTCTGCAATTCGCGGTAAACCGCCTGGGCCAAGGGCTCGCCGGGCTCGGCTTCGGCAAAACTCTCGGCGCGAAGGGCCTCGAGCTTTTCCGGCTGATAGACGAGGGGCGGTTCGGGCTTGTCGACTTCGATCGACGGCGCATTCTGGATGCGGGGGCCCGGTTCCCGGTAGCGCCGCACTTCCTTCCGGCGCTCTTCGCGCTTGCGCTTGAAGTAATCGAAGATGGAGCCCGATTTGCTGATCCGGCTGGGCGAATGCGTGTCGCGCTCGGCGAAGGCTACCGGCGCCGTCAGACACAAAGCCAGAACGAGCGCAGAGGTGCCCGCCAATCCCCGCCGCAGCCGCATTATCGGTAAACTCCCATAGTTGCCGCCTTAGCTAACCGCGGCTTCATGGCATTTCAACGGTCAGAGGTTCCCCGGGTTGCATTAAACCAGGACTGTCACGTTTTTGCCGCAACCCGGTCAGGCGGTCGAACGGCCGTTTTCGCCGTCGTCGAGGCCGAGGTCGCGCATCTTGCGGTAAAGGGTCGATCGGCCGATGCCCAATTTGCGTGCAACTTCCGACATTTGGCCGCGATAGCGGTGGAGCGCCAGGCGAATCATGTCAGCCTCGATCTCCTCGAGCTTGCGGATGTGGCCGCCATCGGTGACCGCCGGGATACCGATCGCCATGCCGTCCGAGATGACCGATCCGGTCGAGCGGGAGGGGCCCGCCGCGGCGGCCGCCATTGCCGGCGCCGGGGTTGCCGGGAGTTCCGGGATCTTCACCTCGTAGCCTTCGACCAGCGAGGCGATCTGCGGGAAGTCCTGGATTTCCAGGGTGTCGCCCTCGCACAGGACGATGGCGCGGAACACCGTGTTCTCGAGCTGGCGGACATTGCCCGGCCAGCTATAGAGCTGCAGCATCGCCAGCGCCTTGGGATCGATGCCGTGCACCTTGCGGCCTTCCTCGGCGGCGAAGCGGGTGATGAAGTGGTTGACCAGCGCCGGGATGTCGTCCTTGCGGTCCTTGAGCGGCGGCACCATCACCGGAAAGACGTTCAGCCGGTAATAGAGATCCTCGCGGAACTGGCCGGCCTTGACCATTTCGATCATGTTGCGGTTGGTGGCCGAGATCAGCCTGATATTGATCTTCGTGGGCTTGCGCGAGCCGACCGGGTCGATCTCGCCTTCCTGGATGGCGCGCAGCAGCTTCACCTGCATGTCAAGCGGCAGCTCGGCCACCTCGTCGAGGAACAGGGTGCCGCCATCGGCCTCCTGGAACTTGCCGATATGCTTGGCGGTGGCGCCGGTGAAGGAGCCCTTCTCATGGCCGAACAGGATGCTTTCGACCAAGTTCTCCGGAATGGCGCCGCAATTGACGGCGACGAAGTTGCGGCCGCGCCGCTCGCTCTCGCCGTGAATGGCGCGGGCGATGATCTCCTTGCCGACGCCCGATTGGCCTTCGATGAGGATCGGGATGTTGGACTGGGCGCCGCGCCGGCCGAGCCGGATGACGCCGGCCATGCCGGCGGAGGAAGCGATAAGATCGTCGAAGGTCAGGGCCCCGCCGACCTTCTTGTTGAGGCGTTTGACCTCCTCGGTCAGCGCGTTGACCTTGAGCAGGTTCTGCACCGAAACGCGCAGGCGCTCGGGCGAGATCGGCTTGACGACGAAGTCGTCGGCGCCGGCGCGCATCGCCTTGATGACGGTCTCGATCGAGCCTTGCGCCGTCTGCACGATCACCGGAATATGGCCGCGCACGCCGTTCATGCGCTCGAGGAATTCGAGCCCGTCCATGCCCGGCATCATGAGGTCGAGGATGACGAGCTCGATCTGGCCGCCCGTCGGGCCGCTCAATATGTCGAGCCCTTTGGCGCCGCTGTCGGCGCTCACCGCTTCGAAGCCGAAGCGTTTCATCATCTCTTCCAGGATGCGCCTTTGGGCTGGATCGTCTTCAACAATAAGAACGCGCGCTGTCATGCTTGACCGACACCACTCAGATTATATGGCCGTTCGGGACAAAAGCCGTCTTGGAATGCGCGCCGCCCAGCAGCATTCCGGCCTTCCCCCCGTCTCACGGTCAACTGTGGCAAAGAAGGGTAAAGGGCACATTAAGGACTTGGCGAGAATGGGGACAGTTCGGCGCGCTGTCCAGTGCCGTATGAAAGTGGCCTAGCGTCATGTGGTGTGGTTTCGCCTTATTGCCGAGGTCACATGCATGGGCCATATGAGCAGCAAAACAATCGAACGGATGGATCATGGACACTGCCGCCGCCAAGAAGCTGGGCCCGCTGCCCGAATGGAATCTAGCCGATCTCTATGCCGCGCCGGACGATCCGGCTTTCGCCGCCGACATGAAGCGCGGCGAGGAGGAGGCGAAGGCTTTCGCAGAGGCTTACAAGGGCAAGCTCGCCGGCCTTGCCGGCGGTGACCTCGCCAAGGCGCTCGAGGCGTATGAGGGCCTGAGCGACCTTCTCGGCCGCGCCGGCTCCTATGCGCAGCTCTATTATGTCGGCGACACCACCGATCCGGGGCGGGCGAAATTCTATGGCGATGTCAGCGCCAGGCTCACCAATATCTCGACCGTCCTCCTGTTCTTCGAACTCGAGCTCAACAAGATCGCCGATGAAGCCCTGGCCGAGAAGCTCAAAGTTCCGGCCTTGGCGCATTACCGGCCGTGGATCGACAATCTGCGCATGGAGAAGCCCTATCAGCTCGACGACAAGATCGAGGAGCTCTTCCTCGAGAAGTCGCAGACCGGCTATTCGGCCTGGAACCGGCTCTTCGACGAGAGCCTCGCCGAGATGCGCTTCACCGTCGATGGCGAAGAACTGTCGCTGGAGCCGACGCTGACGCTGATGATGAATCCGGATGAAGCAAAGCGCAAAGCCGGTGCCGAAGCGCTGGCTCAGACCTTCAAGAAGAATCTCCGTCTATTTACGCACATCACCAACACGCTCGCCAAGGACAAGGAGATTTCCGACCGCTGGCGCGGCTTCAAGGACATCGCCGATGCGCGCCATCTGTCGAACCGCGTCGAGCCGGAAGTGGTGGCGGCCCTCGTCGAGGCGGTGCGCGCGGCCTATCCGCGCCTGTCGCATCGCTACTATCAGATGAAGGCCAAGTGGCTCGGCAAGGCGAAACTCGACCATTGGGACCGCAATGCGCCGCTTCCCCAGGAAGACACACGCGAGGTTCCGTGGGACGATGCGAAGGCCACCGTGCTCGATGCCTATAAGGGCTTCGCGCCGGAGATGGCCGAGATCGCCGGCCGCTTCTTCGACAAGAAATGGATCGACGCGCCGGTCAGACCCGGCAAGACGTCGGGCGCCTTCGCTCATCCGACGGTGCCCTCGGCGCATCCTTATGTGCTCCTCAACTACATGGGCAAGACGCGCGACGTGATGACGCTGGCGCACGAACTCGGTCATGGCGTGCATCAGGTGCTCGCCGCCGGCCAGGGCGCGCTCATGGCGCAGACGCCACTGACGCTGGCCGAGACGGCGTCCGTCTTCGGCGAGATGCTCACCTTCCAGGCGCTGCTCAAGCAGGCGAAGGACCCGAAGAAGCGCAAGGCCATGCTCGCCCAGAAGGTCGAGGACATGCTCAACACGGTGGTGCGCCAGATCGCCTTCTATACGTTCGAGCGCAAGATTCACTTGGCGCGCAAGGAAGGCGAGCTCACCGCCGACCAGATCAACGCGCTGTGGCTCGAGGTGCAAAGCGAGAGCCTGGGGCCGGGCATCGCCTTCTCGGAAGGCTATGAGACCTTCTGGGTCTATATCTCGCACTTCATCCACTCGCCCTTCTATGTCTATGCCTATGCTTTCGGCGACTGCCTGGTGAACTCGCTTTATGCGCGCTACCAGGAAAGCGCCGAAGGCTTCCAGGCGAAATACTTCACCATGCTGAAAGCGGGCGGCACCCAGCATCACAGCGAATTGCTGAAGCCCTTCGGCCTCGATGCGAGCGACCCTGCCTTCTGGCAGAAGGGGCTCAAGGTCATCGAGGGCTTCATCGACGAGCTCGAGGCGATGGAAGCCGCGTGAGGGCGTAGGTGGCGGACGACGAGAACAGCCTGACCGGACGTCTGCTCCGCTACGCCAATGTCGGAACGGGTGTCGGCAGTGCCGTTGCGCGCATCGCCGCCGGAAGGCTGCTCGGCGGCGAGCGCGGAACATCGGCGGAAGGCCAGCTTCTCGCCGAGGCGCTGGGCAATCTCAAAGGCCCGCTGATGAAGGTGGCGCAGTTGCTCGCCACCATTCCCGACGCATTGCCGGCGGCTTACGCGGCCGAGCTGGCGCAGCTCCAGTCGCAGGCGCCCGCCATGGGCTGGGCCTTCGTCAAGCGACGCATGGCGGCCGAGCTCGGTCCCGACTGGCGCAAGTCCTTCGCCGATTTCTCGCACGAGGCGGCGCATGCGGCGTCGCTCGGCCAGGTGCATCGCGCCTCATCGCATGACGGCCGGCCGCTCGCCTGCAAGCTGCAATATCCCGACATGGATTCGGCGGTCGAGGCCGATCTCAAGCAGCTCAACATCATCTTCGCACTGCATCGGCGCATGTCGCCGGCGATCGATACGAGCGAGATCGGCGAGGAGATCGCGGCGCGCTTGCGCGAGGAGCTCGATTATGTGCGCGAGGCGAAGCATATCCGCCTCTATACGGAAATCCTCAAAGGCCATCCGGCGATCCACGTGCCGGCGGTCGAGCCGCAGCTGTCGACGCGCCGGCTCATCACCATGGGCTGGCTCGAAGGGCGCCGGCTGCTCGAGTTCAAGGAGCATGATCTCGACACGCGCAATCTGCTCGCCCGCAATCTTTTCGCGGCCTGGTGGACGCCGTTCTGCGGCCATGGCGTGATCCATGGCGATCCGCATCTCGGCAACTACTCGGCGTCGCTCGACGAGACCGGCAGGCCCAACGGCCTCAATCTCCTCGACTATGGCTGCATCCGCATCTTCCCGCCGCGCTTCGTCGAGGGCGTCGTCGATCTCTATCACGGGCTCCGCGCCGACGACCGCGCCCGCATCGTGCATGCCTATGAGACCTGGGGCTTCCAGAATCTCAGCAACGAATTGATCGACATCCTCAATATCTGGGCGCGCTTCATCTACGGCCCCCTGATGGAAGACCGGGTGCGCGCCATCGCCGACGGCGTATCGCCGGCGGAATATGGCCGCCGCCAGGCTTTCACCGTGCATCGGGCGCTGAAGGAGAAGGGGCCGGTCAAGGTGCCGCGCGAATTCGTGTTCATGGACCGCGCCGCGATCGGGCTCGGCGGGGTGTTCATTCATCTCCGCGCCGAGCTCAATTTCTACCGGCTGTTCAACGAGGCGCTGGAAGGCTTCAGCGTCGATGGCGTGGCGGCGCGCCAAGCGGCGGCGCTCGGGGCGGCCGAGCTTATTTCCAGTTCCCCATCAGGATGAAGGCGGCCCAGTAATAGGGATGTGCGGTAGCGGCTGTGTCTGTCGTCCCGCCAGAGTCTTCGATGACTGTCATGGCACGGCTGGCGAGAGTAGTAGACTCCCGGTGGCCGCGCAGCAGCTCGAGTTGGGCGCGCCGCAAGGCGTGAGCCTTATCGAGGCCTTGTCTGATCAGCCCGTCATAGAAATCCGTCATCAGTGTAGCGGTGGAGTCGTCGGCGATCTGCCATAGCGTCGAAAGGACGGCGGAGGCGCCCTTGGCCTGCGCCAGCATGCCGAGGCTCTCGATCTCCTCGCCCTCGGCGCCGCCGCCAAGCGCAGTCTCACAAGCTGACAGTGTGAGGAGCTCGGTTCCCCGAAAGCGAAATCTTTTCTGGGTCCGCAATTGGTTGAGGGTCAGGCCGTTGCCATCGCCGAGAAGTAGATAGGAATTGGTTTCGTTGCCGGGTCGGAAGCGGAAGTGACTGGCGATATGAAGTATCTGGGTCTCCGACGATAGTGTCCGCGCCAGGCTTTTCGCAGTGAATGCATCATCGAGCTTGGGCGTGCCGCCGACAACACCAATGACGGCGGCGAGTTCGCGCGCGGCGCCGGGCAGCGCCGCGAAGCCAGGATGCTCCCGTGTCACGCCGAAGCCCGCGCCGTTGAGCTTGCCGCGGCGCATCGCGGTGAATTTCGTGCGATTGGCCGGATTGTAGAGTGCCAGCGCGAAATCCTCGATGAGATACCGCTTGCCGTCGTGAAGCGCCGCGTAGGGGACGTAGCGCAGGAAGCCGGACAGATCGAGGAGCAGGACTGGCGCAACCGCGTCGCCGCGCATGACGGCCTCATCGAGGTCGGGGCGCACCGGCTTGATGAGTTGATCATAGAGGCCGGCGAGTTGGCCCTTCGCGTCATCGCGCCGGCTCTTGACGGCGTCAATGGCCGTGAAGACCAGTCTGGCGAGTTCCGGACGGCTGATCGGCACCTTGCGCCGGATCGTCTCGTGGCCGGCCTTGCTCACGAAGAAATAAAGTCCGTCCTCGAGGCTTATGATCTGGAGGAGAATGGTGTCGGGGCCCATGCTGCGGAGATCGGCCTCGATCCGCTGGGCGTAACGCTGTCCGGATTCGAACTTCGCCTTTCGCGCCAGGAGATTTGCGGATTCAAAGCGACCGATGAGGCTGCGGGTTGCTGAGAGGAAGGCGCGCACCGCCTGATCTCGCCTGAGTTTCAGGGTCTGCTGCCGGGACCGATATTCGTCCTCCGATATTCCCGCCGCCTCGCGTGTGGCCATCGACTCCCTGATCTCGGCGGCAATCTGGAAGACAGGGGTCATGGCGGACCGTATGTCGGCCTGAAGTTTCTCCTCGGCCGCTGTGAGGCGGACATTGCCTGGTTCGATATCGGGATCTGCCGGCGACCGGCCGGTGCCATTTTGTGTGAATTCGTAGAATTCCTGTTGCTTGAGCAGGCCGCCGACGAACTGTGCCTCGGAGTATTGGCCGTCTTCGAGCAGCAGTTCCGAGAGCAGAAGATAGGAAGGCTGAAAGCTCTGACCGAGCTTGGCGCGTAACATGTCCGACAGATTTCCGTTGCGGGCGCGGACGTCCTGATGTGCATTGACGGCCTGCTTGGCGAAAAAGACGGCGCTCGCCCGGGCGCCTCTGGCCCTCGAAGCGCGTGCCAGCATCCGATACGTATAGCGCTGATTGTCGACATCCGCGCTGCTGGCGCCCGTCTGGATGAGCAATGCCTGCAGGCCGTCGTCGAGCGCCGCATCGTAGCGATGGAGTTTGCGCGATGTGTTGCCGATGCGGGCGAGCATGGTGGCGGCCTCGGGGTGATCGGGCCCATAGGTATCGACGATGATCTTGAACGCTCTCCGGTAGTTCGTCAGGGCGTCCTCATGCTCTCCGAGATCGTCGTCCACATTGCCGAGATTGATGAGGGGATGCATCATCTCAACCTGATCGGGTCCGTAGTGGCTTTCCAAGATTTCCGCCGCGGCGCGATACTCCGCGCGTGCCGCGTCGTAGCGCTGCAGACCTTGATAGGCGAGGCCCAGTATGCTGCGCGTCGCCGCCACTGTGCGCGGGTCCGGAGACGCGGCCTTGGCGTAAAGCGCGAGAGCGGACTGCGCCGCTTCGGCCGCATCCTGGTTCTGTCCCAAGAGGTTGTAGGTGCGGCTCCTGGTCTTCAGGACATCGGCGATCTTTGCGGATGCGGGATCGCCCAGCCCGACATAGACGGCTTGGGCCCGATCGAGCGCTGCGAGCGCTTCGCCATAGCGGGCAAGGCTTATGAGGCTGATCGCCTCGTTCTGATAGAGATTGCCGATGAGCTCGTTGTCGCGTCCCATGAGCTGGACAATGATCGCAACGGCTTTCTCGGTGGCGGCAAGCGATTCCTCCTGGCGGCCCGCGCCGGCGAGCCCATTTGCGAGATTCATATAGGCCCCGGCGACCTGCGGGTGGTTCTGCCTCAACTTGCGCTCGAAGATGCGACGGGCGGCGTCATAGGCGACAATCGCTTCCTCGAAGCGACCGAGCTTCTCATAGGTGAAGCCGAGCTGCGACTGGATGTTGGCTTCGAGAAAATCCGCTCTGCCGCTCTTGCGCGCGAGGCCCAGGGCAATGTCGGCGAGGCGCAAGGCTTTGTTGAGATCGCCGGGCCTGCCTCTCTCCCTGAGAGCGAAGCTCAGCAGGTAGATCGCATTGGGATCCTTGGTTTGGGCGAGAGGGGCGAACAGGCTGATGGCCATGTCGACATCCCGCTCGACCCCGTTGCCGTCCAGATAGGCCTCGCCGAGCGCGATCATCGCTCCCGGATCGCCGGCTTGGGCGCGGTGGGTAAGGAAAAGTATATCCGGCGGTGCGGGATTTTGCGCCCGGCAAAGATCCGCAAAGCCCGGAAGTGCCAGGAGAAACACCAGCCAAAGGACAAGCAGTCGCCGTTGCATGCGCCGTCCGGACAGGGAAACGATGAGGATATTGCCCTTCCTTTGCGGGATTTTGAAGGCGACCGTGGGACTCATCGCCGCGCCGGGCCTCAGTTCTTGCGGCGGGTAAGGCTCTAGGCTAGGTAAGTCTCCTCAGATTCCAAGGTTTTGAGGGGATTTCCGACATGGCGGAGCAATCGGTGGACCACCATCTGGATATGGATGCGCATCGCAGGACCTATAGCGCCTTTATCCGGGGCTCGGTGGCGCTCGGCATCATCTGCGGCTTCGTGCTCGTCGCGCTGGCCTCCTTCGCCTTCGGCAAGTCCTTGAATGTATTCATCGGTTTCGCGGGCCTGATCGTCGGCTGCATCGCCGTCATGATCGACGCGCGCTCGGGCTCGCAGCGCTGGCTCCTGTCCGCCGGTGTCCTCGTGCTTTTCGGACTGATCACCGCCGTCAACGTCGGCTAGGACCTCCGACATATGAAGATCGCGGTCTCAGCCGAAACTTACCCGGGCGAGAGCCGCGTTGCGGCGACGCCCGATACCATCAAGGCCTTCGTCAAGAAGGGCTTCGACGTCGCCGTCGAGTCGGGTGCGGGCAAGGGCGCCTTCATTTCGGATGACGCTTTCGCCGGCGCTGGCGCCAATATCGGCAATGGCGAGGCGGCGCGCAAGGATGCCGACATCCTGCTCAGCGTCCGCCGTCCCGAAGCACAGGCCACGGGCTCGCTCAAGAAGGGCGCCCTGGTGACGGCCATCCTGGACCCCTATGGCGACCGGCCGGGCCTCGAGGCGCTCGCCAGGCAGGGCCTGACCCTGTTCGCCATGGAGCTGATGCCGCGCATCACGCGGGCCCAGTCGATGGACGTGCTGTCGTCGCAGGCCAATCTCGCCGGCTACAAGGCGGTGATCGACGCCGCCGCGCAGTTCGGCCGCGCCTTTCCGATGATGATGACGGCGGCGGGCACGGTGCCGCCGGCCAAGGTCTTCATCATGGGCGTCGGCGTCGCCGGCCTGCAGGCCATCGCCACGGCGCGCCGCCTCGGCGCCATCGTGTCGGCGACCGACGTGCGCAAGGCGACGGAAGAGCAGGTCAAGAGCCTCGGCGCCAAATTCGTCTTCGCCGACGTCGCCGATGCGGCCACCGCCGGCGGCTATGCCCGCGAGCTCTCGGCCGAGGACAAGGCCAAGCAGGCGGCGCTCGTCGCCGAGCATATCAAGACCCAGGACATCGTCATCACCACCGCCCTCATTCCGGGCCGGCCGGCGCCGGTGCTGGTGACCCAGGAAATGGTCGAGACGATGAAGCCCGGCTCGGTGATCGTCGATCTGGCGGTCGAGCGCGGCGGCAACTGCCCGCTGTCGAAACCGGGCGAGATCGTCCTCCACAAGGGCGTGACGATCATGGGCAATCTCAATCTGGCCGGCCGCCTCGCCGGCAATGCCTCGCCGCTCTACGCCAAGAATCTGCTGAACTTCCTCGATCCGCTGATCAAGGAGGGGGCGCTCAAGATCGACTGGGCGGACGAGATCATCACCGGCACGCTTGTCGCCAAGGACGGCGAGCTGGTGCACAAGATGTTCAAATCCTGAGGGGCCTGCCTGCGATGGAACATGCGATCGATCCCTTCGTCTCGCTTTTCGCGATCTTCGTGCTGGCCGTCTTCGTCGGCTATTACGTGGTGTGGAACGTCACGCCGGCGCTGCACACGCCGCTCATGTCGGTCACCAACGCGATCTCCTCGGTGATCGTGGTCGGAGCGCTGCTCGCGGTCGGCGCCGGCGCCATCGCGTCGGGCTCGACGCTGGCGATGATCTTCGGCTTCCTGGCGCTCATCCTCGCCTCGGTCAACATCTTCGGCGGCTTCCTGGTCACCCAGCGCATGCTGGCGATGTACAAGAAGAAGGACCCGGCCGCCAAGTCGGCGAAGAGCCACTGATGCCGCAACTGAGGGGACTTCGGGGGCGTCTTCTCGCGGCCATCGCCGCGCTGTTCTGTTTCGCGGGCGCGCCCGCTGTGCCGGCACGCGATCTGACCGATGCCGAGACGACGACGCTCGGCGCCGCCGTCGAGATCTACGACAAGGCGATGGAAGGCAAGGATGTGGCGGTTCTCGTCAAGGCCATCCCGCCGCGCATCATCAAGCAGATGGCGGAGCACGACAAAGCGAGCGAGGACGACATCCGCAAGGCGCTGGGCGATCTGATCGGCCAGACACTGGAAGCGCTGCCGGTTCATTCCTTCACCCTGGACATGGCCAGGGCCGAACATGGGCAGGTGGCGGATGGAACACCCTATCTGCTCATCCCGACCGAGACGGTGATGACGACCGGGGGCGAGGGCAAGACCCTCATGCGCTCGGCAACGCTGGCGCTTCTCGACGACGGCGCCTGGTACCTGGTGCGCGGCAGCGATGCCCAGCAGGTCGCCAGCCTGCGCGAAGCTTATCCCGAATATGAAGCGGTGGCCTTCCCGGACGCCACCATGGAGCTGGTCAAGGAATAGTCATGAGCGCTTCACTCGCCGCCTTCCTCTACCTGGTCTCGGGCGCCCTGTTCATCATGGCGCTGCGCGGCCTGTCGAGCCCCGAATCCTCGCGCCAGGGCAATCTCTACGGCATGATCGGCATGGGGCTCGCCATCGTGACGACGCTGCTGCTTTCGGCGCCGGCGAGCGGGTTCGCCTGGGGGCTCATCATCGCCGGCATCGCCATCGGCGGCGCCATCGGCGCGGTCACCGCCAAGCGCATCGCCATGACGGCCATGCCGCAGCTCGTCGCCGCCTTCCACTCTCTGGTCGGTCTCGCCGCCGTCTTCGTGGCCGCCGCCGCCTATTATGCGCCGGAAGCCTTCGGCATCGCCACCAATGGCGAGATCCACGCCCAGAGCCGCATCGAGATGGCGCTTGGCGCCGCCATCGGCGCCTTGACCTTCACCGGCTCGATCATCGCCTTCCTGAAGCTCGACGGGCGGATGAGCGGCAAGCCGATCATCCTGCCGGCCCGCCATCTCATCAATATCGCGCTCGGCGCGGCGCTGCTCGTCTTCATCTACCTCTTTTTCGCGAGCCAGAGCGCGCTGGCCTTCTGGCTGATCATCATCATCGCCCTGGTTCTGGGCTTCCTGCTCATCGTGCCGATCGGCGGCGCCGACATGCCGGTCGTCATCTCGATGCTCAATTCCTATTCGGGCTGGGCGGCGGCAGGCATCGGCTTCACGCTCGCCAATACCGCGCTCATCATCACCGGCGCGCTGGTCGGCTCTTCGGGCGCCATCCTTTCCTACATCATGTGCAAGGGCATGAACCGCTCCTTCATCAGCGTGATCCTGGGCGGCTTCGGCGGCGAGACCGCGGCCGCGGCGGGCGGGGGTGAGGCGAGGCCCGTCAAGCAGGGCTCGGCCGACGACGCGGCCTTCATCATGAAGAACGCCGGCTCGGTCATCATCGTGCCGGGCTACGGCATGGCGGTGGCGCAGGCCCAGCATGCGCTGCGCGAGATGGCCGATCATCTCAAGAAGGCCGGCGTCACGGTCAAATACGCCATCCATCCGGTGGCGGGCCGCATGCCCGGGCATATGAACGTGCTCCTGGCCGAAGCCAACGTGCCCTATGACGAGGTGTTCGAGCTCGAGGACATCAATTCCGAATTCGCGCAGTCGGACGTCGCTTTCGTCATCGGCGCCAATGACGTGACCAATCCCGCCGCCAAGGACGACCCGGCCTCGCCGATCTACGGCATGCCGGTGCTCGAAGTGTGGAAGGCGAATACGGTGATGTTCATCAAGCGCGGCATGTCGTCGGGCTATGCCGGCATCGATAACGGGCTGTTCTATCGCGACAACACGATGATGCTGTTCGGCGACGCCAAGAAGATGACGGAAGAGATCGTCAAGGCGATGGGCTGATCCCTGATGGGGTTCGACTTCGAGCGCGACGGCGTCGCGCTCAGCGAGAACGCCGTCGGCGCCGATATCGTCACGAAGCTGGCAGAAGAGTTCGAGGCGGCAGGTGTGCGGGTCGGCGCGCGCCCCTTTGAGCTGTCGGCGACCGTCAGGACCTTGATCGGCCCGGACGGCGCGCTCGGCCGGCGGGCGCGCGAGCTGTCGGGCGCGGCGCCGAGGCCGGTGCGTGTCCTCGCTTTCGACAAGACGCCCGCCGCCAACTGGCATCTGCCCTGGCACCAGGACCGGGTCATCGCGGTGAAGCGCCGGATCGATCTCGAGGGCTTCGGCACCTGGACGGTCAAAGGCGGCCGGCCGCATGTCGAGGCGCCGGCGAGCCTGCTCGAGAAGATGTTCAACCTGCGCCTTCATCTCGATGACTGCGATGCCGGCAATGGCGCGCTGAAAGTGCTGCCCGGCACGCATCGTCTCGGCCGCCTGAGCGATGCCGAGGTCAAGGCGGCCGCGGCGAAGGGCGAGGCCATATTGTGCGAAGTCAAAGCCGGCGGACTGCTCGCCATGAAGGCCCTGGCGCTTCATGCCAGCGACGCCTCGACCTCGCAGCGTCGCAGGCGCGTGCTGCATGTCGATTATTGCTGGGGCGAACTGCCGAAGGAACTCGACTGGGCGCTCGCCATCTGAGGACTCGACCGTGAATAAGTTCCCGAGGCAGCTATAGGCTGTGCCGTCCGGAGGCTCGCGGTCCAGGAAGGTCTTGCGGCCCGTCGCCGACCGTCCTACAGGCCTCCAGGGGCAGGCGCTGAACCAGCCGGTACCGGAAAGCTTCACGGTCTCGCTGTTAACCCGCCACGCAATCGTCTAGATTTACGGTCATTTACCGCGCCCTGAGGTTCGCAAAGCCACCCATGACCGACGCCAAAGAACATACGGTTCTCGAACTGCCGAAAGTCTATCTGGTCCGCATGATGGTCTTCATGCTGGTCGTCATCATCCTCGCGGTCGTGCTTTTTCCCCATATGCAACGGGCCTTTATGGCCAATGCGGGCCTCAATGGCGTGATCATCGGGGCGCTCCTCCTGGGCGTCATCTATTCCTTCCGCATGGTCTGGCGGCTGTGGCCGGAGATCAGCTGGGTCAACAGCTTCAAGATCAACGATCCGAACCACGATACGACTCACACGCCGCGGTTGCTGGGTCCGATGGCGACACTCTTCCGCGACCGGCCCAACCGGACGGTGCTGTCGCCTCTGTCGATGCGCTCGCTGCTCGATTCGCTCGCCTCCCGTCTCGACGAGGCGCGCGACATCTCGCGCTACCTGGTCGGCCTTCTGATCTTCCTCGGCCTCCTCGGCACCTTCTGGGGCCTGCTCGAAACCGTGACCTCGGTCGGCGACGCGATCCGCGCGCTCGACGTCTCCTCGGCCCAGTCAGCCACCGTCTTCGAGGAATTGAAAAGCGGCCTCGAAGCGCCTTTGTCCGGCATGGGCCTCGCTTTTTCGTCCTCGCTTTTCGGCCTCGCCGGCTCGCTGATCCTGGGCTTCCTCGAATTGCAGGCCAACCAGGCGCAGAATCGCTTCTACAACGATCTCGAAGACTGGCTGTCGACCATCACCGACCTCCAGGCCGGCGAAAGCGGATCGCTCGCCGTACCGCATTATCTCAGGCTCGACATGGCGGGCCTGCAGAAGGGCATCGAGCGCATCAACCAGACTCTCGATGAGGCTCTGGCCGCCGAGCCGGCGCCATCGGCGCCAGCACCGGCGCCGGTCTCCTCGGCGCTGGGCATGCCGGCGCTCTCCGCCCAGGACGGCGAATCCATGGAGAAACTCGCCGACGCCGTGGCGAGTCTCGTTCAGCAGATGCGCGAGGAGCAGAAGATCGTCCGGCAATGGGCGCAGGCCCAGCAGGTCCAGCAGAACGAGATGCAGAAGCTCATCCTGCGCGCCGCCAAGCAGCCGCCGCAGAGCCCGGCGAGCCGGTTCAGCCAGGCCGCCGCCGTCGAGGACGAATAGCCCATGGCGCAAGCCCTTTCGCGGCGCCGGCGCCATGACGATGCGCCCTACTGGCCGGGTTTCGTCGACGCGATGGCGCAGCTGCTGCTCGTCATCACCTTCCTCCTGTCGGTCTTCATCGTCGCGCAGTTCCTTCTGGCCCGCGAGATCTCGGGGCAGGACAGCGCGCTCGGCCAGCTTCGCTCGCAGATCGCCGAGCTGACCCAGCTCCTGGCCCTCGAGAAATCGGCCAAGGCCGAGCTCGAGCTCAACCTGGCGACGCTCGGCGACGATCTCCAGGCCGAGAAGACCAAATCGTCCAACCTCATGCTGCAGCTCGAGGGCGAAGAGACCAAGGGCGAAAGCGCCGGCTCCACCATTTCCGGCCTGCGCACCGCGCTCGACCAGGAGAAGCAGCTGTCCGCCGATGCGCTCGCCAAAGTCGAGCTGCTGAACCAGCAGCTCGCCGCCTTGCGCCGGCAGATCGCGGCGCTGTCCGGCCTTCTCGCCGATGCCGAAACGCGCTCGCGCACCGACCAGGCGCAGATCATCGATCTCGGCAAGCGGCTCAATTCGGCGCTGGCGCAGCGTGTGCAGGAATTGACCCGCTACCGCTCGGAATTCTTCGGCCGGCTGCGCAAGATCCTGAGCCAGCGCTCGGACATCCTGGTGGTCGGCGACCGCTTCGTCTTCCAGTCGGAAGTGCTGTTCCCGAAGGGCTCGGCGACCATCAATCCGGCGGGCCTCGTCGAGATGAACAAGCTCGCCACGGCGCTGAAGGAGCTCGAGGCCGAGATTCCGCCCGACATCGCCTGGGTGCTGCGCGTCGACGGCCACACCGACACCGATCCGATCCAGACGGCCTTCAAGTCGAACTGGGAGCTGTCCTCGGCGCGCGCCATCGCCGTCGTCAACTACCTGATCCAGCAGGGAATCAACCCCAAGCATCTGGTGGCGGCGGGCTTCGGCGAATTCCAGCCGCTCGATCCGGGCGACAGCGAAGAGGCCAAGACGCGCAACCGCCGCATCGAGCTCAAGCTCACCGAACGTTGATCAGGCCGACTGGGCGCTGAACTGCAGCTTCGCCAGGCGCGAATAGAGCGGGTTCGACTGGGCGAGCTCGCCATGCTGGCCTTCGGCGACGATACGGCCCTCATCCAGAACCAGAATGCGCCCGGCGTTTCTCACCGTCGCCAGGCGATGGGCGATCACCAAAGTGGTGCGATGCTGGGTGAGCTCGGTGATCGCTTCCTGGATCAGCGCTTCGCTCTCGGCATCGAGGGCGCTCGTCGCCTCGTCGAGGAGAAGGATCGGCGCGTCGCGCAGGATGGCGCGGCCGATGGCGATGCGCTGGCGCTGACCGCCCGACAGAGTGATGCCGCGCTCGCCGACTTCCGTGTCGTAGCCCTCCGGCAGCCGTTCGGCGAATTCGTCGATGCGGGCGGCGCGCGCCGCCGCCTTGATCTCGGCCAAGGACGCCTCGGGCCGGCCGAAACGGATATTGTCGAGCACGCTCCCTGAGAAGATCACGGTCTCCTGCGGCACCACCGCGATGCGCGCTCTGACGGCGCGCGGATCGGCCAGGCGCACATCGACGCCGTCGACCAGCACGCGGCCGGTCTGCGGGTCGTAGAAGCGCTGCAGCAAAGCGAAGATCGTCGATTTGCCGGCGCCGGACGGACCGACGAGGGCGACCGTCTCGCCTTTCGCCACCGAAAAGCTCACGTCTTCGAGCGCCGGGCCGTCGGGCCGGGTCGGATAGTGGAAGCTCACTGCGTCGAAGACCACTTCGCCCTTGGCGGGGGTGGGGAGCGGCACGGGGGAAGGGGGCGCCGAGATGGCGGGCTTCTCATCGAGAAGCTCGGCGATGCGCTCCGCGGCGCCGGAAGCCGCCTGAACCTCGCCCCAGACCTGCGACAGCTCGCCGAGCGCGCTCGCCGCCAGCACGGCGTAAAGCACGAACTGGCTGAGGGCGCCGGGCGACATGGATCCGGAGATCACCTCGCGCGCGCCATACCAGAGCACCGCCGTCACCGAGCCCAGCGACAGGAAGATGATCGCCCCGGTCAGGAAGGCGCGGGCGCGGGTGCGCCTGGCCGACGCGTCGAAGGCAATGGCGGTCGCGTCCTTGAACGCCTTGATGGCGGTCAGCTCCTGGACGAAGGACTGCACCGCCGTCACCGCCAGCAGGCGCTCCTGCGCGTAGGCGGCCGAATGGGCGAGCGTGTCCTGCGCCTCGCGCGACAGCGCGCGGACCCGCCGGCCGAAGAAGATGAGCGGCAGCACGATCAACGGGATGGCGAGGAGGACCAGGCCCGACAATCTGGCGCTGGTCACCACCATCATCAAGGCGGCGCCGACCAGCATCACAAGATTGCGCAGCGCGATCGAGGCCGAGGTCGAAAAGGCCGATTTGACCTGGGTCGTGTCGGCGGTGAGGCGCGAGACGATCTCGCCCGAGCGGTTCGCCTCGTAGAAGGCGGGGCTGAGGTCGAGGAGGTGCTTGAACAGGAGATCGCGGGTGTCGGCGACGATACGCTCGCCGAGCCAGGTGACGAGATAGAAGCGGGCGGCCGAGGCGAGCGCCAGGACGGCCACCACGGCCAGCATGACGGCGAAATATTGATTGATGAGGAGGCTGCCCTCGGCCGAGAAGCCGTGGTCGATGACCCGGCGCACCGCCAGCGGCACGCTGAGGGTGGCGAGGGCCGCCACCACCAGGGCCAGGAAGGCCAGGGCGACGGGCAGGCGATAGGCCTTGAGCAGGGGTAAGAAGCGACGGAGCGGCTTCAGGCTCTTGCCGGCAGGCCGGGCCGGAGCGGTATCTTCGGTTGAACGAGCCATTTTGCTCCAGTTAGACTACCCGGACCGGCCTAAAAAGGGGCCAAGCCGCCGCACTTGCGCTGGGGGGCCCCCTCCTGTATAGACGCCGCCCGAAGCCCTTAAATTAGCAGTTTCCGGGCGCCGCGGGCGCGCCTCCAAGAGAGTTTACGCCATGAAGAAAGACATTCATCCCAATTACCACATGATCAACGTGGTGATGACCGACGGCAGCAAGTTCCAGACCCGTTCGACCTACGGCAAGGAAGGCGACACGCTCAATCTCGACATCGACCCGAAGTCGCATCCGGCGTGGACCGGCGGCCAGCAGACGCTCATCGACCGCGGCGGCCGCGTCAGCAAGTTCAAGCAGAAGTTCGGCTTCCTCAACAAGTAAGCCCGGCTTTCAGCCCAGGATCACGAACCCGGCCGTCGCGCCGGGTTTTGTGTTTGGGAGAGCGCTGTTGCAGCTTTTGGCGGAGAGATGGATAGCGGCGGCGTCAGCGCCTACATAGCAGGCTTCGAGAACAGGAAACCGCCATGCCGACGGAAAACCAGCCCCGCATCGCCATCACCTACTGCACCCAGTGCCAGTGGCTGCTCCGCGCCGCCTGGATGGCGCAGGAGCTTTTGTCGACTTTCACCACCGAACTGGGCGAGGTCGCCCTCATTCCGGGCACCGGCGGCATCTTCCAGATCACCTGCGGCGATGAGCTGGTCTGGGACCGCAAGCGCGACGGCGGCTTTCCGGACGTGAAGACGCTCAAGCAGCTGGTGCGCGACCGGGTCGCGCCCGAGCGCGATCTCGGCCACACCGACCGGGGGGCGGAAGAGCGCACATGACGGTGGTCCGGGCGCTCGGCCGGGCCGATCTGGCCGATGTGCGCGCGCTGAAAGGGACATTCACCGTCGAAGCCGCGCGAAATCCCATCGTTCTGGTATCTGCCGCTGGAATGAAGCTCGGTCCCTCTATGCAGCCAGATCCACGTCCGGCTGATTGACATAGATCAGTACACCGATGATGGCGACGTAGAATTTGAAGGCGGCCTCCTGGCCGTTCCAGGTCTGCGACTGCCACATCGCGAACCACTCGCCGCCCACCACCATGAAGCCGAAGAACCAGACGAGGAAGCCCATGGTGGCGCCGATGACGGCGAAGCGCTTGGCCCTGTTGAATTGTGCGCCGCTCGCGTGGCGCGCCTGCCAGAGATGCAAGGCGCCGATGAGAAACAGAAGGAAGGTCAGCGCCTCGCCCAGAATGATGAGCCAGTAGCCGACATGCCAGAGGCTCTCATTGGTAATGGCGCGGTACATCAGCTTGTTTCCGGGAAAGGTCGTGTCCATGCTGAGCACGTGCTGGACGAAGGCGAAATTGGAGCCGTAATCGGTGATGTTGCCGAAGGCCACCATGAAGGCGAAAGCCGCCAGGCACAGGCACATGATGATCTTGGACAGGCGCACGGTCATGGCCGAATCTCCCCCATATGCGATGGCGCCATTTTAACTGGAGCCAGATCGCGCCGCCATGAGATAGTCGGGCGATCCCGAAGGAGCCGTCATGCGCAAGACCATCATCGCCCTGACCGACAGCGCCGCGCGCTATGCCGACAGACATGGCATCAGGGCCGAGGTGACGACGCTCGATCTCGATGGCCAATGCGTGGCCGGCGACATCATTTCCTTCGAGCGCGAGGAGATGCCGCATGACTTTGTCATTCTGCGGCGGCGCTGGGTGATCTCCGGCAAGCGCCGCGAGTTCGAAATCACCCTCGATCATCCGGCTCGTCCACTGAAGGCCTGAGGCGGGAATTCCCTGCAAAATTCCTATCTTGAATTCAGGTAAGTCTACAGGGAGTTACAGGCATTATCAGGGTATTTTCGCGAAATTCGCAGAACCCGGCTGCCCCACCTCCAGGCGAGGCTGACAATATCCAACAGCCACGTCCGCGGCTTCAAGATCTAGCGGCGTGCCGTTTTGAACACCGCCGCCAGCCGGTCCATCTGATGACTGACCGGATTGGGTTGCGGCGGGGCGAGGCGCGCTTTGGCGGAGAGCATCTCGTCGAGCTTCTGGATGCGCTCATGCAGCCTGAGCGACCGGTCGACGAGGTCCTTCAGCGCCAGGGGAATCTGGTCATAGCCGGTCATGACATGGCCGGCGCCGATCTCGGAGAGATGGATGCGGTGTTTCTCCTTGGAAGCGTCCTCGACCGAGATTTCTCCGGCCGAGACGGCGCGCTGGAGCAGGAGCCAGGAAGCGAGCTGCATCAGCCGGGTCGTCAGGCGCATGCTTTCGGTGGCGTAGGCGATGGCGCCGGTGCGGTCGAGCAGGCGGGCATCCTGGCGGCCGGGACCGTCGAGATAATTCGCGGTCTCCTCGACCAGGCCCATGCCTTCCTTGAAGATCGAGGCGAACTGATCGGAGGCGGTGAAGCGCGCCAGAAAGTCGACCAGGCTCTCACCGCGGCCATTCGTGGAATTGTCCCCTGTCACCATCATGAGAATCGTTTCTTTCGTTTTTCTCCGTCGCACCCTCAGCGGAACGGGCTTAACGGAACATTAAAACCTGCGTCATTTTCGGGCACTATCCACAGAAAACGGCCCGGTGCTCTGGTGATGAGCAAATCGCGGGCCAAAAAAAAGCCGCGCAAAAGCGCGGCTTAAAAGGTTCTAACAGGGAGGCGTCAAACAGAGTGGACAGGAGCCACTCGGAGAATCCAGATGACTGGATTACATTGATGAAAATACAACCGAATCCCTTACTGATTGGTTAACGATACGGTTGCTTAACGCAAAAAGAGTCTGAACGCCGTCTCAGCTCCGGAAAAATGCGTCGGCAGCGGCCTTGCTCGACTGCTTGCCGGCGATGGCTTCGCGGATGCGGACGATTTCGGATTCCAAAAGGTGAACGCGGTGTTCAAGTTCGGCAACCGACAGCAGGGCCAGATCCTCACCAATGACGATGCCGGGTTTCTTGACGGGACGGATGTCGTCGAGGTCCATGTGCCTACTCCCTTGACGATGTGACCAGAATGGGCAGTTTGGCCTGTGCTTTCCGCCTCTGCAAGTCCGGCACGCCGCACTAGAGCCCTTCTCGTCGAGCAGCTTTGGCGGGAAGCGCTCTAGGCGCGCGCCCTGAACAAGCGCGTGCCGATCCCGCGCCCAATTCAACAAGGAGTCTCCCCATGACCGCGCTGCCCGCCAAGATGACCGCCATCGCCATCACGACGCCGGGCGGTCCGGATGTGCTCAAGCCCACGGAAATCGCCGTGCCGGCTCTCAAGGATCATGAGATTCTGATCAAGGTCGCCGCCGCGGGCGTCAACCGGCCGGATGTACTGCAGCGGCAGGGCGGCTATCCGCCGCCCGCCGGGGCGCCTTCGACGCCGGGCCTCGAAGTGGCGGGGCATGTGGTGGCCCGGGGCGGGCAGGTGAAGCGCTACCGGGAGGGCGACGCCGTCACCGCCCTGGTGCCGGGGGGCGGCTATGCCGAATATTGCGCGGCGGCCGAAGACAATGCGCTCCCGGTCCCGGACGGCATTTCCCTCATCGAGGCAGGGGGCATCCCCGAGACCTTCTTCACCGTGTGGACCAATGTCTTCGAACGGGGCGGGCTCAAGCCCGGCGAGACGCTGCTCATCCATGGCGGCTCGAGCGGCATCGGCACCACGGCCATCATGATGGCGCATCGCCTGGGCTCCAGAGTGTTCGCGACCGCCGGCTCGCCGGACAAATGCCGCGCCTGCGAGGCCCTGGGGGCCGAACGCGGCATCGATTACCGGGCCGAGGACTTCGTCCAGATCACCAAGGCGGCAACCGACGGCAAGGGCGCCGACGTGATCCTCGACATGGTCGGGGGTGACTATGTCGGGCGCAATCTCGCCGTCGCCGCGATGCATGGCCGGATCGTCAATATCGCCTTCCTCAAGGGTTCGAAGGTCGAGGTCGATCTCCTGCCCATCATGCTGAAGCGGCTGACCCTGACCGGCTCGACGCTCAGGCCGCGCAGCGTCGCCGAAAAGGCGGAAATCGCCCGCGCTCTGGAGGCCCGGGTCTGGCCGCTTCTGACCCAGGGCAAGATCAAGCCGCAGATCTTCAAGACATTTCCCCTGGCCGGGGCCGCGGAGGCGCACCGGTTGATGGAAACGAGCGCTCATGTGGGCAAGATTGTGCTTGTGCCGTGACGTCCCCAGCGCCTATATAACCCTTATTCCATTCATCTTTTGATCCCTGAGATCACAGAGCCATCGGTTCTGAAGGAGTTTTTACCTATGTCACGCGCACCTTTGATGCCTAAGGCCACCGCCGTGTGGCTCGTCGAGAATACCGCGCTCACCTTCCGCCAGATCGCCGATTTCTGCGGTCTGCATGAGCTCGAGGTGAAAGGCATTGCCGATGGCGATGTCGCGCAGGGGATCAAGGGGCTCGATCCGGTGACCGGCGGCCAGCTCACCCGCGAGGAGATCGAAAAGGGCGAGAAGGATCCTGAATACCGCCTCAGGCTGCTCGAGCCGAAGGTCAATATCGCCATCCAGAAGTCGACCAAGGGACCGCGCTATACGCCGGTGTCGAAGCGCGGCGACCGTCCCGACGCCATCGCCTGGCTCCTGCGCTATCATCCGGAGCTGCCGGATTCGCAGATCATGAAACTCGTCGGCACCACCAAGACGACGATCGCCGCGATCCGCGACCGCACCCACTGGAACGCCCCCAACATCAAGCCGGTCGACCCGGTGTCGCTGGGCCTGTGCTCGCAGATCGATCTCGATTTCGCCGTGCAAAAGGCCGCCCGCCGGTCCGGCCGCGGCTATGTGCCGGATGCCGAGCCGGTGCGTACGCTGATCCCGGCCGCAGCTGCGGTGGCGCCCGCCGAGCCGCCGCACGAGGACGAAGCCCCGCATGCCAAGCGGCACGAAGAAGAGGAATATGACGCCGATTCAGTCTTCGCCAAGCTGAAGGGCCTGAAAGCCCCGTCCGAGGACGAATAATGCGTATACTGATCATCGGCGCGTCGGGCGCGCTCGGCCAGGCGGCGGTCGCGGCGCTTGAGGGCCGCCATGAGATCGTCACCGCCGGGCGCTCGTCGGGCGACGTGAAGGTCGATCTCACGGACCGCGCTTCGATCGAGCGCATGTTCAAGGAGGCCGGCAAGCTCGACGCTGTCGTCACCTGCACCGGGCATGCTCATTTCGGCCCGATCACGACGATGACCGAAGATCAGTTCATGCATGGCCTCAAGGACAAGCTGATGGGCCAGGTGAATGTGGTGCTGGTCGGCCAGTCGCTCATCAATGACGGGGGCTCCTTCACATTGACCGGCGGCGTGCTCGACCGCGATCCGATCCGCAAGGGCGTCAATGCCTCGACGGTGAACGGCGCGCTCAACGCCTTTGCGATGAGCGCGGCCATCGAGCTTCCGCGCGGCATCCGCATCAATGTGGTGAGCCCGACCGTGCTCGAGGTCTCGGCGCAGAAATATGACGGCTTCTTCCCGGGCCATATGCCGGTCTCTTCGGCGCGCGTCGGCCTCGCTTATGTGAAATGCGTCGAAGGCGCCATCACCGGCAAGGTGATCGAGCTCGACTGACCGGAGACGGCTTCGGTCTCACGGAATACCGAAATGGCCGCCTGTAGATCACGGTGAATTTGGATCGAAACGATTCAAACTCATACCCGTGATCTACAGGCGGCCATTTCGCATTGTGGGACTTTTCGCCCATGTCCGCTCCCGCACAGGTTGATTTCTCTGCAGGAAACATTTCTGCGGCATTCTGTCCTTATTTCTGTTGTAAATACAACATTGGCATTGTAATATGCGCATTACCTTGAGCGATTTCGCTGGGCGGCAAAAGGTCTTTCGCCGCAAACAACAAGAAAAACTGTAGTAAGAACAATAGGTTCATTGTGAACCGGATATGAACGGAGGAACGGGGATTTGTTCAGCCAGTGAATCTTATGTTGGACATTGCAACATTGGAGGTTAAAAATGTTCAGCACATTCACTTTCAAAGTCCTGGGTTCCCTGGCCCTGATCGCTCTGGTGGCGATGGGCACGGCCGGTCCGGTCGCGGCCGGAAAGAAGAACAAGGTCCCCGGTCATTGGGAGCGCGGCCAGGAGGGCGGCTTCGAATGGGTCGGCAAGAAGAAATACAAGCCGAAGAATGCCCAGCCGGTGGTGCGTGATCACCGCAATGGCGCGAGCGGCGGCGGGGTTACGGTGACCGAAAGCGGCGCCCCGGTCGTTCGCGATCATCGCAAGGAGCCGGTGGTGCGCGACCATCGCGCGCAGCCGGAAGTGCGCGATCATCGCAAGAAGAAACCGTTTGGAATGCCGAGTTTTTGACGAGGGAAGTGAGGAGGCTGTTCATCACAAGGCTGGGGGCGCCGGTTCGGTGGAATCGGCGCCGGGGACGCGGGAATACCGAGTTTTCACAACGATGCGGTGTATGGGAATGACCAAGCTTGTATGGGATGAATTCAGCACGCAGGTGCTGCCGCAGAACGATCACTTTGCGGTTTTTCACGGCGATACGATAAGGCGCGAGCCTGGAACCGGAGTCGCCGGGCAGAGAGACATTCAGTTCTCGGGGATGATCAAACGCTGCCGGCTCGGCATTGTCGGCGTCTCCAAGGTCACGGCGCATGCGACGAGCTTCGTGCGCACGCCGGAACTCGCCCATGACGGCGGCGACGCCATCGTCGCGGTCTTGTGCCTGCAGGGCAGCATGCTGTGCACGCAGGGCGACGCGCCGGTGCAGCTCGGGCCGGGCGATGGCGTTCTATGCGACAGCGCCGAAGCCGACGGAATGCATATAGGTCCCGGGTCATGCTACTGGGCGCTCAAGATCGCGCGCGCCGACATGGCCAAGGTGGCGCCTCACATCAAGCACTTCGCCGGACTGAGGCTCGCCCATACCGGCATGGCGCTCAAGCTGCTCAGCCGATATCTCGACGGACTTCAGGACAGCGACGCGCTGGGCGACGAGCAGGAGGCGCGGATCTTCGGCGATCATCTCGTCGATCTGATCAGGATGGCGATCAGCCATGAAAGCGAGGCCCTTCAGCTCGCCGAACGTCGCGGCGTCAGGGCGGTGCGCCATGCCGCGGTGCTGCGCGAAATCGAGCGCAATCTCGCCGACACCACCCTGAGCGCCGCCCAGGTGGCCGAGAGGCTCGGCGTGACGCCGCGCTATGTGCATTTCCTGCTCGCCGAAAGCGGCCTTACCTTTTCCGAGCATGTGCTGGTGCGGCGGCTCAAGGCGGTCGAAACGGTGCTCGCCGATCCGGACAAGGTCATGCTCAAGATCTCGGCCATCGCCCGTCAGGCGGGCTTCACCGACATGTCCTATTTCAACCGCAGCTTCCGCAATCGCTTTGGCGACACGCCCTCGGGCTTCCGCAAGCGGGCGGTGAACGGCGCGATGGAGCCGAATGACGTGGCGGCGTAGGAGTCAAGTCGTCCCCGTCATGCGGAGCGTCAGGCGCCGCATGACATCGGCCAGTGAGCGACCGGGGTCGGAGACGGCAACCGGCGCTCGCCAGGCGACGAAGCCATCCGGGCGAATGACAATCGCGCCCGTGCCGGTCACGCCGAAAGCGGTCGGCCAATGGCCTTCCGGGTCAGTCAGATCGCCACCCGTGCCGAAGCGATGGCAACGCAGCAGGGGCGAGAGTGCTGCGGCCGCGGCGGCCCATTGGCCATTCTCGCCGGCGAGCAGGACAAAGCCCTTTCCGAAAAGATCGTGCGTCGACAGCGACTGTCCGCGGCGTGCAATCCGGAAATGCGGCGCGCGCGTGCCCGGTTCGCCCGACAGCTCCTGAAACCGCGCAAAAGCATTCTTCGCGGCTTCGGCTTCCGTCAGGATCGCGCTGGAGCGATAGAGCTGGCCGAAGACGACATCGTAGTCGTCCACCACCTCCACCGGCGGCGGCAGGCGTTTGCCTGGATCCTTGAACCATTTGCCGAGCCGGGCAAGGGCCTGCGCCAATGTCGCCTCGGCAACAGCGCGGCGCTCGGTGTCGTAGCTGTCGAGCAAAGCAGGATCCGCTTCGCCATCGATGACCAAAGCAAGCTTCCAGGCGAGGTTGTGGGCGTCGTGGATTCCGGCATTGCCGCCGAAGCCGCCGGTGGGCGGCATCAGATGAGCCGCGTCGCCGATGAGGAAACACCGTCCGTGGCGGAAACGGTCGGCGATATAGGCCGCCGCTTCCCAGGCACGCGCGTCGACCAGATCGGCCTTGATGCCGCTGCGGCCGGCTGCCGTGACGACGAGATCGCGGCAGCGCACTGCGTCGAAGTCTTCGGGGCGCTCGCCACGTTCGGGCGCATATTGGAGGGCGATGAGCCAGCGGCCGTTGGAACGCGGCACCAGCGTTCCGTTCAGATCGGTGACGAAGCAGGCGGTGAAGCGCCGGCCGGCGATCGTATCGGGCAAGTCGGTATCGAAGATGATGCTCATCCAGTGCTGAAGCACGCCAGGGCCCCGGCGTTCGATGCCGAGCTTTTCGCGTGTCGCTCCATGCGCGCCGTCGGCGGCGATGAGATAGGCCGTGGACAGATACTCCTCCCGGCCCGAGGTCAGATCGCGGAGGCGGGCCGTGACGCCGTTCCCGTCCTGGTCGAGGCTCAACAATTCGCAATCGAAGCGCATTTCGGCGCCGTGCATTTCTGCATGGCTGCGCAGTATGGGCTCCAGCACATGCTGATCGCAGGTCGCGGGCTGCGTCGGGCTGACTTGCGATGCGTCGGCCCAGGCCGGACCGCTCCATTGGATGTCGGGATCGGCAAGGTTCTTCGCCCGCGCTATGCCGCCGCCTTGCTGGTCCCCCGTGCGCCGGTTGCGGATATCGGCTTCGAGGCCGATGCTGCGAAAGATCTCCATGCTGCGCGGCGATATGCCGGTGAATTTGTACTGGATGGAAGTGGCTGCATGACGTTCGACGACGATGACGCGAATGCCGCGATGGGCGAGCAGCGCGGCGGCAGTGAGCCCACTGAGGCCGCCGCCGACGATCAACACGGATTTCCGGGGTTCCACGGATCTGGCCTCCTTGATTGGAATTTGAAGATATTCAAATATTGAAGAGATAAAATATTTCCAAGCTTTCAATTTCATGGGCTTTTGCCGTAAGGTCGCTGCCGTGACATCCGCCTCGGCTTCCCATCGTAAACGTGCCGCCCGGTCGTGGCGGCTGATGTTCGATTTCCTGATGGCCACCCGGCCGCAGCGCGACCACGCGTTGGAAAAGCGGGGACTGACGCCGAATGATGCCCGCGCCCTGTCGGATCTGCATGAAAAGCAGGGCCGGCCGATCGGCATGCTGGCGCGCCAATGGTCTTGCGATCCGTCGAACGCGACATGGATCGTGGACCGGCTGGAACGTTCGGGCCTCGCCGAGCGCCGCCCGTCGCCGGAGGATCGGCGTGTGAAACTCGTATTCCTCACGGCCAGCGGCGCTCAGACGATGAAAGACATGCTGGCCGAATTCCACGATCCGCCCCCGGAGATGCTGAAGCTGGACGCAGGGGAACTCGACGCGCTCGAAGAGATTCTCCGGAAGCTCCAGTCGCGCCCGGGGTAGAACGTGAACGGGGACTTGTATTCCGGTCATTCGTCCCCATATGGGCGGTATCGAAGTTTCGCCCAACATTGTTGGCCGACGCGCTTTTGAGCGCGGAAATCACCGATTTCAGAACATCGATCCTGCGGGCTTGGCCCGTGTCAGCAGCGCAGACCGCGGATGTACCGGCTGCGCTGCCGACAAATTTTTGTATTGATCAGCTGCTTGAGAGATCGACAATGTCCTATTCCATCAGCGCGGCCAAAGCCAAGGCCACCCACGACACAGCGATGAGCATCATCGAGAAGGAAGCCCGGGAGCGCGCCTCCAGGACTGCGCATCTGCGCGCGTTGCGTCTGGCCAAGGAAGCCGAGGCCATTGATGATATCGTCGCGGTTGCCGGCGCCAAGAGCCGCGCGCGCCGGAAGAGCAGCTAATTCATTTCAACGATCAAGGTCTTGCGGAAAAGCGTATCGCCGGCATCGCCTTCGTCCGTCGCGCGCCAGCCCTTCAACGCATAAAAACGCGCGGCGCGTGAGCCGGTCGCGGTGGTGAGCCAGGCTTCTTCATGGCCTGTTTCCGCAAGCCATGCTTCGGCTGCGGCGAGAAGCGCCGAACCATGGCCCCTGCCTTCGCAACCGGGCTTGGTGAAGAGCGCAAACAGCGAGGCATCGCGCCGGTCGGCCATCGCGAAGGCGACGATATCGCCGTCATCTTCCGCCACCCAGGCGCCGAGATCGCCTGCCGCCATTTCGGCGAGCGTGGTTTCGGCGGTGATGCCGCGCTCGGCCATCTGCTCGATGCTCATATGATTCTCGACGACCGAGATGCGGATCGCCGTCATTGCCGGCATATCCTCGGCCCGTGCGACGCGGATCATGATTTCACCGGCACCGTATAGTTCAGCGGCAGCCTGCCGCCATCGGCATAGATGGTCTGGCCGGTGATGTAGCTCGCATCGTCGCAAGCGAGGAAAGCCGCGATGGCGGCGATCTCGGCCGTGTCGCCGATCCGGCCCAAGGGGGTGCGCGACAGCAGGCGATGGCGGGCTTCGGGATCATTATTCACGGTCGTCAGCATGTCGGTCAGGATCGAGCCGGGGCCGATGGCATTGACGCGGATGCCATGCTCGGCAAGCCCGAGCGCCATCACCTTGGTGAGCTGGTTGACGCCGCCCTTGGAGGCGGAATAGGGCACTTGCGTCGCGATGGTGACCACCGCATTGACGGAAGACATGTTGACGATGGCGCCCGGTTTGCGCCCCGCCTGGGCCTGCTTCACCATCTGGCGCGCCACCGCCTGGCCCATGAGGAAGGCGCCCTTCAGATTGATCCGGATGACGCGGTCGAAGTCGGCTTCCGAAATTTCCAGGATGTCGCCCGAGGCGGTGATGCCGGCATTGTTGATGAGGATGTCGATGGCGCCGTGGCTCGCGGCTACCGCGCTCACGACGCCGTTCACTTGCGCCGAATCGCCGACATCGCAATGCAGGTAGGAGGCGTCCGTTCCGAGTTGCCCTGCGGTTTCGCTCCCCCGCCTGTCGTCGATGTCGGTGAGAACGACGCGGGCGCCTTCGGCGAGAAGGCGCTCGGCGCAGGCGCGGCCGATGCCTCTCGCCGCGCCGGTGATGATGGCGATTCTGTCCTTGAGCCTCATTGTGCTTCCGATCTTCAACTGGAGAAAATGCCGCCCTGATCGGGATCGATGACGACCGAGGCGAGCGTCACATGACGCGGCCGCGTCAAGGCGAAGATGCCGGCCTCGACAATGTCGCGATTGGTGACGAGCGAGTCGGCGGGACGGGAGGCTGCCCAGGCTTCGGCGTCGAGCGGCGAGATGTCGGCGAGATTGGGGGGATAGAGCGCGCTGACCCGCACAGGCCGGCCTTTCAGCTCCTGCTGGAGGCCCTCGGTCATGCCTGTTTGCCCGTGCTTGGCGGCGTGGAAGGCGACCGATGCGCCGCCAAGCGGCACATTGGGGAGGCCTGAGATCGACACGATATTGAGAATGTCGCCGGCGCCCGACGCCTCGAGCGGCCTGATGAGGCCGCGGGTGAACAGCAGCGTGCCGGTGACGCCCGAGGAAATGGTGCCGACGATGGCATAGGCGTCATGCTCGTCCATATTGCCGGCGAGCCACTGCGCGCCGTTGTTGATGAGGATGTCGATCGTCGCCAGCTCGTCGCGCAGCTTCTTGGCGGTGAGCGTCACCTGGCCGGGGTCGGCGAGATCGAACACGAGGGTGCGCGGCCTTTTACCGGTGCGCAGGCCGATGGCCTCGGCGGCGGTAGTCACCTGCTCGGTATTGCGTCCGGTCATGATGATGTCGGCGCCGAGATCGGCGAGGATGACGGCGAAGGCGGCACCGAGGCCGCGGCCGGCGCCTGTGATCACCACCGTCTTGCCCTTGAAATCCGGCGTGCTGAACATGCTTCCCTCTTTGGCGTCTTCTCGGGTGAGTCTAGCTAATAGCGGTCGGCGGCGCCAGCCGCGCGCGCCGAGGCGGCAATGACGAGCGAAGCCAGCACGACGAGGCCGAGCGCCATCGGCAGCCCGCTCAGTTCGGCGAGGAAACCGATCAGCGGAGGGCCGGCCAGGAAGCCGGTATAACCAAGCGTCGTCACCGCAGCGATGCCGCGTCCTGGCGCCTCGGGGGCCAATCGGCCGCCGCCGGCGAAGAGCACAGGCGCGGCATTGCCGAGCCCGATGCCCGTCAAAGCCAGGGCCGCGATGGCGATGACCGGTGAGGGAATGACAAGGGCGATGGCCATTCCGAGTGCCGTCATGAGCGCGCTCCAGCGCAAGAGACGGGTGGCGCCGAATTGATCGCGCAGCCGGTCGCCGAGGAGGCGGGCCGCCGTCATGCCGACCGAGAAGGCCGCGAAGCCCAGCGCCGCCGTGGAGGCCTCGAGCAGGAAGCGCTGCCGCAGCATGATTCCGGACCAGTCGATGATGGCGCCCTCCGACATCAAGGTCAGGAAGCACAGGGCGCCCAAGCCGAAAGAGGCGCGCGTCGGCCAGACGAAGATCGCCCCTGGCGTGCCTCTGTCGACGGCCGAAGGAAGATAGAAAGGGATGCAGGCGAGGAACAGAGCGAGGCCCAGCGCGGTGGTGAGAATGATCTGCGGCGTCTCGCCGATCACCTCGATGAGCAGAGCGCCGAGCGCCGTACCGGCCAGGGCGCCCGCGCTGTAAGCGGCGTGAACCACGGACATGGTCGGCCGCCGCAGCGCCTTCTCGACCGCGACACCATGGGCATTCATCGCCACATCCATGCCGCCCAAGGCGGCGCCGAAAAGAAGGGCGGCCGGCAGGAAACTCGCGAGATCCGGCGCCAGCGGCGGCAAGATGAAAGCGAGGCACAGCGCGATGCCGGTCACCGCGGTGACCTTGGCGCTGCCGAAGCGGCTCGTCATGCCGGCGGATATCGGCATGGCGATGATGCCGCCGATGGCGATGGCGAGCAGCGCCATCCCAAAAATGCCGTTGCCCACGGCGAGCCGGTCCTTGGCCAGCGGAATATGGGGAACCCAGGCGCCCACGATCAGACCGTAGACCAGGAAGGTCGCCGAGATGGCGCCGCGCGCTTTGTGAATGACGGAAGGGGACATTAGGACGGCGCGCCTCGATGCTGGTTGAGAAGGTTCCCTATCATCTTGCGCGTGAGGCGACAAAATGCGGATTGCGCTTTGCCGGGAAATGTAGAACAAAAAGGCCGTGCCGAAGATTTGCCGTGGGGTAAGCGGCGCCGGCACCAAGATCGACAGTGACATATACGATGGGTGAGTGAGGGAACTTACTGCATGATGCTGCGCAGCTTCGCTGCCGCCGCGATCGTCCTCGCGGCGACGATGTCCGTTCCGTGCGTTGCAAGCGATCAACGGCTTCTGGTTCTGGATGGGTCCTGGGTCAAATGGGGCGCGCCAAAATGGAGCACGGGCGCGACGGTGACCTATGGTTTCGCTGCAGCCGACGTGAAGTCGCCGTCGGCGCGCAACTGCGCCACGCTGCGGCCGCTCGACGGATTCGAGAAGCAGGCGGGATTTAGCGATGATCGCATGCGCGCTGAGGCCGCCGCCGCCTTCGCGGTTTGGTCGAAAGCCGCGAATCTCACCTTCATCGAGGCGCCGGATCCCGTTCAGGCCGACATCCTCATCGGCGCGCAAGGCACTCCCAAGGGGCGTGCTTTCACCAATATCGAGCTCGATTCGGGCCCGCTCGCCTCCGCGCCGGCGACGGAAAGAGGACTGGTCGCCGGCGATGAACCGGCGAATCCGCCCGCCAAGGCGCACAGCGTGCGGTCCATCCGCCAGGCGCTGATCTGTCTCAATCCGTCATCCGGATGGAAGATCGGCTTCGACGGCAATCTCGATGTCTATGATCTGCGCTACACGCTCATGCATGAGATCGGCCATGCGATCGGCCTCGATCATCCGGGGGCGGACGGTGCGCTGATGGGCTTCCGCTATGACGAGAAACTCAGAGGCCCGACGCCGAGCGACAGCGAGGCGGCGCGCAAGCTCTATGGGCCGCCCACGCAGTAGCGCCGTCCTTCACTCCAGCCATTCCGTCGAAAATCTGCCGCTCGAATGAATGTCGATGGTCTCGAGCGGGCCGGGGCCGAGATTGCTGAACTTATGCGGCGTATTTGCCGGGGCGATCAGAATCTGCCCCGCAGTGGCGGTGATCTCCTGGTCGCCCAGCGTGAACAGGCCGGTGCCGGCGCGCACGATGAAAGTCTCGGCATAAGGATGCTTGTGCAGGCGCGGCCCGCCGCCGGGCGCGGCGATATGGTTGAAGATGACGCAGAGGTCGCCGCCATGCGGCCCCAGCTGCACCTCGCCCTGCCAGCGGTCCGGATGTGTGGCCCAGTCCTCGCGCCTGATGACGTGTGCCATGCGACTAGCCGAGCCCCTTCGTTTTCAGCGCCGTGGTGATCTCATCGAGAATGACCGGATCGTCGATGGTCGCCGGCATCTTCCATTCCTCGCGGTCGGCGATCTTGCGCATGGTGGCGCGCAGGATCTTGCCCGAGCGCGTCTTGGGCAGGCGCTGGACGATCATCACCGTCTTGAAGCTGGCGACGGGACCGATCTCCTCGCGGATGCGCTGGATGCATTCGGCCTCGATCTCCTTCGCCTCGCGCGCCACGCCGGCCTTCAGCACGACGAAGCCGACCGGCACCTGGCCCTTGAGCTGGTCGGCGATGCCGATGACGGCGCATTCGGCGACATTGGGATGGCCGGCCAGCACTTCCTCCATGCCGCCGGTCGAGAGGCGATGGCCCGCCGTGTTGATGATGTCGTCGGTGCGGGCCATGATGTAGAGATAGCCGTCCTCGTCCATGAAGCCCGCATCGGCGGTCTCGTAATAGCCGGGGAAGTGGTCGAGATAGCTGGCGCGGAAACGCGTGTCATTGCCCCACAAGGTCGGCAGGCAGCCGGGCGGCAGCGGCGTCTTGATGCAGATGGCGCCGAGCGTGCCGCGCTTCACCTCATGGCCGCCCTCATCGAGCACGCGCACGTCATAGCCGGGCATCGGAACGGTGGGCGAGCCGTATTTGACCGGCAGCCGGCCGAGCCCCACCGGATTGGCGACGATCGGCCAGCCGGTCTCGGTCTGCCACCAGTGATCGATGACCGGCACGTCAAGGCGCTCCTCGGCCCATTTCACCGTGTCGGGATCGGCGCGCTCGCCGGCGAGGAACAAGGTGCGGAACTGCGACAAATCGTATTTGCGGATGAAATCGCCGTCCGGGTCTTCCTTCTTGATGGCGCGGAAGGCGGTCGGCGCGGTAAACAGCGCTTTGACGCCATGCTCGGCGATAACGCGCCAGAAGGTGCCGGCATCGGGCGTGCCGATCGGCTTGCCCTCGAAGAGGATGGCGGTGGCGCCGTGGAGCAGTGGCGCATAGACGATATAGGAATGGCCGACGACCCAGCCGACATCGGAGGCGGCCCAGAAGGTCTCGCCCGGCGCGATGCCGTAGATATTCGGCATCGTCCATTTGAGCGCCACCATATGCCCGCCATTGTCGCGCACCACGCCTTTGGGCTGGCCGGTGGTGCCGGAGGTGTAGAGCACATAGAGCGGATCGGTGGCCTCAACCGGCACGCACTCCGCCTTGCGCTGGGCTTTGCGGGTACGGGCGAGACCTTCGGCCCAGTCGTGATCGCGGCCTTGCGTCAGCTCGGCGGCGAGCTCCGGGCGCTGCCAGACGAGGCCATGCGCCGGCTTGTGCTGCGCGAGCTCGATCGCCTTGTCGACGAGCGGCTTGTAGGCGACGACGCGGCCGGGCTCGAGGCCGCAGGAGGCCGACATGATGAGCTTCGGCTTGGCGTCGTTGATGCGGGTGGCGAGCTCGGCCGGCGCGAAGCCGCCGAAAACCACGGAATGAACGGCGCCGATGCGGGCGCAGGCCAGCATGGCGAAGACGGCGTGCGGGATCATCGGCATATAGAGGAGGACGCGGTCGCCTTTGACGATGCCGAGGTCCTGCAGCAGGGCCGCGAGCGTCGCGACCTCGTCCTGGAGCTCCCCATAGGTGAAGCGCTGCTTCCGGCCGGTGAGCGGGCTGTCATAGATGAGAGCGGGGCGGGCGCCGTGGCCGGCCGCGACATGGCGGTCGACGGCGTTCCAGCAGGTATTGCATTGGGCGCCGACGAACCAGCGGTCGAGGCCGTCGACCCTGGCATAGACATGGTCCCAGGGCTTGATCCAGTCGATGTCGCGCGCCGCCTCGGCCCAGAAGGCCTTGGGATCGGACAACCAGCGCTGATAGGTTTTTTCGTAGGTGCTCATCACATTTCCCGACGCTTCCACCCCGTCAGTCTTGGATATCGGGGCCGCCAGGACAACAGGAAAATGGTCTGGTTTTAAGGTGGCGGACTTGCTAGGACACGGGCCTCTTCCAACAGGCAGGAACTCATCGTGGCCCAGTCGGCTAATCTCACCGTCATGATCGCCGCCGTGCGCAAGGCGGCGCGCGGCGTGCAGCGCGATTTCGGCGAAATCGCCAATCTCCAGGTCTCGGTCAAGGGGCCGGGCAATTTCGTCACCGCCGCCGACAAGCGCTGCGAGAAGGTGCTGCGCGACGAGCTCGAAAAGGCGCGGCCGGGCTACAGTTTCCTGATGGAGGAATCAGGCAAGGTCGTCGGTCGCGATCCGGAGCACCGCTGGATCATCGATCCGATCGACGGCACCACGAATTTCATCCATTCCGTCCCGTTCTTCGCCTTGTCGGTGGCGCTCGAGCGCAAGGGCGACCTTCTGTGCGCGGTGACATATAATCCGATCACCGACGAGCTGTTCACCGCCGAGCGCGGGCAGGGGGCTTTCCTCAACAACCGCCGCCTGCGGGTGGCGGCGCGCAAGACGCTCCCCGATGCGGTGCTCGCCTGGGGCATTCCCTCGATCGGCGAAGCGGACCGGCATGACCAGTTCCAGCGCGAGCTGGCGCGTCTCCAGCCCAAGGTCGCGGCGATCCGCCAGATGGGCTCGGCGGCGCTCGAGCTCGCTTATGTGGCGGCGGGCCGTTTCGACGTCATGCAGGGCCGGGGCCTCGAGCCCTGGGACACGGCAGCGGGCATCCTGATGGTGCGCGAGGCGGGCGGCGTGATTTCCTCAGCGGAAGGCGAGAAGACTCCTTTCGAGACGGGAACGGTGCTGGCCGGCAATGCCGAGCTCGTGCCGCTGGTCAAGGCCGAGATCGCCAAGGCGCGCCAAGGAAACTGAGGCGGCGCGAACCGGCGCTTTTTGAAGTTTACGCTGTATCTACCTTGTATGATTTTAGAGTGAGCCGCGGCTTGCCAGGCGCATCGCCTGCCTACAAATGCTAAAGGCCGGGACATGCCCGGCCTCGGTCTCACTGCCTTGACGGCGTGATTACGGCTTGACGACTTTCTTGGGGGCCGGGAGCAGGCCTTCGCGCTGCAGGCGCTTGCGGGCCAGCTTACGGGCGCGGCGGACGGCTTCCGCCTTCTCGCGGGCCTTCTTCTCGGAAGGCTTCTCGTAATGGCCGCGGAGCTTCATCTCGCGGAAAATACCCTCACGCTGCATCTTCTTCTTGAGGGCCTTGAGTGCCTGGTCGACATTGTTGTCGCGAACGATAACTTGCACGAGTTTTGACCTCGGTTCCTTTAGAAAGTGGTTGTGTTCAGAAAAGCAGCCCGGAATAACCCGGGCCGTTCGAAAGGGCTGCCCCTTTCAAGCTGGCGGGCGAAATAGCACAGGGTTTCAGCCCTGTCGAGGGGTCAGCCGGTTAATATGGCCCATTTTACGGCCGGCGCGGCATTCCGCCTTGCCGTAGAGATGCAGGCCGGAATGGGGTTCCCGGGCCAGATTCTGCCAGTTTTCGGCATCCTCGCCCAGGAGGTTGGTCATGATGACGTCGCTGTGGCGTTCCGGGCTGCCGAGCGGCCAGCCGGCCACGGCGCGGATATGCTGCTCGAACTGGGAAACGGCGCAGGCATCCATGGTCCAATGGCCGGAATTGTGGACCCTGGGGGCGATCTCGTTGACGATCAGCCGCTCGGCGCCCTGGCCCCTGGCGAAGAACAGCTCCACCCCGATGACGCCGACATAATCGAGGGCCGCCGTGATCCGGGCCGCGATCTCGCGGGCCTCCGCCGCCGTCTCGGGGGCGATGGCGGCCGGGACGATCGACTGATGCAGGATGTGATTCGCGTGCCGGTTCTCCGGAACGTCATAGACGGCGATCGCGCCATCCCAGCCGCGCGCGGCGATGACCGAGACTTCCTTCTCGAAGGCGACGAAGCCCTCCAGGATGGCGGGACGAGCGCCGATCCGGGCCCAGGCGGCTGGGAGTGCCGTTTCGGCGCGGATGGTGGTCTGGCCCTTGCCGTCATAGCCGAAGCGGCGGGTCTTGAGGATCGACGGCCGGCCGATGCGGGCGACGGCCCGTTCGAGCCCGGCCTCGTCGTCGACGGAGGCGAAAGGCGCCGTTTCGAGGCCGATGCGGGTGAGGAAGGTCTTCTCGACGAAACGGTCCTGGCTGGTGGCGAGCGCTTCGGCCCCCGGCGCCAGGGGCTTGCGGCGGCCGAGAATAGCGGCGGTCTCGGCCGGCACATTCTCGAACTCGTAGGTGACGACATCGACGGCGGCGGCGAAGGCTTCCAGCGCGTCGCGGTCGTCATAGGCCGCACAGGTGTGAGACGCGGCGACCTGGAAGGCGGGACTGTCCAACTCCGGCGCGAAGATGTGGCATTTGAGGCCGAGGCGCGCCGCGGCCAGCGCCAGCATGCGGCCGAGCTGGCCGCCGCCCAGAATGCCGATGACGGAATTGGGCGGCAAAGGACGTTCGAGCCGCATCAGGCGCCGTCCCTCGGAACTTCCGCAACGGCAGCAGTCTGCCTGGCCCGCCACGCGTCGAGCCGTCCGGCCAGCGCCTTGTCGGCGAGAGCCAGGATCGAAGCCGCGAGGAGGGCGGCATTGACGGCGCCGGCCTTGCCGATGGCGAGCGTTCCGACCGGAATGCCGGCCGGCATCTGGACGATGGAATAGAGGCTGTCCTGGCCCTTCAGCGCGTGGCTTTCGACCGGGACGCCGAGCACCGGCAGGCTGGTCATGGCGGCGGTCATGCCGGGCAAGTGGGCGGCGCCGCCGGCGCCGGCGATGATGACGCTGAAGCCTTCCGCCTTTGCGCCCCTGGCGAAGTCATAGAGCCGGTCCGGGGTGCGGTGGGCCGAGACGATGCGCGCCTCATGCGCGACGCCGAGCTCGGCCAGCGTATCGGCCGCATATTTCATGGTGGTCGGCCAGTCGGACTGGCTGCCCATGATGATCGCGACTTTTCCGCTCATGCGATGATATCCGGGATCAGCTTGTCCTCGACCTTCTGGATCTCGTCCTTGATCTGCAGCTTCATCTTCTTGAGCCGGCGCAATTGCAGCTGGTCGCCGGCGCCAGACGCCTCGAGCGACGAAATGGCGGCATCCAGGTCGCGATGTTGCTGGCGCAGCGTCATGAGCCTCGTCTGCAGAAGATTCTCTTCGGTCCCATCGATCATCCGGCGCCTACCCCAGTTTGCGCACCGATTTTTTCCACACTCCCTATGCCCTTGCACGGGGTTCGACAAGACCCCAAGTCTGTGTCACACTCATATGGTCAATCACAGGAGGCTTTGATGAGCGTTCAGGCGCATCTCGGTGAACTGGCGGCAAAACATAAGGCTCTGGAAGCGGAGCTCGAGGACGTGATGTCCCACCCCGCTTCGACGGACGCCGAAATTGCCGAGCTGAAGCGCAGGAAACTCCGAATCAAAGACGAAATATCCAAGCTGGCCGACCAGATCAGGCACTAGCCGGCTTACAGGATCGGGGACCAAAAATTCGCGTCACTTCAGGCCGGTTGACGGTCCTGAAGTGACGGAAACATCCCACGTTTTTCAAACATTCAGACTGACATGGGCGCCAGGATTCCCTGGCTGCGTGTCCGGCCGGGGAATGGCGGGCGTGATCGCCGGAATGTGATCGCGAGCAGCCTTCGCTACTCGGCGGCGATCAGGTCGGCGCGGCGCAGTGAGGCGTCGATGACGTCGCCGCGCGCGGCCGCCAGCGACGCCATCAGGCGCATGATGACGCAGGCGGCGAGACGCGCCGCCGTGCCGCTGATGTCGAAAATCGGGCAGAGCTCGGTGAGGTCGATCACCGAAACCTGGCCGCGCCTGGCGATCATGTCGGCGATGCGCATCATCTCGCGCGACTCGATGCCGCCGGGCTCCGTCGCGGTGACGCCGGGCGCGGCGGATGAATCCATCACGTTGAAGTTGAAGCTGAGATATTGCGCATCGGTGCCGGTCCAGACGCGCTCGATCCCCTTCTCGACCGGCGGGAACAGGCCCTGATCGACGAGATCGAACATGGAGTTGAAGGCGAGGCCGCGCTCGCGCGCGAGGTCGATATGGTCCTTGGGATTCATGGCGTTGCGGGCGCCCAGATGCGCGACATTGCCGATCGCGAGATTGGGCAGCTCGGTGATGCGGGCCAGGGCGCAAGGCGCCAGATTGCGCTCGCCCGCCCAGCTGTCGGCCATGTCGAGATGGGCGCCGAAATGCATGTAGCCCATCTTCTTCTGCGCGCCGATATGATCCGACAGCGCGCGCGCCGCGGCGATCGAGATCGAGCGGTCGCCGCCGCAGACGATGGGCGTGACGCCCGACTGCAGGACTTCGCGCACGGCGCGGTAGATGCGCTCATGGGCGACGTCGGGGCTCACCTTCGGCATCGACACGTCGCCGCAATCGACTGCCTTGCCGTTGAGATCGACATTGTATTCGAACCAGTAGGAGAAATATTCCTGCGAGACGAGTCGGAATTCACGCGGGCCGTCCTCGGAGCCGGGCTTGCCGACATTGCCTTCGTCGAAAGGCACGCCGAGAAAGGCATATTGGGCGCCGCTCTTGCGCAGCGCGTCCGCCTTGAGCGGCACATGCGCCGAGCGCAGGAAGGTGATGAGGCCGGGGGCGCGGTAATTGTCGCCCGCGTCGCCGCCGAGCGGGGAGAAAAGATGCGCATAGGCTTTTGCCGGATTCATGATGTCGTCTCCTCCTGAAATTATGGTTGCCTGCCGTGCCGGCGCAGCGTCTCGGCGCGCGAGCCGAGATAGTGGTAGATCATGTTGACCGCCATCTTGGCGCTGATCTGGCTCGAATCGAAATACGGACAGAGCTCGACGACATCGAGAATGTCGCAGCCATACTGGCCGGCGATACGGGCGAACAGGATCGCCTCGCGGCCCTTGAGGCCGTAGCATTCGGGCGACGTCGAGCCCGGCATGCAGCTCATGTCGATGGAGTCGGTGTCCCAGGTGAAATAAAGCGTGTCGGCATCCTTCTTCACGCGCTCGAAGACCTCGCGCGCGCACGCCTCGAGGCCACGCTCGACGACCTCGGGCATGGCGACGACGCGGATCTCGTTGTCGACATAGAAGTCCCACCAGTCCTTAGGGTTCAGGCCGTTGCGCGAGCCCAGATGCGCCATGTTGCGGGCCGAGACATTGGGCAGATCGAGGGCGCGCGGCGCGCCCGAGCAGTTGGTGATGGGATTGCCGGCCCAGTCGGGGCCGGCATCGAGATGGCTGTCGACATGGAGGTAGCCCATACGGCCGGCGCCGGTGTAGCGCGACAGCGCCTTGGCGCCGGGGATCGGCAGTGAGTGATCGCCGCCGAACAGGATGACCTTGGCGCCGCCCTCCAGGCATTCGGTGACGTAATCGGTGGTGTAGTCCTGCGACCTGGCATTGTTGCCCGGCACATTCGGCACATCGCCGCAGTCGACGACACGAAAGAAGCTCAACAGGTCGACGTCATATTCGAACATGTAGGGAAAATACTGCGTCGTCGCCTCGCGCAATGCCGAAGCGCCTTGCGAGGTGCCGGCGCGGACGATCTGGCCCTGGTCCCAGGGGACGGCGAGAAAGCAGATCTTGGCGCCCATCGCGCGGATCTTGTGGCGGTCGGGCGGGCAATAGGGCGCGCCCATGAAGGTGGCGAGGCCGCGCGACTTGAAGGCGCCATTATGCAGTTTGGGCGAATAGATATGGTCGAGCGGGCCGTGCTGCTCAGCCGGACCTTGATGCTGATGCGGCGTGAAGCGCCATGGGGTGGTCTCCGATCTCTCCTCTCGCATAGGCTTCCTCCTCGAACGGTTCTTGTGACGGCGTAGTTTCGATCTCGATGTCGACCAGCTCCAATTCGCGCCCGCTCAGCACCTGGCGCGACGGCCGGCCGCAATCCGGGCAGCGCAGATTGGCGAGCGAGCGGGGCGTCTTTTCCCCTTTGCAGGCGGCGCAGAACAGCGTGAGCGGAATCTCCTCGATATGCAGCCTGGCGCCCTCGCACAGCGTGCCGCGGGTCGCGGGGCCGAAGCAGAAATAGAGCGAACGCGCGATGCCGCGCATGGCGCCGAGACGGACAAACATCCGGGTGACGCGTCCGGCGCCCTGTTTTTCCGCGTGGTCGCAGGCGATGGCGATGAGGCTCGCGGCGATGGTCAGCTCATGCATGGTGATGATGCTCGCCGGCCGCATGCTGGCGGGCATGGCCGATCCAATGGAGCCAGTCCGCCATGCCTTGACCGTCGCGCGCCGACAGGACGATCGCCTCGATATCGGGATTGATGTCGCGGGCGCGCGCGATGCAGGCTGCAATGTCGAAGTCGCAATGGGGCGCAAGATCGGCCTTGGAGATGAGCAGCAGGTCGGCGACGGCGAAGGCTTCCGGATATTTGACGGGCTTGTCGTCGCCTTCCGTCACCGAGAGGATGACGACCTTGTGGGCCTCGCCCAGGTCGAAGCCGGCCGGGCAGGCGAGGTTGCCGACATTCTCGATGAAGAGCACGCCGCCGGCCTCGAGCGCCAGGCCGGAAAGCGCCTGATCGATCATGTCGGCATCGAGATGGCAGCCCTTGCCGGTATTGATCTGCACTGCCTCTGTGCCGGTGGCGCGGATGCGCTCGGCGTCGTTGGACGTCTCCTGGTCGCCCTCTATCACCCAGGTGGGGAAGGCGCTGCCGAGGCGCCGCAAGGTCTCGACCAGCAAGGTCGTCTTGCCGGCGCCGGGACTGGCGATGAGATTGAGGGCCAGGATCGAGCGCATCGCGAGCTTGCGGCGCACGCCGTCGGCATGAAAGTCGTTCTTCGCCAGGATCTCGCGCTCGATCTGGACCAGGCGCGTCTGGTTCATGCCGGGAACGCTCACTTTGGCGATGTCGCGGCCGAAATGCAGATTCTGGTGAAGGGGATGATTGCGATCGTGGGCCTGATCATGCTGATGATGCGCCAGGGGACCGGCGCCCCTGCCGTCGATGCGCTTATCGCTGGGACCGCAACCGCAGATCTGGCACATGATCAGCCTCCCTGGAAAATCATCTCCCGGCGGATTTAGTCCCGCCCGCATAATGCAAGAGCCGCCAGATGACGGTTTTGAGCGTCTTCATCGCATCGGGAATCGGCGCGCCATTCGGCATGAAGCTGCCGAAGTAGATGCCGTCGATATTGCGCGAGATGAAGGCGGCCATCTCTTCCGCGTCGGGGCAGGTGAAGAGGCCCGCGGCCTGTCCCTTGCGAATGCAATCGGCCAGGATCTTCTTCTCGGTTTCGTAGAAGTCCTCGACGAAGCTGTCGATGAATTTCGGTCCGCCGTCATCGGCATGACCGACATTGACGAACATGATGCGCACCACGCTGCGCAGCGTTTCCGACATCTCGACATTGAGATCGAGATAGGCGTCGAGCCGCGCGACCGGACTGTCATGGCGCGTGAGCACGGCGCCGTAATTGGTCATCAGCCGGTCGAGCGCGTGCAGCACCGAGGACTGATAGAGAATATCCTTGCTCTTGAAATAATAATAGATCAGCGAATGCGCCACGCCGAGCTTCTTGGCGACGAGCGGAATGGTGACCTTCCTGTAGTCCTCTTCGGCGAAGCATTTGAGCGCAGCCTCGAGCAGCGAGTCGGCGCGCGCGCCCGGATTCCGATAGAGCCGGTTCTTGGCGCGCTTCACCGATTTCACGCGGTCTGCGAGGTGGCTGAGGGCCAGGGATTCCATGGTGCGTTGGCAATATTTGACAGTTGTTTCAAGATAATCTGCACATGCTTTGACAGTTGTGTCAATTCACATTTAAGGCCTGGCCCTTCGTTTGATCCATATTTTATTGATACATTTACGCAGGAGTTGGAATTTTTCCGGTCGTCAAACTTTTTGGCGACAAATGATTTGACAAATATGTCAAAGTACATCAGCCTGATCGTGAGATCGCTCGTCCTGGCTGCAGAATTCATGGCGAAGACCATGCCGGACAGGTTTTCGAGCCGCTCACGCGTTCATTCAATCTTTGGAGGAGGATGGAATGAGTATCTCTGCGCTGACCGACAACAGTGAAATCCGCCAGGAGCTCGATCGCAGGCTGGCGATCCTGGATGACCCCGCCTACAGCGATCCGGCGCGCGCCGACATATCGGGCCGCGAGATCGCGATCTGGTTCGCCATCGCGGCGGCGATCACCGCCGTGGCGCTTCTCTTGCGCGGCTGGGGCGCGTGATGGCGGTGCAGTCCCAGAAGATCACCGGCGCCAGTGCCGCTTTCGGCACGCTGCCGGTCCTGAGAGAGGAACGCGAGCTCGGCTTCCTCGATCATTCCTGGATCAATATCGGCCTCGCGATCGCCACCTGGGCGTTCCTCCTCGGCGGCAGCACGGCGTTGGTGGTCGGCGCCCATGACGGCATCTATGCCATCGTCATCGGGAATGTGATCGGCGTCGCCATCATGGCGGCGAGCGTGTGCATCTCGACCGGCAAATACGGGATCGAGCAGTTCACCTTGCTGCGCTCGGTCTTCGGGCCGCTCGGCATATTGATCCTGGTGGGCCTGTTTCTCGCCGTCTATGGCGTCGGCTGGTCGTCGATCCTGTCGATCATGTTCGGGCGCGCGCTGAGCGGCGTGTTCAACCAGGCCGGTGGAACCCGGATCGGCGAGAACGATCTCGGCGTGTCGCTGCTGGCGCTGGTGGCCATCGCGATCTCGTGGCTCCTGCTGTGGCGCGGGCCGACCGCGGTCAAGTGGCTCAACCGTTTCGTCGGGCCCGGCAAGCTCGTTCTGTGCGTCGGCACGCTGTTCCTGATCTTCGGCGCAAAGAGCTGGAGCGACATCGCCAGCGCGCCGCCGCTCGCACCCTTCGAGGATCCGCGGGTGAATTTCATGATCGCGGTCGAGTTCAATCTCGCCGCCGGCTTCGGCTGGTGGCCGATACTGGGCAATATCTCCCGCTTCACGCGGACACCGCGCGCGGCTTTATGGCCCAATTTGATCGGCGTGTTCGCCGCCGCCGTGCTCGGCGAGCTGGTCGGGCTGTTCGCCGCGCTGAGCCTCGGCTCGCATGATCCGACCGCCTGGATGATTCCGCTCGGCGGCATGGTCGCGGGCGTCGCGGCGCTGCTCTTCATCGGGCTCGCCAACATCACGGCGATCGTCAGCATCTTCTATGGCATGTGCCTCGCCATGCGGCAGGCGGGCGGGCGCCATCTCGAAGCCGTCTCCTGGGGGCTGCTCACCGGCGTGCTGTTCGTGCCCGTCGCGGTGATGGCCTTCTTTCCGGGGCAGATCTACGATAATTTCTTCAAGTTCCTGGCCTGGACGGCGCTCGGCTTCGCGCCGCTCTCCGGCGTCACCGCGGTGGACTATCTGGTCCTCAGGCGCGGGCGGATCCGGCAGAGCGACGTCTATAGCGACGCCCCGACCTCGGATTATGCCTTCTGGCGCGGCATCAATCCGGCCGCCTTCCTCGCCATCGCGATCGGCGGGATCGTCTATTATCTGCTGTTCGATCCGCTGTCGCTCGCGACCCATGGCCTGTTCATCTGGCTCAGCGCGTCGGTGCCCGCCTGCTTCATCGCCGGGCTCTCCTACTACCTGCTGACCAGGGCGCTCATCATCCCCGCCAGGCTCGGCGGTTATGAGCGCTGACCACACTCCCCGCCCTATGGGCAAACTGACGAGAGCGCCGGTCCTGTATGGGCCGGCGCTCCGCTTCTTCATCTAAGCTTTGCCGCGCAGGCGGTCGGGCAGGCCGTCATGCGGACCCAGCGGCCGCGGCGGGTCGATCTTCCAGTGACGGTCGCCGATCTCCTCGTTGCGCTTGGGATGCATCGGATAGTGGATGCGGCTGCGCATGCGCGACGCCTCGCCGACCACCAGGATGCGGACATCCTGCTCGGTATTGTTGATGATCGTGTGGGCAAGGCCGGTGCCGGCCGGGAAGGAGACGCCGTCGCCGGGCTTCAGCCGCTTGAGGTGGCCGTCGGCCCACAAATCGGGCTCACCCTCGAGCACGAAGACGAACTCGTCCTCATCGGCCTCGGCATGCGGCCAGGAGACGCGCCGTCCGGGCTGCAGCCTTTCATGATGGATGCCGAGGCGCATGAGCCCATGCGTCTCGCTGAAGGAGGCGCCGATCGACAAGAGCTCGTCGGAGCCTCGGTAGTGATTGTCGTCCTTGCCTTCGATATCGAGCCAATGGGCGACGAAGGCGGAAAAATCGATGGGGCCGGTCATGAGGTGATCTCCCTGGAGAGTCGTCACCGCACTATACCGGCCCGTAGATCACGATCAATTCAGGTCGGCTCGACCTGAATTGATGAACGTGATCGAATCTTAAATGTGGCGCGTGATCGGGCGGAAAACCGGTGTCCACTTTTCCGGACCACGCGCTGCAACGAGCAACAGTCAGCAGCGTAAGGTCACGCGGCTTTTTCGAGCTTCTGCGACCACTTGCCGGACGCGGCGAGCGCGTTCATCTCGGCGCGGTGGTTGAAGGCCTTCTGGGCGGCGGCGACATTCTCCGCCTTGCCCTGCCAGGTCTTGAGCGCAGCCGCCTGCAGAGCGCGGCCATAAGAGAAGGTGAGCTTCCAGGGCAGGTTGCCGATGGCGTTCATGTAATGGAGATGCGCGGTCGCATCCTCATCCGACTGACCGCCGGACAGGAAGGCGATGCCCGGCACCGCCGACGGCACGCAGCGCTTCAGCACCGTCACCGTCTTCTCGGCCACTTCCTCGCGCGAGGCCTGCTTGGCGCAATCCTTTCCGGAGACGACCATGTTCGGCTTGAGGATGGTGCCTTCGAGCACGACCCCGGCATAATAGAGCTCGCGATAAAGCTCGTTCAGCGCCCATTCCGACACCTTCATGCAGGTGTCGATGTCGTGACTGCCTTCCATCAGCACTTCCGGCTCGACGATCGGCACCAGGCCGCCTTCCTGGCAGAGCGCCGCATAACGCGCCAGGGCGTGAGCATTGGCGTGGATCGAATTGTGGGTGGGCAGGCCCTGGCCGATATCGATCACCGCGCGCCATTTGGCGAACTGGGCGCCGAGGCCCACATACTCTTTGATGCGCTCGCGCAGGCCGTCGAGGCCTTCGGTCACGGTCTCCTTCGGCGACAGTGCCAAAGGCTTGGCGCCGGCATCGAGCTTGATGCCCGGAATGGCGCCCGTCGACTTGATGAGATCGACCAGCGGCGTGCCGTTCTTGCCCTTCTGGCGGATCGTCTCGTCGAACAGGATGACGCCCGAAATATACTTCGACATGCCTTCCTTGGCGGAGAACAGCATCTCGCGGTAGTCGCGGCGGGTTTCTTCCGTAGACGGAGTATTGATCGAATCGAGGCGCTTCTTGATCGATCCGGTGCTTTCATCCGCGGCCAGGATGCCCTTGCCGGGCGTCACCATCGCTTCGGCGACTTTTGCGAGTTTCTCGGTCATGCTTACGCTCCTCTCAAAGCTTTCACGCCTGGCAGCGGCTTGCCTTCCAGCCATTCGAGGAAGGCGCCCCCTGCCGTTGAAATATAGGTGAAGTCGTCGGCGGCTTTCGCCCGGTTGAGGGCGGCGACGGTATCGCCGCCGCCGGCAATCGAGACGAGCCTGCCTTTCCGGGTCAGCTCGGCCGCATCGCGTGCCGCTTCATTGGTGGCTTTGTCGAAAGGCTCGATCTCGAAAGCGCCGAGCGGTCCGTTCCAGACGAGCGTGCCGGCCTTGTCGAAGGCGGCCTTGATGGCGGCGACGCTCTTGGGGCCGGCATCGAGGATCATCTCGTCGCCGGCGACCGCGGCAATATCGACGACACGCGATGACGCGCCCGCCTTGAATTCCTTGGCGACGACGGCGTCGACGGGCAGCAGGATCTCGCAGGACTTCGCCTTGGCGGTGGCGAGAATGTCCCTGGCGGTCTGGGCGAGGTCGTGCTCGCACAGCGACTTGCCGACCGGATGGCCCTGGGCGGCGAGGAACGTATTGGCCATGCCGCCGCCGATCACGATCACATTGGCGACCCCCGAGAGATTGCCGAGCAGCTCGAGCTTGGTCGACACCTTGGCGCCGCCGACCACGGCGACGAGCGGCCGCTTCGGCTTTTCGAGCGCCGCTTCGAGCGCCTTGAGTTCCGCCTCCATGGCGCGCCCGGCATAGGCCGGAATCAGATGGGCAACGCCTTCGGTCGAGGCGTGGGCACGGTGCGCCGCCGAGAAGGCATCGTTCACATAGGCGTCGCCGAGGCTGGCGAAGACTTTCGAGAGTGCCGCGTCGTTCTTCTCCTCGCCCGCGTGATAGCGGGTGTTCTCCATGAGAAGGCACTGGCCGGGCCTGGCGTCCCTGGCGGCGTCGACCGCCTTGCCGTCATGCCAGTCGGTGAAGACGAAAGTGACGGGATGGCCGAGCGCCTTTTGGAGCGCCGGCGCCACCGGCTGCAGCGACATTTCCGGCACGACCTTGCCCTTGGGGCGGTCGAAATGGGCGAGCAGGATCACCGCGGCACCCTTGTCGAGCAGCTCCCTGATGGTCGGCACGATGCGCTCGATGCGGGTCGCATCGCGCACCTCGCCGTTCTCGATCGGCACGTTGAGATCGACGCGCACGACGACACGCTTGTCCTTGGCGTCGAGCTGATCGAGGGTCTTGAAGGCAGGCATAGACACAAGGCTCCCTGGTATTTAGCTCAGACGATTGCGGATCAACGTGTCTTCTTCTTGACCGCCTGCAGCACATGTTTGGCGGTGATGCCAAAATGCGGATAGAGCTTCTCGATCGGGCCCGAGGCGCCGAAGCTCGACATGCCGATGAAGATGCCGTCGAGGCCGATGAAGCGGTCCCAGTTGTTGCGCACCGCCGCTTCGATGCCGACGCGGATCTTTTCCGTGCCGAGCACCTTGTCCTTGTAGGCCTTGCTCTGCTTCTCGAAGAGATCCATCGAGGGGACCGACACGACGCGGGCCGGAATGCCGGCCTTGTCGAGCAGCGCCTTGGCGTCGAGGGCGATCTCGACCTCGGAGCCCGAGGCGAAGATGACGGCCTTCGACTTCTTGGCGCTCGGCGCGATCTCGTAGGCGCCTTGGGCGCAGAGATTCTTCGCCGAATAGGTCAGGCGCGCGGGCCTGAGCTTCTGACGGGTCAGCGCCAGGACGCTCGGCGTCTTTTCCGCCTCGAGCGCCAGCTGCCAGCATTCCGCCGTCTCGACCGCATCGCAGGGACGGAAGACATGGAGATTGGGCATGGCGCGCAAGGCGGCCAGATGCTCGACCGGCTGATGGGTCGGACCGTCTTCGCCGAGGCCGATCGAGTCATGCGTCATCACATAGATCACGCGCACGCCCATCAGCGCCGAGAGGCGGATCGAGGGCCGGCAATAGTCGGTGAAGACGAGGAAGGTGCCGCCATAGGGAATGACGCCGCCATGCAGCGCCATGCCGTTCATGGCCGCCGCCATGCCATGCTCGCGGATGCCGTAATAGACATAACGCCCGCCATAGTCGGCGGCGTTGAGGGCTTTGAGGTCCTTGGACTTGGTGTTGTTGGAGCCGGTGAGGTCGGCCGAGCCGCCGATGGTCTCGGGCACCGCGACGTTGATGACGTCGAGCGCGTTCTGCGACGAGTTGCGGGTGGCGAGCGCCGGCGGCTCCTTGGCGAGCTTCTTCTTGTAGTCGGCGATGACGGCGTCGAAATTGGCGGGCAGGGCGCCCGAGATCGCGCGCTTGAATTCACCCTTGGCCGAGTTGGCGGCGAGGCGCTTTTCCCAGGCCTGGCGTTCGGCGCGGCCGCGCTTGCCGGCGTCGCGCCAGAAAGCGACGATGTCGGCCGGGATCTCGAAGGGCGGGTAGTCCCAGCCGAGCGTCTTGCGGGCGGCGGCCACCTCGTCGGCGCCGAGCGGCGAGCCATGGGTCGCGGCGGTGCCCTGCTTGTTGGGCGCGCCGAAGCCGATGATCGTCTTGCAGGCGATGAGCGAGGGCTTGTCGCTCGACTGGGCGGCCTCGAGGGCTGCGGCGATGGCCCGGACGTCATGGCCGTCGATGATCGTGGTGTTCCAGCCCGAGGCGGCGAAGCGGGCGAGCTGGTCGGTCGAATCCGCCATCGACACCTTGCCGTCGATCGAGATGCCGTTGTCGTCCCAGAGGACGATCAGGTGGTTGAGCTTGAGATGGCCGGCCAGCGTGATGGCTTCCTGCGAGATGCCTTCCATCAGGCAGCCGTCGCCCGCCAGCACATAGGTCTTGTGGTTGACGAGGTCGCCGCCGAAGCGGGCATTGAGATGACGCTCGGCGATCGCCATGCCGACGGCATTGGCGATGCCCTGGCCGAGCGGTCCGGTGGTGGTTTCGATGCCCTCGGCATGGCCGTATTCGGGGTGGCCGGCGGTCTTCGAGCCGAGCTGGCGGAAGTTCTTGAGCTGGTCCAGCGTCATGTCCTTGTAACCGAGCAGGAACAGCAGCGAATAGAGCAGCATCGAGCCATGGCCGGCGGACAGGACGAACCGGTCGCGGTCGGGCCAATGCGGGTCGGCGGCGTCGAATTTGACAAAGCGCGAGAACAGGACGGTGGCGATGTCGGCCGCCCCCATGGGCAGGCCCGGATGGCCCGAATTGGCTTTCTGGACGGCGTCCATGCTCAAGGCGCGGATCGCGTTGGCATAGGTCCGGAGCTTCAGGCGTTCGTCATCCGAAATAGGGGTGGCGCTGAGGGAAATCGCGGCTTGGGCGGCCGTGTCGGATGTCATTGGGGCTGCTCGCTCTCGGTGAATGCGGGGGGCCAGAGATAGCACCCAAGCCCCTTGAGTCAACCTCTGTGAACAAGATTGGAACCGGTTGCGCGGATGGGCCGCTGCGCTTAACTTAGCGGCCGTGCCGGAAGGGATTCGCAAGTGACCGGCCAGCAGTTGGGATGAAATGGCGGATACGCGCAAGCTCGACGAGGTACTGAATCGGTTCGACGCGGCGCTCAGGCAGTTCGAGGCCGCTGTCGAGCGGCAGAATGAGCGCAAATCGAATGAAGAGTCGCTCGAGGCAGCGGCGGAAGCCCTGCGGCTCGACCGTTCGCGTCTGGTCCAGGAGCTCGACGGCGTGCGCGCCAAGGCCAATGACCTCGTCAACACAAATCAAAAGGCGGTCGGCAAGATCGATGCGGCGATGTCGCGTATTCGCGCCGTTCTCCACAGCAACAGTGGGGGGTAAGTCCCGATGGCCCAGGTGATCGTTCAGGTCAATGACCGGCCCTATACGATGCAGTGCCCGGATGGCGAGGAAGACCATCTGCGCGAGCTCGCCAAGCTGCTCGACACGGAGGTGTCGCGCATCAAGAGCAATGTCGGCACCGTGGGCGACATCAGGCTTCTGGTGATGGCGGGACTCATGGTGGCCGACCGTCTGTCGGAATCGGTCCGGCGCATCGAGGAGCTCGAGGACCAGTTGCGCGGCGCCCGCGAGGCGCGCAACGCGACCGTTCAGCAGGCCCGTGAAATGGAAGCGAAATTCACCGAAAGGCTGGAAATCGCGGCGCAGCGCCTGCAGGGCCTCGCCGGCAAGATGGGGTAGGGCGTCAGGCCCGCAGCCGCTTGCGATAGGTCGCCTTCTTCACCTTGTTGCCGCAGCCATTCATGGCGCACCAGCGCCTTTTGCCGGGGCGCGACATGTCGACGAACAGCACCGAGCAGTGATCGTCGGCGCATTTGCGCAGCCGCTTGGTGAGGTGGCCCGACAGAAGATCGATCGCATCGCGCGCCACCGTCGCGAGCACCGCCTCGAAGGGGGCATCGGCGTGCCAGCTTCCGGGCTCGCCCAGTGCCGCAAGCTGCGGAACGAGGGGAGCCTTGCGGGCCGTCTCGTTCAAAAGGGCGAGATCGGCCGGATCGGCGGCGCTTCCCGCCAGAACCGCATCGACCAGGCGATAAAGCGTCTCGCGCAGCCGGCGGGCGTCGTCGAGCTCGGCTGCGGTGACTTCCACCGGATTTGAAAGCAATCCCGCCGCGACGCACCAGCGGCCGAAATCCTCCAGGCCGCGCCAGCGGTCGAAGCTCAAATGGTCGCGGTCGCCGACCGTGGCGATGAAATCCAGGCACAGTCGGCCGGAGCGGAAGCGGAAATTCCAGTCGGACGGGTGGATCGTCTGCATGGGTACTTGTTTAACCGGTTCCGATTGTCTAGTCTAGGGACCAATTTAACTGGTTCCCAGGAGAATGCCCATGCTGCAAGCCTGTCTTAATGGCGCGCGCAGCCGCCATGACCATCCGCAGATTCCGGTGACATCCGAGGAGCTGGCGCGCGATGCCGCCCGGGTGGTGGCGCAAGGGGTAGCCGAGCTCCATGTCCATCCGCGCGATGCGCAGGGTTTGGAAACGCTCGATCCGGACGATACCGCCGCGGTCCTCACGGCCATCCGCCGGGCGGTGCCCGGCATTCCGGTCGGGCTTACGACGCGCGAGGGCATCCGCACCGATCCCGGCCGTGGCTTCGCGCAGATGAAAGCCTGGCGGCTTCTCCCCGATTATGTCTCGGTCAATCTGAGCGAAAGCGATGCGGCCGACGTCATCGATCTGATGCTGGCAAAAGGCATTGGTGTCGAAGCCGGGCTCGCCACCGCCGCCGATGCGCACAAATTCGTGACGCTTGCGACGGCGAGAGACTGCTTGCGCATCCTGGTCGAGATCGATTTCGAGAAGGACGTTGCGAATGCGCTCGCCCTCGCCGACGAGATGATCGGCATCATCACGCAAAGCGGCATCGACCTGCCTGTCCTGCTGCATGGCTTCGACCAGACGATGTGGCCGCTCTACCGCAAGTCGAAGGTGCTCGGCGTCGATGCGCGGCTCGGCTTCGAGGACGGCCTTCACCTTCCCGACGGGCGTATCGCCGCCGACAACCGGGCGATCATCACCGCCGCCGACTTGACTTGACGGCCGAAAGTCGCGGTGGACTTTGTGCGAGCGGTTCTGGATTTCGGCACGACGAACGCCTAAATAGGGATCGGCGAGCTGCCCGGTGCGTGAGGAGATCTTTTCCCTGGGGCCTATACGATTCTCGCGGGAGCTGTCCCTAGGCTTGGCCGTGGCCTTGCCCACATGGCGCCCACCTACACTTGTAGGTACCCGGGATCGTCATTCTCCCACGGCCATGGCGGCCCGCCACTCGAATTGCCTGATGTGAAGCGAGGGATGACATGCAAGTTGCGAAGCGCTCCGGCGACGTTCTCGATCTCAAGCGCCGGGCGCGGACGGCCGCCAATGCGGCGCGTGCCACTGCGCACAAGTCGTTGGGCGACCGCGCCGGGCTGATGCTGGCGCAGCATGAGCTGCCGATCGCCCGGCAAGGCGACATCACCTCGCTGTCCGGCTTCTATCCCTATCAGGCCGAAATCAACGTGCTGCCGCTCCTCGCGCGCCTGGTCAGCGAAGGATGGCTGACGGCCTTGCCGGTGGTCATGGCGAAAGGCGCGCCTTTGACCTTTCGCGCCTGGGCGCCCGGTGAACCGACCGGCCGCGGCATCTGGGACATCCATATTCCGCTCGAGACGGCGCCCGAGCTCCAGCCCGACGTGCTGTTGGTGCCGATGCTGGCCTTCGACCGGCGCGGCTATCGGCTGGGCTATGGCGGCGGCTTCTACGACCGCACGCTCGCCGAATTGCGCAAGCTCAAGCCGGTCACCGCCATCGGCGTCGCCTATGCCGAGCAGGAAATGACCGAAGTTCCGGTTTCCGATTACGACGAGCCGCTGGACTGGATCCTGACCGAGCGCGGCGTCATCGAGCCGAAGCGCTGAACCTCCATGCGGCTTCTCTTTCTCGGCGACGTCGTCGGCCGCTCGGGCCGCGAGGCGGTGGCGCGCGTGCTGCCGCAACTGCGCGAGCGCCATGCGCCCGATCTCGTGGTGATCAATGGCGAGAACGCCGCGCATGGCTTCGGCATCACCGAGGACATCTATAACGGCCTCATCGATGCCGGCGCCGATGTGGTGACGCTCGGCAATCATTCCTTCGACCAGCGCGAGGCGCTCATCTTCATCGAGCGCGTGCCCAATATGCTCCGCCCACTGAATTATCCGCCGGGCGTGCCGGGCAAAGGCGTCGGCCTGTTCGTGACCAAGACCGGCAAGCGGGTGCTGGTGATGAACGTCATGGGCCGGGTGATGATCGAGCCGCAGCTCGACGATCCGTTCCGCGCCGTCGACCGCGAGTTCGAGCTCTGCGCGCTCGGACGCGACTGCGACGCGGTGATCATTGATTTCCATGCCGAGGCGACGTCGGAGAAGATGGCCTTCGGCCATTATGTCGACGGGCGCGCCAGCCTCGTCGTCGGCACTCATACGCATGTGCCGACCGCCGATCATCACATCCTCAGGAACGGCACCGCCTATATGAGCGATGCCGGCATGTGCGGGGACTATGATTCAGTGATCGGCATGGCGAAGGAAGAGCCGATCCAGCGCTTCACCCGCAAATTGCCGGTGGAGCGCATGCGCCCGGCCGAAGGCGAGGCGACGGTCGCGGGTGTGGCCGTCGAGACCGATGATGCGACCGGTCTCGCCGTAAAGGTCGCGCCGATCAGGATCGGAGGACGTCTCGCCGAAGCGCGGATCGATTTCTGGACTTAGCGCGTGATCAGGAAAGGCGGATGCCGGTTTTCCGTCCGATCAGGCGCTGAACATCAGGATTCAGATCACGTTGATCACTTTAGGTCGATCCGACCTAAAGTGATCGTGATCTATCGCGCCATGGCCTTCGCCTTGGCGGCGTGAGCCGGCTGGCCGCTGCGGGCTTCCTGCGCGAGCTGGCTCATCACAGTGACGGCCTGAGCCCATTCCGTCTGAGCGCCCGCGGCATCGCCACGTCCGAGCGCGTCATTGCCGGCCGTTAGATGGGTTTCGGCGCTCTGCGAGAGGTCGCTCAGCGTCGCGATGGCCGCGAAAGCCCGCCCTGAGGGCGCGGCGCTCGCCAGCGAACGCACTTTCTTCAGGGCCGCGGAACAGGCGGACCCCGCGAGGCCCTCCGCCGCGAATACGATCTGTCCAGCCGAACCAGGCTTCACCGTCATGATACGCTCCTCGTTACTCACCTTTTCCTCAAACTGGGCGATCCGCCTTAAGGACGGGTTAAGCCGCGCGGGACGGAACTTAACGGTCGATTTACCCTGTCGGAGCGCTTGTTAATCTTGGCGCGAGGGGGCTATAAGGCCCGGGATAAAGGATATTCCGAGGGTTCATGGCAGGTCATTCACAATTCAAGAACATCATGCACCGGAAGGGCAAGCAGGACGCCATCCGGTCACGGCTGTTTTCCAAGCTCGCCCGCGAAGTGACGGTAGCGGCGAAGACCGGTCTGCCCGACCCCGAGAAGAATCCGCGTCTCCGGCTCGCGGTGCAGAATGCCCGCGCCGAGAACATGCCCAAGGACAATATCGAGCGCGCCATCAAGAAGGCGCTGGGCGGCGATGCCGACACTTATGAATCGATCCGCTATGAGGGCTATGGGCCGGGCGGCGTCGCCATCATCGTCGAGGCGCTCACCGACAACCGCAACCGCGCGGCCAGCAATGTGCGCTCGCTGTTCACCAAATATGGCGGCAATCTCGGTGAAACCGGCTCCGTCGCCTTCATGTTCACCCGTATGGGCGAGATCACCTACAAGGCGGCCGCCGGTTCGGCCGATCAGGTGATGGAAGCCGGCATCGAAGCGGGCGCCGATGATGTGCAGTCGGACGAGAACGGCCATGTCATCCTGTGCGCTTTCGAAAGCACCGGCGAAGTCACGCAGGCGCTCGCCGCCAAGCTCGGCGACGCCGAGACGGTGAAGGTGGTGTGGAAGCCGCAGACGGTGACGCCGGTCGATGAAGAGACGGCGATGACGCTGATGAAGCTCATCGACGCGCTCGATGAGGACGACGACGTCCAGAACGTCTTCACCAATTTCGAGGTCTCCGACGAAGTGATGAAGAAGCTCACCGCCGCGTGAGGCGGCGGGTGGTTCTTTCCGGGCTAATTCCAGTCTTCGATGCGATGTCCGTCGACGCGCTGGAATTCGGCGGTGTTGCCGGCGACGAGCACGAAAATGTGCGCCTTGGCTTGACCGGCGATCAACACATCATAAGGTCCGATCGGTTTGCCTTTGGCCGCCAAGGCGGCACGTATCTCGCCCGACATTCGTGCGTCTTCGTGGTCGAACGCGACGAATGGAAAGTCGGCCATCGCCAACCGGAGTGTTTCCAGATTGAACGAAACCTTCGCGCTCGTATAGGCGCCGAAATAGAGTTCGTGGGCAACTACCGCTGAGAAGCCGATCGAGCCTTCAGCGCTGGCAAGAACTCGGTTGACCAATGCCGAGGATTTGCGGGTCAAGAGTGTGATGACCGCATTCGTGTCGAGCAGGTGGGTGATCACTCAAACAAGTCCTCGAGCTTCGGTCTGTCCTGATCCTTCGGCTGCTGCCGGCCCTTGTTCATGAAGTCGCTGCTGAGGCCGCGCTCCAGAGCGGCATGTAATGACGACCAAGGCCGGCGATGCTCGGCGCGTGGGCGCAAGATGATCGCGTCCCCCCGCGCGTAATCTCGACCTGATCGACGTCAAAGCGATATTCCTTTGGCAAACGCACGGCTTGCGAATTGCCCGACTGAAAAATTCGCGCATAGCGTGGCATCGGCCTCAACTCGATATACGTATATACGTTTCTGTATATACGTCTTTCAGGCGCCGTTCGTAGGAGACGACTACTTCAGAAAATCCAGCACGGCCTGATTGAAGAGCTTCGGGTCCTGGAGCATCGCGAAGTGACTCACACCCGGCAGGATCACCAGCTTGGCCCCGGGAATGGCCTTGGCCATCTCGGCATTATGCTCCTGGCGGATCGCCTCGTCGTGCTCGCCGTCGGCGATGGCGACGGGCGCTTTGATCTTGGCCAGCTGCTCAGGCTTGTAGTCGGGCTGCGTCGCCCACATCTGGCTGATGGCCGCGACGAAATCATTATAGTCCTTGGGCGTCTTCGACAGGCGCTCGTAATCCTTGCCGGCATTCTCGATGTATTTCGAGAAGGTCGGGTCCTTGTCGACATTGGGCTTGAGCCCCGCGACATTCGTGTTGGCGCCGAAGGCGAAGAGCCGGTCGAGACGGTCCGGATAATTCATCGCGATGTCGAGGCCGATGATGCCGCCGTCGCTCCAGCCGACGATCGAGGCCTTGTCGATTTTCAGATGGTCCATCAGGCCGATGACGTCCTTGGCCATCAGGCCGTAGCTGTAAGGATCGGCATTGCGGGTCGACTGGCCGTGGCCGCGGCTGTCCATGGCGATGACGCGGTATTGCTTGGCGAGCTCCGGCACCTGGCCGCCGAAATACTCCATATTGCCGAGACCGCCATGCAGCAGGATGAGCGGCGAGCCGTCGCCCCAGACGGCGTAATGGACGGTGATGCCGTTGATCGGCACGTCGCCGCTTTCGGTGGCGGCCGGCAATGGTTGCGGCGCGGGCAGGTTCTTCCACAGCTCCTCGGCCCTGGCGGGCAGAAGGGCGAAGAAGCCGGCGAGGATCACGAGCGCGAAGGTCGACAGAAATCTGCGCATGGCACGTTCCCTTGAAGCTGCGGACTTTATCGTTGGCGCGTGATCGGACGGAAAACCGGCATCCACTTTTCCTGATCACGCGCTGGCAAAGAATGCTATGCCCCGGCCCATGGCCCTGTCCACTGTTCGAATCATCGGCATCGATCCCGGCCTCAGGCGCACCGGCTGGGGGCTGATCGTCTGCGAGGGCTCCAGGCTTTCCCATGTCGCCGACGGCGTGCTCACCAGTGATCAGACGCTGACGCTGGCCGAGCGCCTGGTGCAGCTCAAGGTGCAACTCGCCGAGGTGGTGGCGGAATGGCAGCCCGACGAGGCGGCGGTCGAGGAGACCTTCGTCAATACCGATCCGCGCGCCACGCTGAAGCTCGGCCAGGCGCGCGGCATCGCGCTTCTGGTGCCGGCTGAAGCGGGCATTCCGGTCGCCGAATACGCGCCCAACCAGATCAAGAAGACCGTGGTCGGCGCCGGCCATGCCGAAAAGGAGCAGATCCACCATATGGTGAAGGTCCTGCTGCCGCGGGCCCAGCCCAAATCGGCGGATGCGGCGGACGCCCTGGCGATCGCCATCTGCCACGCCCATCATCGTGGCGCGCAGAATCTGGCCAAGCGGCTGGCGCGTTCTTGACTTGTTCCAAAAATTACGCTAGTTTGTAGGAACGTTTCTACAATTGCCTCCGATGGAGGAATAGCCATGACCATCACGACGCTGACCAGCCGCGAATTCAACCAGGATACGAGCCGGGCCAAGAAAGCGGCCCAGAAGGGGCCCGTATTCATCACCGACCGTGGCAAGCCCGCCCATGTCCTGCTCAGCATCGAGGAATATCGGCGACTGTCCAGCAAAGGACGCAGCATCGTCGATATGCTGGCCATGCCGCCTGGAACAGAGGATGTCGAGCTTGAGATTCCGCCGATGCGCGACCTTGCGCGGCCTGCGGATTTCGACTGATGTTTCTCGTCGACACGAATGTCATTTCCGAGCTGCGCAAAGCCAAATGGGGAAAGGCAGCCCGCAATGTGGTGGCATGGGCAAAGGCCGTTCCGGTCGAGAACCTCTTCACGTCCGTCGTGGTCATCCAGGAGCTGGAAATCGGCGCGCTCCGCGCTGCCCGACGTGATCCCGCTCAGGGAGCTGCATTGCGCGCCTGGTTGGACGATCAGATAGTGCCGAGTTTTTCCGAGCGCATCCTGCCGATCGACATAGCCGTCGCTCGTCGTGGCGCCATGCTTCATGTGCCGGATCCGCGCCCCATCCGCGATAGTTTCATTGCCGCCACGGCGCTCGTCCATGGCATGACCGTCGTCACGCGCAACGTCGCGGATTTCGCCTCGACCGGTGTCGCGCTCGTCAATCCCTGGGATCACGCTTCATGATCAGCAAGCTCAAAGGCCGCATCGACGCCTATGGCCCGGACTGGGTCATCATCGACGTGAACGGCGTCGGCTATCACTGCTTCTGCTCGGCCAAGACGCTCTCCGCGCTGCCGCCCGCCGGCGAGTTCGGCGAGCTCTTCACCGAGATGCTGGTGAGCCAGGACATGATCCGCCTCGTCGGCTTCGCCACGCAAGGCGAGCGTGAATGGTTCAGGCTGCTGCAGACGGTGCAGGGAGTCGGCACCAAAGTGGCGCTGGCGCTGCTCTCGACGCTGTCGACCGCGGAGCTCGCGCAGGCCATCGCGCTCCAGGACAAGGCGATGGTAGCGCGTGCGCCGGGTGTCGGGCCCAAGGTGGCGCAGCGGATCGTCAGTGAGCTGAAGGACAAGGCGCCGGCCTTCGCGCCCGCCGACCCGGCGCTGGCGAAATTGCAGGCCGAGATCGGCGGGCCGAAACCCACGGCTGCGTCCGACGCGGTCTCGGCGCTGGTCAATCTGGGCTATGGCCAGACGCAGGCGGGCGCCGCGGTGAGCGCTGCCATGCGCAAGGCCGGCGACGACGCGGCGACCGAGCAACTGATCCGCCTCGCGCTCAAGGAGCTGGCCCTGGCATGAGTGAGCTTGCTGCATCTGGTTTTCCGCGCTGGCTGAAGCTGGTCATGACGGTTGTCCTGACTGTCGTCGTAGGGCCACTGATCGGCACGATCGTTGTGTTGCTCGCCAATACCGTCGGCCTCGTGCCGGACGCAATCGCGATGTACATGCAAGGTCAGCCGATGATGTCGTTGCTGTTCTCGGGATATTTATCGGGCGGCGTGCAGGCGTTCATCTGCGGCGTGGTCTACGCGCTTTCCGGCTGGTCCTCCGGCAGATTGCCGGTATGGGTACCAGTTGTAACGGCGCTGATACTGACCTTGCTCTTCGCGCTGGCGCTTTTTGGCGTGTCAGGCGGCGGCATAATCTTTAGTGTAATCATTCATATCGTGCCGGCGCTCGTCACCTGGTGGCTGGTGAAGGCTTATTGGCAGAAAGCAGGGACATGAACGCGGCGTCCGACCGTCTCATAGGCCGCGAGCGGCGTCAGGAAGACCAGCTCGACACGCATCTGCGCCCGCAGATGCTGAAGGAATTCGTCGGCCAGTCGAAGGCGAAGCAGAATCTGCATGTCTTCATCGAGGCGGCGAAGGGGCGCAACGAGGCGCTCGACCATGTGCTTTTCGCGGGACCCCCGGGTCTCGGCAAGACGACGCTGGCGCAGATCGTGGCGCGCGAGCTCGGCGTCAACTTCCGCGCCACCTCCGGTCCCGTCATCGCCAAGGCCGGCGATCTCGCGGCACTCCTCACCAATCTCGAGGAGCGCGATGTGCTGTTCATCGACGAGATCCACCGGCTCAACCCGGCGGTCGAGGAAGTGCTCTATCCGGCGATGGAGGACTTCCAGCTCGATCTCATCATCGGTGAGGGCCCCGCGGCGCGCTCGGTCCGCATCGACCTCGCAAAATTCACGCTGATCGGTGCGACGACCCGCACCGGGCTCCTCACGACGCCGCTCAGGGACCGGTTCGGCATTCCGGTGCGCCTCGATTTCTACACCGAGGAAGAGCTGCTCGACATCGTCAGGCGCGGCGCCCGCGTGCTGCAGGTCGTCATGGCGGAGGAGGGCGCGCGTGAGATCGCGCGGCGCTCGCGCGGCACGCCGCGCATCGCCGGACGGCTGCTGCGGCGGGTGCGCGATTTCGCCTCCGTCGCCGGCGCCGACACGATCGACGCCAAGGTCGCCGACAAGGCGCTGCGCAATCTCGACGTCGATACACGCGGGCTCGATGCGCTCGACCATCGCTATCTCTCCTGCATCGCGGTCAATTTCGGCGGCGGGCCGGTGGGCGTCGAAACCATCGCCGCGTCGCTCTCGGAGGCGCGCGACGGGATCGAGGAGGTGATCGAGCCCTTCCTCATCCAGCTCGGCTTCGTCAACCGCACGCCGCGCGGCCGGCTGCTGACGCCGCATGCCTTCCGCCATCTCGGCCTCGCGGTGCCGCAGCGCCCCGAGATCACGCAAGGCATCCTGCCCTTGGAGAATGGCGATGACTGAGTGGCCGGATCTCGCCGGGCGCATCGACGGCAACCGGCATGTCCTGCCGGTGCGCGTCTATTACGAGGACACGGATTTCTCGGGCGCCGTCTATCACGCCAATTATCTCAAATTCTGCGAGCGCGGCCGCTCCGATTGCCTGCGGCTCGTCGGCATCCATCACCACGAGATGCACTGGCATGAAACCCACGGTCGCATGGGCTTCGTGGTGCGCCGCATGGTTTGCGATTTTCTGAAGCCCGCCCGGATCGACGACCTGCTGGAGGTCGAGACACGGTTCCGCGAGATGGGCGGGGCCCGCATGGAACTCGACCAGAAGGTTCTGAGGGCCGGAGAAACTCTGTTTTCAGCCGAAGTGACGGTCGCGCTCGTCGATGCGGCGGGCCGGCCGAAGCGCTTCCCCAAGGACATGGCGGCGGCGCTCAAGACGTTCTGACGCAACCCCTTGTCCCAGCGGAACCCGCTTTCGTAACCATAACTTAACCATAGCTTGCTGTTCTCTCTACCGGCCGATATGCGGTTTCGGCGGCAAAAAGCCCGCTACGCCGCAGTTTGGACAGATTTAACCTTATCTACCTCGCTCGCTTCACCGGAAGCCTGGGCGGGGATGTGGATTCGAGTGCCGGCGGTGGGAAAGAAAGCAAAGCATGGAAGTTGAGACGGTACAGAACGTGGCGCAGGGGGCGGGGCAGCTCTCCCTCTGGCATCTGATCTGGAATGCGGGCTTCGTGGTCCAGCTGGTCATGCTCGGCCTCGCCGCGGCGTCGGTGTGGTCCTGGGCGATCATCTTCGAAAAATTCTTCGTCTATCGTCGCACCCAGGCGCAGAGCGAGCAGTTCGAGCAGAATTTCTGGTCGGGTCAGTCGCTCGAGGATCTCTATATGGCGCTCGGCTCGCGCAACAATAGCGGGCTCGCGGCGATCTTCATGGCGGCGATGCGCGAATGGAAGCGCAGCCAGGGAGCAGCCTCCCGGGCCGGCTTCCAGGGCGTCCAGAAACGCATCGAGAAGGTGATGGATGTCCAGATCCAGAAGGAGATGGGCTATATCGAATCGAGGCTTTTGTTCCTGGCGACGGTCGGGTCCGCCACCCCGTTCATCGGCCTGTTCGGCACCGTCTGGGGCATCATGACCAGCTTCCAGGCCATCGCCAATTCGCAGAACACCAATCTGGCGGTGGTCGCCCCCGGCATCGCCGAGGCGCTGATCGCGACCGCCCTCGGCCTCCTTGCTGCCATACCGGCGACAATCTTCTACAATAAGTTCGCCGCCGACGCATCGAAGATCGGGGCCAGACTGGAGAATTTCGCTGACGAATTTTCCGCGATCATCTCGCGGCAGCTGGACGAGCGGGTGTAAAGCATGGGTGCTTCGGCAGGCGGTACGAGTGGCGGATATACGAGGCGCGGCAGCCGCCGGCGCTCGTCCTTCTCGGCCATGAGCGAAATCAACGTGACGCCGCTCGTCGACGTCATGCTGGTGCTGCTCATCGTGTTCATGGTGGCGGCTCCCCTGATGACGGTCGGCGTGCCGGTCGACCTGCCGCAGACCAAGGCCAAGCCGATGCAGGGCGATACCGAGCCGATCACCGTTTCAGTCGACGCGGAAGGCAAGATCTTCCTGCAGGAAACCCAGATCGACCAGGAGACGCTGGTCGCCAAGCTCGAGGCGATCGCCAAGAACGGCTATGAGGAGCGCATCTTCGTGCGCGCCGACACCAATGTGAATTACGGCCTGGTGATGAAGGTCATGGGCGATCTCAATGGCGCCGGCTTCAAGAAGATCGGCCTCGTGACGTCCTCGGAGACGGTCGCGCCCGACAAGGGCAAATCCCAGAAGAAGGCGCAGAAATAGAGCATGCGGCGCAGCCTCACGATATCGCTTCTGGCGCATGCGGCGATCCTCGCCGCGGCCTTTGTCGTGTTGCCCAACCCGCAAGAGTTCAAAGTCGACGATCAGGATGCGATCCCGGTCGACATCGTCTCGATCGAAGATCTCGGCAAGCGCCAGGCGACGGTGAAGACACCCGAGAAGCCGGCTGAGAAGGTGGCGCCGAAGCCTGTCGACGTGATGAAGCAGGTGAAGCCGGCGCCGGAAGTGGCGCCCGAGGTGAAGACGGCGGCCAAGGAAGCTTCAGCTCCGCCGGAGCCCAAGCCGGAACCGAAGAAAGAAGAGCCCAAGAAGGAAGAACCGAAGCCTGCGCCGAAGCCGGAAGAGCTTGCCGAGCTGATCAAGAAGACGGATGAGCCGGAGCCCGAAAAGAAGAAGGAAGAGCCGAAGAAGGCGGAAGTGAAGCCGCAGAAGCCGGTCGAGAAGCCGCCGGAGAAAAAGCCCGAGAAAAAGCTGAAGCCGAAGAAAGAGTTCAACCCGGACGACATTGCGGCCTTCCTCAACAAGACCGACGACAAGCGCACCGCACCGCTCAAGCAGCAGACCGAGACCGGTACGCCGAAGCAGGGCGAATACAATCTGTCAGGCATCGATGACGGCGTTGCCGCGACATTGCGCGATGCGCTGAGCCAACATCTGGAGAAATGTTGGGATATCCCGCCGGGCGCGCGCGAGGCGTCCGTCGTGGTGAAAGTTCATTTCTTCCTCAATTCCGACGGCACGGTCAACGGCATGCCCAATGTCGTGAACGGCACCTCGGACCCGCTCTTCACCGTCACCGCGCAATCGGCCGTTTCGGCAGTCATGAGCTGTCAGGCCTATGATTTCCTGCCTCAGGATAAGTACGACATGTGGCGGGAGATCACTTTCACCTTCAATCCGAACCAGATGTTCCCGAGCTAGATGAGGCGGCATGACTTCGATGCGTATGATTGATGGACGATTCTTTGCGGGCGCGGTCACGCTGTTCATGTTGCTTGCGCTGGCGGCGACAGCGCGCGCGCAGGGCCTCGATGTCGATATCAATAAGGGCCAGATCGATCCCTTGCCGATCGCCATCACCGCGTTCGTCGGTACGTCGCAGGAAAGCGCCCAGGCCGGCGCCGACATCGCCGGCGTGATCGCCAACAATCTCGGCCGCTCGGGTTACTTCCGCCCGCTGCCGCCCGAATCCTTCATCGAGCAGATCACCAATTTCGACCAGGAGCCGCGCTTCGGCGACTGGCGCCAGATCCAGGCCAAGGCTCTGGTGACCGGCCAGACCATCATGGATGGCGGCCGGCTCAAGGCGCAGTTCATCCTCTGGGACACCGGATCGCAGCAGAAACTCGCCGGTTTCGAATTCACGACATCGCCGAAGAACTGGCGCCGCCTCGGCCACCTGATCTCCGACAAGATCTATCAGGCGATCACCGGCGTGCCGGGCTATTTCGACACCCGCATCGTCTTCGTCGCCGAGACGGGGCCGAAGAACAAGCGGGTCAAGAAGCTGTCGATCATGGACCAGGACGGCTTCAATGTGCGTTCGCTGACCGACGGTAAGCAACTGGTGCTGACGCCGCGTTTCTCGCCGAACTCGCTCGAGATCACCTACATGGCCTATGACGGCTCGGGCACGCCGCGCGTCTATCTTTACAATATCGAGACCAATCAGCGCGAGATCGTCGGCGAGTTCCCCAATATGAGCTTCTCGCCGCGCTTCTCGCCCGACGGCCAGCGCGTCATCATGAGCCTGCAGGACGGCAACGCGGCCAATATCTTCGTGATGGATCTGCGTTCGCGCCAGACGCAGCAGCTCACCAACAGCGACGGCATCAATACCGCTCCGTCCTATTCGCCGGACGGCAGCCAGATCGCCTTCGAGGTGGGCAGCGACAACAGCCAGCAGATCTATGTGATGAATGCCGACGGCTCCAATCCGCGCCGCATTTCCTCCGGCGGCGGCCGCTATGCGACGCCGGTCTGGTCGCCGGATGGCAGGTATATCGCCTTCACCAAGCAGGGCGGCGGACGTTTCGCCATCGGCGTGATGAATCCGGACGGCAGCGGTGAGAGATTATTAACCGAAGGTTTTCATAATGAAGGTCCGACATGGGCACCGAACAGTCGCGTGATCATGTTTTTCCGCGATGAGCCGGGAGAGAATGGTGGTTCCCGCCTCTATTCGGTCGATGTTTCGGGCTACAACGAACAGCTCGTCAAGACGCCGAGTTTCGCGTCGGATCCGGCGTGGTCGCCATTGTTGAATTGATCCGCTTACGGATGAAGTCCGTCACGAGGCGGGGTAACTGAAGGTTGGTTTCGGGCTAGGGGGCCTGATCCGCTAACGGAACAACCGGGATGCGGGCGCCAACGGCTTAAAGGAGTGGGATAAGTCATGTTGCGGATGAGTGCGGGGTTCAAGGCCGTCGCCTTGTGTTTCTGTTTCCTGGCCCTTGCGGCCTGTTCCAAGAAGAATACGGTCAATCTCGAGGACGAGAACGGCCTCGGCCGGGCCGCGGTGGCCGGTTCGGAGCAGCAGTTCAAGACGGAAGTCGGCGATACCGTCTTCTACCTCGTCGACCAGTCGACGCTGACGCCGGAAGGCAAGGAGACGCTGCGCCGCCAGGCCACGTGGCTCAAGCAATATTCCGACGTGATGATCCAGGTCGAAGGCCATGCCGACGAGCGCGGCACGCGCGAATACAATATCGCGCTGTCGGCGCGCCGCGCCACGACAACCCGTCAGTTCCTCATCTCGCAGGGCATCGAGGCCAACCGCATCTCCTCCATCGCCTATGGCAAGGAGCGGCCGGCCGCGCTGTGCGACGCGGAGCAGTGCTACTCGCAGAATCGCCGCACCGTCACGGTCATCACTTCGGGCGCGAAGACGAGCTGATCGCTCTCTACTATTGGGCATGAATCACGGCGGGTCCGGTTTCCGGACCCGCTTTTTTCACTTCTTTCCTAGGCATTTTGGCAGGTGCGGCAATATTGGTCACAGAATCGCCGCGCTGTTACGGTCATAAGCCCCCTTAACAAGTGCTTTCCGGCCCAGCCGGGAAGGGAATATTAACCCTAAATGAGCACTGTACGGTAGCAATTTGGTCCTGTGGTGGGTGAGCGGCCCCAGTGAGAGGCGGCAATGCACAGGGCGGGACATAGGAGTGGGATATCATGTTGCGTCGTTTGGCGGAATTCCGGATCGCTTTGATTTGTTGCTGTTTTCTGGCTTTGGCCGCGTGCTCGAAGAAGAATCAGCCGGATCTCGAAGGCGATGGCGCCGGTTCGGCGGTTCCCGGTTCCGAAAAGGACTTCGCCATCAATGTCGGCGACCGCATCTATTTCATCGTCGACACCTCGACCCTGACGCCCGAGGCCCAGGAAACGCTGCGCCGCCAGGCCGCCTGGCTCAAGCAGTATCCGAATGTGACCGTCCAGGTCGAAGGCCATGCCGACGAGCGCGGCACCCGCGAATACAACATCTCGCTGTCGGCGCGCCGCGCCACCGCCACCCGTGAGTTCCTGATCGCCCAGGGCGTCCAGGGCAACCGCATCTCCTCCATCGCCTATGGCAAGGAGCGACCGGTGGCTTTGTGCGATGCCGAACAATGCTACTCGCAGAACCGCCGAGCGGTGACCGTGATCACCGGCGGAGCGGTTTCGGGCTGATTTGACGGACCGGGACCTGTGGCCCCGTGGCAACAGGTTCCAGATGTTTCTCGAGCCCCCTTGCAAAGCCTCATTTTCACCGCCTTTAGAGACCAAGCCGAATAACGGGGTGCTGGGGACGGCTCGGCACAGCAGCGGTTTACGCGATGAAGTCAGTTTTGAAGGTTACCCTTCCTGCAGCTCTCCTGATGGCCTTGGCCATCGGCGGCGCCCCCCTTGCTCTGGCCCAATCGGACGGCGAGCTGGCCGACCGCGTCAGCCGGATGGAAGACCAGATGCAGCAGCTGATGGGTCAGGTGGAGCAACTGACTTTTGAAGTCAGGCGGCTTCAGGGCCAGCGCAAATCGGGCGATCTCGGCGAGCCGCTTCAGGCCCAGCCGCGCAAGCGCCAGCTGGCCGCCCAGGAGCAGAATCTCGGCAGCCAGGGCGTCGAGCAGATCGGCGATACCGAATATACCCAGCAGCCCCTGCAGACGATCGGCGACGATCTCCCGGAAGGCCAGGTGCAGCGCGCGCCGGGGCCCAAGATCCTCGGCACCATTCCCGGCTCCGCCTATCAGAACGGCAATGGCGGCGATCCGAACAACGGCTATTCGCAGAATAGTGGCGGCTACCAGACGGGTGGCAATGGCGAATTCCAGGGCCAGGTGCTGGTGCCTCCGGGCGGCGGCTCTGAAGGCCAGGTGCTCGTGCCGCCGGCGCAGCAGCAATATGGCGGCGGCGGCCAGGTGCTCGTCCCGCCGGCCCAGGGCGAAGGCGGCGGCAACGATCTGGTGCCGGAAAAGGTCGAGACCGTGGCGCTCGGCACGGCGGCCTCCGCCGATCCGGAAGTCGTCTATGAGCGCTCCTATGAGAGCCTGCTCAGGCGCCAGTTCGGCGATGCCGAGGTCGGCTTCCGCGGCTTCCTCGAGCAGCATCGCGACCACAGCCTCGCCGGCAACGCCCAATATTGGCTGGGCGAGACCTATTACGTGCAGGGAGACTACAAGCAGGCGGCGTCGGCCTTCCTGTCCGGCTATCGCGATTTCCCGAAGAGCCGCAAGGCGGCGGACAGCCTCCTGAAACTCGGCCTCTCGCTCAACCGCCTCGGCCAGAAGGAGCAGGCCTGCGCCGCCTATATGCAGGTCGGCTCGCAGTTCCCGAAAGCGGCCGAAGCCAAGAAGCGGGCCCAGTCGGAGATCAAGCGTGCCGGCTGCTGAGGCAGGCCGGCCGATCAGTCTCGACGCGTCGAAAGCGCTTTTTGAAACCTTCAATTTCCATGCCCATGTGGCGCTGGCCGTCTCGGGCGGCGGCGATTCCACCGCCTTGATGTGGCTTGCGGCGCGCTGGGCCGGATCGCAAGCCCACCCGCCGCGCCTCACCGTCCTCACCGTCGATCACGGATTGCGCGCCGAAGCGGCAGGCGAGGCCCGCAAGGTCGCGGCCTGGGCGACGTCGCTCGGCCTCGATGCCCGAATTCTCACCTGGACCGGCGCCCGTCCGGCAAGCGGCCTCCAGGCCAAAGCGCGTGAGATGCGCTACGGCCTGATGCGCGACTGGTGTCTCGCCCAGGGCGCCAGCCTCCTGGTGACCGCCCATACGCGCGAGGACCAGGCCGAGACCTTTCTCATGCGGCTCGCCCGCGGCAGCGGCATCAGAGGGCTCTCGGCCATGCGCGCCGACACGGCTGGTCCCGTCCTGCTGGAGCGCCCGCTGCTCGAGACGAGCCGGGCCGATCTCAGGGCGACGCTCACGGCCGCCGGACAGGACTGGATCGAAGATCCGAGCAACCAGGATGAGCGCTTCGAGCGGGTGCGGCTGCGCCGGGCGCTGCCGATGCTGGCCGAGCTCGGCCTGACCTCCCGGGCCATCGTACGCTCGGCGGCGCGGCTCGAACGAGCCCTCGCCGCGGTCGAAGGTCTGGGCCGCGATTTCCTGGCGCGCCATGTGGAGATCCGCCCGGAGGGCTTCGCGATGGTCGATCTCGCCGCCTTCCACAAGCTCGACGAGGAGGTGGCGATCCAGCTCCTCGAGCGGCTTCTGGACCGCCTGGGCGGCGGCGATACGCCGCCCCGTCTCATGGCGGTCGAGGCGCTCCATCGCTGGCTGCGGCGCGGCGGGGCGGAAGCCCGCACGCTCGCCGGCTGCCGTCTCGCCCGGCGCAAGCGCCATCTGCTGATCGGGCGCGAAGCCGGCCGGATCAGCCGGGCGCCGGTCACGCTGGCGCCGGGCTCGAGCCTCATCTGGGACAACCGTTTCAGGGTCAGTACCGGCGCGGCGGCCCCCGACGTCGCCATCCTTCCTGTCCGGGGTCTCAAGGTGCCGCGCAACCCTGAGATTCCGGCCTTCGTCCAGGACGGCCTGCCGGCCCTGCTCGTCGCGGGCGAGATTGCGGCCATTCCGTCGTTAAGCTATGTGGGACAAAGCGCCCCGCCGGGCTTGCAGGCGGCCGCGGAATTTCAGAAAATCGGCCTATAATCGGCTTAGCAAGGCTGCCATGCTTGGCAATCCTGACCCGCATCCCTATGTTAGATTTAACTTTTGGGCGGCAGGATCGGCCCAAATCCCTTCGGCCCCGGGGCCCTTGAGAGAGGAACGACGTGAATAACTTCCGCAACTTTGCCGTCTGGATCGTCATCGCGATCCTGCTTTTCGCCCTGTTCAGCCTGTTCCAGGGCCAGGCGTCGCGCTCAAAGTCCGACGAGCTCGACTATTCGACGTTCCTCAGCAAGGTCAATGCCGGCGAAGTGCAGACGGTGACCATCACCGATGCCGGAATGAACAGCTCGTATCTCACCGGCAAGCTCACCACCAACGAGGTCTTCGCCACCTATGCGCCGTCGGATCCGGAGCTGATCAAGCTGCTCAAGGAGAAGAATGTCTCCTTCAACGCCAAGCCGGCGCAGAACGACTCGTTCCTCTCCAACGCGCTGCTCTACTGGCTGCCGACGTTGCTGCTCATCGGCGTCTGGGTGTTCTTCATCCGCCAGATGCAGTCGGGCGGCGGCAAGGCGATGGGCTTCGGCAAGTCCAAGGCGAAGCTCCTCACCGAGCGCCATGGCCGCGTGACCTTCGAGGACGTGGCGGGCGTCGATGAAGCCAAGGAAGACCTGCAGGAGATCGTCGAATTCCTGAAGGACCCGCACAAGTTCCAGCGCCTCGGCGGCAAGATCCCGAAGGGCGCCCTGCTGGTCGGCCCTCCGGGCACCGGCAAGACGCTGCTGGCGCGCGCCATCGCCGGCGAGGCGAATGTGCCGTTCTTCACCATCTCGGGCTCCGACTTCGTCGAGATGTTCGTCGGCGTCGGTGCGTCGCGTGTGCGCGACATGTTCGAGCAGGCGAAGAAGAACGCGCCGTGCATCATCTTCATCGACGAAATCGATGCGGTCGGCCGCCATCGCGGCGCCGGCCTCGGCGGCGGCAATGACGAGCGCGAGCAGACGCTCAACCAGCTGCTCGTCGAGATGGACGGCTTCGAAGCCAATGAAGGCGTGATCCTGGTCGCGGCCACCAACCGGCCCGACGTGCTCGACCCGGCGCTCCTGCGTCCCGGCCGTTTCGACCGCCAGATCACCGTTCCCAATCCCGACATCGTCGGGCGCGAGCAGATCCTGCGCGTCCATATGCGCAATGTCCCGCTGGCGCCGGATATCGACCCCAAGGTGCTGGCGCGCGGCACGCCCGGCTTCTCGGGCGCCGATCTCGCCAATCTCGTCAACGAGGCGGCCCTGCTGGCGGCCCGGCGCAACAAGCGCCTCGTCACCCAGCATGAGTTCGAGGACGCCAAGGACAAGGTGATGATGGGCGCCGAGCGCCGCTCGCTGGTGATGAGCGAGGAGGAGCGCCGCAACACCGCCTATCACGAAGCCGGCCACGCCATTGTCGGCCTCGCGGTGCCTTACGATCCGCTGCACAAGGTCACGATCATTCCGCGCGGCCGGGCGCTCGGCGTCACCATGAACCTGCCCGAGGGCGATCGCTATTCGCGCACCCGCGAATGGTGCGAGGCGCGTCTCGCGGTGCTGTTCGGCGGCCGTGAGGCCGAGCTGATCCTCGGCGGCGAGAAGAACGTCACCAACGGCGCCACCGGCGACATCCAGATGGCGACGCAGCTGGCGCGCGCCATGATCACCGAATGGGGCATGTCCGACAAGCTCGGGCGCGTGCGCTACAATGGCAATGAGCAGGAAGTGTTCCTCGGCCATTCGGTGACCCAGACGAAGAATCTCTCCGACGAGACCGCCTCGCTGATCGATGCCGAGATCCGCAAGCTCATCGAGGACGGCGAGACGAAAGCGCGCGAGATCCTCCGGAACGGCACAGACAAGCTGCATGCGCTGGCCCAGGCGCTGCTCGAATTCGAGACGCTGTCGGGCGATGAGGTGAAGCTCGTCCTCAAGGGCGAGAAGATCCATCGCGACGACCAGGGCGGCGGCCAGAAGAAGCCGGACAAGGCGTCCTCCTCGGTCCCGGTCACCGGGCGTCCGAAGAGCGGTCCGACGCCCGGCGAAATGGAGCCGCAGCCGCAGGCTTGAGGGCCATTTGCCTGCCTGAACAACTTGACCCCTCCCTCCGCTGCCGCGGGGTGAGGGGTCAATAGTTTGAAGATCCGAGATGAGCCTCTATCTCCGCCCGCTGAGCCTGCTTTACGGACCCGATGCGCGCCGCGCGGTCGCGGCGGGCGGCGCCGGCGCGCTGGGCGGCTCCGGTTTCATCGCCTTCACGCAGATCGAGCTCATCGAGCGTGACGGCGGCGGCATTTCGCGGCGCGTCGTCTCCTATCCCGAAGCCCGTGCCTGGCGCGATCACCTTGCGCTCATCGAAACGCGCCGGCCGGACTTCGCCGGCCTTGCCATGGATCGGCCGAAGCTGATGGGGATCGTCAATGTCACGCCCGATTCCTTTTCCGATGGCGGACGGCTGGCGAATGCGAGCGAGGCGATCGCGCATGGCGTGCGGCTCGCGGAGGAGGGCGCCGACATTCTCGACATTGGCGGCGAATCGACCCGGCCCGGCTCCGATGCGGTGCCGGCCGAAGAAGAGCTTGCCCGCATCCTGCCGGTCATCGAGGCCCTGGCAAAGGAACGCCATTGCATCTCGGTCGATACGCGCAAGGCGCAGGTGATGCGGAAAGCCGCGGCGGGCGGCGCCCACATCGTCAATGACGTCTCGGCGCTTGCATATGATCCCGAAAGCCCCGGCACCGTATCGGAGCTCGGCCTGCCGGTCGTGCTCATGCATGCGCGGGGCGATCCCAAGACGATGCAGGACAATCCCGTCTATGACGATGTGAGCCTCGATGTGTTCGACATGCTCGAGGCCCGGATCGCCCGCTGCGAGGCGGCGGGCATTCCACGCCGGCTGATCGCGGTCGATCCCGGCATCGGCTTCGGCAAGACTTTCCGCCACAATCTGATGCTGCTCAACGAGCTGGCGCTATTCCATGGACTCGGCGCCGCGCTTTTGGTCGGGCTGTCGCGCAAGGCTTTCACCGGCGCTCTGACCGGTGAGAAGAAAGCAGGCGACAGGGTGTTCGGATCGGTCGGCGGCGCCATCCAGGCGGCGCTCAGCGGCGCCCAGATCCTCAGGGTCCATGACGTGAAGGCGACGAAACAGGCCCTCGCGGTGGCGCTCGCCGGCGCCGATCCCGAGGCGGCCGGACTTTAACCCTTCGGCTCCGGTTCTGGTATAAACTGGTCCGGATCAGTGAGACGGCAAGGTCACTTTAGGAAAAGGAAAACCATGTCCCGCAAATATTTCGGAACCGACGGTGTGCGCGGCGTCGCCAATCGCGCCCCCATGTCGCCCGATATGGTGATGAAGATCGGCCTTGCCGCCGGCAGCGTCTATTCCAAGGGCAATCACCGTCACCGCGCCGTGATCGGCAAGGATACGCGGCTTTCGGGCTACATGATCGAGCAGGCTTTGACCGCGGGCCTCCTGTCGGCCGGCGTCGACGTGTTCCTTTTCGGCCCCTTGCCGACGCCCGCCGTCGCCATGCTGACGCGGTCGCTGCGCGCCGATCTCGGCATCATGATCTCCGCGTCGCACAATCCCTATTATGACAACGGCATCAAGCTGTTCGGTCCCGATGGCTACAAGCTTTCGGACGAGCAGGAGCTCGCCATCGAGAAGCTGGTCGACACGGCCGACGGCGCCAGCCTCGCCGCCTCCCAGGACAAGCTCGGCCGCGCCAAGCGCATCGAGGACGCGCAGGCCCGCTATATCGAATTCGCCAAGCGCACCTTCCCGAAAGATCTGCGGCTCGAAGGCCTGCGCGTCGTCATCGACAGCGCCAATGGCGGCGCCTACCGGGTCGCGTCGGCCGCTCTCTGGGAGCTCGGCGCCGAGATCATTCCGATCGGCAACGATCCCAATGGCTTCAACATCAACGAGAAATGCGGCTCGACGGCGCCGGAGGCGATGTGCGCCAAGGTCATCGAGACGCGCGCCGATATCGGCATCGCGCTCGACGGCGACGCCGACCGCGTCGTCATCGCCGACGAGCATGGCAAGCTCATCGATGGCGACCAGCTGATGGCGCTGATCGCCACGTCCTGGCATAGCCAGGATCGCCTGTCGGGCGGCGGGCTCGTCGCCACCATCATGTCCAATCTCGGCCTCGAGCGTCATCTCAGTGAGCGCAAGCTCACGCTGGCGCGCACCAAGGTGGGCGACCGCTATGTGGTCGAGCATATGCGCCAGCACGGCTTCAATATCGGCGGCGAGCAGTCGGGCCATATCGTGATGTCGGATTTCTCGACCACCGGCGATGGGCTGGTGGCGGCGCTGCAGGTGCTGGCCGAAGTGGTGCGCACCGGCAAGCCGGTGAGCCAGGTGTGCCATGTGTTCGAGCCGGTGCCGCAGATCCTCAAGAATGTGCGCTATGGCGAAGGCAAGCCCCTCGAGACCAAGACGGTCAAGCAGGCGATCGCCGATGCGGCCTCGCAGCTTGGCGCCTCGGGCCGCCTGGTGATAAGGCCTTCCGGCACCGAGCCTCTGATCCGCGTGATGGCGGAAGGCGACGATGCGGGCCTGGTCGCGAAGATCGTCGACGACATCTGTCAGGTGATCGGCAAGGCGGCGTGATGTTTTGCGTCATGCCGATGAACAGCCGTCGGCCCGGTTGTGCCTATTGAATGGATCCCGGCTTGCGCCGGGATGACGGAATAGGGGAGGCCGCCTTGCGCATGCGGCTGGCGGCGATGCCGGCGAGGATGAGAACGAGGCCGATGCCGACATTGACGGTGAGGCTTTCGCCGAGCAGCACCGCGCCCAGACCCAGCGCATAGACGGGCACGAGATAGTTCGAATAGGCGACGAAGCTCGCGCCCGCCGAGCGCACGATGACATAGACGAGCAAGGTGGCGATCGCCGTCGGCACGATGCCGAGGCCGATCACGCACAGAAAGGCGAGCGTCGTCGCCTGGTCGAGCCCATGCGGCGCGTGGATGCCGGCGAAGACCAGGCCCATGGCGCCGCCGGAGAGGCATACGGCGGCGGCCTGCTCCACCGGCCCGTGAAAGGGAATGCGGCGGGCGAGCAGGCTGTGCGTCGCGTAGCACAGGCACGAGAAGATGATGACGATCTCGCCGACGAGCGCCATGCCCTGGCCCTCGAAGCGCAGGATCTTCTCGGGGCCGAGCACGATCATCAGCCCGATGAAGCCGATGGTAAAGCCCACGGCCTTCATGCGCGTGAGCTTCTCGTCGGGCAGGAAAAAATGCGCGAGCACGATGACGAAAAGCGGAATGGCGCCCATCAGAACGCCGGACAGGCCCGAGGAGATGAACTGAGTTCCCCAGGAGACGAGGAAGAAGGGAACCGCGTGGCCGATGAGGCCAAGGCCGGCGAACCACAGCCAAAGTTCCCTGCCGCGCGGCCATTCCCGCCTGGTCAGCATCATCACGAGCGTCAGAAACAGGCCGGCGACGGAGAGACGCAGCGCCATGACCCAGGCCGGATCCATCGACGCCACGGCAACCTTGGTCATTGCGAAGGAGGAACCCCACGTCATCACCAGTGCGGCGAGCGCGATCCAGTCCTTTGTCGTTGGGGAGGAGTTCATGACACAAAGGTAACTAGCGTCATGCTCCGTACACGGTCAATGACTTCTCACGCTTCTGTCCCGATCGGGCACAGCGGAGCGTGACCTTTTGGCAACAGTTACAATCTGCCTTTTTGCCGCCCGATTCGAGCCCGGCTCTCGTCACACGCCGATCCTAACTAGGGAACGATCACGAGGGACGTGAGTTACCGGATGCATCCGGGAGAGGAGAAGTGTCTATGAAATCTTTCAAGCTCGTTTTGCTGGCCACGGCGATGACGGCGGGTCTCGCCGTCGCCGCGCAGGCCGCCGATGTGACGCCGCCGGAACCCGAAACGGTCGTGACGCCGGAGCAGTATCAGGCGATGGGCTTCTATCTGCGTGGTGATCTCGGCTGGTCGTTCCTGGATTGGGGCGACAAGGACAATGCCTTCGCGGTGGGCGGTGGTGTCGGCTATCAATTCAATGACTATCTGCGCTCGGATCTGCGCGTCGACTGGTCGGGTGACTATGACATCGGCAATGATGCCGATGCCAGCCTGACCACGGTGCTCGGCAATCTGTACTTCGACTGGAAGAACGACTCGATCTTCACGCCCTATATCGGCGCCGGCGCCGGTTATGGCTGGGTCAGCGCCGATGACGGCCTGAGCGACGACGGCTTCACCTATGCGCTCATGGGCGGCGTCTCCGTCGATATGTCGCAGAGCATCGCGCTCGACTTCGGCTACCGCTATCGCGAGCTGATGATCAGCGGCGAGAATCCGGCCGATCACTCGGCGCTCGCAGGTATCCGCTTCAAGTTCTGAGGCTCGATCGAGAGACCTCGCTTGAACGAAGCGGCGGTGGAGAAATCCACCGCCGTTTTATTTTTGCAATAGGCGTCCACCAATCCATTCCCTTCTCCCGCTCGCGGGCAGGACTGTCCGGGAAAAATTATGGGATGTTGGAGAAAGCGGCGTAAATCACGTAGGTGGAACTCATCTTCAATCGCCGAGACTCAGAATTCAATCCAGATTTTCCCCTTCTCCCGCTTGCGGGAG
>JBMOOM010000059.1:0-82411 GCA_049323275.1 Pseudomonadota bacterium
ATGAGCTATGATTTGGGATATATCGACTTGGAACAGAGAACCTTGCAAACCATCGACAACCCGTTCGGCTCGAGGTTGTCACCTATGTCTTAGGTACACTCTGTTACCTATGTGTCCGGGTCGGACATTGAAAGATTTGGCGACCCCGGAGGGATTCGAACCCCCGACCCACAGCTTAGAAGGCTGTTGCTCTATCCAGCTGAGCTACGGGGTCATGCCGCTTGCGGCTGAAGCTGGAGCTTCATCGGCTCTATAATGGACGCCTTGCCTTCCGGCAACGGCCCGTTGACGGAACTTTCCCAAACTGTGGTACGTTGGCATGACGGAGGGGGAGGAGGATTTCGTGTATCGGATGATCCTTGCCTTGATCCTGGTGGCCGGCTTCACGATGCCCGCGGCAGCGGCCGAATCCGAGAATGAATGCGTCCGGCGATTCAATGTCTGCGCCAATGCCTGCGGCGCGCTCGGCAGCACTCCCAATGACGGCTGCCTGGGCAGTTGCCTGCTGGACGGTGGCTGCGAGATCGAAGGGGGCGCATCGGGGCAAAGCCGCGCTCCCGACAGCACGCTTCCCGACAGCTCATTGCCGCAGAGCGCTCTGCCGGGCGATCGCATGCCGACGGGCAGTCTGCCCGACAGCCGGATGTGATCTATCTCGGGCAGCTGTCGGCGGCGCGTGTGCCGCTGAACCGTTCCTCCATCCAAGCCACCGCTTGCGCCGAGCTTCTGTGGGCGATGGCGCTGTGATCGGTCCTGGGCATCATCACGTAGCGCACGGATTTGTCGCTTCGACACAAGGAGGCGACGAAACCTGCCGTGACCTCCGGCCTGACCAATGTGTCGTCTGCGCCTTGCGCTATGAAGGCGGGAACGGTGATCAGCCCATGGAAGGGATTGTTGTCGGCAAGGAGGCCGCGCCAGGGCTGGCGCGAGCCCGGATCATAATTCAGGTATTTGGCGGCGAGATCCTGTTGTGCCGACAAAGCGTCGAGTTTGCCCGAAAGGCTGTCGACGCAGGCTTTGTCGATATGCTTCATGACCTCGATCGTATCTTCCGTGAGAAGGCCGTCGAGCGGGAAGCCGAAATTGCGTGACCACGACATCAGCGTCATCGCCGCCAGGATGCGGCCCGGGATCGTATCGACGTCGGCATGCAGGAGTGCCGCGAGATTGGTCGCCGGCGCGGCCGCGGCGACGCCGAGAAGCTTCAGATCCGCGGCATAGGTTTTGGCGAGACTGGCCGCGAACAAAGCGGCATGGCCGCCTTGCGAATGGCCCCAGAGAACGAACTCGCCGCCCGCCTGTGCTTCGGGCAGAGCACGCGCCGCCTTGACCGAATCGAGCACCGACTGCGCCTCGCCGAGCCCGATCAGGTAGGGCACCGGTCCCGGCGTTCCGAGGCCCGGATAATCGGTGGCGACCACCGTATAGCCCTTGGCGATCATCTCCTTGATGCCGGGAATGGCGAGGGGATCGGATCGTCGCGACGGTGCGCATTTATGGACGACGCCGGTCGTCGCATGCGCCCAGGCCACCACCGGCCGCGTGGCGCCGCGGCCAGGCAAGGTCGACACCACCATCATGCCGGAGACGCCGATTTTTTCGCCTTTCAGATTCCGCGAGACATAGAGGATGCGATAGGCCTTGGCGCGATAGACCGACATGATGTCGATCGGCGCCGCGCGGATGAGGGTGCCCGGCGCGCCGGCGAGGTCCTCGGGCCGTACCGTATAAAAGACGTCGAGCGGCGACACAGGTTTTGCGGATAGGGACGCCAATCCGATCGTCATGGCGAGAAGAATGAACGCGATGCGGAGAATGGTGGTCATACGGAATCCCGGGAGATGCGCGCCGGAGGTCATCATGAAGTGCTGGCCTTGGCAACAGGCAATAGGGACGCTGCCCAGGCGGGGATCGCCAGCAAATTGATTAAACTTTCGCAGCTTCGGTACCGGCGCTTCGATCTTCCAACAATCTCGCATTGAGTGCTAAGAGACTTTGGGGCGCACCTAAACTCACAGGGGTCCAATCGATGAAGGGCAAGGGAATTCTGGCCATCGCGCTGGCCGCAGGCTTCGTACTTGCGCCGTCCGGCGCGGCGCTGGCCAAGTCCGGCGTGAATGTCGGCGTGCTCAAATGCACCGTCGCTGGCGGGGTCGGGCTGATCTTCGGCTCGTCCAAGGCCATGGCGTGCAAGTTCGCGCCGGCCGAAGGCGGATCCGAGGATGCCTATCACGGGACGGTCACCAAGGTCGGCATCGATATCGGGGTGACCGAGAAGAGCTATATCACCTGGGTGGTGTTCGCCCCGGGCAAGCTCAAGCCGAACGCGCTCGCCGGCACTTATGTCGGCGCCACCGCCGATGCGGCGATCGGCGTCGGTCTCGGCGCCAACGTCCTGGTCGGTGGCCTCGAGAAGTCCATCGCGCTCCAGCCTCTGAGCGTTTCGGGCGAGGAGGGGCTCAATGTCGCCGTCGGCATTGGCGCGATCGAGCTCAAGCCGCACTGACCTGTCGGGCGAGCGATGCTTGCATCGCTCGCTACTGCAGGAAGTCTCCGCATTTTGGCGCCGGCAATGAACCCCAGGGCATGACCGCCACGGTGGTGGTCGAGTTCTGCGGGCTGCCTTCGATGAGCTTGTCGGTATAGCTCAGATAGACCAGCACGTTGCGCTTGGCATCGCAGCCGCGCGAGATGTGGAATTTCTTGAAGAACATCGAGCGGCGCATGCGGTAGACGTCATCGCCCTGGGTGAACTTGCCCTTGAAGGTGATGGGGCCGGTCTGCTTGCAGGAGAGAGAGGCCTCCGAGCGTTCCTCGGCGAAACCCGCCCAGCCGGTCCAGCCGCCGATCTCCGGCACGGTGAAATGGCAGGCCACGCCTTCGACCAGCGGGTCGTCGAGCGCATAGGTGGCGAGCTTCGCGTCGGGCGACAGCATGCGCCACACCGTCGTCTTCTTGAAGATGAGCTCCGGATCGTCCGCTTCCTGGGCGGCGAGCGGGGCGATCAGGGCGCATCCCGCAACGGCAAGGGCGGCGAGCTTGGCATGAAAACGCATGGTCGGTCTTCCTTTCGGCTTCCGGAAAAATGGTCCCGCCGGGCCCGATTTCAAGACGCGGCCTTGAGACGCTCGAATCCCGCCGTGAGATCGGCCTTGAGATCGTCGGGATCCTCGAGCCCGATATGGAAGCGCAGGCAGGTGCCTTGCCGCGTCCACGGCCGCGCCGTGCGGTTGGGCTTGAACGGCACGCACAGGCTTTCGAAGCCGCCCCACGAATAGCCCATGCCGAAAAGCTCCAGTCCGTCGAGAAAGGCGGCGAGCGCGGTTTCGCTCTGCGGCTTGAGAACGACCGAGAACAATCCGCTGGCGCCGGTGAAGTCGCGCTTCCAGATCTCATGCCCTGGCGCTCCAGGCAGCGCCGGGTAAAGGACTTCCTCGACCTCCGGCCGGCCCTTGAGCCAGTCGGCGATCGTGATGGCGCTCCTCATATGGCGCTCGAGGCGGACGTCGATCGTGCGCAGGCCCCGCAGCGTCAGATACATATCGTCGGGTCCGGCGAACTGGCCCAGCGTCTCGTAACCTTCCTTGAAACGCGGCCACGTCTCCTCGGTGCAGGTGACGGCTCCCATCATGACGTCGGAATGGCCGACGATATATTTCGTCGCCGCATGGACCGAGATGTCGCCGCCATGCGCGAAGACGTTGAAGTAATGGCCGCCCGACCAGGTATTGTCGACGACCACGATGGCGCCGGCCTTGTGCGCCACCGCGGCGATCGCCGGGATGTCCTGCACTTCCATGGTCTGCGATCCTGGGCTTTCGCAATAGACGATGCGCGTCGTCGCCCGCATGAAGGCGGAAATGGCGCCGCCCAGCAGCGGATCATAATATTCAACAGCGACGCCCCAGTTCTTCAGCATCGTGTCGCAGAAAGCGCGCGCCGGCGCATAGATGGTGTCGGGGACGAGGATATGATCGCCGGGCTTCAGGAAGGAAAGCAGCGTGATGGTGATGGCGGAAAGGCCGGAAGGGGTGACCTTGCTGGCGAAGCCGTTCTCGAGGGTTGCAATGGCGGCCTCGACCGAACGAGAGGTCGGTGTGCCGCGCCGCCCATACTGGTAGGTCTGCTTATGTTCCTTCAGCGCCTGATAGGTCGGATAGAGTATGGTCGAGGCGTGATAGACGGCCGGCGAGACGATGCCATGCTCGGAATAGTCGCGTGCGGTCGAAACGAGGCGGGTTGCCGGTTTCAGGCTCTTGAGGTCGGTTTTGGATTTCGCCATGGCTCAATACATGTGGGAAGGGTAGAACCCCCGGTTAGCACGGCAGGCCGCGAGGGGAAAAGTCATGAGTGATATGTCGCCACTGGGCAGGTTCGTCCTGATCGCCATGCGCTGGGGCGCGCGTTTCTCCACATTGGCACTGGCCGCCATTTTCGCCGTCGTGGTCTGGCAGAAGTGGTTCTCCGCCGCTGCCACGGGCGCCACGCGTCAGGATTATACCTTTCTCGCCATTGTGGGCGGCCTCGCCATCGCCGCTTTCATCTTTGCCCGGTCGGTGGATCGGGAACTGCGCAAATAGGCTGAGAATCAGCGGCCGCCGATCTGCTTCCAGCTTTCATAGAGTGTGGAGTGGAGCAATTGCGGCCCGGCGCCGAAGCGCACCACGATCAGGTCCTTCTCCGGCATCAGGTAGACGGCCTGGCCGCCATTGCCCATGAAATAGGTGAACTGGCCCTGGAGCGGCTCGCCCGGGCGGTCGAGGATATTGTGCCAGGCATGGAGCCGGTAGAGGCCCTGGCGCACCTCGTCATCCCCGAGGTCCCGCCCAGAAAAGCCTGATGGAATTCAGGACTGAGCAGGGGCCGCCCTGGCATGCCGTTATTCATTACATAACGGGCGGAAAGAACCCAGTCGCGCGCTCTGGCATAGAGACAGCAATAGGCCGAGACATCGAGACCCGGGCCATAGCGCCGCCAGTCCGAGCGTTTCGCGCCCGCCGGCTGCCAGATCTCGCGTGACAGACGCTGATCGGGGCTGCCCAGGAGCGCACCGAGCAGGGCTGTATTCACATTCTGGTAGCTGAACAGGCCGCGTCTGGCCGGATCGATTTGGAGCGCCGGCGCGACGCCTTTGAGCCCGCTCACATGCAGCCGCGCCATGGGGCCGAAGGGATTTGAGATCGTCGCCTCGAGGTCCTTCTCGGGCTGACCGGAGGCGTGCTTCATTTCATCGGTTTCGAAGATGATGCCGCTCTTCATGTCGAGAAGCTCGCGCGGCGTGACGCCGAGGGTCGGCAGCGGACTGTCGAGGGCAGGCAACTCACCGCGCGCGATGGCGCTCAGCGTCAGGATGCCGACCAGGCTCTTCACCAGCGAATAGGAGTTGAACCGCGTATCGCGCGAAAAGCCCGGGGCGTAGTATTCGATCCTGAGCTTCCCGCCCTGATAGACGAGGAGGGCCTTGCCGCCGCTTTCGGCGAAGAGCTTGGCGAGGGCAGGGCTCAGCGTCGTCTGTTCCGGCTCGCCCAGATTGTCGGCTGACGCGGCGCCCGACACCTCCGCGAAGGTCCCGCGCGCCGGCCATTCGGGTTTGGGAAAGCCTTCGGCGAGAAGCGTCGGCAAATAGGGGGCATAAAGGAATGCGCCCGTCGCCAGGCCCATCAGGGCCAGGAGAGGCAGGAGCAGCCAGCGGTTGAAACGTGCGCGCAAAGGGATCTCGAAGGACGGCGAACCTTTATCCGGCATTGTGGCGGATTTGTATCGGTCGAGCGCCTGATCAGGAAGAGTGGATGCCGGTTTTCCGTCCGATCACGCACCGAACATCTAGAGACCGAGCTTCTCCTTGATGCGGGCGGCGCATCGGGCGGGGTCTTCGCGGCTCGTATCGACGGTGAGGTCGTAATCGATGCCCTGATGGACGCGGTCAAATTGCCAGCGGGCGAGGCCGATCATCCGATCCTTGCGGTCTTGTTCGCGCTGCTCCAGCACCGCCAGCGGCGCCATGACCCCGACAAAGGACACGTCATGGCCTGCCAGCTGAATCCGATATGCCTCGGCATCGAATTCGAGCATGACATCGTCGATGATCAGATTGTTCCCTTCCGCCGCCAGACCGGCCATGGCGCGCCGCATGCCGCGCATCAGTTGCGCCCCGAGAGCGCCGGTCTTGATCGCCACCGCCGGAGCCCCGTCCTGCTGACCGGTCTCGAACATGAAGCCGTCGGGATGGTCCAGATAGGCGGCGGGCAGCATGTCGAGGAAGCTGTCCATCGGGACATGCAGGAAGGGCCGGGTGGTGATCTCCTGGAGAGCGCGGGCGATCGAGCTCTTGCCGGCACTGCCCACGCCGTTGAGTAGGAGGATGCGTGACATGCGGGCAAGCTGCCATTCATTCGTCTGGAATGAAAGGGCGGGTTATTTCTGCTCCGTGAGCAGATTGGCATCCCGCGTGAGGCGCCAGCGGCCGTCGGGCCCCTTGATGAGGATCGTCAGGGTATAGCCTGCCCGGTGGGTAGTGGTCCCGTCAGGCAGGGTCATCTCCATGTCGATGTGGTTGCGCAGATAGGCCCAGTCGCCCAGCACCTTGATCTCGCGGATGTCGTTGCGACCTTCGAGGCGCGTGTCCTTCATGCCGGCGGCGGCGGCCGCAAAAGCTTCCTTGCCGAAAGGCTCGTGCCCGGGAACCATGAAGACGACGTCGTCCGTCATGAGCCCGAGCACCGTGTCGATGTCACCGAGCTGGCTCGCCGTCATCCAGGTTTCGACGACCTTGCGGATGGCCTGTTCGTCGTCGCCTGCCATGGGAGCCTCCCGGATTTGCCGATTTTAACCGCCGACGACTACCAGATTTCGCGGCATTTCGGTGAGGATTTCGAGTCCCTTCTCTGTCATCAGGTAAGAGTCGATCCAGCCCGCGCCCGAGCCGCCCGGCCAATCCTCGAAGACGTCATATTGAACTTCGAAGTTGAACACCATGCCGGGCTTCATGATGGGATCATTCGCCGGCTCGAAGGGATTGGGACGGTGGCGATGGACCCAGTCCGGCGGGAAGGCGATGCCGAGCGTGTACCCGCCGATGAACCATTCGTATTTGGCGCGGTCGACACCCGATTTGGCGATGAACGCGTCGGCAGCTTCCTGGACCCTGCTGAACGGATCGCCCGGCTTGACGCCTTTGACGATCGCATCGCTGCAGCCGGCCGAGCGGTCGAACAGATCGTGCCAGCGCTTGTCGATCTCGCCCATGGCGAAGCTGCGGCTGAGATTAACGTGATAGCGATGAAGGCTGGCGCTGAAATCGAGATGCACGACATCGCCGCTCCTGAGCCGGCGATGCGAGGCGGGCGCGTGATGGCAGCCGGAGCGGGGGCCGCTGCCGATCATGGTCCGGATGCCCGGATGGCCGCCGCCGCGCTTCATCAGCTCATAGCAGATGACGGCGTCGATCTCGGTCTCGGCGACACCGACGCGCATGAAGTCGCGCGCTTTCTCCATCGTCGCGAGAGTGATCCTGGCGGCTTCGCGGATCACCGCGACCTCGCGCGGCGACTTGTAGAGCCGGACGTCCTCGAGAATGTCGGAGTCCTCGATGATCGTGGCGCCGGCCTCGGCCAAGTATTTGCCGATCGCACGGACATGGTCGGGATGGCCGCCATAACCCCAGCTCTGGATCGCGATCTTGCCGCGGCCCCAGCCATGGGCGAGGATCTTGCCCGCAAGCTCCCTGGTCTGCTCGGCGGCGGGAATGCTGCGCGAATGATACCAGATGTCCTTGATCTCAGGCGTGTTGGAGATCAGCACCTTATGGCTGGTATTGTCGAAGAAGACATAGGAGCCGCTGGCCGTGTCAAAATAGAGCCCGATCACCGCGTGGCGATATTGCCAGATATGATCGTGGCCGGTGAGGTAATGATAGTCGCGCGGCGCGGTGACGACGATGCCGTCATAGCCAGCCTCCTCCAGCGCCTTCTTCACCTTGGCGCGGCGCTCGGCATATTCCTCCGGCGGGAAGGGCTGCTCCCAGTCCACCCGGCTTCTGATGTTCATATCCATGACGATCTCCCTTGCGAATGACGCCGGGATTTAAGCATGTCAAAATTTTAGTGCAATAAAATTTTTTATGGTACTAAAAAAAATATCAGGGCGCCAGGCCGCGATACAGCTCCTTCACGATGGCCCTGATCTCGTCGCCATGTCCCGACCGGCTCTGCGCGTTATAGAAGATGGCGAGCCGGAAATAATGCTCGCAGACCGCATCGAGAAGTTTCGCGGCGGACTTCGTGTCGGTTTCGGCGTGGATGAGCTGCTGCTGCTTCAGCATGTCCAGGAACTGGACCGACCGGTCGACATAGAAGGAGCTGAGCTTGCCGAAGAGGGGGGCCAGATCGTCGTCGCGCACGCGCTCCTGATAGAGCGAGCGCCAGACGTCGCGATCCAGCGTATCGAAGGAGCCGTCGGTGACGAGCCTCACCCAGTCGGCGAGGGCGCGCTGGGCATCGCGGTGGCTGCGTTTGGTGATGAAGGCGTCCATGCGCTGGGACAGCTCCTCCTGCCGGCTCAGCACCAGCTCGAGGATCACGGCGCTCTTGGAGCCGAAATAATTGTAGATGGTCGGCACCGTGACATCGGCCTCGCCCGCAATGTCCTGCAGGCTGATGTCGGAGAACATCTTCTTCGACAGGAGCTTCAATGTGGCGTCGAGAATCTGCTGGCGCCGCATCGTCTTCTGTTTGCCGCGAAGTCCCGTCACCCGAAAGTCCTCATTCTCCAATCCCGCAAATGACCATGGCGCGAAGAGTCCCGCAATAGGGTGATCAGGCTTTGCGGCGCAGCACGCTGCCTTTGTCGAGATGGTCGAGGACCGAATAGGTCTTGGCGATAGCGGGCAGCATGGCCTTCTTCAGCCCGTGCAGCGCGACGGGACGGATGCGCTCGACAGGGAAGGGCATGCCCGCCGGCGAGCCGGTGATCAGCTGCTCGGCCAGGCGCCGGCCCAGCGCCACGCTGAGCGCGACGCCGCGGCCATTGCAGCCGATCGCCGCAAGCACTCCCGGCGCAGGCTCGGTGACATGGAAGAGATGGTCTTCGGTGACGGCGACCATGCCGCCCCAGCGATAGGCCCATTGGCAATCGGCGAGCGCCGGATAGATCTTGGTCGCCACGTGTTTGAGCTCGTCATAGGCGCCGGCCGCTCCGGCCGGGCCATAGGCGCCACGGCCACCGATCAGGAAGCGGCCCTGCGCATCCTTGCGGAAGTAATAGAGCGAGCGGTGCGTGTCGGAGACATGCTGGCCGCCGGGCAGGATGCCGCGCGCCAATTCTGCACTCAAAGGTTCGCTGGCGATCTGGAAGGTGCTGACCGGCAGCACGCTATGGGCGAGGCCGGGCAGGAGACTGTCCGTATAGGCATCGGTCGATACGAGAACTCGTTGGGCATCGACGCGTCCGGCCGCGGTGGTGAGCGACTGCCGCCCTTGCTTCTGTTCGATCTTCCCAACCCGGCTGTCGCGGAAGATGCGCGCGCCGCGCGCCAGCGCCTCCCGGGCGAGGCCACGCACCAATTTCAGGGGATGCAGGCTGCCGCCTTTGGGATTGAGGATGCCGCCGGCATAGGCGGCACTTCCCGAAAGCTTCTGCGCATCGGCGGCGGAAAGAATTTCAACCGCGATGCCGAGTGCCTGCCATTCCCTGGCGCGCCGTGCCAGCCCGGCCATCGCCTGCGGCGCATGGGCAAGCTGCAGCCAGCCCCGTTGGCTGTGATCGCAATCGATACCGAACTTGCTGAGAGTCTCGAAGGTTTCATCCGCCGTGACCGTGCCGAAATCGGCGAGCGCGCCGCCAATCGTCGGTCCGAAGCGGCTGACGAGCTCATGGGGATCGATCTTGAGGCCGGGATTGACCTGGCCGCCATTGCGTCCGCCGCCGCCCCAGCCTGGGGTGGCGGCATCCAGGAGGACGACCGAGCCGCCGCGGGCCGCGATATGGAGCGCCGTCGACAGTCCGAGAATGCCGGCCCCGATGATCGCCACGTCGCAGGTGACGTCGCCTTCGAGAATGGGAAGATCGGGCGCCGCGCCGGCCGTCGCCACCCACAGCGAATGCTCGATCAGGCTGTTCTGGAACCGGGCGCTCATGTCTCTAGCCGATGATCGGGGTTTTGCCCGCCGAGTCCGGGCCCTTATAGGCGAGGGGCGCGATCATGCCGCCGTCGCGGTTGAGATGATCGGGGTCGACCGCCATGAAGCATTTGCGCAGACGCTCGCTGGTCACGTTCCAGGTGACCTTCTCGCCCTTCTGGCAGAACCAGGAATCGCCCGGCCCATAGGTCACGCTGTTGCCGGCCTCGTCGGTGAGCTCGACCGTGCCTTCGAGCACCGTCGCCAGTTCGTGGAAGGCGAAGGTGATGACGAACTTGCCGCGGCTGACCTCATAGATGCCGCTGCGCACCGGGCCGCCCGCGGCCGCGTCGATGACCCGCCGGCTCGCTTCGAGCGGATTGCCCTCGAGGATCTCGGGCTTGACGGTGAGGGGGGTGAGCTCGACGCGCGTTCCGGTGGGCTTATATGCGATCATGAAGTTCTGCCTTGAGTCTTGAGAGGATGCCGCTTCCGTCTCTAGTCGCGCCAAGCGGCCGTCGCAATAAATATTTTATTCAGTTAAAAAATTTGTCTCGGTAAAAGCCGGACGGGAACCCGCGTTCGCCCCGGGATCTGGAGGCCTTGAACCCGGCCCCTCAACCCAGTACCAAGCTCTCCGAAACGGAGTGTGGTCTATGAATTCAGAATTGCGCGTCGCCGACAAGAAGGACTGGCTGAAGGGCGCCACCGGAGATTGGGAGATCGTCATCGGCATGGAAGTCCATGCCCAGGTTCTGTCCAAATCCAAGCTGTTCTCCGGCGCCTCGGCCGAATATGGCGGCGAGCCCAATGACCATGTCTCGCTGGTCGATGCGGCGATGCCGGGCATGCTGCCGGTGATCAACGAGTTCTGCGTCGAGCAGGCGGTGAAGACGGGTCTCGGCCTCAAGGCCGGGATCAACCGGCGCTCGGTCTTCGACCGCAAGAATTATTTCTATCCCGACCTGCCGCAGGGCTACCAGATCTCGCAGTACAAGCAGCCGGTGGTGGGCGAGGGCGTGGTCCATATCGATCTCGAAGAGGGCCGCTCCGTCGAAGTCGGCATCGAGCGCCTGCATCTCGAGCAGGATGCCGGCAAGAGCCTGCACGACCAGCATCCGAATATGAGTTTCGTCGATCTGAACCGGTCCGGCGTGGCGCTGATGGAGATCGTGTCGAAGCCTGATATGCGCTCGCCCGACGAGGCCAAGGCCTATGTGACCAAGCTGCGGCAGATCATGCGGTATCTCGGCACCTGCGACGGTAACATGGAAGAGGGCAGCCTCAGGGCCGACATCAACGTCTCGGTGCGCCGACCGGGCGAAGCCTTCGGCACGCGCTGCGAGATCAAGAACGTCAATTCCATCCGCTTCATGGGCCAGGCGATCGTTTATGAGGCGAGGCGCCAGATCGGCATCATCGAGGATGGCGGCAAGATCGACCAGGAGACCCGGCTTTTTGACGCAAGGAAAGGCGAAACGCGGTCGATGCGCTCCAAGGAGGAGGCGCATGATTACCGCTACTTCCCCGATCCCGATCTCCTGCCGCTGGAGCTCGAAGAGGCCTGGATCGAGCGGATCCGCCAGTCCCTGCCGGAGCTTCCCGACGAGAAGCGCGCCCGATTCGTCAAGGACTACGGGCTCTCGGCCTATGATGCCGATGTGCTGATCGCCGAGAGCGCCTCGGCCGCCTATTTCGAGGAGGTCGCCAGGGGACGTGACGGCAAGATGGCCGCTAACTGGGTCATCAACGAGCTCTTCGGACGCTTGAACAAGGAAGGCAAAGCCATTGAAAATACGCCGGTTTCCGCTGGGCAGCTGGGCGCCATCGTCGACCTGATCGGGGCCGGCACGATATCCGGCAAGATCGGCAAGGACATTTTCGAGATCGTCTGGACGGAGGGCGGCGATCCGGCCGAGATCGTCGAGAAGCGGGGCCTGAAGCAGGTCACCGACACCGGGGCCATCGAGAAGGCGGTGGACGAGATCATCGCCGCCAATCCGGACAAGGTCGAGCAGGTGAAGGCCAAGCCGACCATGCTGGGCTGGTTCGTCGGTCAGGTCATGAAGACCACCGGCGGCAAGGCGAATCCCCAGGCCGTTAATGAAATTCTGCGCAGGAAGCTTGCGATTTAACCATAGTCTTAAGGATTTTCATTGATTTACCAATAGCTTATCAGAGAGTTCCGATTCTCTGTAATTGGCGCTATAGTCCGTACCCGGATTAAGAAGGGGGGCGCGCGGTGCTGGGACCCGCGCCATCGGAGGACTGAATGGCCAAAGCTGCGAAGAAGGTCGTGAAGAAAGCGGCCGTAAGGAAGCCTGTATCGAAGACGTCGGCCCGCCGGCCGGTGAAGCCGTCGCCGCGGCCCAAGCCCCAGGCGCCCGCCGCCGGCAACAAGGAACGTTTCACCCTGCATGGATTCGCTCTCTCGGGGCCCACTTACACGGTGGCCCTGATGCTGTCGCTGTGCCGGCATCCGTTTTCATACATCCACGTCAATCTGCGCGAGGGCGCCCATAAGCAGCCCGACTATCTGGTCAAGAACCGCTACGGCCAGGTGCCGTGCCTGCGCGACGGGCAGATCTTTCTCAGCCAGTCCGCGGCGATCCTCGAATATCTTGCCGGCAAGCTGGGCAAATTCGACGGCAAGACCGATTTCGAACAGCAGCGCGTGCGCGAATGGATGTTCTGGATCTGGGACAAGCTGGCAGCACCCATCTACCGTTTGCGTCAGCGGGCCCGCGGGCTGCGGCAGTTCGGCGATGAGGTGAAGGTCATGTATGACGGCGAGGCCCGCTCGGCCCTGATGGTGCTCGAGCACGAGCTCGCCAAGTCGGAATGGCTCGCCGGCCGCAAGCCGACCATTGCCGATGTCGATGCCTATGGCGTGATCCGCTTCGCGGCGGAGGCCGGCATGGATGTCCAGGCTTACCCCAAGCTCGCCGACTGGAAGAAGCGCTTTGAAGCGCTTCCGGGTTTTGCTACACCCGAGCAGCTTTTGCCGCTGGAAAGCCGGCTGCTCTGAATTCAGAATCTGAGGCCTTAGGGATTTGACTGTAGAGACGGAAACCGGCCGTATTGCGCCGGAACTCGAGCCTGAGGAATTGGAAGAGGAGTCTTCCCCCGAGGCTCGGCCCAGAAAGCGCCGGCGCGGACGTTTCGCCTGTTTTGTCTTCGCTTTGCTGGGACTTGCCGGCGTGCTCGGCGGCTGGCTCGGCAATCTGTGGATCGCCTTCGACGTCTTCGCCCAGTTCTCCTACCAGTTCTGGCTGGTCGCTCTGGCCTTCGCCATCGCCTTCTTCATGCCATTCGCGCGCGTCCTCACCGGGATCGCCATCGTGGTGATCGGCCTGCTCGTCATCGGAATCATGCCGCATCTGACGGCGGCCTCCTATCCGGCGCCCGACCTCAAGGCGCCCGCCGACCATCGCATCCTGCGCGTGATGTCCTTCAATACCTGGCTCGAGAACGGCGATGTCGACGCATTGGCCGCGGAGGTGCAGCGCAACGATCCGGATATCCTGGTGCTGCTCGAATTCGGCAATGAGAAGCGCGCCTTGCTCGACAAGCTCAAGCCGCGGTGGCCTTATCAGGACGACTGCCGCCATCTCGATCATTGCTACATGGCGGTGGTGTCGAAATTCCCGATCGCCGATTTCGAAAGCCATGCCTCGTGGGTCGGCCCGCCGATGGTGCGCGCCTCCTTCGGCAAGGAGCTCGGCGGGCTCACCGTGATCGGCACCCATACGATCCGCTTCCCCTATATGCGCGCCCAGCTCACGCAGCTGAACGAACTGGCGGATCTCGTCCGCAAGCTCGACGGCCCGCGTGTCGTGGTGGGCGATTTCAACGCCACGCCGTCGTCGCGGCTTCTCGCCACCTTCGAGCAGAGAAGCAGCCTGCGCCGCCTGGATTCCTGGCTGCCGACCTGGCCGGCCAACTTCCAGGTCCCGCAGCTGGCCATCGACCACATCTTCGCCAGCCAGGATGTGAAAGGCCTGGAGAAAGTGCGCATTGGCAATGCGGCCGGCTCCGATCATTATCCGCTGGTGGTGCGCGTCGCCGTGCCGGTCGCGCCGTGACAACTGCGCAGGCTGGTTAGCGCCTTGTAAACAAGGGGCTTTCGAAATTTCCTCTAACTCTCTGTAATTTATCGATTTTTACCCGTCTCGGCGTATTTGTCTTCAGGCCGCGTTAAGCCTATCGCTTAACGCCCTTTTGGCGGGCGCGGAGTCATCTTGGTCCTCGCACGATCACAAAGAGGATCGGCAGGGATAGTCAAACAGAGGGACGGGAGCATGACACGCTCTATGACGCTGCCGGCATCGGCGGCGGAGAAAGGCGCATCCGCCGAAATGCTTTATCATCTCGGCATGATGTACTGCCTGGGCCGCGAGGTCGAACGCAACTATGTCACGGCGCATAAATGGTTCAATATCGCCGCGCTCAAGGGCAGCCACGAGGCCCGGCGCTGCCGCTGCGAGATCTCGCGCGAGATGAGCCCCACCCAGATTGCTGAAGCGCAACGCCAGGCGCGCGACTGGATCAGCCTGCACTAAAGCATGATGGCTTTAGAAGCAGTCGCCATCACGCTTTATCTTAGTGTCCGCGCATGATCTTTTCGGAAAACCGCTACGCACTTTTCCGGATCATGCTCTAACTTTAACTTGATCGCCTTCGGTGCCCTCCATAGCCTGGAGGGCATGACCCAGCCGAAAGCCAGGGCGCAAGTCGTCATCGTCGAGGACGGCCCCTATGTGGTCAGCGGCTCGGTGCCGCTTGCCCAGCAGATCATCGTTGCGGATGAGGAGGGCGGATCGGAGAGCTGGCGCGAAGGGGAGGCCTTCACGGTCTCCGAGAGCTACGAGCTCTGCCGCTGCGGCCATTCCGAGCAGAAGCCCTTTTGTGACGGCTCCCATGCCAAGGTCGGGTTCGAGGGCGAGGAGACGGCGAGCCGCACGCTTTATCTCGATCAGGCGAAGCTTTTCGAAGGTCCTGAAATGCTTCTGACCGATGCTGAAAGCCTGTGCGCCTTCGGCCGCTTCTGCGATCCCAAGGGACAGGTGTGGAATCAGGTGGCCGAGACCGGCAAGGTTTCCGTCCGCGCCGATTTCATCCGCCAGGTCGGCAATTGTCCGGCCGGACGGCTGGTCGCCTGGGACAAGAAGAGCCGCAAGCCGGTCGAGCCCGAGCTTCCGGTGTCGATCGGCCTGGTGGAGGATCCCGGGCAGGGCTGCAGCGGTCCGCTGTGGCTGCGCGGCGGCATCGAGGTCGTCGCGGCCGATGGCGGCAGATACGAAATTCGTAACCGGGTGACCTTGTGCCGCTGCGGCGAATCGAAGAACAAGCCGTTCTGCGACGGCAGCCACGCCACCGTCAAATTCCGCGACGGTTTATAGCTTCAGGGAAGTCCCCGGCCTCAGTAGTCGAGCGAAAAATCGTCGCCATGCAGTTCCTGCTCGCTGGTGAAGCGGCGGAACTGGCTGTCGAGCAGCTTCTGCTCGCGCTGCTTGGTGTAGATGTCCGACTGGATGATGTCGGCTTCCCGGTTGATATTGTCCTGCTCGGTGTTGAGCTGGGGCAGGGGAATATTGTCGGGCGAATAAGTGTGGCCGCCGGGAATGAAATTCTCGGCCGCGAGAGCGGGGCCGAAAACCGCACCGGCGAAGGCGATACTCAAAATGATCCGGCGCATGCTCTTCTCCTGACTACACAGTCCGACGGGACGCCATTGCCATGGCGCCCGATAAGATTCACCTAACTCTGGCACTCTCGCACGGTTCGCGCCGCCAGGCAATTGGCCTGGGGACCCATCTCACTCGGATGTGACTTATTTCCTCGCAAGATTTTCCTTCACAGGCGGGCCAAATAAGGGCAAGAGGTTGCCCGCGCAGGAGACGTGGCCGAGCGGCTGAAGGCGGCGGTTTGCTAAACCGTTATACGTTTGTAAAGGCGTATCGAGGGTTCGAATCCCTCCGTCTCCGCCAACTTTCATTTCATCGACACTCATCTAGCTTCATCGAAGCTCAAAACCCGCGATTTTTCCGAGGTTTTTCCAATCATCCTCACACATCTAGAGTCAGCTAAGGTTGGGGACGCTCAGGAATGTTGGTAGCATAGGCGGTGGGATAAGCTCAGCGAGGGTTTTCGGGAGGGGGCCAAGGCTCCCGAATAGGACAACCGCCTGGCTGAAGGAGGCCATTCTGTCGGCAGCCGAGCGGCCGGGAGCGATTTGCCTCGCGGCTCGGCCGGGTGCTTCCGCTACAGATGAGCGGCGAAGGCGGAACACGTCTAAAACAGGACGCGCAGATCCGCATGATCTCCCCGAAAGAGCAGCGGGAGGCGGCTGTGACTGCAGCGGCCCGATTCTATACTGCGGGCTGCAGAGAATGAGAAAGGATGAATAGAGATCGATGCGAGATATGCGCATCACGGCACCTCGGAAGCGAGGCAATTGCGGCCGGGCTCATCGAACACTTATCTGACATTTTGCAGAGTGCACAACCGGCGGGGCAAGAGGTCATTGTTCTTCCTCGCTGATTTATTGTTACTGGTCGAGCCTCTCCGGCACGAAGATGATGGCCGAAAGAAAAAGGGCGCTTCAGAAGCGCCCTTTGAAATTCTATTTTGACCTTGCTCAGATTCCGAAATGCCAGCTCAGTCCGGCGCGGATCGCATGGAATTTCAAGTCGGCTTCGTCGTCGACATTCTCTTCTTCACTCTGGACATCGATCTTTCCGAGATCCGTGTAGCGGTATTCGATCCTGCCACTCAGGTCGTCAGTGAACGCGTATTCGACGCCGCCCCCGATGGTCCAACCCCATTTGGTATCGCTCTCATCGGCAAGCTTGTCGCCAAATTCGTCTTCAGAGGTGATTTTGGCGCCGCCGACAGCGAGACCGCCGGTAGCGTAAAACAGGGCGCGATCCGCGGCAAAGCCTCCGCGAAGCCGAAGCGAACCGAGCCAATTCACCTCAACTTCATCCCTGCCAGCTAAATCCCCACTGCCGTCAGAGAACAGAATATCGACCTCATCGTTAAGGTCGGCATATTCAATGTCGCCTTCGACGCCTAATACTAGGCTGTCCATCTGCCAGTTGTAGCCGGCATGGGCGCCACCGACAAAGCCGTCGAGATCGAAAGAGCCGTCATCCCCATCAATCGTCGCAGCATCGAGTGCAGCAGCGTCCCCACCAACGACCTCGCTTTCGAGATTATTGGCGCTCAGATCGTTTTCGCCCCAAGCGTAGCCAGCCTGCAGGCCGATATACGCGCCTGTCCAGTCATAAGCCGTGGGTTCGATAATATCGGCCGCCTGGGCTCCAGCGCCGAAAAGCACTGAAGCCGAGCTGATCAATAGAAGCTTTCTAAGCATGATTCCCCCGCTGAATGTCATCCAAGAGAATTTCAAACGTGAAACGAGCGTTGCGTCAAATAGATTTGCGTCCCACCCCAATAATTTCGAGACCCTGTGACTGAATGGCAACGGTCTTGCAACCGAGGGTTATTCCATCCGCGTACCGCCCGTTGGGAGTTTCCACGGTTTCACACCGGCGCCGCCGGCGCAGCGTCGGTGCTTTCCGCCCTGTCGCGCTGTCCCGCAAAGCCGTCCGGGCGGCCTGAGCCATAGAGGGTCACCGCATACGATATTCGAGCAAGGTTACCGGGTGGCTGATCTTACCGTTCACATTGACCCGACCTCGCGTGCCGTCGCCTTCGAAGACAAGGACGGCAACCGCCGCCAGATGGCGCCGGCTCGAGCCCATGAAATCCTCACCGACATTCGGCTCTACGATGGCGGGAGCTGGAACAGCATTGGGCTGGAGGCCTGGAGAACCGCCCCCTAACAAAGATGGGCGCTGAAGCCCGCTTCCACCCAATTCACAACCGGCCGCCTCTCACCAAGGAGAGAACGACTGTCATCGCCAAGGAGGTTGAGCCCAGCCGAGTGGGTGAAAAGAAGGTTGTCGATCTGATGGAGGCCCTTCGCAAAGGCGTTACGGGGAAAATGTCAGAGGAGAAAGCGCCCGTCGCAAAGAAACGGAAGATGGCAGGGTAGTCGGAACATTCCAACACATACGTCGTTGAGCTGCAGTCCCCTTCCTCTGGCAATGACGGGTGATGGACTGAAGGGCCCGCCCTCAGACGGCGGGTCTTTTTTCGGCAACGGCCCGACCCCGTGGTTTGTTGTGCTGGGTGTCAATGATGAAGGTGGAGAAGACCGTCTATGCCGAACAGAACAACGACACCCCGGTAGTCTGTAAAGTCGACCTTCTGACCGACTGCGCCGGCCAAATCAGGTGCCTTGCGTGCGGTGGGTCAGGGATTTGGGTCTACGATCCGGACGGTCGACCGAGACGATGCCCGGATTGTAAGGGGGCCGGTCGCATCCTTGGGAGCATCTGATGACGTTCTGTTTAATGCCTCCACCCAGCCGAAAAGCTCATCAAGGACCGTTGCATTCTCGGGCGCATCAAAGCGCACCGGTGATTTAAGGTTTGTTCGGCGAAGGTAGTCCATGGCCGAGAAAGTCCGTCCCGCGTTTCCGCTATTGGACCTTGAACCGACGTTCTCGCGACCGCCTTAACATAGAGCAAGCTGGGCGTTACCACCTTGCGGGCTTGTGGCCTTTGGCAATATCAGCGGTATCGGCCAAAGGCTCGAGCGATGCTTCAATTGCGGCTATCAACAATACGGTACCCGGTTTGCGTGCCGATCAGCCTGACGAGCGTGAAATGCCGATAATCGCAATAGATGTGCTATTAGGACGTTTTGGCATAGAGCCGAATTGCCGAATATCAGCGCTTGCATGGGGCAGTCATAAATGCGGCAGATGGATCTCACTCCGGAACTGGTAGCGCTCTGCGAACGTGCAGTGCCTGATCCCGGGATGGATCCAAGGTGGGTTACTGAGGCAGAGTTAAAGGAACTTTCCCTCGATTTAATCTCGCGGAGACCCGCTGGCCCTTTTGTGGTTTTTGCCTATGGGTCGCTTATCTGGAAGCCCACATTTCAAAGCGTTTCACGCTGGCGCGGCACGGCCATGGGGTGGCACCGCTCGTTCTGCCTTGAACTGGATTGCTGGAGGGCTACTCCGGAGCAGCGCGGGCTAATGATGGCTCTCGATTACGGAGGAAGCTGTGCCGGCGTGTTGTGCCAGCTTGCTGAAGAGGGATTAAGCGACACCGTTTACGACCTCGTTTGGCGCGAAATCAGCTTCAAGCACGAATTTGATACGGCGCGGTGGCTCACGGTGACCACGGAGGACCGGACTGTCAAAGCGCTCACCTTTTGGGCTGGGCCCCGCGGAGAAGGTATCCTTCGTAAACTGCCTCCAGAAAGGATAGCTCAGGTGATTGCCCGCGCATGCGGGCATCTGGGCTCTAATGCGGGCTATCTCTACAACACCGTGCTCCATCTCGCAGAGGCCGGAATATGTGACCGGAATCTCTGGCGGCTACAAGAACTGGTGGCGCGCGAGATAAGGACGATCCACGGTCTGTAAGATATGTCCGCGTGTGTGCCACCTGTGCGACACTGAAACTGCCTCACCCACCGGATGAGGCACTTGCCGCACTGTGCGGCGCGGGTTGGCTACGGCCTTATCAGGCGAACCGCAATGGCGTAGCGTGCGGGTGGGTCGCAGAGCGCCCATCCAACTGTCGATCAATCAGGAAGAGGCGGTTGTGTCTCAATCGCAATCACGGCGCAGCATTGCTGAAATGAAAAGTTAGTCGAGCCCTGGCCACGAATAGATCGTTGTTGGTGTCGATGCTATCGACCTTGGCACCGTCAGAAAAGAAATCGGCCTTGCTTTTATCAAAGAAATAATACAGCCCTTCCATGCCAATGCCGACATGCTCGGACACCAGCGTTTCGAGGCCCGCGCCAATGACGAAACCCGTATCTTCGTTGTGATCCTGATCGTCACTTCCGCCGCTGCCGCCGGCTCCGCCCTGTCCACCCACTCCACCGGCGCCATCGTCGCCAAGACCAGTATTGTCGTGGCCGCTTTCGCCATCTGCACCATCTTCACCGCCACTGCCAACGGCAGCGCTTTTCAACTCGTTACGGCGGGTCCAGGCCACCCCCGTCGTTGCGAAGAACAGCACGTTGTCGCTGGCCCAGCCGAGGCGGCCTCGAACACTCGCCAGATAGTCGAAATTATCCTCAACAGCAGCAATGTCACCCTCAAGTCCGAAGACCCAGCTCTCATGTTGCCAAGTGTAGCCGAGTTGGGCGCCGCCCACGGCAAATGAGTTGCTGTCGAACACCGCCAGCAACGCACCACCACCACCGCCGCCACCACCGCCGCCGCCACCGCCACCGCCGACTCTGAACCCACCGCCGCCGTCACCACCGTCACCCCCGGCACCGCCGTCGGCCGAATGGACATCGTCGAATGTTTCGTCGCTGAACAAAGCACCGCCATTCACGCCGACATAAAATCCGCCCCAGTCCGCTATCGCGGTCTCACCCATCGAAGCCTCGGGATGGAAGTGATGGTTCAGTCGGGCGCGAAGTGCGAAGACGTCATTGTCGCCATCGCCGAAAGAGTAGTAGAGACCTTCGAGGCCGACGCTCGCCGACGGCGAGAGCAGAGTCTCGAAGCCGAGGCCCGCAACCCACCCGGTTTCGTCATCGCCGCCATCATGAGAACTGGTCTCTTCGCCCCCCGTGCCCCCGCTCCCACTGGGACCTCCAACGTCGTACAGGCCATCGCCACCAATGCCCCCATCGCCACCTTCGCCCCCGGCAGCGCCCACGCCGACGGCGCGGCCTCCGTCGCTCCGGCCCAAGGCCACGCCGCCCGTGCCGTAGAGCAGAAAACGGCCCGGCGCCCAGCCTAGGCGGGCGCGGGCACTGGCAAGATAATCCCGGAGACCATTATTTACGCTGTAGTCGCCTTCGAGGCCGAACAGACCCTCACCCAACTGCCAGTTGTAACCCACATGGACACCGCCGAGCCAATTGGTCCCGTCATCGTGCCCCAGATTGACGGTCACGCTTCCTCCGTCACCACCGCTACCGCCACCACCGCCACTCGCCCCTATGCCACCGCCGCCAGGCCCACTAATAATACCGTGACCGTCATCTCCATCGCCGCCACCACCTGATGAGCCGCCGTCTCCACCAGGACCGCCTTCATGTTGAAGGTTGGTGCTCCCTCTGCCGCCTGGACTGCCGCTCGTTGCAAGGCCCCCGGCCGCGGCGCCATTGCCGCCGCCGCCTCCGATGCATCCAGCCGGAAGACAATTGAAGGCCCCACCACCGCCACCGCCGCCGCCGCCGCCATTGCCGCCCGCCACCGAGGCGCTGCGGCCATCATCCTTGTCACTCCAACCGGCGCCCATGTGCATGCCGAAATAGAAGCCGGACCAGTCAGAGGTTTCGACGGGCGGAGTAATATCCGCTGCTTGTGCCGGCAATCCGCCCAGCGGGATAAGCGCCAAGACCACAAACAAGGCCGGCTTCTGACGTGGCATCTCGATTCCCCTTCTCCCCAAGGTACAGAATGACCTTGCGACAACCAGAGAGGCAACACTTCTTGCGCCCCCCTTGCTGACAATTTTCCTTTTCCGTGGCTTTGGAGCACAAATTGCAACAGGAAAAAATACAACTCCTGGGCGCTGCGACAGCCTGTCGTGAACAGGAATCAATGACTGGTTTTGCCGCGCCATCCGGCTGGCGCGAATGGAATTAATGAGCGGATAGTAAATTTCGGTACGTCAACCGATTTAATAATATCAGAGGCTTAGGCGGAATATTAGGTGGACTCCGTCTCCGCCAGATCACTCTCCAATGAGAGCCGTGGGGTATGAGGTGGAGGCAGTCCGGGCGCCTTTCTCCACCATGTAGTCCCGTGTGATCGGCAGGGCGTCGATGCGCCGGGTCAGCTGGAACTGCATCACCATATGGCCGCCATAGCGGAAGCCCATCTCCGAGCCCGCCAGGTAGAACTCCCACATCCGGCGGAACGGCTCCGGATAGAGACTTGGGATTTCCGGGTCCGCCATGAAACGCTGGCGCCAATGTCTCAGCGTCTCGGCATAGTGCAGGCGCAGGATCTCCACGTCGGTGATCCACAGCCCGGCATCCTCGATGGCCTGGGTCACCTCGGACATGGCCGGTATGTAGCCGCCCGGAAATATGTATTTCCGGGTAAAGGCGTTGGTGACCCGCGGACCTTCCATCCGGCCGATGGTGTGGATCAGCGCGACCCCATCGGTGTCGAGCAGGCGGCGCACCGTCTCGAAATAAGCACGCAGATTCGGTGCGCCGACATGCTCGAGCATGCCGACCGAGACGATCCGGTCGAAGGGGCCCGCGACATCTCGATAATCCTGTAGCTCGAAAGCGATCCGTTCCGACAGGCCCGCCGCCGCCACGCGCTCGCGCGCCAGGCTGAGCTGCTCGTCCGAAAGCGTGACCCCGGTGACCTTGGCGCCGTAGTCCCTGGCGAGGGTGATCGACATCCCGCCCCAACCGCAGCCGATATCCAGCACGCTCTGGCCGGGCCCGATCCTGAGCTTGTCCGCGATATGGGCTTTCTTTGCCGCCTGGGCCTCGTCCAACGACATGTCCGGCCTTCCGAAATAGGCGCAGGAATACTGCATGTCGGCATCGAGGAAACGCCGGTAGAGGTCGTTCGACAGGTCGTAGTGATGCGTGACGTTGCGACGCGAGGCCAGGCGGCCATTCGCCTGCTGGAGATGTCGCTTGAATGACCGCTTGAGGCGCGTCAACAGCGAGCCACGCCCCTTGGCGGGCGCCCGGCCGCCGCTGCGGCCGATCATGTCCAGCAGATCCCAAAGATTTCCCCGCTCGATGATCAGCTCGCCGTTCATATAGGCCTCGCCGAAGGCCAAGCCCGGCTGCAGCGCGATGCGCCGCAGCGCCTTGGCCGCCACACGCAAAGTCACCGGTGGTCCTGTCCCATCGCCGGCCGTGAGCGTGCGGCCATCGGCCAGTCGAACCGTCAGGTCCCCGACCTTGATCATCCTGCGGAGAAAGGATTCGATCATGGCCGGAGCCTAGCTTGAGCCTGGTCGGTTGCGCCAGCCCCCAATCAAGCCCTCAGAAGAACGGGCGCACCTCGACCGGGGCCCGGCAGGCGATGACGGGAAGGGCGCCGTCGTTTAGGCCCGCTTGGCCAAGCTTTGGTAGAATAGGGATACCGATATTGCCCAGGCAGACACTAGTACCCCATCCCGCCGGAGCCAGCGCGCCGGGCGCGGAACCACTTGCACCAGCCTTTCGGACTGATATTGCCGGGTACGACCTCGCATGAATTCGGGGGTTGGAAATGCCTGCATCCGCCACAGCGTTCATCTCCGTTCGGGTGGCTCTGATAGTCGGAGGCAGCCTTGCTCATCCGATTGAGTGCCTGTGCGGGGGCTGCAGCCCCCGCGATAGCGGCGCCTGTTATGCATTGCCCCAGAAACCCGCGGCGTGACAGATCGGAAATGTCCTTCATGGAGGTTACTCCCGCAAGGCTTCCGGCCCGAGCTCTGTGAAGTTCTGCCTGTGCATCCGGAAGCTTGCCTACGGTCCATCGGTAGCCTCGGAACTCGAGCGGTGGCCAGCGCCTGACGGCCGGCGCCGGTTCCTATTCGGCGCAAGAACGGGAACTTGACGGTGCCACTTCGCGTTTGCTGACAACATTCACTTCTGAGCAGGGAACGATCATGGCACGCAAGACTTCGAAGAGCGCTTCCAAAGACGTCAAGAGAGCGATGCACAAGCGCAAGGAAGGCACGTTGAAGAGCGGGCGGAGCGGGAAGACCGTGAAGAGCAAGAAGCAGGCTATCGCGATCGGCCTGTCCGAAGCGCGCAGCAAAGGCAAAAAGGTTGCGCCGAAGAAGCGGGCAAAGAAGAAGAGCTCGCGCAGATAGGTCGGCCCCAAGGGACCCGGCGGACGTTAATGCCACGATCGTGATGCGGACGGCACGATGGACGCGTCGCGTTAACTATTCGGCGACAGGACACGCTGGTCGACGGGTTCGGCCGGCGATGCAATCTGACCGCGATTGCCACGGGGTAAGTTTTGGTGTTGGATCGCGCCCTCCCTAACGACGAAAGACCTTCCCGATGGCGCTCATTCCGGACCTTGCCGAGTTCAAGAAAAGCCTCGCCGCCTTGCCGGTGTCGACGATCGAAGCCGGACAGACTGTCCTCGCCGCCGGATCGACGACCGGACAGCTGTTCATTCTCCGGCGCGGCGTGGTCGAGATCGTCCGGGATGGACAGCGGATCACGACGGTCTCAGAGCCCGGCGCCGTATTCGGCGAGCTCGCGATCATTTTGGACAAGCCGCACACGGCCGACGTGCGCGCCGTGGAGAATTGCGAATTCCACGTCGCCAAGGCCTCCACGCTGCTCACCGAGAATGTGGCGGCGCTGCTTTATGTCTCCGCGATACTGGCAAGGCGCCTCGACAACGCCAATGAGGTCCTGGTCGGAATCAAGCGCGACCTGGAGGCCGAAAATCGTCCGGGCATGATCTCCAAGGCGCTGGACAAGCTGGAAAAGCTCCTGAGCCCGACGGGCGCCAATGCGGAGGTCTTCACCTACTATCCGATGCTGTAGCTCCCCAGATCGAGAAGATCAGGCACCGCGATGAAAATGCGACCTGATCAACCGGCGCAGACTCGGATTGGAAATCAATCCGAGCGCCGCCTCGACGGAGACCCAGCGGCGCTGACGCTCCTTGCATTCCGGCCATTTCGTCAGTTCTCGCTGCACGTGCATCTTGAAGACCTTGACGCGATACGCGCCTCCGCTTGACTTGTGGTGGGTGTAGTATCCGATGGATGCCGACTGCATGCGTCCAAGGACGCCGGCCTCTTCGAACGCCTCTTGACGCGCCGCCTCGAGGGGACGCGCGGAGCGGCCAACTTTCCCCTTGGCCAGCGACCAGCTCTTCGAGTTTCGCGAGGTGATGAGAAGTATCTTATCCGGTCTTCTGGCCGAAACCGCCAGGACCGCGACCTGGGTCTTACGCATCGGCGACGCGGCTCGTCAGCAGCTTGCCCTTGTCCTCGAGGACCGGATAGGCGGCCGCGGCGACGAGATGGGCATTGATGAGCTTCAGATCCCGGACCAGATCGAGATGCATGCTCGTCGTCGCCTGCGTTTCCTTCTTGCCGGCGCGCAGCCGCGCGAAGTGAGCATCGGTCGCCGAGCTCTCCAGGCTCCGGAAGCGGGCTTTCTCATCGGCGAGCTGGCGCGCGGTTTCGGCGTCTTCGGTCATGAAGACGGTGCTCGCCGCCTGGAGATTCCAGGACAGCCGCTCCATCATGCCGCGTATCTCGGAGAAGCCCTCGGATGAGAAGCTGACGCCGCGCTTGATCCGTTTGGTGGCCTGCTTGAGGATGCTGTGGTCGATGACGTCGCCGGCATGCTCGATATTGGTGATGAAGGTGAATATCTCGTTCAGGCGTTTGCGGTCGGCTTCGCTCAGTTGCTGATGATCTATTTCGGTCAGGTAGGTCTTGATGGCCGCGTTCAGCTTGTCGAGCGCGTCATCGAGCTCCTTCACCTCGGCGACCTTCTCCTTCGACTTCGCCCCTTCCTCGAGCACGGCGCGGGTGCCGGCGATCATCGCGTGGAGCACATCCACCATGCGCAGCGCCTCGCGCGAGGCGTTGACGAGGGCCATCAGCGGCATGGCGCAGGCGGCCTTGTCGAGATAGCGCGGCGTGCCGGGGGCGTCCTTGTCGGGCCGGTCGGGCATGAAGCGGCGCAGGAGCGTCTCGAAGGGCGTCAGAAACGGCAGGACGGCGATGGCGTTGACGAGGTTGAAGGCCGTGTGGAAATTGGCGACCGCGCGCCCTTTGTCGTCATCGATCATCAGGACCAGAGGCGCCAGCCAGGATGTCAGGGGGAAGGCGATCGCGACCGCGGCCGCCCGATTGATCAGATTGCCGACTGGCAATCGAAGCGCGGATGGATTGTCGCCATGGCGCGATTCGAGCCAGGGATTGAGAGCCGTGCCCAGATTGGCGCCGAGGACAAAAGCGAGCGCGGTTTCGAACTGCAGGATGCCCTGGCTCGCGAGCGACATCACGAGCAGCATGACCGCGACACTCGAATGGGCGAGCCAGGTCAGTATCGTGGCGATGATCAAGGCGAGAGCCGGCTGGTCGCTGATCAGTTTGGCGATGGCGCGGAATGTTTCCGTGCTGTCGATCTTCTCAAGCTCGATGATCAGGCCATGCAGGGCGAGGAGCATCAGGCCGAGGCCGATGGCGACACGGCCCAGATCATGGCCGCGCGTCGTCGGGAAGGACCGGAACAGGATCAGCCCGACCAGAACCAGGGCGGGGGCGGCCTGGGCGATGTCGAAGGACAGGACCTGGACGATCAAGGTGGTTCCGACATTGGCTCCCAGCATGACGGCAAGAGCCGACGACAAGGGGACGATGCCATAGGCGACGAAACTCGCGGCCATCAGACCCACCGCGGTGCTGCTTTGCAGCAGGGTGGTGATGCCGACACCCGCCGCGAATGCCTGCAGGCGGTTCTTCAGGGCTGAACCGAGGACGGTCTTCAGGCTGGGGCCGAAGGCTTTTTGCAGGCCAGACTGAACCATGTGAACGCCCCAAAGGAGGAGGGCGATCAGTCCGGCAAGGTTGATCAAGGTGAGGAAGGGGGCGATCTGCTCAGACAATTCCATGGCGAGTCGAATTATAACAGCATGATTTTTATGGAAAATCTATGACATTAAACTGTCACATAACTGTCATGATCGCTAAAATTGCCGGCATTGCAACCGGCATTTTATGCAGTGTTTGCCGAAGCTTGGCGCCGGCTGGACGTCTATGGGGAGGCGCGCGATCTGGCGGTCGGGAGCTGTGATCCCGGGACATCCGGAGGCGCCGCGCCGCTGCGCCGAATAGGGGCCTCGCCAGGCCATTTGATAGAGCTTCGGCGATTGCGGAGAACATCCGCAATCGCCGTCGGCATTTGGCCTGGTATTATTTTCCGGCCAGCAGCTCGTCGAGCGCCGCCTTGGCTTCGGCGCTGACGGGTTTCTTGTTTGCTGCCGCATCGAGGGCGTCCGTCTCGGCCTGGGCGGCTGCCTCGGCTGCCGCAAGCGCCTCCTGTGCGGCGGGATCGGCCGCGACAGCGTCAGCCTTTGCCTGCTCCTCGGCCGCCTGCGCATCGGTCGCGGCTTGCTCAGCATCCTTCACCGCCTGATCGGCGGCGGCGATCGCTTCCGGCGTTGCGTTCGGATCGTTCTGCAGGTCGGCAAGCGTCTGTTTAGCCGCTGCCAGGTCGAGGTCGGCCTGATCGGATGCGGCAATGGCATCCTGCGCGGCCGGGTTTGCGGCGATCGCCGCGGCGACGGCGGCTTCAGCCGCGGCATCGGCATCCGTCGAGGCCTGCACCGCCGCCTTGTAGGCCGCTATCTTGCCGACGCGCGAATTGGGCGCCGCATTGGCCAGCGCCGTCGGCGATGCATGTGCGGCGTTGAGAGCTCCGAGCTGGCTCGCAATATTGCCCTTGCCTTTCCCCTTGCCCTTGGACGAACTGTCCAGTGCGGCGCTCTTATTCTGGCCGGAAGCCTTGCCCTGGCTGCCGCCTGACTTGCCTTGGCCGCTATTGCCGCCATTCGACTTGCCGCCGTCGCCCGCGCTGCCCTGGCCGCCGCCATTACCATTGCCGCCGCCATTACCCTTGCCGCCGCCATTGCCACCACCATTTCCGCCGCCGTTGCCACCGCCATTGCCGCCTTTCTCGGCGTGCGCCTGGTCATATGAGGCAAGTTTTCCGCCATTGAAGAGCGAAGGCGCTGCGACAAGGAGGGTGGCCAAAGGAAGGATGAGCAAAGTGGTGCGTGCGGTGCGATGCATGAGAAGCCCTCTTTCAATTTGCCGTGGCCTCAAGACTACTCAACCCGCGCTGATCGAGCCAGTTGGATTTTAGGAAAAACACGCAGATTTCTCTTTGGAAAGCTGACGTTACGGCCGCGTTTGTGCTTGTATTTCCTCGCCCTTCACCGCAAGGCGGTCGTTGGTAAATTGACACGGAATTCGAACCGCTACGAGGCCGGGAAAGGGCATGCGCGCGCCGCCCATGGGGCGCGAGGTTCCGGGCGCTGGATACGCATTCGAACGGGCTGAGGCTCGCGACAGGGCAGGATCATCCAATCGACTGGCGTAACTTCGTGGCTCGGATCTCTCCCGTTTAGCGGACCGATACACGGAAAGTATCCCGACCATTGAACCCGGGCCGATCCGGCGCTCCCCCTGGCAGCAGGCCCGGTCGTGTAGGGCCTTGGTCCAACTATCCGCCCCGCGCGTTTTCAGGACAAAATTCACCCCGCGCGGCAGTGCTGCCGTCGCCAAGAGAATGGCGTCTTATCAGGAGGCTCCGAACATGCCCGTGCGCGGTTGGATGAAATCCCTTGGCGTGGCCGTCGCCCTCTCGGCCTTCATGATGGTTCAACCCGGGAATCGCGGCCTGGCGCAGACGACCGGCGACCAGGCTTCCGCATCACAGCAGGCCCCGGCCGCCAATCAGCCGAAGATCCTGTCGGAGGATGAACTCGAAACGCTGGTGGCGCGCGTCGCCCTTTATCCGGACGATCTCGTGGCCCTGGTCATGGCCGGGTCGCTCTATCCGCTGCAGATCGTGCAGGCCCAGCGCTATCTGGCCGACGTGAAGGCGAAGCCCGATCTCAAGCCCGATTCGTCCTGGGATGGCAGCGTCGTCTCGCTCCTCAACTATCCGCAGATCGTCAAGATGATGAATGACGACCTCAACTGGACCCAGGCAATGGGCGAAGCGGTCGTCAACCAGCAGAAGGACGTGCTGATCGCGATCCAGCAGCTGCGCGACAAGGCGGTGGCCAATGGCGTGATCAAGAGCGACGACAAGGTCATTGTCGAAAAGCAGCAGGACAACATCATCATCAAGCCGGCCAAGAAGGAAGTGACCTATGTGCCGCAATATGACCCGGTGATCCTGACCAGCCCGACCTATGTCGAGGCGGCGCCGATCTATTACGGCGATCCCTACCCGTCCTATTATTATCCCTATGCGCCCTATTGGGCGGGCTTCGTCACCGGCGCGGTGTTCGGCGCGATCGTCGATTGGGACAACTGGCATTCCTGGGGCGGTGACGTCGATATCGACATCAACGATATCGATATCAACAACTTCAAATGGGACAAGAACAACATCAACAACATCAATTGGGACAACAAGAAGTTCAACTTCGACCGCGACTCGATCGCCAACAATCTGAAACAGAACAAGTTCGATCGCCTCGACCGCAAGCCCAATCTCGACCGCTCCAAACTGTCGAACCTGCCGGGTGGCGGCAAGATCACCGGGCGCGATGTCCGGCGTGACGTCCAGCAGGGCCTGAAGAACAGGGGCGGGCAGGGGGCTGGAAACCTGGCGGGCAAGGGCGGCAATCTTTCGGGCAAAACCGCCAAGAATCTACCCGGCAAAGGCGCCGGCAATCTGGGTGGCAAGACCTCCAAGGTAAATCGGCCCGCCCGCAACAAGAGCGCCGGCGCCAATCGGCCGGTCAAGCGCCCGGCGGCCAAGGTCGACCGCCGGCCGCGCCAGATGTCGGGCATGGGCGATTATGGCCGCGGCCGTGAAGCCCGCTCCTTCTCGCAGCGCGGCAATTTCAGCCGCGGCGGGGGCGGCGGGAGAGGAGGATTCGGCGGCGGCCATCGCATGCGGCGGCGCTGACCATTCCGGATAAGCATGTCCTGTCATTTCAGGAGGATACATATGTATCGCAAAACTCTTCTCGGCCTCTTCGCCATCGCACTCGTGGCGGGCACGGCTGTCCCGACCGCCCTTTGGGCCGCTCCCAAGTCGATCGAGCGGTTCCTGGGGACGGAGCCAGAGACCTTCAAGGAAGCGTCCGAGGCCGTCGATGCCTTCAAGGCGAAGATGACCGCCAAGGACGTGCCGGGTCTCGCCCATCTGATCGGCCTCAATGCCGAAGAGATCGCCAAGACCGAAGATTTCGACTCGCGTCTGTCGGAGCTGCAGGCCGCCGCCAAGGAACGCGTCGGCGTCGAGGAGCCTTCGCCCGACAAGCGGGTGATCGTGCTCGGTCATTTGCTGTGGCCGTTTCCCTTCCCGCTGGTGAAGAGCGACAAGGGCTGGCAGTTCGACACGGCCGGCGGCCTCGAGGAAGTGCTGGCGCGGCGCATCGGCGAGAACGAACTGGAGGCGATCGAGAACTGCCGCAATTACATCGAAGCCCAGCAGGAATATGCGAGCGACGACCGCGACGGCGACAATGTGCTGGAATTCGCCCAGAAGCTGATGAGCAGCAAGGGCGAGCATGACGGGCTCTATTGGCCGGACGACGACGACGAGGAAAGCCCCGCCGGGCCCTTCGTCGTCGAGGCGAAGCTTCAGGGAACGCAAGCCGATCAAGGCTATTACGGCTATCGCTATCGTATCCTCAAAGGCCAGGGCAAGAACATCGCCGGCGGCCAGTATGACTACGTGATCAACGGCAATATGATCGCTGGCTATGCGCTCATCGCCTGGCCGGCGAAATATGGCGAGACCGGCATCAAGACCTTTGTCGTGAGCCACCAGGGCACGATCTATGAGAAGGATCTGGGCCCCGACACCGCCAAGCTCGCCGACCAGGTGACGCGCTTCAACCCGGACAAGAGCTGGGCGGAGGTCGATGATTGAGCATGCTTGACGAAGCGGGCGGCCCGGCAAATCATGACGGAATGTCAGCCGCATCCCTCGAAGGCATGAAATGGATTCCGGGCGGTACGTTCCGCATGGGATCGGACCGCCACTATCCGGAAGAGGCGCCCGCCCACAAGGTGAACGTCGGCGGTTTCTGGATGGATGCCTGCACCGTCACCAATGACGACTTCGCCCGCTTCGTGGCGGCGACGGGTTATGTCACCTCGGCGGAGAAGCCCGCCGACCCGCGTGACTATCCGGGCGCCAAGCCGGAGCTTCTGGCGCCGTCCTCGGTGATGTTCAAGAAACCGGCTCAGCGCGTCGATCTCGGCAATCACTATAATTGGTGGATCTATGTGCGCGGCGCCAACTGGCGTCATCCGCGCGGACCCGCCAGCAGCATCAAGGGGCTGGGATCCCATCCGGTGGTCCATGTCGCTTATGAGGATGCCGAGGCCTATGCGGCCTGGGCCGGCAAGGAGATTCCGACCGAGGCCGAATGGGAGTTTGCGGCGCGCGGCGGTCTCGACGGCGCCGACTATAGCTGGGGCGACGAGCTCACGCCGGACGGGCGCTACATGGCCAATACCTGGCAGGGTGAGTTCCCCTGGCAGAACAGGATCGACGACGGCTATGAATGGACGGCGCCGGTCGGCTCCTTTCCGGCCAATGGCTACGGCCTTTACGACATGGCCGGCAATGTGTGGGAGTGGACTTCGGACTGGTATCAGACGCATGACCGCATCGACAGCCCGTGCTGCACGCTCGACAATCCGCGTGGCGGCGCCCGCGACGACAGCATCGCCGCCGATCAGGGGCAGGTGAGAATCCCACGGAAGGTCATGAAGGGCGGCTCCTATTTGTGCGCCCCGAACTACTGCCGCCGCTACCGGCCGGCGGCGCGCATGGCGCAGCCCGTCGATACGTCCACCTGTCATCTGGGGTTCCGCTGCATCCGGCGCGCATCATCCGGGGCACCGGCTCACCCGTGATCAGCCTTGCGTGACTGACCGTTCAACCGAGGAGAGGCACCGATGGCAAAGCAAGAGGATTCCACTTTGGCATTTCCGGTCGTGGGACTGCATGCGCTGGCGAAAAACTGGTGGCTTCTGCTGCTGCGCGGCATAGCGGCCATCCTGTTCGGCGTACTGGCCTTTGCCTGGCCGGGCATCACCTTGCTCTCGCTCGTCATCCTGTACGGCTTCTATGCGCTGCTCGACGGGCTGTTCGCCATTCTCGCCGCGGTCAAGGGCGGCAATATCGAATCCAGATGGTGGCTGATCCTCATCGGCATCCTCGGCGTCGCCGCCGGCCTCGCCACTTTCTTCTGGACCGGCATAACGGCGCTTGTGCTGATCATGTTCATCGGCGCCTGGGCGCTCATTCACGGTATTTTCGAGATCGTCGGCGCCATCAAGATCCGCAAGGAGATCGACAATGAATGGTGGCTCATCCTGTCGGGCGCGTTCTCGGTGATCTTCGGCCTCGCCGTCCTGATCATGCCGGGGGCGGGCGCCCTGGCGCTCATCTGGCTCATCGGGGCCTATGCCATCATCTTCGGCGGCATGCTGGTCGGTTTCGCCTTCCGGCTCAAGAAGCACAGCCACGCGGAAAAATCGTAAGAGCGGAGGATCCGACCATGAGTCCTGGCTTCACCCGGCGCCGCTTCCTGATGACCGCCGCCGCGAGTGCGGCGGGCGGGCTTGCCGCGACCAAGGCTTGGGCGCAGGCCGATCCCTTGCCGTCCTGGAACGAAGGGCCGGTGAAGCAGTCGATCCTCGACTTCGTCAGGCGTGTCACCGGCGACGGGTCGGCGGATTTCGTGCCGATCCCCGAACGCATCGCCGTATTCGACAATGACGGCACGCTATGGTCCGAGCAGCCGGTCTATTTCCAGTTCGCCTTCGCCATCGACCGGGTGAAGGCGCAGGCGCCGGAGCACCCCGAATGGAAGACGGAGGAGCCCTTCAAGAGCGTGCTCGCCGGCGACTTGAAAGGCCTCGCGGCTTCGGGCGAGAAAGGATTGCTGGAGATCATGGCGGCGACCCATGCCGGCATGACGACGGAAAGCTTCACCAGGACGGTGACCGACTGGCTCGCCGACGCGCAGCATCCGCGCTTCAGGCGCGCCTACACCGATCTCGTCTATCAGCCGATGCTGGAGCTCACCTCTTATCTGCGCTCGCAAAGCTTCAAGACCTTCATCGTCTCCGGCGGCGGCATCGAATTCATGCGGCCCTGGACGGAGAAGATCTACGGCATTCCGCCCGAGCAGGTGGTGGGATCGTCCGGCGTCGTGAAGTTCGAGACGGGAGCCGAGGGCAAGCCGGTTCTGATGAAGGAGGCCAAGGTCGAATTCATCGATGACGGTCCGGGCAAACCGGTCGGCATCAATCGATTCATCGGCAGGCGTCCGGTCTTCGCCTTCGGCAATTCCGACGGCGACCAGCAGATGCTGGAATGGACGGCGGCCGGCGGCGGCGCGCGCTTCATGGGCCTTGTCCACCACACCGACGCCGAGCGCGAATGGGCCTATGACCGCCAGTCGCATATCGGCAAGCTCGACAAGGCGCTCGACGAGGCTACCGCCAAGGGCTGGACGGTGGCGGATATGAAGCGCGACTGGAAGCGCATCTTCCCCTTCGAATCCTGACGCATCGGCCCGAAAAGTTGCAGCCTCTTCGGATAAGCCGATGCGCCAAAAAAGTTGTCAGGCGCCGGCCCAGCCTTTGCGGATGTGTTTGATGCCGTCGCGATAGACGCTTTCGGGTGAAGGGAAGAAATCGCGCCACACGCGGGTGGCCGCCGCCAGGGCCGGCAGCGAGCGGCCGAAGGCCTCGATGGTGAGCCAGCCGTCATATTTGCTGGCCTTCAGGGCTTTGTAGGTCGCCGTCCAGTCGATATGCCCCTTGCCCGGAATGCCGCGGTCGTTCTCCGATATGTGCACGTGGACCATGTGGCGGCGGATGGTGCGGATCGCCTTGATCGGATCGGCTTCCTCGATATTGGCGTGGAACGTGTCATACATGCCGCCGACCGCCGGATGCTCGACCTCGTCGAGATAATCGGCGAGGCCCTGCATGGTGGTCAGGAAATAGCATTCGAAGCGGTTGAGCGCCTCCAGCACCAGCTGAACATTCTTTCGCGCGGCGTAGTCGCCGGCCCTGCGGTGGAAGGCGACGCCGCGCTTGCGCTCGGCCGCCGTCGGTCCTGCGCCGGTGAAATGGCCGATGACCGAATGAATGGGACCGGCGATGAGGGGGGCGCCGAGCGCGGCTGAGCAGTCGATGAACCATTTCGCATGATCGAGCGCGGCTCTGCGTGTCGCGGCATCGCCGCTCAGCGGATTCTTGTCGAGCGACGGCATGATGGAAACGGCGGTGCGCTCGAGCCCGATTTGATCGAGCATGCCGCCGAGCCGGGCATAGTGATCGGGATCGCCTTGAAAGATCGGGATCTCGACGCCGTCATATCCTGCGCGCTTGATATCGCGGAGCAAAGCGCGATGCGCGTCGCCGGCATGGCCGGTCCAGAGGAGGAGATTGAAGCCGATTTTCATGTCAGTTCATCTCCCATCCGCTTTGCTGGCTAGCCCTGGCTCTCGATCAGCCGGGCCACGACATCCGGCATGACGGCGGCTTCGACATTGGCGAAGGCGAGGCGCAGATATTGCTCCTGGTCCGGTCCGAACATGCTGCCCGGCAAGGCCAGGAGATCATGCTTCTGGGCGAGCCGCTTGGCGACCGTCTTGGCATCGTCGGAAAAGGGATGCTGGATATAGGAGAAGAACGCGCCGACGCTCAGAAGCTTGTAGGTGAGATCTGGATGCGTGAAGGCCTGGCGCAGCGCCACGGCCTTCTCCTTGGCGGTCGCGAGCTTCTTGTTCTTCCAGTCCTCGAGTGCGCGCAGGCCGTAGAGGGCGGCGCCTTGCGAGATGGTGGGCGCGCAAATGGCGATGCAGTCGAGGATCTTCTCGAGCTCGGCGAGGAAGACGGGGCTCGCGGTCACCGAGCCGACGCGATAGCCGGTCAGCGCGAAGACTTTGGAGAAGCTGTAGAGATGGATGAAGTTGTCACCCCAGTCCTTCAGATTGAAAAGGCCGTGCGGCGGCGCCGGGTCGGCGCGGAAGTCCTTGTAGGTCTCATCGACCACCAGAGCGATGCCGCGCGCCTTGGCGAGCGCGTGGAATTCCTCGATCGTTTTCGCCGGATAGATGCCGCCGGTCGGGTTGTTGGGGCTGCACAGCACGATCGCCTTCGTGCGCTCATCGATGAGGGGCGCCGCGTCGGCGGCGTCCGGCGTCGTGCTTCCCGCCTTGATCGCCTGCAGATAACGCGGCCTTATGCCGAGCATCTCGAGCCACATATGGTGGTTGAAGTAGTAGGGCACCGGCAGGATGACATTGTCGCCGGACTCTGCGAGCGCCATCATGGTCGCGGCGAAGGCCTGATTGCATCCGGCGGTGATCGCGATGTTCTGGGCCGTGATCGGCGCCTGGTAGTCGGCGGCCAGGCTCTGTGCGAGCTCCCGGCGCAGCGCCGGAATGCCCAGGATGTCGGAATAGAGGCTGGTCTCCGGCCGCGTGGCGAGCCTGCCGACTTCTTCGGTCAGGCTCTCGGCCGGCGGATAGCTCGGCACCGCTTGGCAGAGATTGATGAGGGGACGGTTGCTGGGCACCTTGCTGATCCAGCTCATCGCTTCGGCGATGGGCGGTGCTTCGATGCCCCGGATGATTCTGTTGGCGTTGAAGTTCATGGATTTAGAGCCGTGGCAGGATTTTCTGGATGAAGTTCTTTTCGTGTTCGGCGATGACGAGCTCGGCCATCTTGCGATCCTTGACCGGCTGGTTCTTGTAGATCACCGGACGCCCGGCTTCCTTGAGCAGCCGGTAGGCTTTGCTGACGCGGTCATCCGGTCCGGTCTGATGCGCCCGATAGAGGAAATAGGCGATTGCGCCCAACTTGAGAGCCGATCTGTTCTTGGCCGTCGCGGCATAGAAGACGTCCTGGCCCTTCGCCACGGCGCGCGCGATCGCTGCGTTCAAGCGGTCGAAGCGAGGTTTCGTGGCGGTGATCACCTGCGGATGGGTGTAAAGCTCAAGATACTGCGCGCCGGCGAGGATGATCAGCGCCCTGACGAAGTCGCGATCGCCGATCTGTCCTTCCGGCAACAGGCTGCGCAACGCCTGTCCCGATACGGGGGCCTTGGCCAGGGCGTCGAGGAGGGCGGTGAAGGGCTTGTCGGGAAGATTGGCGACGCCGGCGGGGATTTCGACCTTCAGCGTGCAGTCCGCGCGGGCCCGCGACAGGCCGAAATGCAGGCCTTTGAGCGCGGTGACCTGCTCATCGAGTGAGAGCCGGTCGGGCGTTCCCTTGAAGTAGAGGTCGCGGCGGAAGGTCTGGTTCGCCCAGACGCCTTTCAGCAGTTCCTGATCGGCGGTGGTCGACATGCTCTCGAAAGCGCCGCGCAGCGCAGCGGGGATGGCGAGATCGAGATTGTTGGACGCCATGTCGGTCGAGCCGATGAAGGCGAGGTCCGCTTTCGCCATATCGGCCGCGACCTCGTGGAAGAAGAACGGCGCCCAGTGCGGGTTGAAATATTCGTGGAAGACATAGGTCGCGTTGCGCTGCTTGGCGTCCTCGAGGCGGTGTTTGGTTCCCGCATTCTGATTGAAATAGCGGGCGCCCCTGACGGCAAGCTCGTCGGCGAGCGCGAGGCTTTTCGCGATGCCTTCCGGCGAGGGATTGGCTTCGCGCCGCAGACCCGCCTGGAGCAGGTGGCGGAAGGCGTGGTCGGAGCCGCGCGCGATCGCGCAATTGTAGGAGATGAAGCAGAGACCGCCGGGCTTCAGCTTGCGATGGATGAAATCGACGATGTCCTGGCGCAGCGCCGGCGATATCCACGAATAGATGCCATGCAGGACGATGAAGTCGAAATCCGGAAGCTCGCGCTGGTGCAGATTGGCGAAGCTTTCTTCGATGAATTCGATGTTGCCGAGACCGGCGCCTTCCGCCATCGCGCGGGCATTGGCGATCTGGGCCGGATTGTAGTCGACGCCGTAGTAGCGCCCTCCTTCATGGCCAGTGGCGAGGACATTGAGCGTGACGCCTTGTCCGCAGCCGAGCTCGCAATAAGTGAGGCCATGATCCGGTCTGTCGAGGTCGGTGATCGCGATCGGCGGGCGGATGCCCTGAAGGAGACAAGTGAGCAGCAGGCTGTCGGGCTTGAGGAAGGAGAAGTAGCCGAAGGTATATTCGAGCTCGGAGTCAAAGTTCCTTTCTTCTGTCGAACCGGAAGGCATTGAAGGATTTGACATTTCATACCGCTTGGGTGGAATGGGAGGAAACCGCGCCGTTGCCGATTGCCTTTAAGGGCAGCGTGCGGAAAAGTCGAACTGGAATTTGCGGGTTTAACCCGGATGGAGAGGTGAAAGGTGCGGACGAAAGCCATACAAATCGCGGAGAATGGCGGGCCGGACGTCATGCAGCTGGTGGATGTCGACGTCCCGTCGCCTGGCAGGGGCGAGATCCGGCTGCGCCAGACGGCCATCGGGCTGAACTATATCGACACCTATCACCGCTCCGGCCTCTATGCGCTGCCGCTGCCGGCGGGCATCGGCATGGAAGGCGCCGGTGTCGTCGAGGCGGTGGGCGAGGGCGTGAAGGGACTGAAGGTCGGCGATCGCGTCGCCTATGGCGTCGGGCCGCGCGGCGCCTATGCGCGTCACCGCAATGTGCCGGCGGGCCGCGTCGCCAAGCTGCCCAAGGCCATCAGCGATGAAACCGCCGCCGGCATGATGCTGAAAGGCCTGACGGTCAGGGCGTTGCTGCGCTCGGTCTACAAGGTCAAGCGCGGCGAGACGATCCTGTTTCATGCCGCCGCCGGCGGCGTCGGCGTGATCTTCACCCAATGGGCCAAGGCGCTCGGCGTCAAGGTGATCGGCACCGTCGGCTCGGATGAGAAGATCGCGGTCGCCAAGGCGCATGGCTGTGCCCATGTGATCAACTACAACCGCGAAGACGTCGTGGCGCGGGTCAAGGAGATCACCAAGGGAGCAGGGGTTCCGGTCGTCTATGACGGGGTCGGACAGGCGACCTTCATGACCTCGATCGACTGCCTGAAGCCGCGCGGTCTTTTGGTGTCCTTCGGCAATGCCTCGGGTCCGGTGAAGTCCTTCGAGCTCGGCCTGCTGGCGGCCAAGGGATCGCTTTACGTGACGCGACCGACCGTGATGACCTATATGGCCGATGACGCGGAGCTGGCGGAAGCCTCGCGCGACCTGATCGAGGTGGTGAAGAGCGGCAAGGTGAAGATCCCGGTCAACCAGCGCTACAAGCTGGCGGACGTCGCCCAGGCGCATCGCGATCTGGAATCGCGCGCCACCACCGGCACGACGATCCTGCTGCCTTAAGCCCAATTCCCTGATTTTCCAGCCGAGATGTGCAGGGAATTTGCAGGGAATTACAGGTAAATTTCGCAAAAAAAATCGCGAAACCGCCGACGGCCGCGTCCGGAGTAATTTCACGACGGCGCCCATCGATGCAAGGGCGAAGGCCTCAGCTCGACGAGCGGCAGCTCTGGGTGGTCTGCTTGGCGAGTGATTGCCAGCGCGCCGAGCAGGAGACCTGCGTGCAGAGGAAATCGGCGAGGCTCGAGCTCGGCACCGCATGCGCCAGGTTCAGCGGCCGGCCATTACCGTCCGATAGGGTGCTGACGACCATGCCGGTCAGCTGGCCCGAGCCGTTGAAGACCGGTCCGCCGCTTTCGCCCTTCTTGGTGTTCATCCTGAGCACCATGGCGTCCGGATAGCCGAAGCCATTGTAGCTGACGGCCCGGCCGAAGCTCATCGACTCGACCTGGCCGAGGCGCGCGGTGTCGCCTTGCGCATGCGGCTTGCCCAGCGAGAAGACGGAAGCGCCGCGCGGCATGCAGGGGGTGGCGGCAGGCTCGACCGGCTTGCCGGTGAAACCCTTAAGGGAAATGAGCGCCATGTCGTTGCTCGGCTTGATGGCGACGACCCGGCCGGCATAGAGGCGGCCATCGGCGCCGCGCGCCGTGACAGTATATCCTGACTTGACCGCAACGTGGCCTGCGGTCAGGACGTGTCCGACATCATCGACGATGAAGCCGCTACCTGAGGTTACAGCCTGACCCGCATCGCCATCGCCGGGCTTGCCCTGGCGACGGGATTGCGAGACGGTCAGCGTGACATAGCTGGGGCTGGTCTGGCGGAGCAGGCCCGACATGTCGGCCGTCGGCGTGGCGGACGTCGGAATGGCGTCCGATTCGACATTGATGACCCGGTCTTCCAGGGCATTCTGCTGACCGCTGCAGGCCGCCAAAAGCGCCAGGACAGGCAATGCCACAGCCAGTTTATTGAGCTTATTGGACAAAAGAAGGTCTCGCCTCGACGGAATTCCAGCCCTTTCTAGCCCATCTAACAGCGCCTTGCGTCCGGAACAAGGCAGGCGGCGGAAGAAGCCGGCGACTGCGGCAAACATGCAACACTGTCGTATGGTCGGGTGGTAACAGCCCGCACCTGTTGACTATTCCGTTGCGTGAAATGGGAAGGGCGGTTCTGGGCCAGCCCCTCTCCAGTTGGGGAAATCCCGTTGTTTTGGACTTCCGCCAGTGCCATAAATTCCTGACGGACCGGCGACGTGAATCGCGCCAAGCCTGTTGATTTCGCAGGTGAACAATAAAGTCCGACGGGGTGGAGCGGCGTCAGGCAAGGGGTAGGACGGATGATATGCAACCCGCGCAAATGGCTGTATTGGCTGCCTCTGGCGGCATTGCCATTTTTCGCCGGTCTCTGGCTGAACAGTGGGCCGATCGAGCGCAAGCTTGTCACCGCCGCCGGCACCGGCCTCGGCGCTCTCAAGGCCGATTGGGCTAAGCTGAGTTTCGACGGACGTGACGCCCGGCTGGAGGGCGATGCGCCGGGCCTGCGCGCCATCGAAGAGGCGGCGAAAGCCGTCGCCGGTACCGAAGGGGTGCGCCGCGTAGATATCTCCGCGACCAGGGTCGTGCTCGCGCCGCCGACCCTTGCCCCTCTCGTCACGAATAACAATCGTCCAGAAATTAAAGGTACTTGGCCAGAGGTCTTCGCCAAGTCTCTGAGAGTGATCCTGCCGCAGCGGACCTATGTTTTCGGCACCGACGCCGATCTCAAATCGGACGGCGCCGGCAACTGGGCCCTGGTGCCGGGCGAGCCGCTCAAGGACGGCGCCTATGATGTCTCGGTCGAGGTCGATGACGGGGCCGGCAACAGCTCCAAGATCGCCGCGCCGGCCAAGATCGTGATCGACACGGCACCGCCGCCGGTGCCGGCCTTCCAGCCCTTCAAGAGCGCCGTCTCGCCGCAAAGCCTGTCGGGGAACTGGGCTGAGGGAGACGCCACGTCATTGAAAGTCGGTCTGGCCGGCAAGACACGTACTCTCGGCAGCGATCCCGATCTGACGTCTTCGTCCGGCACCTGGACGCTGGCCCTGCCTGAGCCTTTGCCCGAGGGTGTTTATGACCTGACCGTGGAAGCGACTGACCAGGCCGGCAACAGCGCCTACCTCAATCTGGCGGAAGCGGTGACCATCGCGGCGGAGGTGCCGCCGCCAACCGTCGCCAGATATGCCGGCAACAACGCGACCCCGCTCATATCCGGCACCTGGGGCGAGCGGCAGGGCGACAAGCTCGCGGTGGCGGTCGGCGGCAAGACCTACGAGTTGGGCCGTGACACAGAGCTGTCCTCCGACGGATTTGGCAATTGGAGGTTGAAGCCGTCGGCGCCGCTCAAGGACGGCTACTACGACGTCGTGGTGACCGTGACGGACGCCAAAGGCAAGGCCAGCAAGGACGAGACGGTGGCTGAGCTCGAGATCGACGCCACCCCGCCCGCAGCCCCGACCGTCAACAAGGCGACCGGCTTCCCGGTGACGGGGACATTCGCGCCGGCCGACACCAAGCTCCTGCGGGGGACCGTCGGCGGACGCAGCTATACGCTGGGCAATGACCCGGCCTTGACGGCAAAGGCGGATGCCTGGACCCTCGCACCCAGCGAGAAGCTGGCGCCGGGCACCTATGACGTGATCGTCGAAGCGGTCGACAAGTTCGGCAATGTCTCCGCCGATCCGGGCAAGGGCGCTCTGGTGATCGCCGCCGACACGACGACCAATCCGCCGCCACCTCCGCCTCCGCCGCCTCCGCCCGAAGCCGGGGCGCCGACCGTGACGCCGCTCGTGGCGCTGGCGGCGCGGCCGACCATCACCGGCACCTTTGTGCCGGGCGCCACGACGTCGCTCAAAGTCGCGGTGGCGGGCGAGAGCTTTGTGCTCGGCGCCAATGAGGAACTGACGGCATCGGCCGGCCAATGGAGCCTGAAGCTGCCCAATCCGTTGAGGGACGGGACCTATGACGTCGCCGTCGAAACGACGAATGCCGACGGCAAGGTCGTGACCGACACGACGAAGGACGAGCTTGTCATCGACGCGATGGGGCCGCCGGCGCCGACGGTCAATCTTTATGCCATGCTCGAAAGCCCGCGCAGCATCTCGGGCACGTGGCCCGAGGGAGACGCCGCCAGTCTCGCCGTCACGTTCAACGGCAAGAGCTGGACACTCGGCAAGGATGCGGGTCTCACATCCGACAAGGGCAACTGGTCGCTCGCCGTGCCCGATGCGCTGAAGCCCGGCAGCTATGATGTGAGCGTCGTCGCCACCGACAGGCATGGCCGCGCGTCGTCGGATCAGACCCGCTTTGAAATCCTGGTCAAGGAGCCGCCGCCGCCACCGCCTCCTGAGCCGCCGCCACCACCGCCGCCGCCCGAGCCGCCGAAGGTGAATTGCGTCGATGATTTCGCCAAGACTTTGCTGGCGCGACCGCTCCACTTCGACAGCGACAAGTCGGCGGTGACCGGGCCCGCAGCCGCGATCATCACGGACCTCGCCGCCATCGCCGCGACCTGTCCCCAGGATCGCCTGGAGGTCGGCGGCTATACCGACAATGTCGGGTCGTCCGGCTACAACCAGGCGCTCAGCGAACGCCGCGCCGTGGCCGTGGCCAATGCGCTCGCCGGCTTCGGCATCGCCCGCGAGCGTCTCACGGCGGTGGGCTATGGCGAACAGAATCCGGTTGCCGACAACGCCACAGAGTCCGGACGCGCCCTCAACCGGCGCATCGAAATCAAGATCGTGAAATAGAAAGGGGCCGCCAGATGGTGGATTTCTGGAATTTTAACGATACGATGTTCTTGGCGAAAGAGAACTGGGTCTGGCTGCTGGTGGCGCTGGGCCTGGGGCTGATCGTCGGCTGGATCAGCTGCTCGCGCGAGGAGAGAGGCTGATCATGTCACATCTCGCTCTCGAACTCGCTCTCTGGATTCTCCTGGCATTTTTCGTCGGCTGCATATTGGGATGCCTGCTGCGCCGGCTCTTCGCCGGTGAGCCGGCCCCGGCGATCGCCGGCGGCCCATCGCAAGCCGCCAGCGGCATGATGGCGCCGCCTGAAGTGAAGGCTGAGCCTGCCGCGGCGGCGCCGGCGGTTCAAGCCCTTGCCGGCGCGCCGGCGCGACCGACGGGCATCGCCGGGGCGCGCGGCGGAACGCCCGACAATCTGCAGCGCATCAGCGGCGTCGGGCCCAAGAACGAGAAGACCTTGCACAGCCTGGGCTTCTTCCATTTCGACCAGATCGCCGCGTGGACGCCAGAAGAGGTCGCCTGGGTCGACGATCATCTGAAATTCGGCGGCCGCATCGCGCGCGAGGAATGGATCAACCAGTCGCGCCTTCTTGCTGAAGGCAAGGAAGACGAATTCCACCGGCTCTATGGCACCGGCGGCATACGTAACAAGGCAGGTGAGACGGAATCGGGGACGCGGACCCGTAAAGAATAGATCGCACACTCATAAAGTGCTGGCGGTAGCTGCAAGCCTCTGATTCAACCGTCAAACTCGTTTCCGCCAAAATCCGGATGCGCTTTACGAGTCGGTGAGCTAGGTAGGCCCCTCGAACGCTCGGAGAGCGTTCAGGCAGGAGCCCGACCATGATCAAGATGAGTGTCTACTACCGCGCCAATGGCGGTTCGAAGTTCGATCACGACTACTACCGCACCCGCCATATGCCACTGATCCAGGAACGGCTCGGCGATGCCTGCCTGCGCTACGAGATCGATAAGGGCCTTGCGGGTCGCGAAGCTGGAAGCGCGCCGGAGTTCGTCGCGGCGTGCCACGTCTACTCGCCGAGTCTGGCGACATTCCAGGAGGCGTTGGGTCCCCACCGCGCGGAGATCGCCGCGGACGTCGCGAACTATACGGACATCGCCCCCATCGTGCAGATCAGCGAAGTCGTTGAAGGGTAGAGGCTTCGGCGCAGGCGTGACGTTGAATTTTCCGGGATCGGCGGAGTGCTGGCCCATCTGATCCATGGTGGCGGCGCCGGCACCGAACGTGTAGCGACCGTCGAAGCGAAAATTACCTTGTCTCGTCAAACTCGCTTCAGCCAGATCTGGATGCGCGTTATGGGGCGGTGACCTAGCTAAACAACTTTAAGCCAAGCCTCGATCGCCGCCTGGGCGTCCGGCTCATCGAGGAACGGCACATGGCCGCGGTCCTTGATCGTGTGGGCGGCGAGAAGCGGGTGACGCTTTTTCATCTGTGTGACGGTCGCTTCGCTCAAGAGGTCCGAATGCTCAGCCCGGAGCACTGCCACCGGACGGGTCAGCAACGTATCGAAGAGGGGCCAGAGATTGGGGGACTCGGCCTGCTCGATCTGCTCATCGGTGGGGAAGGCTTCCGCGAGGCGCAGGTCATAGTCGTTGGTGACGCGCCCGCTTTTTTCGATGAAGACACGCCGGGCATAAGCAAGCCATTCGGCGGCGCTCAATGTCTCGAAGCCCGGATGATTCCGCTTCAGCGATGTGGCCGCTTCATCCCATGTCGCGAAGGATACCGCCTTGCCGAGATAGCCTCGGATGCGGAGCAGGGAGGCTTTCTCGATGACGGGGCCGACATCGTTGAGAAGGACGCCGCGCAGACGTTGCGGATATTGCGCCGCGATGATCATCGCGATGATGCCGCCGCGCGACGTGCCGACGACATTCACCTGGTCGATATCGAGCACATCGAGAAGCCTGAGTGCATCGGCGAGCTCGACATCGGGCCGGTAGGTCAGGGGATCTGGGGCGTAGGCCGAGCGTCCGCGCCCGCGATAATCCATGGTGATGAGGCGCCGCCTGCCGCCGAGCCAGCGGGCGAGCGGCTCGAAGTCGCGCACATTGCGGGTGAGGCCGGCGAGGCAGAGAAGCGGCGTGGCGTCGCTCTCAGCCGGATAGTCGCGCCCATAGAGGGCGAGGCCATCCGCCGAGCTGAAATGGACATCGCGATGGGAGACTTGCGCTCCCATGGCTCAGTCGCAGCCGGTGATCAGTTCGGCGATGCTGCCACCCGAGCAGTTGGCCGAGCCCATTTCCGACGAATTGGCGAGCGTGATCGCGCCCGGCGAGCCGCGGCGGAGATCGGCCGTCATCGCATGCATAGTCTTCGGCGCCAGGCGCGAGCGATAGACATGCACATTCTGCATCACCTTCTGCACATAGTTGCGCGTCTCGGTGAAGGGGATCATCTCGACCCAGTCGATCGGATCGACGGTGCCGGAGCGTGGATCGCCATGCGCCTCGACCCATTCGCGCGAGCGGCGCGGGCCGGCATTGTAGGCGGCAAGCGTCAGGATATAGGAACCGCCGAATTCCTCGATGAGGTCGCCCAGATGCGCGGCGCCGAGCTTGACATTGTAGGCCGGATCGCCGGTCAGCTTGTCGGCAGAATAGCTCAGGCGATACTGCTTGGCGACGAGCTTCGCCGTTCCCGGCATCAGCTGCATCAGGCCCTGCGCGCCGACATGGCTGCCGGCCTTGGGATCGAATTCGCTTTCCTGGCGCGACAGGCCGAAGACCATGGCGCGCTCGACCGGCGGGCCGATCTGGCGCCAGTCGGGCAGGGCCTTGGTCGGATAGCCCCAATAGTCGATATCGATGCCCTTCTGGCCGGAGAGCTTGGCGAATCTGACCGCGGCGGCGGGGCCGCCGGCCGTCGACACGTTGCGGGCCACCGCGCTCATCTCGTCGGCCGACTTGAAGCGGCTCGACAGCGACCACATGAACATATTGAACTCGCGGGTGCGGCCGGTCTGCGCCACCATCTGGAAGGCGCGCATGACTTCGTCATTGTCGACGCGCGCCTGCGCGGCCGCCGAAGGCTGGCCGCCGGTGATCTGGATCGGCTGCGTGGCGATGCCCAGCTGCTCGCGGGCGAGCTGGCCGTAATAGACGGTCGGGACCGTGGCTGCTTCGCGATAGGCGGCCTTGGCCTTGTCCTTGGCGCCGGCGGCGTCGTAGGAGCGGCCCAGCCAATAAGCGGCGCGCGCCTGGTCGGTACGCGACTTGACGCCGGCCTGGAGCTTGGCGAAATGCTTAAGCGCGGTGTTCTCGTCCTTGAGGAAGCGCAAGGCGATCCAGCCGGCGAGAAACTCGCCTTCGCCGAAGAATTCGCCACTGGAGAAACCATGGGCGCGGGCGAGCTGATAAGCGGTCTTGGCGGTGCCTGGACGGCGCGGATCGAGCAGCATGCGCGCCACCAGGCGACGCTCCACCCACCAGGCTTCGCCGTCGCCGATCGTCGCGTGATCGGCCGGGATATTGAGGAGGATCTCGGCGGCCTTCGATTCCTTGTTGGCCTTGCGATAATAGCGGGCGAGGGCATAGCGGATGCCGAGCTCGCGCTTCATGGCGGTCGACAACGATTGATACTGCTTCTCCGCGCCGGCGATGCCGCGGATCAGCGCCTGGGCCGCCTTGGCGGCCGCCTGGTGGTCGCTCGAGAGCGACTTCGAGACACGGATCGCCGAATTGGTTTCCTGCTTGTAGACGAGACGCCACATGCGCGCCTTGCGATCGTCGCTGGTGATCAGCGAGCCGAATTCGCTGGTGATCTGCTTTTCGCTCGCCGCATCGAGCGTCTCGTTCAACCAGACGCGCCGCAGCGTGCGCCGCGCAGCCTCGGTGTTGCCGGTGGCGAGCTGGGCGCGCGCCAGAGCGAGCTGGCCCTCGGCGGTGAGCGGCCGGCGCTTGTCGAAATGCGCCAGAACCGTCTCGGCCGAAGCCCGGTTCACATAGAGGCTCTGCTCGGCCCGCTTCAGGAGCGTCTCGGAGAGCGGCCATTGCGGCGCGGCGTTGAGGAACGCCATGATCCGGCTGTAGCCCGCTTCCTTCCAGTTGTTGCGCAGATAGATGAGCTCGACCAGCTTGGCGGCGGCGGGGTCACCCGACTGCTGCGCAAAGGATCCCGCATCGCCATACTTGCCGTTGAAGGCGGCGTCGGCGGCGCTGACGGCCGCGCGGCTCACCTGGGGGGCGGCGAAGACGGGCGTGCTGAGCGGCGGCGCGACGGTGATCGCCGTCGTCCCCAGCAAAGCAAGAATGAGGAAACTTGCGGAAAAACCCCGAATCATCAATTACGTCCCTGCCAATCGGCCCTGTCGGCCAAGTCCCTATAAACCAATTGCGACCGTCCTGTGGCCTGCCTAATCGGCTATTTTCCCGCGCTTGCCGGTCTTCGGGCGAGCGTCTAATGTGCCCCGCACTCCCACGCTGAGCGGAACCTCCCAACTCTAGCCAGCGCATGGTTGCCAAGTTATTACCGGAGACAAACACGTGAAGCTCAAGGGTTCTATTCCTGCCTTGATTACGCCCATGAAGAACGGCCGCGTCGATGAGGACGCGTTCCGAAAATTCGTGAATTGGCAGATCAAAGAGGGCAGCAATGGGCTGGTTCCGGTCGGCACCACGGGCGAGTCCCCGACCGTCAGCCCCGAGGAACACAAGCGCGTGATCGAGCTGACCGTCGAAGTGGCGGCGGGCCGGGTTCCGGTCATCGCCGGCACCGGATCGAACAACACCGACGAGGCGATCGAATACACGCTTCATGCCAAGAAGGCCAAGGCGGACGCGGCGCTGATCGTCGTCCCCTATTACAACAAGCCGACCCAGGACGGGATTTATGCGCATTTCAGCGCCATCGCCAAGGCGGTGGACATCCCCATCCTGGTCTACAATGTCCCGGGCCGCACGGTCGCCAGCATCTCGGTCGAGACGCTGGCCCGCCTCGCCAAGGACCATGCCAATATCATCGGCACCAAGGATGCGACCGCCGATCTCACCCGTCCCTCGCGCCAGCGCGAAGTCTCGGGCGAGGACTTCACCCAGCTCTCGGGCGAGGACGGCACGGCGCTCGGCTTCAACGCCCATGGCGGGGTGGGCTGCATCTCGGTGACGGCGAATGTGGCGCCGAGGCTCTGCGCCGAGTTCCAGAGCGCGACGCTCGCCGGCGACTACCGCGCCGCGCTCAAATTGCAGGACCGGCTGATGCCGCTCCATACCGCGCTCTTCGTCGAGACCTCGCCGGCGCCGATCAAATACGCGGTGAGCCTGCTCGGCCATTGCCAGCCCGACATCCGCCTGCCGCTGGTCGAGCCGTCGGAAGCCTGCAAGAAGCAGGTCAAGGCCGCGATGATTCATGCCGGTCTCCTGAACTGAGGACGCCATGTCGTCGAAAAGCGGCGGAACGAAAGCCTCGCGCAAAGAGGAAGGCATAAAGGTTGTCGCCGACAACCGCCGCGCCCGCTTTGATTATGAGATCATCGACACCTATGAGGCCGGCATCGAGCTGAAAGGCTCGGAGGTGAAATCGCTGCGCGAGGGCAAGGCGAATATCGCCGAGTCCTATGCCGCGGTGAATGACGGCGAGCTTTTCCTCGTCAATGCCTATATCCCGGAATATCGCGAAGCCAACCGTTTCAATCACGAGACGAAGCGGCCGCGCAAATTGCTGCTCCATGCCCGCGAGATCGACAAGCTGTCGGGCGGCGTGCTGCGCGAAGGCCTCACGATCGTGCCGCTGCGCGTCTACATGAATGCGCGCGGCCGCGCCAAGGTCGGCATCGCGCTGGCGCGCGGCAAGAAGCTGCATGACAAGCGCGACGCGATCAAGGACAGGTCGTGGAATCGCGAGAAGGCCCGGCTGCTGCGCGAGCGCGGATAGGAAATATCCTCATGCTGAGGTGGCCGCGCAGCGGCCCTCGAAGCATCCCTCAGGATAGAGCGAGCTGCTGTACCATGCCCTTCGAGGCTCGCTACGCTCGCACCTCAGGGCGAAGGCAAAACTGCGCGCACGCCGGCGAAGACAGTCTCGAACATTTCCGCCGTCAGCACACCCGTATTGGTGTTGTAGCGCGAGCAGTGATAGCTGTCGAAAAAAGCGATGTCGCCGATCCTATGCCGCGCCGCATGGCCGAAAGGATGGCGTGATTTCTTCTCTCCCAGGGCGGTCAAGGTCGCATCATGGGCGATGCGGCCTAGCGCGACGATCGCGGCGAGCTTCGGAAGCGCGGCGATCTGGTCCTTCAGGAAGCCGTTGCAGGTCTTGATCTCCGCCGGCAGCGGCTTGTTCTCGGGCGGCACGCAGCGCACCGCGTTCACGATCATGCAGTCGACGAGCGTCAGCCCGTCCTGCGGATCGGCGCGATAGTCGCCTTTGGCGAAGCCGAAGCGCTTGAGCGTCGCATAAAGAAGATCGCCGGCATAATCGCCGGTGAAAGGCCGGCCGGTCCGGTTGGCGCCGCGTAGTCCGGGCGCCAGCCCGACGATCAGGAGGCGGGCATTGCTGGCGCCGAAGGGCGGAACCGGCGCGTTGAACCAGTCCGCATGCTCACGGCGCTGCGTCTCGCGGAACGAAACGAGCCTCGGGCACAGCGGACAGTTGGGAGAGGGCGTCACCGGGGCGCTCTTCAGATATCGGCGAAGTCCTCGAATGAGGAGGGAGCTTGCTGCGCCGGGGCGGGCCGCTCGCGCACCCGTTCCGTTCGCTCGCTCGGCTCACGGCCGATTTCCTCGCGCAGATCGGCGAGGTCGATGAACTGGTCGGCCTGGCGGCGCAATTCGTCGGCCACCATGGGCGGCCGCGTGGCGAGGGTGGAGACGACGCTGGTGCGCCGGCCCTTGGCCTGGACCGCCTGGATCAGCGAGCGGAAATCGCCGTCGCCGGAGAACAGCACGATATGGTCGAGATTGTCGGCGAGCTGCATGACATCGATGGCGAGCTCGATATCCATATTGCCCTTGACCTTGCGGCGGCCGAGCGAGTCGGTGAACTCCTTGGCGGGCTTGGTGACCACCCGGTAGCCATTGTAGTCCAGCCAGTCGATCAGCGGGCGGATCGGCGAATATTCGGCATCCTCCATCAGGGCGGTGTAATAGACGGCGCGGATCAGCCGCGAGCGCTTGCGGAAGAAGCCCAGCAGGCGGCGATAGTCGATGTCGAAGCCGAGCGATTTTGCGGTTGCGTAAAGATTGGCGCCGTCGATAAAAAGCGCTACGCGTTCGTCCTGGTAAAAATTCATGAATGAAATCTCCTATTTGAAACAGTGCTTTGATAATGGCTTCAGCGCTGGGGCTCAAGGTTAATTATGATCCTGATCGGGCTTGGGAGCAATGTCGACGGGCCGTGGGGAAGTCCCCGCGAGACGATGCTGCGCGCATTGCGGGAACTCGACGGCAACGGCACCGCGCTCGTCGCGGCGTCACGCCTTTTCGAGACGTCGCCTTTCGGCAAGATCAACCAGCCGACCTTCGTGAACGCCGTCGCGCGGATCAGGACGGCGATGCCGCCCGAGGCCCTGATGCAGCATCTGCATGACATCGAAAGGCGGGCCGGCCGTCGCCGGCGGCTGCGCTGGGGGCCGCGCACGCTCGATCTCGATCTTCTCGACTATAATGGGCTGGTCCGCCACGGCCGGCTGAAGCTGCCGCATCCGGGAATTCCGGAGCGGGATTTCTGGCTGACGCCCTTGATGGAGCTCGTGCCGCGCTGGCGCCACCCCGTGAAGCGCCAGACCGCCCAGAAGATGCGCAGCGTCCTCTCCGGATTCGCGCGGGGCGGGGTGGTGCTCGACAAGCCCGCCGAAAGGGAGTCTTAACCAGTGGCCGCCATGCTTGCCGCCAGCTTATATACCGGTGAGTGCGAGTTGTGGTGATGCGTATCCTCAAAGCGGCCGCGGGCCTGACCGCGCTGACGGCCCTGGCCGTTGCGGCGCATGCCGAGCCGATCACCTTTTCCAGCGACACTTTCCAGATCATCGGCGGCATGAGCAGCGAGGCGGCCCCGACCCGACGCAGCAACTATCGCGGCATGGAAACCGTCGATTTCGAGACTCCGCTCGCCCCCGGCACGATCCTCATCCGCACGAGGGAGCGCAAGCTCTATTACATCCTGCCGGAGGGCCGTGCCCTGCGTTATGGCATCGGCGTCGGCCGCGAGGGCTTCACCTGGTCGGGCACCGACAAGATCACCCGCAAGGCGGAATGGCCGGATTGGCGTCCGCCCAAGGAGATGATCGCGCGCGAGGCCCGGCGCGGCAATTACATCCCGGTGCATATGCTGGGCGGGCCGGACAATCCCTTGGGTGCCCGTGCCCTCTATATCGGTTCGACCATGTACCGCATCCACGGCACCACCCAGCCCTGGAGCATCGGCATGGCCGTGTCCTCGGGCTGCATCAGGCTTCTGAACGAAGAGGTCATCGATCTCTATAACCGCGTCGATGTCGGCGCGCAGGTCGTCGTGGAGTAGGTACGCTACAGCGTATCCTCGCGCCAGCTCTTGCCCTTGTAATACTGGAAGCACACCGGAATGTCCGCCGGCAGATCCTTCTGCGTCTCCATGAGGGGCTGAAGCCGCTTCAGGATATCGCGCGTGATCATCGGCAGCTCGAGCTCCTGCGCTTCGGCGAAGCTGAACCAATGCGGGGTCAGGAGCTCGCCCGAGCCCGGATGGCGCGGATTGTCCAGATTGCCGAAATGACGGGCATCGGTGACGAAGAAGCGTGAATCGAAACGGCGCGTGCGCCCGGGCGGCGTGATGGCGCGCGCGAAGAACCGCAAGTTGGACAGATCGAGCGCGGTCGCCGCGAGGATGTCGTTCCATTCTTCGTTGGAGAGGCGGGCATCGGCGGGAATGCTTCCCAGGAACAGGCCGGTCTCTTCATAGGTTTCGCGCACCGCCGCGATGGCGAGGCCGCGCGCCTTGGATGGACTTTTATGTCCGCGCATGCGCAGCTGCAGCTTCTCGTGGACGAGGGGATGGAGATCGCCGGCGACCTTGAGGCGCATATCGGCTGGATCGAGCCGGCCGCCCGGAAAGACGAACATATTGGGCATGAAGGCATGGCCCTCATGCCGCTTGCCGAGCAGCACGCGCGGAAAATTGTCGTCATGGCGCACGACGATCAGCGTCGCTGAATCGCGCGGCTTCTGTGCCTGCGGAAAATGGCGCGAGCTGGCGAGCTCGGGGTCGCCCAGGGTCATTCCGCCTCCTTGCCGCCGAAGCCGTGCATGCGTAGCGCCCATTGCAGACCGATGACGGCGCCCTTGACGGCGGGCATGAGCAGCAGGGTCAGGACGAGGATCGCCGGAATCCAGATCGCGGCGTGGATGAGATAGTCGGGCTGCCACACACGCTCGACGATGAGGAGGAGCGGAATGATGATATGGCCGACGATCGTGATGGTGATATAGGGCGGCGCGTCATCGGCGCGCTGGTGATGAAGCTCCTCGCCGCAGTGCGAGCAGCTGTCCCTGACGGTGATGAAGCCGGAGAAGACGGAACCCGCGCCACAGGCGGGGCAGCGGTGGAAGAAACCGCGCAGCACGGCCTTGGGCCAGGATCGTACCGGCAGGTCCGCCGGACTCGGCGCATTTCCGATGATGACCGGCATCAGCGTCTCTTTCCGCGGCCCATGCCGCGCCCGCGCAGCGAGCGCCGGGACACCGGCTTGCCCTTGCGGCCGTCGCTCATCATCTCGAAGCGCAGGCCGCCGGAAACGGGAGCCGCTTCGACGAGGCGCACCTCGACCGGATCGCCGAGCTGGAAAGTCTCGCCCGACCGCTCGCCGATGAGCGCGCGCCGCGTCTCGTCATAGACGAAATAGTCCGAGCCCAGCGTCCCGGCCGGAATGAAGCCGTCGGCGCCGGTGTCGTTGAGGGTGATGAAGAGGCCGGCCGCCACCACGCCGCCGATACGGCCCGGAAAGCGCGCGCCGATCTGCGAGGCGAGGTGACTGGCGATCAGGCGGTCGACGGTCTCGCGCTCGGCCGCCATGGCGCGCCGCTCGGCGCCCGACACGAGTTCCGCCGTGTCGTTGAGCTGCGCCGTGTCCTCGGACGACAGACCATCCGGGCCGAGACCAAAAGCGGTGATGAGAGCGCGATGCACGATGAGGTCAGCATAACGCCGGATCGGTGAGGTGAAATGCGCATAGTGCCGCAAGTGCAGGCCGAAATGCCCGGTATTTTCGGTGTCATAGACGGCCTGCGCCTGGCTGCGCAGCACCACCTCGTTCACCACATGCTGATATTCCTTGCCCTCGACCTCTTTCAGGATCTGATTGAAGTGGCGGGGCATCATGTGCTGGCCCTTGGCCAGATTGATGCCGACGGTCTTGAGGAATTCGGCGAGGCTGCGGATCTTCTCTTCGGCGGGATCGGCATGGACGCGATAGAGAAGCGGAATCTTGCGTTCGCCCAGCGTCTCGGCGGCGGCGACATTCGCCTGGATCATGAACTCCTCGATGAGCTTATGGGCATCGAGGCGTTCGGGCGTCACCACCCGTTCGATGAGGCCGTGGGCATCGAGGATCAGCTTGCGTTCGGGCAGATCGAGCTCGAGCGGCTCGCGCCGGTTGCGGCCCTTGAGCAGCACCTTGTAGGCGGCCCAGAGCGGGCGCAGCACGGGGCCGAGCAGGGCTTCGGTCTTGTCGTCCGGCCGGCCGTCGATCGCCGCCTGCGCCTGCTGATAGGAGAGCTTCGCCGCCGAACGCATCACGCCGCGCACGAAGTGATGCTTGCGCTTGGCGCCGCTGCGGTCGAAGGTCATGAAGACGGCGAGACAGGGCCGCTCTTCGCGCTCGCGCAGCGAGCAGAGATCGTTGGAGATGCGCTCCGGCAGCATCGGCACGACGCGATCGGGGAAGTAGACCGAATTGCCGCGGATGCGCGCCTCGCGGTCGAGCGCCGAGCCGGGCCGCACATAGGTCGCGACATCGGCAATGGCGACGACGACTTTGACGCCACCTTCATTCTTGGGGTCGTCGTCGGGCTCGGCCCAGACCGCATCGTCATGATCGCGCGCGTCGGGCGGATCGATGGTGACGAGCGGAATATCGCGCAGGTCGGTGCGATGGGCATGCGAGAAGGGCTTGAGCGCCTCGGCCTCGGCCAGAACCCGCGCCGGAAATTCCGACGGGATGCCGTGATGCTCTATGGCGATCAGCGAAATATTGCGCTGGCTCGATATGTCGCCGAGCCTTTCCTTCACGCGCGCCGTCGGCAGGCCGTGGCCGCGCCCGCGCATGACCTCGACGGAGACGAGCTCGCCGGGTTCGGCGCCGTTCTCGTGACCGGGCTGGACCTGCAATTCATGCCGCGCCTTCTTGTCGACCGGCACGATGCGGGCGCCCTGGCCCTTGGCGTGGCGGTATATGCCGAGGATGCGGCTGCTGCGCCCGGCGATCTTGCGGATGACGCGGCCATGATAGGCGACATCGCGATCCTTCGCGGGCTCGAGGCGGGCGAGGACGCGGTCGCCCACCGCGGGTGGTTGCGCCTCCTCGCGTGTGCCTTTGCTGGCCTGCGCGACGATGAGGATCTGCGGCGGCTTGCCGGAAGCCATCTCCCATTCGGCGGGAACGGCGATCAACTCGCCGTCCGGGTCGCGGCCGGTTATTTCCACCACGGTGATCGGCGGCAATTCGCCGGCCTTGGCCATCGCACGGCCGGAGCGCTTGAGCTTGCCGTCCTGCTCCAGTTCCTTGAGCAGGCGCTTCAGCGCGATCCGCTGATTGTTCTTGATATTGAAGGCGCGCGCGATCTCGCGCTTGCCGACCTTGCCGGGGCTGGTCTTGATGAAGTCGATGAGCTGTTCGGCCGTCGGCAGGTCGCTTGATGTCTGCTTCGGCTTCCGCGCCACGACCCTACGCACTCACTTCATCGGGCGAGGCGGCTTTCTTGCCGCGCTTGGCGGCCGCCTTCTTCGCGGGAGCTTTTTTCGCCGGCGCCTTCTTCGCGGCCTTGGGCTTGGCGGCTTTCTTCGCCTTGCCCTTGCCGGCACGCGCCGCGAGAAGGATCACCGCTTCCTCGAGCGTCGTCTCTTCCGGTTCCTTGCCGCCCGGCAGCGTGGCGTTGATCTTGCCCCATTTCACGTAAGGTCCGTAACGCCCGCTCATCACATGGACGGGGCCGCCGCCTTCGGGATGCTCGCCCAGATCCTTGAGGGCGCCCGGACGCTTGCGGTTGGCGCTCTTCTCTTTCTTTTCGGCGAGCAGAGTGACGGCGCGGTTGAGGCCGACTGTATAGACCTCCTCCGGGTCGCTCAGCGTGGCATAGGTGCCGTCATGCAGGATGAAGGGGCCGAAGCGCCCGAAATTGGCGACGATCGGCTTGCCGGTTTCGGGATGGACACCCACCTCGCGCGGCAGCGACAGGAGGCGCAGGGCGGTTTCGAGGTCGATGCTCGCGGGGTCGGTCTTCTTGGGGATAGAGGCGCGGCGCGGTTTTTCGCCTTCCGCCGCTTCGCCCAATTGCAGATAGGGACCGAAACGGCCGTCGCGGCGGGTCACCGGCTGGCCGGTCTCCGGGTCATGGCCGATCAGGAGGCCTTCCGCCGGCACCGCTTCGCCTTCGCCGCTGCCGGGCGTGATCTGGCGCGTGAAGCGGCAGTCGGGATAGTTAGAGCAGCCGACAAAGGCGCCGAACTTGCCGAGCTTGAGCGACAGCTGACCGTTCGAGCAGGACGGGCATGCGCGCGCCGGCTGGCCGTCGGCGCGTTCGGGAAAGACATGCGGACCCAGAATCTCGTTCAGCGCATCGAGCACATTGGTGATGCGCAGCTCCTGGATGTCGCCGACCGCGCCGGTGAAATCCTGCCAGAAATCGCGCAGCACCGCTTTCCAGTCGATCTCGCCATTGGAGATGCGGTCGAGCTGCTCTTCGAGATTGGCGGTGAAGTCATATTCGACATAGCGCTTGAAGAAGGCTTCCAGGAACGCCGTGACGAGCCGGCCCTTGTCCTCCGGAATGAGGCGCTTCTTGTCGACCCGGACATAACCGCGGTCGCGCAGCACCGAAAAGATGGCGGTGTAGGTGGAGGGCCGGCCGATGCCGAGCTCTTCCATCTTCTTGATGAGCGAGGCTTCGGAATAGCGCGGCGGCGGCTCGGTGAAATGCTGCTCGGGCGTGATCGACGTGACGCCGACGCCGTCGCCACGCGCCAGAGCCGGCAGCCGCTTCGAGTCTTCGTCCTCTTCGTCGTCGAGGCCTTCCTGATAGAGCTTCAGGAACCCGTCGAACTTCACCACCGACCCGGTGGCGCGGAAGGCGTAGGCCTTGCCGTCATTGCCCTTGGCGCCGATATCGGCGGTGGTGCGCTCGATCTCGGCGCTCTCCATCTGGCTGGCGATGGTGCGCTTCCAGATGAGCTCATAAAGCGCCATCTGGTCGGGATCGAGATTGCGGCGCAGATTTTCCGGAAAGCGGAACAGGTCGGTCGGCCGGATGGCTTCATGCGCTTCCTGCGCATTCTTGGCCTTGGTCGTGTATTTGCGCGGCACCGACGGCAGATAGGGCTCGCCGAAGCGCTTGAGGATCGCGTTGCGCGTGGCGGCGATCGCCTCGCCGGCGAGATCGACGCCGTCGGTACGCATATAGGTGATGAGACCGGTCACCTCGCCGCCGATATTGACGCCCTCATAGAGGCGCTGGGCGACCTGCATGGTCTTGGCGGAGGAGAAGCCGAGCTTGCGCGAGGCTTCCTGCTGGAGGGTCGCGGTGCGGAACGGCGGATAGGGGTGGCGCTTGACCGGCTTCGACTCGACCGAGTCGATGATGAAGTGAGCGCCCTTGAGCGCCGAGACGATGGCCCGCGCCGACGCCTCGTTGCCGATGTCGAGCTTGCCCAGGCGTTTGCCGTCGATGGCGTTGAGGCGGGCGCCGAAGGCGTCGCCGCGGGGCGATGTGAAGGCGCCGTCGATGGTCCAGTATTCCTGCGCCCTGAAGGCTTCGATCTCGAGCTCGCGGTCGCAGATGAGGCGCAAGGCCACCGATTGGACGCGTCCGGCCGAGCGCGAGCCCGGCAATTTGCGCCACAGCACCGGCGACAGGGTGAAGCCGACGAGATAATCGAGGGCGCGGCGGGCGAGATAGGCATCGACGAGGGCGGCATCGACCTGGCGGGGATGCTTCATCGCCTCGAGCACCGACTGCTTGGTGATGGCGTTGAACACCACCCGGTCGATCTCCTTGCCCTTGAGGGCGCCTTTCTTCCTGAGGATCTCCAGCACATGCCAGGAGATGGCTTCGCCCTCGCGATCAGGGTCGGTGGCGAGGATCAGCCGGTCGCTGTCCTTCAGCGCCGCCGCGATGTCGGAGACACGCTTGGCCGACTTGCCGTCGACCTCCCAGGACATGGCGAAATCTTCGTCGGGGCGCACCGAGCCATCCTTGGGCGGCAGATCGCGCACATGGCCGTAGGAGGCGAGGACGGTGTAGTCCTTGCCGAGATACTTGTTGATCGTTTTGGCCTTTGCTGGCGATTCGACGACGACGACTGTCATTTATCTTGCGTTCTGAAAGCTAGGACGGGGCTCATATAGGGATCGTTTCCGCCCCGCAAGCCTTGCGGAGGCTCATTCCACGCCAAACTGAAGCCTTAAGGTTGATGGATGCAACCTAAAGTAATTGAGAGCCTATGCGGTGGGTATATAGGCAGGTCTGTCCGAAAAGCAACTGCCCTAACGGCAATCACGACCTGCGCCTCGGACCCGCAGCGTTTGACGGAACTGCCGGGAGCTCTTCGGCCCGGCTCAGATCAGGATCACTTCAGGCCTGTCCGTGAGATCGCCAGAACATGAGAAACGGCGTCACGGTCGTACCCTTACGAAACGAGAGACACGAGCTGCCGTCCGTGGCGGGTCAGTTTGCCCGTGAGCTCGAGCTCGAGCAACAGCCCGAGCACCAGTTGCGCCGGCACGCCGCTCTCGCGGATGAGATCGTCGATCTCGGTCGGTGTGGGGCTGAGATGCGCCAGGATGGCCGAGCGCGCCGAGCCGTCGATCTCGGTTTCGGGGATGGGATCGCCCGCCGGCGCTTCGGCAAGCGGCCGTGGCCGCATGGCGAGCAGCACGTCGACGACCTCCTGGCTCCGGCTCAGGAGATGCGCGCCTTCGCTGATCAGCCGGTTGGTGCCTTCGGCGCGCGGATCGAGCGGCGAGCCGGGCACCGCGAAGACCTCGCGGCCTTGCTCATTGGCGAAACGCGCGGTGATGAGGGAGCCCGAGCGCAAGGCGGCCTCGACGACGATCACCGCGCGGCTCATGCCGGAGATGATGCGGTTGCGCCGTGGAAAGGACGTCTCGCGCGGCGTCGCGCCCGGCGGCATTTCCGAGATGAGAAGGCCGTCCTCGCCGATCGCTTTCTGCAGGCCGGCATTCTCCGCCGGATAGACGATATCGATGCCGGTGCCGAGAACCGCCGCGGTGCCGCGCCGGAGCGAGGCCTCATGCGCCGCGGTGTCGATGCCGCGCGCGAGCCCCGAGACGATGGTGAGCCCGGCCATGGCGAGATCGTTGGCGAAAGTGCGGGCGAGCCGCTTGCCATTGGCGGAGGCATTGCGCGAGCCGACGATCGCCACCGCATCCTGCGCCAGGAGCGCCGTCTTGCCCTTGATGCAGAGAAGCGGCGGCGCGCCGTCGCTATGGCGCAGCAGCGGCGGATAATCGGGCTCGGGCTTGGCGACGAAGCGGGCACCGGCCGCTTGTGCCCTGTCGAGCTCGGTCTGCGCCTCTTCGGCGCCACAGATCCGGATCGGTCGCCTGCGGGTGAGTTCGGGAAGGGCTTCGAGCGCGGCGCCGGCGCTGCCGAATTTGGCCAGCAGCTGATCGAAATTGATCGCGCCGATATTCTCGCTGCGGATCAGGCGCAGCCAGTCTAGCCGCTCCTGATCCGCCAGGATCATGATTTGGAGCCGAGCTTGATCTTCGACTCCTGGCCTTTGAGCAGGCGCGCGATATTCTCGTGATGCATGATCCAGATCAGCGCCGCGAGCAGGATGAGGGGCAGCACATAGGTCGGCCGGCCGAGGAGCCACGCCCAGAGCGGGCTCAGGGCCGAGGCGGTGAGCGCCGAGATCGAGGAGATGCGGAAGATGAAGGCCAGAGCGAGCCAGACGGCGAGGAAGATGAGGCCCAGCGGCCAGTAGAGGCCGAACAGGATGCCGATATTGGTGGCGACGCCCTTGCCGCCCTTGAAGCCGAGCCAGATGGGGAAGAGATGGCCGGCGAAAGCGGCGAGGCCGGCGATGAGCCCGGCCGTCTCACCGCCCAGAAGCTTCATGAGCAGGATCGGCAGCGTGCCCTTGAGCGCGTCGGCGACGAGTGTTGCGGCCGCGACCTTCTTGTTGCCGGTCCGCAGCACGTTGGTGGCGCCGATATTGCCCGATCCGATGGCGCGCACATCGCCCAGGCCCGCCCAGCGCGTGAACAGGAGGCCGAAGGGAATGGAGCCCGACAGATAGCCGAGGAGGGCGGCCATGATCGCCATGGCCGGCGTGACCGCCGCGAAATCGAGCATCTGTCCCTCCGTTAGAGCGCCTCCGGCCAAAGCCGAAGGCTTCGGCGTGTGGAATTCGCTCCGCTCCTAGTGGGACGGATCGTACGCATAGACCGTGCGTCCCGCAACGACCGTTTCGAGCACGCGGCCTTCCAGCGTCCGATGCTCGAAGGGCGAGTTCTTCGAGCGCGACCGCAGGACATGGTCCTCGACCGTCCAGCTGTGCTGGATGTCGGCGAGGGTGAAATCGGCGGGTGCGCCGGGCGCCAGGCGTCCGGCTTCGAGGCCCAGTATCCGCGCCGGCTTGGCGGAGAGGGCATCGATGAGCCGGGGCAGCGGCACGCCGTCATTGTGATGCAGGCTGAGGCTCGCCGAGAACAGCGTCTCGAGGCCGATGGCGCCGAATTCGGCTTCGGCGAAAGGCAGCCGCTTGGTGTCGGCGCTCTGCGGATCATGGCTCGACACGATGACGTCGATCGTGCCGTCCTGCACGCCTTCGACCAGAGCGCGCCGGTCGTCCTCGGTGCGCAGCGGGGGCGACAGTTTGAAGAAGGTGCGGTAGGCGCCGATGTCGTTCTCGTTGAGGACGAGATGATTGACCGACACGCCGCAGGTGACGGGCAGGCCGCGCGCCTTGGCGGCGCGGATGACCTCGACCGACTGGCGGCAGGAGACCTGCGCCACGTGATAGCGCGCACCGGTCGATTCGACGAGGCGCAGATCACGCTCGACCATGATGACTTCCGAGACGGCGAGCGTGCCCGACAGGCCGAGGCGGCTCGCCCGCTCGCTGGCATTCATGACGCCGGTGGCGAGCGTCGGTTCCTCGGCGTGCTGGACCACCAGCATGTCGAAGTCCTTGGCGTAAGCGAGCGCCCGGCGGAAGATCCGTGCATTGGCAACCGCCTTGTTGCCGTCGGTGACGGCGACGGCGCCGGCTTCCTGCAGCGTGCCGATCTCGGTCATGAGCTCACCGCCGAGGCCCTTGGTGAGGGCGGCCATCGGGGCCACCCGCACGATCGCCGTGTCGCGCGCGCGCCTGAGGATGAAATCGACGATCGCCGCGTCGTCGATGATGGGATTGGTATTGGGCATCACGATCATCGTTGTGATGCCGCCGGCGGCGGCTGCTTCCGAGGCGGTCGCCAGCGTCTCGCGGTATTCATTGCCGGGCTCGCCGGTGAAGACGCGCATATCGATGAGGCCGGGCACCAGAAGCTGGCCGCGGCAGTCGAAGGTCGTCGTGCCCGCGCCCGCCGATTGCGCCGTGACCTTCGGTCCGGCGGCCAGGATCCAGCCGTCTTCGATCAGCAATCCGCCTTTTTCGTCAAGGCCTTGCGCCGGATCGATGAGACGCGCGTTGAGATAGGCCTTGCGTCCAGCCGAATGTTTCGCCGATGGCGCCATCATGCGTTGCCGCCTCCCGGCAGATTGCGGGCGAGCGCGTCGAGCACGGCCATGCGCACCGCGACCCCCATTTCCACTTGTTCGCGAATGACCGATTGCACGCCGTCGGCGACATTGGAGTCGATCTCGATGCCGCGATTCATCGGACCCGGATGCATCACCAGCGCATCGGGCTTGGCGAGCTTCAGCTTCTCCTCGTCGAGCCCGTAGAACCGGTAATATTCGCGCACCGACGGCACGAAGGCGCCGCTCATGCGCTCGAGCTGCAGCCTCAGCATCATCACCACATCGGCGCCTTCGACGCCCTCGCGCATATTGCGATGGACTTCGACGCCGAAATTCTGGGCGCCGGTCGGCAGGAGCGTCGAGGGCGCCACGAGGCGGACGCGGGCGCCGAGCTTGTTGAGAAGATGGATATTGGAGCGCGCCACGCGCGAATGCAGCACGTCGCCGCAGATCGCCACGACGAGACCCTCGATGCGCCCCTTGCGGCGGCGGATGGTGAGGGCGTCGAGCAGCGCCTGGGTCGGGTGCTCATGCTGGCCGTCGCCGGCATTGACGACGGCGCAGGAGACTTTCTGGGCGAGGAGCTCGGCTGCTCCCGAGGAGGGATGGCGCACCACCAGTATGTCGGGATGCATGGCGTTCAGCGTCATCGCGGTGTCGAGCACCGTCTCGCCCTTGGAGATGGCGGAGGTCGACACCGCCATGTTGAGCACATCGGCGCCGAGCCTCTTGCCGGCGATTTCGAAGGAGCTTTGGGTCCGGGTCGACGCCTCGAAGAACAGGTTGATCTGGGTGCGCCCCGACAGCACCGCCTGGCGCTTGTCGATCTGGCGGCTCACCTCGACGTAACGCTCGCCGAGATCGAGCAGCGTCACGATTTCCTGAGCTGAAAGGGGTTCGATGCCGAGCAGATGCTGGCCTTCGATGAGGCGTTTGGAATTTCGCGCTTGGGTCATCGAAGGCCACTGTCTAGGGACGATTCCGCCAGCCTGCAAGCGGCAAAAGGAGCCTGTGGGTAAGTCACCAAGAGCGCACCACAAAATCGCCCCGAATGATGCGGCAGGATCGCTGCCGGGCGGTTCGGGACGGCCGCTCGCCAATCAGAGGGCCGGGGGCCTTTGCTGGAGTGATTTCATGTTGAGGACTTTCGTTGTCGGCGGCGCGCTCTTGCTGGCAGCTTTTGCGGGGACGGCACCGTCGGCCAAGGCGGATACGCGGATCGGCGTGACCATCAATGAGGGCTGGACGCCGTCGCAATACTACCCGGACGATCCGGATGACGACTATGACGACGACCAGGACTACATCTCCTGCGGCGAAGGCCGCCAGATCGTGCGCGATGAAGGATTCCGGCGCGTGCGCACCGTCCGCTGCGGCGCGGAAGTCTATCGCTATGAGGCGGTCAGGCGCTACCGGTTGTGGAGCGTCAAGGTCAGCGCCCGGTCGGGCCGGATCGTCAGCGCCAGGGTGATCGGCAATTACGGCGACTATTACTGAGCCGGCATGAACGGGCCCATGTCAGACTTCGATATCCTCGGAGCTGTCGTCTCCGCCCTCCGGCTCGCTGTCGTCGGGACCTTCGTCATGGTCCTCATCTGAGCCGCCGTCGCCTTCCGCGTCCGGGTCATCATGGTTTTGATGATCCGGATCGTCGCCATAGTCCTGGTCCGGATAGGCGTCGTCGCCATATTCGCCGTCGTCGTTGCCCGTCTGCGCCTGAGCGAGCGGTGCCCGGAAGGGCTCGAGCTTGGTGACGATCGGCCCGACGAAATACATGCCGAAGCCCAGGACCAAGGCCAGAAGCGTGGAGGGCGTGCGCATCTGAGGTGTTCCTTGCACTGAAGGAGGTGCTGATCGCCCGATGAGGTCACAGCTTTGCGGCGAGACTGTGCCTGCCATCTCATATTGGGACGCGATCTCCGGTTGATACTCCACTGCGACAGGTTGACTCGCCGGCCCGCGCCCATAGTGTGTCAAGACAGCTTCACGCCTGGATGGAGATGGTCATGACCGATCTTGCCGCAAGCGTCAGCACCCCCAAGGAGACCCCGGTCGAACCGAGTCTCCATCGCGTGATGGGGCCGTGGCTTCTGCTGCTGTTCATCGTCGGGGACATTCTCGGAACCGGCATCTATGCCTTGACCGGTCAGGTCGCCAAGCAGGTGGGAGGCGTGGTCTGGCTGCCCTTCCTGGTGGCTTTCATCGTCGCGGTGATCACCGCCTTCAGCTATCTCGAGCTCGTCACCAAATATCCGCGCGCCGCCGGCGCCGCCCTTTATGCGCACAAGGCCTTCGGCATCCATTTCATCACCTTCATCGTCGCCTTCGCGGTGATGTGCTCGGGCATCACCTCGGCCTCGACGGCGTCGCGCGCCTTCGCCGCCAATCTCTCCAACGCTTTCGATCTGGGGCTCGCCGGCACGATCGGCATCACCTTGATCGGCCTCTGCTTCATGGCGCTGGTGGCGATTATCAATTTCCGCGGCGTCGGCGAGAGCGTGAAGGCCAATGTGATCCTGACCTGCGTCGAGCTCACCGGCCTTTTGATCATCATCCTCATCGGCCTGTGGGCCATCGGCATCGGCAATGGCGATGTGTCGCGCATCACCCAGTTCGCCACCGCCGCCGACCGGGGCGCCTTCTGGTCGGTCATCGCCGCCACCACGCTGGCCTTCTTCGCCATGGTGGGTTTCGAGGACTCGGTCAACATGGCCGAGGAATGCAAGAACCCGACCCGCATCTTCCCCAAGGTGCTGCTCGCAGGACTGCTGATCACCGGCCTCATCTATGTGCTGGTGTCGATCTCGTCGGTGACGCTGGTGGCGCCCGAGCAGCTGGGTGAAGGCGAGACGCCGCTGCTCCAGGTCGTCCAGGCCGGCGCGCCGAATTTCCCGCTGTGGATCTTCGGCTTCATCACCATGTTCGCGGTCGCCAACAGCGCGCTGATCAATATGCTGATGGCGAGCCGGCTCGTTTACGGCATGAGCCGCGAGCATGTGCTGCCGCCGGTCCTGGGCAAGGTGCATGCCTCCCGCCGCACGCCCTATATCGCCATCGGCTTCACGACGCTGCTCGCCTTCGCGCTCATCACCTTCGTGGGCGAGGTGCCGGCGCTCGGCGGCACCACGGCGCTCCTGCTGCTTTGCGTCTTCACCATCGTCAATGTCGCGGTGCTGGTGCTGCGCCGCGATCCGGTGGAGCACAGCCATTTCCGCAGCCCGACCATTCTGCCGGTGCTCGGCGCCGTTTGCTGCGCCTTCCTGGCCGGCCCATGGACCGGGCGCGATCCGGTGCAATATAAGATCGCCGGCGTCCTGATCGGCATCGGCATCGCCCTGTGGGTGGTGAACTACCTGGTCAACCGCGCCATCGGCCAGAGGCCGGTCGAGCCGACGATGGAGACCACCGGCGGCTCGGGGCCGGTGAACTGACGGCACGAAGCGCTCGGCGCAAGGGAAGCAGAGATCATAGGTCTTGCGGCCGTCCCGTGCAGGTGAGGCTTAAATGGATGAGGCTTCCGTCGCTGGAGATACCTTTCCCAACGATGTCCTGGATCAGCCAGCCGGGCCCATTCATCAGGGCCTCCTCACGCAAGGAAAGTAAGCACGAGCGGTATCGTCACCGCCGCGCAGATGACCTGGAAGGTCAGTATATTCGCAACGAGCGGGGCGTCGCCGCCCATCTGCCGGGCGAGCACATAGGCGCCCGAGCCGGTCGGCACCGCCGAGCACAGCATGGCGACGGCGGCCGGGGTTCCGCTGACGCCGAAGAGCTTCAGCGCCATGACCATCAGCACCGGCATGAAGAGCAGCTTGAGGGCGGTGGCGAGAGCGACCGTCGTCCTGGCGGCGGCGGCCTCGCCGAAATGCAGCCCGGCGCCGACGGTGAGCAAAGCAAGGCCCAGCGCGCCGCGCCCGATCATGTCCAGCACCTGGATGCCGAGCGTCGGCAGCGTGAGGCCTGAGAGCTGGAACAGGACGCCCCCCATCGAGGACAGGAAGAAGGGATTGCGCAGCACCACCAGCGCAAGTTTCGTCGCCGAAGGGCGCTCGCCGCCATTATGGGCATAGAGCGACAGCACGATCACGCAGACGACATTGAGAAGCGGCGTCATGGTGGCCGCGCTCACCGCCGCCAGCGCCAGCGCCTCGTTGCCGAAGAACAGCGGCACGATGGCGAAGGCGATGAAAGTGTGCCAGCGGGTGGCGCCCTGGAACAGGCTCGAGAATTGCGCGCCATTGATGCCGAGCAGCTTCGAGAGTGGCGCCCGAAGCAGGAGCAGCAGCGAGAACATGATCGTCAGCGCCAGAACCATCGACGCCGCCATCTGCCAGACGGGGATCTGCGAAAAATCCGCCGCCGCGATCTCCTTGAAGATGATCGCCGGGAAGAGAACGAAATAGCAGACATGATCCACGCCCGCCCAATGCACTTCGCCCATGAGGTTGGTGCGCCGCAGGACCGCGCCGATCACGATGACGACGAAGACGGGCATGAGGACTATGAAGGCATCGGTCATTTGAAGCTTTGGGCCAGCCAGATGAGGAGCGGGATGGTCAGGAAGGACAACGCAGTCTGCAGCGTCACCGTGGTCGCCACAAGCGGAGCGTCGCCGCCCATTTGGCGGGCCAGCACATAGGCGCTCATGGCAGTGGGCACGCCGGCGCAGACGATGCAGGCGAGAAAGGCGACGCCTTCAATGCTAAAGGCGAGGCTCCACAGCGTGACGAGGACCGGCATGCCGAGGAGCTTGAGACCGGTGCCGAGCCAGACCGCGGGCGAGGGCCGCCTGATCTCCTCGACCCTCAGGCCCGCACCGACCATCAGCAGACCGCAGGCGATCGCAGCACTTCCGAGCATGGTGAGCGTGCTCAGCACCGGCGCATAGATGGGAATGCCCGAGAGATTGATGAGAAGCCCGAGAGTCGTCGCCCAGATGAAGGGATTGCGGAAGATGACATACAGGAGTTGCCGGGCCGGCAGCGGTTCCGTTCCGGCATTCTGGGCCACGACATAGACCGCGGCCAGGTTGGCGACCGGCACCAATACGGCGAGCACGACCGCCACCAGCGCCACGCCCAGCTCACCGTGCAGCTTGGCGAGAATGGGAAGCGCGATGAAGCCGTTCCAGCGCGTCGTGTTCTGGAAGATCGAGCTGAAGGCGGGGGCGGTGATGCCGAGGCCGGCGAGAATGGGACGGCGCAGCAACAGCAGGCCGCCCGCCATGGTGGCGAAGCTCGCCAGCATGGTGAAAGTGATGCCCGCGAGCGGCAGGGTCCGGATGTCGGAGGAGATCAGCGTCTGGGCGAGGAGGGCGGGGAAGAACACCCAATAGCCCAGGAGCTCGATGCCCCTCCACATGTCGAGCGGCACGACCTCGCGCCAGCGCAGCAGATAGCCGAGGGCGAGGAGGAGAAAGACCGGCAGCAGGCTTTCGACGGCGGCGCTCATCCGGTCCGCTTGAGCGTGTCGAGGGCGGCTTGCAGGATATAGGCGGCAGCGAGCTTGTCGACCACTTCGGCGCGCCGCGCCCGGCTGGCATCGGCGCCGATGAGCATGCGCTCGACCGCGGCGGTCGAAAGCCTTTCATCCCAGTAGGTAATTGGAATGGGCGTCAGCTTTTCGAGATTGCGGGCGAAGGCGCGCGTCGACTGAACCCGCGGGCCTTCGCTGCCATCCATGTTGAGCGGCAGGCCGAGCACGATGAGTCCGACCTTTCTCTCCTGCGCGAGAGCGAGAAGAAGACGGGCATCCTCGGTGAATTTCTTGCGCGCGATGGTGGCGATCGGCGTGGCGATCCGGCGGGTGATGTCGCTGACCGCGACACCGATCGTTTTGGTGCCGAGGTCGAGGCCGAGCACCGGCGCATGGGAAGCCAGCCCGGCAATGGCGTCGGCAAAGGACTCGGAGATCATGCTGACGTCTTACGCGACTTGGCGGTCGGGCGCAAAAGGAGGATAAGGGCTCAAGGATCAAAGGAGATTCAGCGGATGAAGATCACCTATTTCGGCCATTCGGCCTTTCGCATCGAAACCGGCAAGTCGGTCATCATGCTCGACCCCTTCCTCTCCGGGAATCCCTTGTTCAAGGGCGACGCCAAGGCGGCCGCGAAGGGCGCGACCCATGTGCTCCTGACCCATGGTCACGACGATCATACGGGCGATACGCTCGACATCTGCACGGGGTCCGGCGCGACGCTCGTCTCGAATTTCGAGGTCGCCATGTACTACGCCGCCAAGGGCGTCGCCAGTTATTCGCCCGGCAATCATGGCGGACGCATCGCCTTCGAGGATTTCGACGTCGTCTTCACCAATGCCTGGCATTCCTCCTCGCATGTCGAGAACGGCACGCCGGTCTATCTCGGCAATCCGGCGGGCTTCGTCATCCTGCCCAGGAAGGAGAAGGGCCGCCGCCTCTATGTCTCGGGCGATACCGGCCTCACCTACGACATGCAGCTCGTCCATGAGCTCTACAAGCCCGAGATCGGTATCGTCTGCATCGGCGACCGTTTCACCATGGGACCGGATCAGGCCGCCTATGCCTGCCGCAAATTCTTCAAGTTCAAGACGGTGATCCCTTGCCACTTCGCGACCTTCGAGGGGTTTCTCATCCCCGACGCGAAACCTTTCCTCAAGGCGATGGGACCCAAGGCCAAGTCCGTCAAGGTGATGAAATCCGGGGATACGGCGACGGTCTAGCGCCAGATCTTCTTGCGCGCCGCGATCTCGGCCAGGGCCTGGCCGAGATCGGCCGCCATCGCTGCGATCACATGGCCGGTGGGCTGTGGCGGCGCGGTGCGCCAGCCCATCGCTTCGAGCACCGGGCCGGATTCATAATAGGGCTTGATGAGTGAGAGGACGAGGTCGCGGAAGTCCTGCGCGTGACTGCGCTCGAATTCGGTGAGGACCTCGCCGCGTCTGGCCGGGTCGGCAAAATCGGGATGGCGCCCCATCAGCGCGATGATGGGTGATTTCGACTCCGACAGCGCCAGCATGACATCCGGAACGCGCGAGCCGGGCGGAAGGCCAGCCGTGTCGCCGGGCAGCAGAAGATCGGCGAGTTGGCGCAATTGCACCGGGGTCATGCGATGTCTCCGGCGAAGTGATCGGCGAGCTTGAGCGCCACCGCGCCGATGGTGGAGGCGGGATTGGCGGCGCCGACGGTCGGAAACAGGCTGCCATCGGCGACGAGGATATTGGGCACCGCATGGCAGCGGCCCCTGCCGTCAGTGACGGAGGTCTGGGGATCGCTCCCCATGCGCGCGGTGCCGAGCAGGTGCCAGCCGGTGAGGGGAGCAGGCGAAACACGCAGCGTGCGATAGGCGCCGGCGGCTTTCAGAACCTCCTCGGCGCGGGCCAGGCCGAAATCGAGGCTCTTCCGCGCGCGCTCCGAGATGCGGTAGTCGATCTTCACACCGGGCAGGCCATCGCGCTCCTCGGTGCCGGTGAGGCTGACGCGGTTGTGCTGCTCGGGCAGGTCCTCGGCGAGCACCAGGATCGGCATCGTATGGAGGAATTCCTCGCGCAACTGCGTCTGCGGCGCCTCGCCCCACAGCGGCGACAGCCGCGAGGCCTGCACCAGCAGGGCGTTCTCGCGCGACAATTGCAGATGCACGCCGCGCTCGAAGCCGCGCTCCCGGTCGGTCTCGTAGAATTCATGCGAGTAGATCGAGCAGCCGACCGGGCCGACGGGACCGTCGAGGCGGTCCTTGAAAAGGCCGCGCACATAGGCGGCCGGGTGAAACATGAGATTGCGCCCGAGCGCCGGGCTGTCGACGCCCGAGGCGAGAAGCAGCCGCGCCGTGCCGATGCCGTTGCCGGCGACGACCACCGCCTGGGCGGGCAGGAAATGCTCCTCGTCATTGCGGTCGGCATAGGTGACGCCGGTGGCGCGGCCGGCTTCGATCTCGATATTGCGGGCCACGGCGATGGTCCGCAGCTCGACGCCGAGTGCCATGGATTTAGGCCAGTAGGTGAGATCGACAGAGGCCTTGGCCTTGGAAATGCACCCGGTCAGGCAGGGGCCGCAATGATTGCAGGCGTCGCGCCCGTCATGCGGCACCGAATTGATCGCGGCATCGACCGGCCACCAGTGCCAGCCGAGATCGCTGAAGGCGCGCGCCGCGCGATTGGCGACCGCGCCGAAGGCCAGAGGCGGCATGGCGCGCCGGCTTTTCGGCGGATAGGCGGGATCGCCGTCGAGGCCGGCGACACCCATGATCTCGTCATTGAGGTCGTACCAGGGCTCGAGCTCGAAATAATCGAACGGCCAGTCGTCGGCGACGCCATCGAGGCTGCGGACGCGGAAATCGGACGGGTGCAGGCGCGGGAAATGCGCCGCCCAGGCGACCGTCGACCCGCCGACGCCGTTCCACATCAGCGGCTTGAAGACGGACGCATCCTCGTCGATGGCGTAGTCGTTGGAGCCGCGATAGCCGCCCGCCGTGATGCGCAGATTGGGGTTCGACGCCCAGTCCTCCATGATGGCGCGCTGCCAGCGCATGGTCTTGGCCGGCATGCGCATGGGGTCGGGCCAGCCGCCGCGTTCCAGGCAGACGATCTTCAGATGCGGCGCCCGGCGCTTCAACTGCCAGGCGAAAGCCGCCCCGCCGCAGCCGGCTCCGATAATCACGACGTCGACGGAATCCTGGCGTTTTCTTGTCATTAGCAGTGAAGATAAGCGGGATTTGCACTTGCGCGCAAACCCGGACATAAGCTTGAGGCCATGTCAGACCGCAAACGCCCCGTTGGCCCCATCGTCGATCCCTTGCCGCCGGGACTGGTTCCCGACCTGCGCCCGCTTTTCGGGCGCTGGACGAGGCTCGAGCCCGTGTCGGCGGCGCAGCATGGCCGCGACCTGTACGAGTCCTTCGCCGACAGCGATCCGGAAGGGGCCCTGTGGACCTATATGGGCTACGGGCCCTTCGCCGATTACGAGGCCTTCGACGCGTGGCTGCGCAAGCAGGAGCCGAGCCGCGACCCGTGGTTCTATGCCTATGTCCGCCGCGATACCGGCAAGGCGGCCGGCATGGGGGCCTTCATGCGCCTCGACAAGGCCAATGGCGTCATCGAGATCGGCCATATCTGGTTCTCGCCCAGCCTGCAGGACACGCGGGAGGGGACGGAAGCGATTTTCCTGATGATGCGCCATTGCTTCGACGACCTGGGCGTGCGGCGGCTGGAATGGAAGTGCCATTCCATGAACACGCCGTCGCGTAAGGCGGCCGAGCGCTTCGGCTTCACCTATGAGGGCACTTTCCGCCAGCATATGATCGTCAAGGGCCGCAACCGCGACACCGCCTGGTATGCCATGATCGACAAGGAATGGCCGGCCATGGCGGCCAGGTTCCAGGCCTGGCTGCGGGACGAGAATTTCGACGCGCAAGGCCGGCAGAAGACCCCTCTGGGCGGGTAGAAATACCCCGCCGGCCTCCGGGTTGCAGGGCGGGTGAGCCGGTGTTAATGAGCGCCCCTGTTTTCCGCGAAATGAGTTGAAACATGTCGGTCGATCAGAAAACCGTGCGGCGTATCGCGCATCTGGCGCGCATCAAGGTGAGCGAGGAGGATGTGCCGCGCCTCGAGGGCGAGCTCAATTCGATCCTGCATTGGATCGAGCAGCTGAACGAGGTCGACGTGCAAGGCGTCGAGCCCCTGACGTCGGTCGTCGCCATGAAGATGAAGAAGCGCCAGGACGTGGTGACGGACGGCCATTATCCGCAGGACGTGACGAAAAACGCGCCGGCCTCCGAAGACGAATTCTTCATGGTCCCGAAAGTGGTGGAATGACTCCAAGATGACAAGCCTGACCTCCCTGACCATTTCGGCCGCACGCGACGGCCTGAAGAAGAAATCCTTCTCGGCGCGTGAGCTGACCGACGCCTATCTCGACGCGATGGCCAAGGCGCGTGTCCTCAATGCCTATGTCGTGGAAACGCCGGACGAGGCGCGCGCCATGGCCGCCGCTTCCGACGCCCGGATCGCCAAGGGCGAGGCGGGCGCGCTCGAAGGCATCCCGCTCGGCATCAAGGATCTGTTCGCCACCAAGGGCGTCCACACCCAGGCGGCGAGCCATGTGCTCGACGGCTTCAAGCCGCCTTATGAATCGACCGTCACGGGCAATCTGTGGCGCGACGGCGCCGTCATGCTGGGCAAGCTCAATATGGACGAGTTCGCCATGGGCTCCTCCAATGAAACGAGCTATTACGGCAATGTGATCAATCCCTGGCGCCGCCGCAATTCCAATGCGGCGCTAGTGCCGGGCGGCTCGTCCGGCGGCTCGGCCTCGGCGGTCGCCGCGCATATCTGCGCCGGCGCCACCGCCACCGATACCGGCGGCTCGATCCGCCAGCCCGCCGCCTTCACCGGCACGGTCGGCATCAAGCCGACCTATGGCCGCTGCTCGCGCTGGGGCGTCGTCGCCTTCGCGTCCTCGCTCGACCAGGCCGGACCGATCGCGCGCGACGTGCGCGACGCGGCGATCCTGCTCAAATCGATGGCGAGCGTCGATGCCAAGGACACCACCTCGGTCGACCATCCGGTGCCCGACTACGAATCCTTCATCGGCAAGCCGATCAAGGGCCTGCGCGTCGGCATCCCGAAGGAATACCGCGTCGACGGCACGCCGGCCGAGATCGATGCTTTGTGGGACAAGGCCGCCGGCTGGCTGAAGGAGCAGGGCGCCGAGATCGTCGAGATCTCGCTGCCGCACACCAAATATGCGCTGCCCGCTTATTACATCGTGGCGCCGGCCGAGGCCTCGTCCAATCTCGCCCGCTATGACGGCGTGCGCTACGGCCTGCGCGTGCCGGGCGACGACATCGTCTCGATGTATGAGAATACCCGCGCCGCGGGCTTCGGCCGCGAGGTGCAGCGCCGCGTGATGATCGGCACCTATGTGCTCTCCGCCGGCTACTACGATGCCTATTATGTGCGCGCGCAGAAGGTCCGCACCCTGATCAAGCAGGATTTCGACAAGGCTTGGGACAAGGTCGATGTGGTGCTGACCCCGGCGACGCCGAGCCCGGCCTTCGCGCCCGGCGAGATCACCGATCCGGTGCAGATGTATCTGAACGACATCTTCACCGTGACCGTGAATATGGCGGGCCTGCCGGGCATCTCGGTGCCGGGCGGATTGTCGGAGCAGGGGCTTCCGATGGGCCTGCAGCTCATCGGCAAGCCCTTCGATGAGGAGACGCTTTTCCAGGTCGGCCATGCCATCGAGGAAGCCGCCGGCAAGTTCGAAGCGCCTAAATGGTGGTGAACCGCTGATGGAGTGGAAGCGATGATCGCGGTCATCGCTATCCTGGGTTTCGTCAGCGTCGTCCTGCCGCTTGTGTTCGCCTGGCGACTGTGGCGGCTCGATGAGCCGACTCGCCTGGGCTGGCTGCTCGTGCTGGCGGAAACCGCGGTGTTCGCCGCTCTGATCTTCCTGGTCGGCCGCTGGGACATTGCCGGCTTGTGGAGCCGCGTGGCGCTGATCGGCGTGCTCGTCGTCGCGGCGCTCGTCTCGACGGGGCGGCATGCCAGGCGGTCCTGGCGCGCGTCGCTCTGGCGCAGCCAGGGACAGCGGCTCGCCGCCTTGGCGCTGTTCGTCCCGGCCCTTGTCTACGTCGTTGTCGGCCTTCTCGCCCGACATGAGGCTCATCCGCTAGCTTTTCCGCTGAGGGGCGGACATTTCGTCGTCGCGCAAGGCGGCAGCGCCGGCATTCTCAACCATCACTACAGCCACCGCGCCCAGCGCCACGCGCTCGATATTACCGCTGTGGATGTTGCGGGCTTTCGTGCGTCAGGCCTTCTGCCGGCCGATCCCACCCATTATGTCGCCTTTGGCAAGAGCGTGATCAGCCCGTGCGAAGGAACGGTAAAGGCGGCCGTCGACGGGCTGCCGGACCTGCCGCCACCGGCCCGCGACAAGACGAATCCGGCCGGTAACCATGTCGTTCTTGTCTGCGGGAACCTCGAAGTCGAGCTGGCGCATTTGCGGAGGGGAAGTATCGCCGTCGAGGCCGGCAAGCCCATTCACGCCGGCGATCCGCTCGGTGAGGTCGGTAATTCGGGCAACAGCACCGAACCGCATCTGCATATCCATGCCGTCGACGCCATATCGGGCGCAGGGGTTCAGATGTCTTTCGACGGCATCGTTCCCGCCCGTAATTCACATTTCTTCAAGTAGCGATGGAGCGGGGATGCAAAAGGCCGCGAGCATGATGGCTCACGGCCTCTTCTTCAGACAGTATTGCTCGGGATCAGTCGAGGAGGTCGGCCGGCACCTTGCCGCCATTGTCGGCGAGCTTCTTCATCAGCGCCTTGTGCAGCCAGACATTCATCTTGGCGCTGTCGCTGGTGTCGCCCGTGTAATTGAGCTCCTTGGCGAGCTTCTTGCGGGCCTCGAGGCCGCTGTCGAGGTCCAGCGCTTTCATGAGATCGACGATCGAAGTCCGCCAATTGAGCTTCTGTTTCTTGTCGGCGACGGCCTTTTCCAGCACAGCCGCGATATCGACGGCCTGCGGGGTCGGTGCGGCCTTGGGTTCAGCGGGCGCAGGGGCCTGCGGCGTCTGCGGGGTTTGCGGCGTCTGTGGTGCCTGTGCAGTCGTTGTGGGCGTGGTGGGAGCAGACGGAGGGACGGGGGCCGCATTGGCGGCCTTGCCGAAAATTGCCTCGCTGATGCTGTCGAAAATTCCCATGTCTATCTCCTTTAAGCGCTGACGCTGACATTGCGGACCTGAGAAGCGGTCCGGCGTCACTTTAGGGAGCCAAAGCGTGCGCTGCAACCCAAGGGAATGACGTAAAGTCAATTCGCCTTTTGCGTGCAACAGCCGTGTCACTTCGAACACGGATGGCCAAAATGCGAAAGCCGGAGCAAGCCCCGGCTTCCTGTCCATTGCCGATCCCGGAAGGACTTCAGTATTTACGGATGAGCCCGACGAGACGGCCCTGCACATTGACCCGGTCGGGACCAAAAATGCGTGTCTCATAAGCCGGGTTGGCCGCTTCCAGCGCGATCGAGTCGCCCTTCTTGCGGATGCGCTTGAGCGTCGCTTCCTCATTGTCGACCAGCGCCACGACGATGTCGCCATTGGTGGCGCTGTCGCCCTTGCGGATGAGCACCGTGTCGCCGTCGAAAATGCCGGCATTGATCATCGAGTCGCCTTTGACCTCGAGCGCGAAATGCTCGCCCGAGCCCAGCATTTCGGGCGGAACGGTGATGTTGTGCGAATGATCCTGGATGGCCGAGATCGGCACACCGGCGGCGATCCGGCCCATGACCGGGACGATGGCGGCGCGCGGCGTCCCCGAGCCGGCATGCGGGATAGGCTTCACCTTGCCGAGATTGCCCTCGATGACATTGGGGCTGAAACCCGGGCGCTTGGTGGCGGAAAGACTGGGGCTATGGGCGTCCGGCAGCTTCATGACTTCGAGTGCCCGGGCCCGGTTGGGCATGCGCCGGAGGAAGCCGCGCTCCTCGAGGGCCAGGATCAGCCGGTGGATGCCGGACTTCGATTGGAGGTTCAGCGCTTCCTTCATCTCCTCGAAAGAGGGCGACACGCCGTCCTCCTTGAGGCGTTCATTGATGAAAAGGAGCAGTTCGAGTTGTTTGCGTGTCAGCATGGCCGTGACCTGTTCAAAGAACGTTCCGGGGAAGTCGCTCAGCTAGAATCGGAACAAATACAAAACGAGGATATGCGTTCCCGTTTGGTTCGGCAAGCTTAAATTGCTTGGCGTTCAGAAATCGAGGGGCAGCAGGTCGACGAGGTCGCCGGCGCGGGCGGCGGGCGCAAAAGGAGGGCGGATGATGAGGCCCTGGGCTTCGGTCAGAGCGCGCTGCATCGAGGAGTCCTGGAGCCTGAAGGGGGTGGCTTCGTAGCTCCCGTCGCCGCCACGCGCGACAGTAGCCCGAAGATAATCCTGTCTCAGGTCGTTGGCCGGCAGATCGGCACCGAGCCTGGCCTTGACGGTGTCATCGGCAGGTGGAAGCCCGAGCAGCGCTGAAAGCAGGGGTTTGAGGAAAATCCGCGCGCAGACGAGCGCCGAGACGGGATTGCCGGGAAGCCCCAGAATCCGCTGCTTCCCCTTGCGGGCGAACATCAGCGGTTTGCCGGGCCTGAGCGCGATTTTCCAGAAATCGAGCGCAATGCCCTCTGCCTTAAGGGCGGCCTGGACAAGGTCGTGATCGCCGACCGAGGCGCCACCGGTCGTCAGAAGGATATCCGCGCCGGAAGCCTTGCGGACCGCTCTGGAAATGGCCTTCAGATCATCCGGGATGATTCCGAGGTCGACCGCCTCGCCGCCATAGCGGCGCACAAAGGCCGAAAGCGCAAAACTGTTGGAGGAAACGATCTGGTCGGCCCTGGGCGTCTGACCGGGGGAGACAAGCTCGTCGCCGGTGGTGAAAATAGCCACCTTTGGCCGCTTCGTGACCGGAAGATCCGGCCAATTCATCGCTGCGGCCAATCCGATCTCACGGGCCTCGAGCTGGGTGCCGCGGCGAAGCAGTTCCTGGCCCTTGGCAAAGTCGAGACCCTTGCGCCGGATATGCTGGCCTTCACGCTGGGCGGCCACGGTGACGCTGACCATGCCGTTGGCGGACTCGGTATTTTCCTGGATGACGACCGTGTCGGCGCCCTTGGGCACCGGCGCCCCGGTGAAGATGCGTACCGCCTGGCCGGCCTTGACCATCCCGGCGAAACCATGGCCGGCCGGCGCCGTGCCCACGACCTTGAGCCTGGCGGGGACGGTCTGGACGTCGGCGAAGCGCACCGCATAGCCGTCCATGGCGGAAGCCGGGAAGGGCGGCTGGTCGCGCCTGGCCTTGATATCGGCGGCGAGCACCCGGCCGGCGCAGTGATGGAGCGGCAGGCTCTCGCGCGGCAGCGCCCTGACGCCCTTCAGAATCCGCGCCTTGGCCTCTTCGACCGGGATCAGCGCCATGGTCAGTCTCCGGTGAAATGACCCGATTTGCCGCCCGATTTCTCGACCAGGCGGATATCGCCGATGCGCATGGCGCGATCGGCCGATTTGCACATGTCGTAGATGGTGAGGCAGGCGACCGATACGGCGGTGAGCGCCTCCATCTCGACACCGGTCTTGCCCTCGACCTTAACCGTCGCCTCGACCTCGATAGCCGAGCTCTTGGCGTCGGGCGTGAAATCGACGGTGACGCCGGCGATCAGCAGCGGATGGCAGAGCGGGATCAACTCATGCGCCTTCTTCGCCGCCATGATGCCGGCGATGCGCGCCGCCGCCAGGACATCGCCCTTCTTGGCGCGGCCCTCGCCGATCATCGCCAGCGTCTCGGCGTTCATGGCGATACGGCCCCTGGCCGTGGCGAGCCTGGTCGTCACGTCCTTGGCCGAGACGTCGACCATGCGGGCCTGGCCCTTGTCGTCGAGATGGGTGAGCTTGCTCATGGCCTCTTCAGGATAGCACGGGTCGCCGCCGCGACATCCTCCTGGCGCATCAGGCTTTCGCCGATGAGGAAGGCATTGACGCCGATCCGGGACAGGCGCGCGAGGTCGGCCGGCGTGAAGAGGCCGCTCTCACCGACGATGAGGCGCTCCTTCGGCACCAGGGGCGCCAGACGCTCGGTGGTTTCGAGCGTCGTCTCGAAGGTGTGGAGATTGCGGTTGTTGATGCCGATGAGCCGGGTTGAGAGCTTGAGCGCGCGCTCGAGCTCTTTTTCGTCATGGACTTCCGCCAGCACGTCCATGCCCCAGTCGAAGGCGGCGGCCTCGAGCTCGCAGGCGAGCTTGTCGTCGATCATCGCCATGATGAGGAGGATGCAGTCGGCGCCCCAGGCGCGCGCTTCCGCCACCTGATAGGGATCGAGCATGAAGTCCTTGCGCAGCGCCGGCAGCTGCGTCACCGCCCGCGCCGCGCCCAGATATTCCGGCGCGCCCTGGAAGGAGGGCGTGTCGGTGAGGACGGAGAGGCAGGCCGCCCCGCCATCCTCATAGGCCATGGCGAGCTGCGGCGGATTGAAGTCGGGCCGGATGAGGCCCTTGGACGGGCTAGCCTTCTTGATCTCGGCGATGAGCGCCCACCGGACCTGCGCGATCTTCGCATCGAGAGCCGCCGCGAAGCCGCGCACCGGCGGCGCGTCGAGCGCCATGACGTCGAGCTCGCGCTCGGCGATCTCGGCCTTCGCCTTGGCGACCTCCTCACGCTTGTAAGCGGCGATCTTGTCGAGAATGGTGGCCACTAAAGCGCCCCCCTCTCTCTTACCGTCATCCCGGCGAAAGCCGGGACCCATTCAATAAGCGCCAAGCGGGCGGCGCTGCAGTCATTGAAAGAATTTAATGAGCCCCGGCTTTCGCCGGGGTGACGGAAGAAGTGGAAACAGGCGCGCTCAGCCATTGGACACCTTCACCAGCTTCTCCAGCACTTCGCGGGCGCCGCCGCCGTCGATGGATTTCTGCGCCTGCGCCACGCCTTCCTTCAAGTCCTTCGCCTTGCCCGCGACGAGGAGGGCGGCGGCCGCCGTCATCACCGCGGCGTCGCGGAAGGCGTTCTTCCTGCCTTCCAGCACGCCGCGCAGCGCCTCGGCATTCTGCGCCGCATCACCGCCCTTGAGATCGGCGGCCGAGGAGCGGGCGATGCCGACATCCTCGGGCTTCACTTCGAGCGAGGTGACCTTGCCGTCCTTCAGCTCGGCGATCCAGGTCGTGCCGGAGGGCACGATCTCGTCGAAGCCGCCTTCGCCATGGCAGATCCAGGCGCGCTCGGAGCCCAGATTGTTGAGCACATGGGCGAGGGGCTCGACCCAGGCCCTGGCGAAGACGCCGGTGACCTGGCGCCTGACGCCCGCCGGGTTGGAGAGGGGCCCGAGCAGATTGAAGATCGTGCGTGTGCCGAGCTCGACGCGCGACGGCCCGACATGCTTCATCGAGGCGTGATGCGCCGGCGCGAACATGAAGCCGCAGCCGGCCTCGCCGATGCAGCGGCTGATCTGGTCCGGCGTCAGGTCGATCCTGATGCCGAGCGCCATCAGCACATCGGCAGCCCCCGATTTCGACGACAGCGCGCGGTTGCCGTGCTTGGCGATCTTGAGCCCGGTGCCGGCGGTGACGAAGGCGGCGCAGGTCGAGATGTTGTAGGAGCCCGACGCATCGCCGCCGGTGCCCACGATGTCGATGGCGTCCGCCGGCGCTTTGACCGGCGTCATCTTCTCGCGCATGATCTCGACGGCGCCGGTGATCTCGTCCACCGTCTCGCCGCGCACCCTGAGCGCCATCAGGAAGCCGCCGATCTGCGATGGCGTCGCTTCGCCCGACATCAGCACGTCGAAGGCCGCGCGGGCCTCCTCGCGCGTCAAAGCTTGGCCATTGGCCGCCTTGCCGATGAGGGATTTGAGGTCCATGGTCATCAAACTGCCCCCGCCTGTTCGAGGAAGTTCTTCAATAGAGTGTGTCCGTGCTCGGAGGCAATGCTCTCCGGATGGAACTGCACCCCATGGATGGGCTTGGTCTTGTGCTGCAGGCCCATGATGATCCCGTCTTCGGTTTCGGCCGTGACTTCCAGGCTGTCGGGCAGGCTGTCGCGCTCGACGATGAGCGAATGATAGCGCGTTGCCGCGAAGTCGTCCGGCACCTTGGCGAAGATGCCTTTGGCCTGATGGCGGATGCCCGACATCTTGCCATGCATCAGCTGCGGCGCCCGGATCACCTTGCCGCCGAAGGCCTGGCCGATGGCCTGGTGACCGAGGCAGACGCCGAGGATCGGCACCTGGTCCTGCGCCTGGGCGATGAGGTCGAGGCAGATGCCGGCCTCATTGGGGGTGCAGGGGCCGGGCGACAGCACGATCGCCTTCGGCCTGGCCGAAAGCACTTGGCCGACACTGATCTTGTCGTTCCGATGCACCACCGTCTCGGCGCCGAGATCGCCGAGGAAATGATAAAGGTTCCAGGTGAAGCTGTCGTAGTTGTCGATGAGGATGATCATGAGTGATGCCTCCTCTGCTTGGCTCGATCCGCGCCGGAAGTTTCCCTTCTCCCGCTTGCGGGAGAAGGTGGCCGACAGGCCGGATGAGGGTGTTGCTGCAGCGAACTCAGTGGACAGAGAGCAGCGAAAGCCGCATCAACTCGGGACCTTTGACAGGCGGAGCGAGCACCCTCATCCGCCCTTCGGGCACCTTCTCCCGCAAGCGGGAGAAGGGGAAATGTGCTGAGAGCTTGCGACTGGGGATGATATCTCATTGTCCCCTCCCGGCGCGGCCGGCGAAGCGGACCGCGTCATCGGCGGCGCGGAACAGCGCCTTGGCCTTGTTCACGCATTCGGCATGCTCGGAAGCGGGAACGCTGTCGGCGACGACGCCGGCGCCTGCCTGCACATACATCTTGCCGTCCTTCACGATCGCCGTGCGCAGCATGATGCAGGTGTCCATGTCGCCGTCGGCCGAGAAATAGCCGGCGCAGCCGGCATAGGCGCCGCGCTTTTCATGCTCGAGCTCGTCGATGATCTGCATGGCGCGGACCTTGGGCGCCCCCGACACGGTGCCGGCCGGGAAGCCCGCCACCAGCGCATCGATCGCGTCATGCCTCTTGGCGAGGGTGCCTTCGACATTCGACACGATGTGCATCACGTGGCTGTAATATTCGAGGATGAACTGGTCGGTCACCTTGATCGAGCCGATCTCGGCGACGCGCCCGACATCGTTGCGTCCCAGATCGAGCAGCATCAGATGCTCGGCCCGCTCCTTCGGATCGGCGAGCAATTCGTCGGCCAGGGCGCGATCCTCGCTCGGCGTCTCGCCGCGCCGCCGCGTTCCGGCGATCGGCCGGATCGTGACCTTGCCGTCGCGCACCCGGACCAGGATCTCGGGCGACGAGCCGATGATCGCGAAGCGGTCGAAGTCGAGATAATAGAGGAAGGGTGAGGGATTGACGCGCCGCAGCGAGCGGTAGAGCGAGAAGGGCGGCAGCGTGAAGTCGGACTCGAAGCGCTGCGACAGCACCACCTGGAAGATGTCGCCGGCGGCGATATAGTCCTTCGCCTTGTCCACCATGCCCATATAGTCCTCCGGCGCCGTGTTGGAGCGCGCTTCGCCGATCGCCGGCACGTCGGCGCGGCCCATCATGCCGTGATCGAGCGGCCGGTCGAGGGCCTCGACGACATAAGCGAGGCGTTCCTCGGCCCGTGCGAAGGCGGCCTTGGCGCTGATGTCGCTTTCCGGATAGACCGGCGTCACCACCGTCACATCGTCCTTCACGGAATCGAAGATCGCCATGATGGTCGGCCGGATCAGCATGCTGTCGGGCAGGCCGAGCACATCCGGATTGGCGGCGGGAAGATCCTCCATCAGCCGCACCATGTCATAGCCCATATAGCCGAACACACCGGCCGCCATGGGGGGCGCGTCCTGGGGCAGCTTGATGCGGCTCTCCTTGAGAAGGGCGCGCAACGCCGGCAAAGGATCGAGATCGACCGCCTCGAAGGGGCCATCCGGATTGTAGAGCGCCCGCCGGTTGATCAGGGTCTTGCGGCCTTCGACCTTCCAGATGACGTCGGGCCGCATGCCGATGATGGAATAGCGGCCGCGCACGGCGCCGCCTTCGACCGACTCGAGCAGGAACGAATAGCGCGCATTGCGTGCGAGCTTGAGCATGGCCGAGACGGGGGTTTCGAGATCCGCGACGAGGCGGGTGGAGAGAATCTGGGCTTCGCCAGAATCATAGACGCGGCGGAATGCGTCGAAATCGGGTGAGACTTGCATGTGAGTAGACCAAGATGAGTGTGCCTTCAGGTTGAGATCAGTTCGCGTTCGCGCCCGTGACCTGTCGCCACATATTCTCGTCTACATAGACGCCGAGCTCGTTCTGGACATCGCCGATATAGGCCGCGGCCAGATTATTGCCGGCGCCGTCGGCCAGTGCCTTGCCGATGGTTTTGGCTTCTTCCGAATTGGGATCGTAGGTCGGGATGAGAACCGCCTGCGACTGCATGATCTTCGCGCCCTTGCCGTCGCCCTCGGGAGCGAAGGCGAAGCCGTTCTCGGGAACCGAGAACAGGGCTCCGACGGCTTCGGAGCCGAATTCATTCGTCGTCTCGTTGCGCTTGAGGCCCTGGACCGTCTTGATTTCGGCCTTGGCTTCGCCGGCCAGAACATCGAGCGTCACGCCGTTGCGGGCGCGCTCGACCAGCTGCTTGGCCTTCTCGAGCGCCACTTCGCGCAGCTTCTGCGCCTTCCAGGCGGTTTCGACCTCGGCCTTGACCGTGTCGAAGGGCTTGATGGCGGAGGGCGTCACGTCACGCACTTCGTACCAGACATAGCCGTTCGACGGCGTCGTCAGCGCGTCGTTCTCGACGCCGGTGTCGCTCTCGAAAGCCTGTTTGAGGACGCCCTCCTTGAACGGCACATTCACATCCTTGCCGTCCTTGCCCTGGCCGCGGCTGTCGACCGGCGGCGTCACGGTCAGCGGCAGCTTGACCTCCTTGGCGATGTCCTCGAACGATTTCGTCTGGGCGCGCGCATCCTCGATCGTGTCATAGGTGGTCTGAACTTCACTGCGGGCCTTTTCGAGCTGCAGGCGCTGGGTGAGCTCGGCCCTGACCTCATCCAGGGTCGACTGCTTCTCGGGGCTGACTTTGGTCACCTTCAGCAGGACCACCGAAAGCTTGCCCTGGACCGGATCGCTCACCTGGTCCTGCGCCAGGCCGAAGGCGGCATCGGCGATGATCGTGTCGAAGATCTTGTCCTTGCTGACCTCGCCCAGCGAGGCGTCGGCATCGGTGAGGCCGCGCTCCTTGGCGATGGCCATGAAGTCGGTGCCGGACGCGATCCGGTCTTTCGCCTTCTTGGCCTCGTCGACCGAGGGGAAGGGGATCTGCAGGATGGTGCGCAGCTCCGGCTTGTAATAATCGCGCTTGTACTTCTCGTAGGCGGCCGTGAGATCGGCGTCGCTGATCTGGATCGACGGCGCCAGATCCTGCGGATCGGCCTTGATGATGGCGATCGTGCGATATTCGGGCGCGGTGAACTGGGCGCTGTTCTTCTCCCAGTAGGTCTTGAGGTCCTGTTCGGCGGGCGCCGGCAGATCCTGCTCGGCCGGACGCAGCACGAAATAGCGCGCATCGCGCTGTTCGTTGCGGTGGCGGTAAGCCGCCTCCTTGAGTGCTGTGGGCGGCGTGAAGCTCCAGGTCGCGGTGTCGGCCACCGCGCTTCTCAGATAGCGGCTGCGCTCGCTGGCGACGAAACCCGCTTCCGTCAGGCCGTTCTGGCGGAGGATGTCGGCGAAACGGGCGGGATCGAATACCCCTTGCGAATTGTGGAAGGCGGGATTGGCCTTGACCATATCGACGATCTGGGCGTCGGAGACTGCGAGTTTCAGCTTGCTCGCTTCGCCGTCGAGAGCGGCGGTGCGAATCATCTCATTCAGATAAGCACGGTCGAGGCCCAGGATGCGGGCCTGCTCCGGCGTAATGGTCTGGCCCGTCTGCTGCTGGTAGTTCTGCAGCCAGCGGCGATAGGCCTCGGCGAAGTCGGTCCCGGAAATCTCCTGGTCGCCGACGGTGGCGAGCGCCGAATTCGGCCGGAAGGTGAAGACGTCGGCGATGCCCCAGATGCCGAAGCTCAGAACCAGGAGACCCAGGAGAACCTTGGCCATCCAGCCCTTGGCGCCTTCTCGCATTTTGTCGAGCATCAATTCACCTTCTATAAAAGCTCCCTTCCGGAGCGGCGCGCATAATAGGGATGAGGATCAACCCTCGCAAGCGCCGCCTGCCTCTGCTAGGAGGATTTCAGATTCTCGGGTAGGGGACTGAAATGGCTCAGAAATCACCAAAACCGCTGGTCGCCGGTAACTGGAAGATGAACGGCACGACCGCCGCCCTCAAGGAAGCCCGGCTCTTGGCCGGCATGCTGAAGGACGTCCGCCTCAAATGCGAGGTCATGATCTGCCCGCCGGCGACGCTCATCACCAGCATCCGGACGGTGGTCAAGGGCGCCAGGATCAAGCTCGGCGGCCAGGACTGCCATTGGCATGCAAATGGCGCCCATACCGGGGACATTTCCTCGGAAATGCTGAAGGACGTGGGCTGCAGCGCCGTGATCGTCGGCCATTCCGAGCGCCGCGCCGATCATGGCGAGACCGACGAGACGGTCAGGCTCAAGGCCGAGGCCGCTTACCGGGCGGGCCTCACCGCCATCATCTGCATCGGCGAGACGCTGGAGGAGCGCAAGGCCGGGCGCACGCTCGAGGTGATCGCACGCCAGCTGAAAGGCTCGCTGCCGATGAATGCGGTGCCCACCAATACGGTCGTCGCCTATGAACCGGTCTGGGCCATCGGCACCGGCCTCACCCCGACCGTCGGGCAGGTGGCGGAGGTGCATGCCTCGATCCGCGCCAAGACGGATCCCGCTTTGCGCATTCTCTATGGCGGCTCGGTCAAGCCCGCCAATGCGGCGGAGCTGATGTCGGTCGCCAATGTGAATGGCGCGCTGGTCGGCGGCGCCAGCCTCAAGGCCGCCGACTTCATCGGCATCATCAAGGCCTCTACCGAG
>JBMOOM010000060.1:0-5258 GCA_049323275.1 Pseudomonadota bacterium
AACTTATGTCCTTGCAGGCGCCGACCGCGCAGGCCTGACCACAAACCTCTCCTCGGCCGGCGTTTGACTCCCGCGTAGACGGCGAGCCTGATCCAGCCGCTTGGGCTCAATTTGCCGCGTTGTCATGGCGGCACCATACACCCTCATCCGCCCTTCGGGCACCTTCTCCCGCAAGCGGGAGAAGGGAAAAAACCAGGGAAGACCTCCCGTGAGATATGTGCATACGATAGCGGCTTTCGCCGGGATGACGAACGAGGTCAACGCGCGGCCGACAGCGGATGCGCGGCGCCGCGGTCCGAGCCGTGCGAGAAGGACGTCACGGGCCGCGCCTGCTCCACGCCGTCCACCAGGATGCGGTCGACGAATTCATTGGCGAAGGAGACGAGGCCCTTGATCCGACCGCTCTCATGCACCGGGTCGGGATAGTACCAGGCGATGTCGGGATAGTGCTTTCCTTTCACCGTCGCATGATAATAGCTGGCGACGCCCTTATAGGGACATCGGCTATGCGTGTCGCTCGCCGTGAGGAAGTCGCGCTTGATGTCTTCGAGCGGCAGGTAGTAGCGCGTCGGCAGGCCGGTCTCGAACAGGAAGACGCCCTGTCTTGAATCGGCGATCAGCTCGCCATTGAGAAAGATCTCGACGCGCCGGCTCGACGGCAGCGGGTCGACGCGGCGGAACGGGTCGCGCGGATGGACGAAGATCTCCTCATCCTCCTCGAACCAGCGCGCCTTTTCCCAGTCGAAGCTCGCATGATCGGAGATGTCGGGCCCGTGGCGGCCGGGCGCCGCATAGCGCCACATGAAATCGGTGATCACCTCATCGCCGAGCCTGAGCGAATAATAGCGCGCCTCGCCCTTGAAGGGATCGACCGTCAGGCGCCCGCTGGCCGTCATCAGATCGGTGCGGATATCACGCAAGGGGAAATAATAGACCGGAATATGATCCGATTCATGCAGGATCACGCCGTTGACCGTGTCGGCGATGACCGTGTCGCCGACCAGAACGCGCAGTCTTTTCGGCACCGGCATGGTGAAGGCGACATAACCCGGCTCGAAATCATACTGCCGCACCTTGTCCAGGGGCGGCAGATGAGGCCCGCGGCCTCTCAGATGGGCTTGGCGCATGGATCAGTCTCCTTCGATGGACGCCTGGCCGGTGCTGAACCGCTCCCAGGACAGATGGCAGAAAATGACATGGCCGGCGGCGTTCGCCTGGCGCGGCGGCTCCTTGACCTCGCACAGACCGTCGATGCGGCGCGGGCAGCGGCCGGCATAGCGGCAGCCCGTTCGCGGCGGCGGCGCCGGATCGAAGGCCGGCACCTTGCGCCGGCCTTCGCACGCCGCCTGAAGCAGCGCTTCGGTATAGGGATGATAGGGCGGCGCGAAGATTTCCGCAGGCGCGCCCATTTCCATGATCCGGCCGCCGAACATCACCACGACGCGATCGGAAATATGACGCACCAGAGCGAGGTCGTGGCTGATGAAGACGAAAGTGGTGCGCGCCTCCCGCTGCATGTCGAGCAGCAGATTGACGATCGCGGCCTGCACCGAGACATCGAGCGCCGAGACCGGTTCGTCGGCGATGACGATGTCCGGATTGCCGGCGAAAGCGCGCGCGATGCCGACGCGCTGGCGCTGTCCGCCCGACAGCTCATGCGGATATTTGCCGGCGAAGCTCTGCGGCAATTGCACTTGCGCCAGAAGCTCATCGACCCGCGCGGCGACCGATTGCCGGCCTTGCGGCTTGCCCAGGCGCTTGACGGCACGCCCGATGATGGCGCCCACCTTGTGCGAGGGATTGAGCGTGCTGTCCGGATTCTGGAACACCATCTGCAGTGCCCGGAGCAGCGACCTGGGCCGCCGCCGCGCCTGGCGCCGCGCGACATCCTGGTCGAGCAGCAGCACCCGGCCTTCGCTCGCCTCTTCGAGGCCGATCAGGATGCGGGCGAGCGTCGACTTGCCCGACCCCGATTCGCCCACCACCGACAGGATCTCGGACTGCCTGACGACAAGCGAGACATCGTCATTGGCCCTGGGCAATTGCGTCAGATCCACGCGGCGCGTGATGCCGAAGGCATTGCGCGGCAGATAGGTCTTGCTCAGATGCTCGATGCGGATGACGTCCGGGCCGGGCGTTGGCCGGGTTTCGATCTGCTCCGCCTCGCTCGCGCGGGAAAGCAGCTCCTCCGCCCGCGCGCAGCGCACAGCGTGACCCTCGCCGATGATCCTCACTGCGATCGCCGGCGGCTGATCACAGCGCCCGGTGACCGCATGGCCACACCGGGGCACGAAGACGCAGCCGGTGAATTCAACACCCGGCGCCGGCGGCTGTCCGGGAATGGTGGCGAGACGGCGGCTCACGGCGCCGTCGCCATTCGCCGGACGGCAGGCGATGAGGCCTTGCGTATAGGGATGGCGCGGCTGGCCGAAGATGTCGCGCACACTCCCCTCTTCGACGATGCGGCCGGCATACATGACGCCGACCTTTTCGCAGATGCGCCCCACCAGGCTCAGATTATGCGAGATATAAAGCAGGCCCATGCCGAGCTTCCGGGCGAGCTCGCCGATGAGGTCGACGACCCCCGCTTCCACCGTCGCATCAAGGCCGGTGGTCGGCTCGTCCAGCACCAGGAGCTTCGGCTCGGCGAGGAGCGCCATGGCGATGACCACGCGCTGCGCCTGGCCGCCCGACAATTGATGCGGATAGCGCCGCAGCATCGCCTGAACATCACCGATGCGCACTTTCGCCAGCATGTCGGCGGCGTCGGCCAGAGCTTCGGCCTGGCTGCCCGGACGATGGGCGAGCCGCGCCTCGACCAGTTGCCGGCCGATGGTGAGCACCGGATTGAGCGCGCTCGCCGGCTCCTGATAGACCATGGCGATGTCGCCGCCGCGCAGGCGCCGCAGGCCCTCCTCGTCGAGCCTGGTGATCTCGGCGCCCTTCACCTTGATGCTGCCCGAGACGATGCGGCCGCCTTCGGCGAGATAGCCCAGGAGCGCGAAGGCCGCGGTCGACTTGCCCGATCCCGATTCGCCCACCAGTCCATAAGTCTCGCCCGAGCCCAGCGTCAGCGAGAAGTCCCGGACCACCGTGACGTCGTCTTTGCCGCCGCGATAGGCGATATGGAGATTGTCGACGACCAGAAGAGGTGCGCTCATTTGAGCCCCTCCTTGCGCAAGCCGTCGGCAAGCAGATTACAGCCGATGACGAGACTGGCAATAGCGACGCAGGGAAATACCGCCATGTGCCAGGCGATGGGCAGAAGGTGGGCGCTTTCGACCACCATGCCGCCCCAGTCGGGCGTCGGCGGCGGCAGGCCCAGGCCGAGAAAGCCGAGCGTGCCGGTGAGGATGACGGTATAGCCGGCGCGCAGGCAGAGATCGACGATCAGCGGCCCGCGCGCATTGGGCAGGATTTCGGCGAACATGATGTAGAGGCTCGATTCACCGCGCGCCTGGGCGGCCGCCACATAATCCTGCTCGCGCAAAGCCAGCGTGATGCCGCGCGCGATGCGGCTTACCCCCGGCGCGTAAGCGAGCGTCACCGCGATGATGATGTTGAGGAGCGACGGCCCGAGCGAGGTGATGAGGATGATGTAGATGATGAGGGCGGGAAAAGCGAGAATGACGTCCGACACCCGGCTCACCAGCGCGTCGAACCAGCCGCCGAAATAGCCGGCCGGCACGCCGAGCAGGATGCCGGCGGCGAAGGCGCTCACCACCGCCAGCGGCACCACGATATAGGTCGTGCGCGCGCCCCAGATGAGGCGCGAAAGGATGTCGCGTCCGCTGCTGTCGGTGCCGAGCCAATGCGCAACGGACGGATGCGGATCGGCAGCCGCGGCGAAGTCGATGGCGCTCGGATCATAGGGCGCGATGAAGGGAGCGAAGAGCGCCACGAGCCCCCAGGCGAGGACCAGCGTCACGCCGATGAGGGCGGGGGGCGAGCGCGTGAGACGGCGGAGAAGGCTGCGCATCATCGTCACCCGAGCTTGATCTTGGGATCGAGCGCCAGATAGCACAGATCGCCGATCAGCTGCGTGCCGACCGCCACGATAAGCGCCAGCAAGGTCAGGGCCTGGACGAGATAGATGTCGCCGAAGAGTGCGGCCTGCAGCAGGAGCGAGCCGACGCCCGGATAGGCGAAGATCGATTCGACCACCACGACGCCGGTGAGCAGCCAGTTGATCTGCAGCAGGATGACGGTGATCGGCGGTATCATCGCATTGCGCAGCACATGGTGAAGGATGATGTCGCGTCGCCGGAGGCCCTTGAGAAGGGCGGTGCGCACATAGGGCTTGCGCAGCGTGTCGGCGACCGAGGCGCGCACGATGCGCAGCACATAGCTCGCCGAGGCGATGACGAGGACGCCGACCGGCAAGACCAGCTGCAGGCTCAAGGGCCAGCGTCCGCCCGGCGTCATCGGGCTGGTGCCGGGCAGAAGGCCGAGCCACACCACGCCGATGAGCAGCAGCGCCACCGCGACGACGAATTCGGGCAGCGAAGTGAGGATGACCGCGCCCATCGACAGGATACGGTCGACCGGCCGGCCCGGATTGACGCCGGCGGCGACACCGGCGGCGAGCGACACCGGCACGATGATGAGGATCGCCAGCAGCGTCAGCAGCGCCGTATAGCCGATGCGTTCACCGACCACGTCGACGACCGGCTCCTTCAGCATCAGCGAGTAGCCGAAATTGCCGACATAACGATTGCCGCGCGGATCGCTCAGGCCCAGCCCGATCGCCGGATCGCCCAGCGGATTCTCGACGACGCCGGCGACGATGCCGAGCCAGCGCAGGTAACGGATGAGCAGCGGATCGCCGAGATGCAGCTTCTCCTGCAGGAGATCGACCTGGCTCTGCACCGCATAGGGGCCGAGGATCTTGGACGCCACCGTGCCCGGCGAGAACTCCGTCACCGCGAAGAGCAGGAACGACGCCGCGAGAAAGGTGATGACGAACTGGCCGAGACGCCGGAGGAGGAAGCGGATCATCCGGGTATCCGTGCCAGATCATTCCCCTTCTCCCGCTTGCAGCGGAAGTGTCCGGGACAATTCATCGAATTATGCAAGGCCTTACCTGTGTACCCCTTCTCCCGCTTGCGGCAGGGCTGTCCGGGGAAACTCACGGAATACACAGGCCCAGCCTGGTTTTCCCCTTCTCCCGCGTGCGGGAGAAGGTGGCCGAAGGCCGGATGAGGGTGTCTCTCTCAGCCGTTATAAAGCCGCAAGTGCGGGAAGTATTGAAGCTTCGC